>JBJMGV010000096.1:0-152106 GCA_045807725.1 Blastocatellia bacterium | reverse complement strand
TTTCGTCAGCTCGTCATCAGCCGCAGCCCGAACAGCACCACCGCGCAGGTCTTCAAAACGCCGGGACTCGACCCGCGCATCGTCTCGATCATTCCGCGCGACTGCACGGCGGTTCCCGACCGCCCGTGCCGCGTGTTGCCGGGCGGCCTCGATATCGGCTCGCCGTTCGGCTCAGTCGGCCAGTACGTGCCGTTCAGCGCGCCCAACGGCGGCGGACTCGACAACATCCCGGACATCCTGTTCGCGCTGCTGGCCGCGCCTGGCTTCGTTCACGGCAACCAGTACAACTTCCGCTTCGATTACAATCTCGGCACGAGCGATCAGTTCGCCATGAGCACTTACATCACTCAGTTCAGCGGGATGTCGAGCGATCCGGCGGGCGAGAGCCGTCCCATTGCTGACATTAATTCCAAGCGCACGAACCCGGCCATCACGATGACCTGGATTCACACGTTGAAGCCGACAATGCTGAACGAAGCGCGCTTCAACTTCGTGCGGTTCGCTTACAACGAGATCGCGGATAATCCGAACGCGAACTTCGGCATTCCGCGCATCGAAATCGAAGGCTTGCCGTTCGACCGCATACGTTTCGGCGCGCCGCGCAGCGAAGCGACGCCCGGTGTGTTTGCCGAAAACACCTTCAACTTCCGCGACACCTTGAGCAACATCGCCGGGCGTCACGCGATGAAGTACGGCGTAGATATTCGCTGGGAGCAGAGCAACAACAATCTTGTCGGCGGGGCGCGCCCGCTCTACTCGTTCTCAGGCTTGTGGAATTTGGCGAATGACACGCCGATCTTTGAATCGATCAACGCCGACCCGGTCACGGGATTGCCGGCGGACGCGCAGCGTTACTTTCGCACCAAAGACTACGCGGGCTTCATTCAGGACGACTTCAAGTTCCGGCCCAACCTGACCTTGAATATCGGATTGCGCTACGAATACTTCACGCCGCTGCGCGAGAAGAACGGTAGATTGAGCACGCTGCAATTCGGCCCGAACGGGTTGGCCGATGCGAAGGTGGTGGTCGTTGACGAGTTGTGGAAGCCCGACCGCAACAACTTCGCGCCGCGTCTCGGCTTCGCGTGGTCGCCGGCGAGGTTCAATGAAAAGATGGTCTGGCGTGGCGGCTTCGGCGTCAGCTTCAACCGCCATCCGTCAGCGCCGTTCTTGAACTCGCGCGGCAACCCGCCCTTCTTCGCGCGCTACAATCTCTGCTGCGGCACGGCCTCGACAGACTTCGGCAGCCCATTCGCCGGCGGCCAGATTACTTATGTGCTCGGCGCGACCAACTCGCCGTTCAGCTATCCGGTCAATCCGAGGCTGGCGCAGGGCCTTGATCCGGCGACGAACAGCCCCGTCGGCGGCGCGGTTGAGATTTATGCAGCGCCGCCTGAGCTGGCGAACCCTTACGTCTACACCTACTCGCTCGAAATGCAGTACGACCTGCCGTGGCACGTCGTCGGCAGCCTCGGTTATCAAGGCAGCTCGTCGCACAAGCTGCTGCGGCTGCTGAACCAGAACTATCTCTACACGAATAACCCGGCCTTCTTCGCTGTCTACTTTCCGACGCCGGATGTGAATGCGAACTACAACGGCATGAACCTGCGCGTCACCAAGCAGTTCTCGCAAGGGTTCCAGGTTGACGCGATGTACCGCTGGAGCAAGAGCATTGACACGTTGTCATATGAAGGGCCGGGTTTTGTAACTAACCAGACATATCCGCAAGATCAGCGACAAGAGCGCGGCCCATCGGATTACGATGTGCGTCATTACTTAGTGATGACCGGGTTGTGGGATTTGCCGATCTTCCGCACGCGCAAGGACTGGGTTGGCAAGGCGCTTGGCGGCTGGCAGATCAACGGCATCTTCACGGCGCACAGCGGGTTCCCGTGGACGCCGCTGATCGGCAACTGCGTCAGCACAGCGCCCGGCAGGCCATCGGTCTGTCCGTCGCGCCCCGCGCAGTATTTCGGCGGCGCGCTCGACAACAGGGGCAACGAAACGTTTATGTCTCTGAACGGCAACTTCCCCGGCGGCGGCAGGCTCTACTTTGACACCACCGATCCGGCCAATCGCCCGCCCGGCATTGGGCGCAACGTCTTTCGCGGGCCGCACTACCGCAACGTTGACCTGAGCCTCGTGAAGCGCACGGGCCTGCCGAGCTTCCACGCGCTCGGTGAGAACGCGGCGCTTGAGCTGCGGGCGAATCTCTTCAATGCCTTCAACCTGCTGAACCTCGCGCCGTTCGGGTTCTTCAGCCCGAGCACGGATGTCAACAACATCAACTTCGGTCGCGCTACCGCCGGGCTGGCGGGCCGCGTCATCGAGTTGCAAGCGCGTTTCAGCTTCTAGTCGGTAGCCTCTCAGGGCGTGAGCGAATGAGCCGCATAAGCATTCGCTCACGCCCGTTTTTTTCAGAGCAGTCCCGTAGGGACGTGATGTTTATAGAGATGGCTGAAAAGCCAAAGAAAGCCCTGAAGGGGCGCGATTCGACAGCCCAGAGCATCGCCCTGGGTGAGCGGCGGGGCTAACCGCCAAGCCCTGAAAGGGCGCAATAACCGATCACCTAGTGCGCCCTTTCAGGACTTGCGGAATGGTCGCTGAGTGTACCCGGCGCGTTGCACCGTGCGATTGAATCGCGCCCCTTCAGGGCTTCTCAGACACGCTCTATAAACATTGCGCTTCTCACGGAGCTTCCTTTCCGACTCTGTGACTTTTCAGGCAATGTCAAAGTAAACCATATGATCACCGCTTAATCATTCTGCAATCTTTCGGAGGTGTCGCCAATGAAGTTTGCTAAATCACAGAGCCTCGTCGTGGCGCTGCTGTTGATCCTCTCAATCTTCACTTCCCTTCCTTCTATCGCCGCGCCGCGCGATGGCATCGAAGAGCGCATCAATAAACTGATTGCGCAAATGACGCTCGAAGAGAAGCTCGGTCAATTACAAATTCTCGATGGCGAAGCCGACGGCAAGTACCGGCCCGAACACATCGAGATGGTGCGCAAGGGGCTGCTCGGCTCGACGCTCAACGTGCGCGGCGCGAAACGTGTGAACGAATTGCAGCGCGTCGCAATGGAGCAGTCACGTTTAAAGATTCCGCTGCTGTTCGGCTTCGACGTGATTCACGGCTATCGCACGATCTTTCCGATCTCGCTTGGCGAAGTGGCAAGCTGGGACCCGGCGGCGGTTGAGCGCGCCGCCTCGGTTGCGGCGGCAGAGTCGGCGGCAGCGGGCGTGCGCTGGACGTTCGCGCCGATGGTTGACATCGCCCGTGACGCGCGCTGGGGCCGCATCAGCGAAGGCGCGGGCGAAGACCCGTATCTCGGCGCGGCAATGGCGCGCGCGCGCGTGATAGGGTTTCAGGGCAAAGACTACAGCGACCCGTCGAAGATCGTCGCTTGCGCCAAGCATTGGGTCGCTTACGGCGCGGCGGAAAGTGGCCGCGATTACAATACCACGGACGTGTCGGAATGGACGCTGCGCGAAGTCTACTTCCCGCCATTCAAAGCCGCCGTTGATGCGGGCGTCGGCACGTTTATGAGTGCGTTCAATGATCTCAACGGCGTGCCGACTTCGGCCAACCCGTTCACGTTGACAGCGGTCTTACGCGACGAATGGAAGTTCGATGGCTTCGTGGTCAGCGATTATGAATCCGTGCGCGAGTTGATGAATCACGGCATCGCCGCTACAGGAGCCGATGCCGCGCGTCAGGCGTTGAACGCCGGCGTTGATATGGAGATGGTCAGCCGGCTCTATAATCAAAACGTGGCCGCGCTGCTCAGCAATGGCAAAGTCACGATGCAGACGATTGATGAAGCCGTGCGGCGCATCCTGCGCGTCAAGTTCCGGCTCGGCCTCTTCGAGCACCCTTACACGGACGAATCGCGCGAAGCTTCAATGATCTTCAACGCGCAGAACCTCGCCGCCGCGCGTGAAGTCGCGGCGCGCTCGATGGTCTTGTTGAAGAACGAGCGCAACGTGTTGCCGCTCAGCAAAGAGGTACGCAGCATTGCGGTGATTGGCCCGCTGGCCGACAGCAAGCGGGATATGATCGGCTCGTGGTCAGGCGATGGCCGCGCCGACGACGCGGTGACGCTGCTCGAAGGCATCCGCGCCAAAGTTTCGCCACAGACAAAAGTCATCTATGCGAAAGGCTGCGACATCACCGGCGACGACACTGCCGGCATTAACGAAGCGGCGCGCGTCGCTGGCGATGCCGACGCGGTGGTGCTGGCCATCGGCGAGAGCGGCGATATGAGCGGCGAAGCGCGCTCGCGCAGCTCGCTTGATCTGCCGGGCCGCCAGCTCGATCTCGTCAAAGCGATTCGAGCGACGGGCAAGCCGGTCGCCGTCGTGTTGATGAATGGCCGCCCGCTTTCGATCAACTGGGTGGCCGCGAATGTGCCGGCGATTCTCGATGCGTGGTTCGCCGGCTCGCAAGGCGGACACGCCATTGCCGACGTGCTGTTCGGCGATGTGAATCCGGGCGGCAAGCTGCCCGTTACGTTCCCGCGCAGCGTCGGGCAAGCGCCGCTTTATTACAATCATATGAGCACGGGCCGCCCGCCCGACCCGAACAATCCCTACACCTCCAAGTACATTGACGTGCCGTGGACGCCGCTTTATCCATTCGGCTACGGCCTGAGCTACACCGAGTTTCGTTTCTCGACCCTGCAACTGAGCGCGCCGCGCATACACCCCAATGGTAGCTTGAAAGTCAGCGTCGAAATCGAAAACACGGGCAAGCGCACAGGCGACGAAGTCGCGCAACTCTACATACGCGACGTGGCGGCGAGCCGCACGCGGCCCGTCAAAGAATTGAAAGGCTTCGAGCGCATCACGCTACGCCCCGGCGAGCGGCGGCGCGTCGAATTCACGCTGACGCCGGCTGAACTGGGTTTCTATAACCGCGATATGAAGTGGGTAGTCGAGCCTGGCCTGTTCAAAGTCTGGGTCGGCGCGAATTCAGAGAGCGGCCTCGAATCGAGCTTTGAGGTGATCGAATAAGGTAAGACAAAGAGATTCACCGCAGAGACGCAGAGAGCGCAGAGCGGGCGCAGAGTTTGAGATATTCTCTGCGCCCGCTCTTTGTCCTCTGCGCCTCTGCGGTGAATCCCCGCGAGTTTTATCAATTCGCAAGATCAGCGATAATAGCGGGCATGAAAAGTTATCGCAAAGAACTATGGTTCAACGTAACGACGCGGCGCGCCTTCATCAATATCACGCCGCAGGTCGAGCAATGCCTGCGTGACAGCGGTGTGCGCGAAGGACTAGCGCTGGTCAACGCGATGCACATCACGGCTTCGGTCTTCATCAATGATGACGAGTCGGGCTTGCACGCCGATTACGAGCGCTGGCTCGAAGAACTCGCGCCGCACGAGCCGTTGAGCCGCTACCGGCACAACCTGACAGGCGAAGACAACGGCGACGCGCACCTCAAGCGTCAGGTGATGGGTCGCGAAGTGGTGGTCGCCATCACCGAAGGCCGCCTCGACTTCGGGCCTTGGGAACAGATTTTTTACGGCGAATTCGACGGCGGGCGGCGCAAGCGCGTGCTCGTCAAGATCATTGGCGAATGAACAGCCTCTCACCCTTCACGACTGCTGTAAGCGTATCAATGAAGTGCGTCGCCGGTGTGGCGCGCGGGCTGATTGTCTTCGCAGTGATCGCTGCACTGGCGAGCGCACCCGTCACGGCGCAGGGCAAGCGTTCTGTAACTTCCAGCACATTAACAACGCGGGACGATGTCTTCCTCGAAGACCTCTCGCGCCGGGCCTTTCATTATTTCTGGGAGCAGGCCGACGCGAAGACCGGGCTTGTGCTCGACCGCGCAAAGACCAGCGGCGAGCCGTCGGATGAAAATCACCGCACCATCGCCAGTATCGCTTCGACCGGCTTTGGCTTGACCGCGCTCTGCATTGCGGCTGAACGCGGCTGGATTGATCGAGCCAGAGCGCGCGAGCGCGTGGCGACGACGTTGCGCTTCTTCGCCGAGCGCGCCACGCACGAGCACGGCTGGTTCTATCACTGGATGGACGCCGGCACGGGCGAGCGGCGATGGCAAAGCGAAGTCTCTTCGATAGACACGGCGCTGCTGCTGGGCGGCGTGCTCGCGGCGCGCGGCTATTATCAACGCGACGCAGAGATCAAGCGGCTGGCGACACTGATCTACGACCGCGTTGATTTCCGGTGGATGCTCGCCGGTCATCCGACCCTGCTCAGTCACGGCTGGAAACCGGAGACAGGATTTCTTGATAGTCGCTGGCGGGACTACAGCGAAGAGACGATTGCTTACCTGCTCGCCATCGGCTCACCGACGCATTCGATTCCGAAAGAGGCGTGGTACGCGTGGCGGCGCGACCGGGTGATGTACGAAAGTTATCGTTATGTGGCGGGCGCTGCGCCGCTGTTCATCCATCAATTCTCGCACGCGTGGATAGACTATCGCGGGCGGCGCGACCGCGAGCCGTCGAGCGTGAATTACTTTGAAAACTCGGTGACGGCAACGAGAGCGCATCGTTTGTTCTGCCTCAAGCTGGCGAAGGAGTTTCCCGGCTACTCTGAAAACATCTGGGGCATCACGGCGAGTGATAGCGCGAAAGGTTATGTCGCGTGGGGCGGCCCGCCGCGCGACTCGGCGATAGATGGAACGGTAGTGCCCTGCGCCGCCGCTGGCTCGTTGATGTTCACGCCAGATATAAGCCTCCCGGCGTTGCGCGCGATGAAAGAGAAGTACGGCGAGCGCATCTATGGCCGCTACGGTTTCGCGGACGCCTTCAATCCGAACACGGGCTGGGTCAACCCGGACGTGATCGGCATCGACGTAGGCATCACGTTACTGAGCGCCGAGAATTTGCGAACAGGCAATATCTGGCGCTGGTTCATGCGCAACTCTGAAATCACACGCGCGATGAATCTAGTGGGATTGCAAGCCTACAAATAATTCTCTACTTCTGTCTTATCGCAAAGCGCGACGGAAGACGCGCAGGCCCCAGGCGTCGAGCGTCAACGCAGGCAGCGCCGCCGCCCGCTGGGCCGTGCGCGCTTGCTCGGACTGGCCGGGCAGAAGCGCCGAGCCGTAATCGGGCGTGATGTCTGTGAAGGTCGCGCCGCTCGCGGCTTCGACGGAACCATTGAAGGGGCGACTGCTCAGGTTGATCGCAACCACGATCTCTTCACGGCCTGCGCGGCGCGCAAAACTGACGACGCGCGATTCGTCCGAGTTACGCAGCCATTCCAGCGTCCCCTGTCGCAAGGCCGCGTGCGCGGCGCGTAGCGCCGTGATCTGTTTATAGAAACGTGGGAAGTCGGGCCGCCGCTCGGCTATCGCCCAGAAGATCGGCAGCCGTTCAAACAAAGCCGGCGCGGTGGATTCTGCGGTGTCGCCGACTTCCATTCCGTTGTACAACAGCGGCACGCCGTCGAGCGTGAAGACCAGCGCCGATGCCGCAAGCGCCCCGCGCTCACCGAACCGCGCAATCGCCCGCCGCTCGTCGTGGTCATCAGAAATCGTCATATGCAACGCGCCGCGCGGAAACTTCGCGCGCTCATTCAACCACACGTCGCGCAATATACTTGCCGGCTTGTTGCCCATCAGCACTTCAGTCATCGCCGCGTGCAGCGGCCAGCCATAATCTAAATCGAATGCCTTCACCAGCAGGTCGGGCTTCGAGGCTTCGGCCAGCATCACGATGTTGGGCTTGATCTTTTCTAACTCGCTGCGCGCCTGTTCCCAGAAATCCGTCGGCACTTCGCCGGCCACATCGCAGCGGAACCCATCAAGATCAAATTCGCGCACCCAGTACGTCAACATCTCGGTCATATACTGGCGCAGCTTGGCGTTCTCATAATTGAGCGCCGCCACGTCCGTCCAGTCATACGGCGAGAGTATCTTGCCCCCGGAGTCGCGGCGGTAGAACTCCGGCGTCTTCATCAGCACCGAGTCCCACGATGTATGATTCGCTACAATATCAATGATGACCTTCAGATTGCGCCGATGCGCTTCGGCAATCAGTCGCTTCAAGTCATCTTTCGTGCCGTAGTCGGGACTGATCGAATAGTAATCGCGCACGGCGTAAGGGCTACCGATGGTTCCCTTCTTCTTCTCTTCGCCGGCGATGTGAATGGGCATCAGCCAGAGGATAGTGACGCCGAGTTGCTTCAAGCGATCAAGTTGCGCGGTGACGCCGTTGAAGTTGCCCTGCGGCGAAAAGTTGCGCGTGAAGATTTCGTAGATAACGCCGTCACGCACCCACTGGCGCGATTGGCGGGCTGGCTCGCGCGACACGTCGCGTTGCGCGGCGGGCGTTGACGCCGTCCACATCAACACGGCGACAAGAAGACCACAGACGAATGAGCGAAGGGGCTTGAGCATAACGAGCACTCCGTTGCAGATCAATTCAAGATCGAATCACGACGCGGCGCGCTATTCATCGATCAGTCCCGAACTCGGCACGGGCTGCGCCGACTCTTGCACGGTCAGCGGCTCGCGCGAGTCGCCGCGAATCACCGCCGCGTCCGGCACGGCCTGATCGGCCACGTCCTTCACGCGCGTCACCAGCAAGGCCGCCAGCAGCAAACTGCACCCGCCGATCACGACCATATAGAGCGGGCTGTTCGGGTTGTCATTGCCGAAGACGTGGCGGATGATCCAGCCGAACGTGAGAGCTTGAAAAATCTCCGGGATGACGATGAAGAAATTGAAGACGCCCATATAAACGCCCATACGCGCCGACGGCAGCGCGCCCGACAGAATCGCGTACGGCATCGAGAGAATCGAAGCCCACGCGATGCCGACGGCGACCATCGAGCCGATCAACAGGTACTTGTCGTGAATGACGAAGACCGACAGCAAGCCGGCGCTGCCGCAGACCAGGCAGAGCGCGTGAACAAGCTTACGGCTCGTCTTCGCCGCCAGCCACGGCAGCGCGAAGGCTATGGCGAAACAGGTGATCGAATAAAACGAGAAGGTGAAGTTGCCCCACTCGACGCCTTGCGTGTAGAGGTCGGACTTCGGGTCGGTCGCGCCGAAGACGCGCCGCGCCACCGCCGGCACATAGAACAGCCACATACAGAACAGGCCAAGCCAGGTGAAGAGTTGAACGACGGCGAGCTGCTTCATGGTCTGCGGCATCTCGCGGATGGCTTCAGCGATTTCGCGCAGAAGGTCACGGATGAGTTTGATTATTCCACTCAGGCCGATGCCTTTGCGCTCGCGCCTCTTGCGCTGAAACTCTTCGATGTCTTCGGGCGGGTACTCTTTCGTTGTGATGACCGTGTAGACGACCGCAATCAGAAAGGCGACCGCGCCCAATTGAAAGGCGTACTTGACCGACAGCGGAATGCCGCTGGCTGTCGAGTCGGTGACTCCGTACCGCGCAAACAGCAGCGGCAGCCAACCGGCGAAGGTCGCGCCCAGCCCGATGAAGAAGCTCTGCATCACAAAGCCGGCGGTGCGCTGCTTCGTGATCAGCTTGTCGGCGACGAAAGCGCGGAACGGTTCCATGCTGACGTTGATGCTGGCATCCAGAATCCAGAGCAGCCCGGCGGCCATCCACAGCGACGACGAAGTCGGCATAATGAACAACGCGACGCTCGCCAGTATCGCGCCGGTCAAGAAATATGGACGGCGGCGGCCCAGCCGGTTCCACGTGCGGTCGCTCATCGAGCCGATGATCGGCTGCACGATCAACCCGGTGAGCGGCGCGGCCAGCCACAGAATCGGTATGTCTTCGGGCTTCGCGCCCAGCCGCTCATAGATCGCGCTCATATTGCCGAGCTGCAACGCCCAGCCGAATTGAATGCCGAGAAAGCCGAAGCTCATGTTCCAGATTTGCCAGAAACTCAAACGCGGTTTGTTCATGCTCAGGATCGCTCCTTTCTCGCTCCGCCGCTTTTCATTTCAGATTGATGATGGCCGCCGCGTTCGGCGGCAGAGTAACGCTCAACGTATGACCCGTCAGGCGAACCATGCGCGCCGCGCCTAGCTCATCTTTGAAAGGGCCATTGGTTAAGACCTTGATTCCTCCCGTGTCTAAACCAATCGTCTGTTCCTGCTTCGCGTTGTTGAAGACGACGATGACGACATCGGTCGCTGTCATCCGCGCGAACGCATAAGACGAATCGTTCACGCCGAGCGTCAGCAGCTTGCCGCGACGCAAGGGCGCAAGCCGGTGGCGCAATTCGATGAGGCGGCGCAGATGGTCAAAGACTTTGCGCTCCTCTTTCGTGCGCCCTTCCTTAGTGAATGCGTTGTGTTTGTCATCGCTCCAGCCGCCGGGAAAGTCGCGGCGGTTGTCCGGATCATTGCCGCCGGCGAGCGCCACTTCGTCGCCATAATAGATCAACGGAATGCCGCGCGTCGTCATCAAGTAAGTCGCGGCCAGCATCAACCCTTCGCGCGTCGCGTTTGGTTCGCCCATAAACCGCGCCACATCGTGCAGCCCAAGAAAAGGCACCAACATATCGGCATTCGCGTAGAGATGATCGTGCGCCAGCACGTCGGCCAGCTTCGTCATCGGCTGATTGCGAATGAAGACATCGCGGATAGCGAAGTAGGTCGGGAAATCAAACTCGGTATCAATTCCCGAATCAAGGCCGTCCCACTGCCGCCTGCCGCCTTGAAAGAAAGCGACCTGCGCCGGGTCGCCGTCAAAGGTTTCGCCGACGACGTTCATCTGCGGATACTCGCGCTTGATCGCCGCCATCCAGTCGCGCCAGAAATCGCGCGGCACATAAGGCAAGGTGTCCTGGCGTATCGCATCAAGCCCGGTGACGCCCGCCCACCATAACGTGTTCTGTATCAGGTAGCGGCGCGTTTCCGGGTCATTCTGGTTGAGGTCGGGCAGGATGTTGATGAACCATCCATCGAGCACGGGCCGCGTGACGCTGGGCGTGGCGTGTTGATCTTTCAGCGCCCACGTCTGCCACGTCTCGTTGATGTGCCGGGCTTCGGTTCCGTTGTACCACGTCGGCGTCGGCGAGTCTTTGACCCAGAGATGATATGGCCCCGTGTGATTGGCGACTTGATCCTGAACGATCTTGATGCCGAGAGCGTGCGCCTTGTCTACCAACTCTCTGAGCGTCGCCAGGTCACCGAGGTGTTCGTCTACACTGTAGAAATCTATCGCGCCATAACCGTGATAGCCGGTCGTCGTCTGGCCGTCATAGACTTCTTTCTCGTCGGGCCGGTCGGTGTTGTCATACCACGGATTCAGCCACAGCGCCGTCACGCCGAAGTCTTTCAGATAAGGCAAGCGATTGATGATGCCGCGCAAATCGCCGCCGTGATAATAACGCCCCTTGCCGCGATCAAACAGACCTTTCGACTTCGGCGGGTCGTCGTTCGACGTGTCGCCGTTGCTGAAGCGGTCGGGCATAATCAGGTACAACACATCATCGGTCGTGATGCCTTGAAAGCGGCCTTGTCTGGGAAGCGGCGTGAGTATATCAAAGGGCGCGTCGGCGTGGCCGCCGGGCGTCGTGATTCGCAGTTGCCGCGTGCCCGGACGGGCAGTGGGCGCGATGCTGAGATCAATGAAAAGATAGGTGCCGCGCTCGTTGACTTTGACCGGGCCGATGACGCGCAGGCCCGCGCTGCCCGCCGTGACCGTAGCGCCTGCCAGATCGCGCCCGCGAATCATCACGCGCACAGGGTTGAGCGAATGGCGCGGCCACCAACTCGGCGGCTCAACTTTCGAGACGGCGGGCGCGGCTTGAGCAAGAGCGGCTGCCGCGCCGCACAACAAAGCGGCAAACAAAAGTGCGGTTCTGATTAACGCGCTACGCAGCGGTCTGGTTTTCAACGCGAGTGTTTCCTTTCTATTTGCTCGTGCGCAAGAGTGACGCTAGAGAATCGCGCCGGATGGGAATACCTGCCTGGATAAGCTCGCCGGCAAATCTTAGCAGACGATGATCGTCAAAGCGACAGGCGAGCGATGAGTTAAAGTGGGATCAAAAAAGCAAGGGGATTATCCACGAAGGACACGAAGGACACTAAAAATATATCTTTGTGTCCTTCGTGTCCTTCGTGGATTGTTCTTATCCTTTCATCTCATTCACGAGCAGCGCGACGGGGAAGCGGCGCAATGCGTCGGCGAGCGCGAGCCGTTGCGGCGCGTTCACCGCTTCATCGGTAAACACGTTGCGCCACGCGGCGGACGCGCCTTCGGGTAATTCGATAGCCGTATCGCGCCACACCTCACCCGTTGGCAATTCGTCTTCGCCGATCAGCGGCACGAGCAGACGCGGCGCGATGGTCACTGCCAGTTGCTCACCCTGTTGTCGCGCAAACGCGATGACGCGCGCGGCGTGATGGCCCGTCACGCGCAGCGGAACATAATCACCCTGCTCGAATAAGTCGCGGTATTCACGCCGCGCCTGCAACACGCGGTGGACGACGAACAGCTTGATACGCCCGTCTTCGCGCGACGCTAATAACTCATTAATCAACGCCGTTGTGTCCTTCTCGGCCAAGCGCAACGCATCGAGCATCTGCCGCCGCTGCTCGTAATCGACCGGGCGGCGATTGTCGGGATCAACGAGACTCAAGTCCCACAACTCGGTCCCTTGATACAAATCCGGCACGCCCGGCGCAGTCAGCTTGATGAGCGTTTGCGCCAGCGAGTTGAATATGCCGTAATGCGCGACGCGCTGTTGAAAGGCCGTGAAGCTTTCGAGAAAATCGGGCGATGCCGTCAACATCTTCTCGGTGAAATCCAACAGCGCCTCTTCATATTCCGTGTTGTTGTCGAGCCAGAAGGTGTGCGTCTTCGCCTCGCGCGCCGCCTTAATCACATACTGCTTCATACGCTCGACCAGGCCGGCGCGCGCCGCGTCGGCAAACGGCCACACGCCGACGAGGGTTTGATAGAGAAAGTATTCGCGGTTACAGTCGGGCACTTCTTCGTCCTGCACTGTGCGCTTCAGCGGTTTATTGATTTCGTGCCAGCGTTCGATGTGTCGCTGCCACTCGTCGGGCATCTCAGAGAGCACGTTGATGCGGGCGCGCATATCTTCGCCGCGCTTTGTATCGTGCGTCGCGGTCGCGTTCATCGTGTGCGGAAACGACCGCGCACGTCGCGCGATGCTCTCGTGAAACTCATCAACCGATATGCCGAAGCGACCGGGATTGCCGCCCACTTCATTGAGCGACACCAGCCGGTTGAAGACGTAGAAGGTCGTGTCTTCCAGTCCCTTCGCCATCAGCGGCGATGTGAACTGTTGAAACCTCATCACGAAATCCAACCACAACACACGATGATTGTCGGCCAGGTGCTCAGGATAATCGAGCAGCAACACCGAGTGCAGAAAATCGAGCGCACGTTCAAGCGTCGGGTTTCTCACCCTGGCCTTGTCAATGGCTTCGGCGATGTGGCGGCGCTCCTGCTCGCTGATCTCGTCGTTGCCGTTGATATAAGTTCGATAGACCGGGAAGACGGCGGCGGCTTCGGTGATCGCCTGCATCAACGCTTCCCACGCCAGGTCGATGCCGTCACGCGTCGTCGTCGAAATCGTCTTGAGCAGCGAAGTCAGATTGTCGAGGTCGCCGGTCAGGTGGCGCTCGATCATCAGCTTCTTCTTCTCGTAAAGCAAGTCGTCGTATTCGAGCGCCGCGCCGCTGAAGCTCGAATAAATCTGCTGAAAGCGCCGCTCGTTCGCCGCATCAACGAACAGCTCGTTGACATAATTCAGAAAGTCGTAGCCGGTCGTCCCTTCAACGCGCCACAAGCCCGGCAACTGCTCGCTCAACTCAAGAATCTTTTCAACCACGAGGTACGCGCCGGGGGCGTGGCGGCGCAAACGCTCGACGTACTCGGTCGGGTTGTAGAGGCCGTCCACGTGATCGATGCGCAGGCCGTGAACCCTGCCTTCGTTCAGCAGGCTGAGCGCGAAACGGTGCACGTGATCGAAGACGCGCTCGTCTTCCATTCGCAGCGAAATCAATTCGTTGATGTTGAAGAAGCGCTGGTAGTTGATCTCTTTCGTAGCGACGCGCCAGTAGGTGAACTGGAACCACTGCTGCGTGAGCGTCCCGTCAAGCAGGTTGATGTCACTATTGAACTCTTGAACGCGGCGGTCAACGAATTCGCGCACCGCCGGGTTCTCGTGATACATCGTCCACAGCGCGTCGCGCGCCAATAGCATCTGCGCTGTGCGCGACAGCGGGTCGGCCTTTGGATCATCCGCAAGATTCGTCAGCACGACGACGATGCCGAGCATCTTGATAAAGTCGGGATCGTCCGCGCCGAGGCGGTCTTTCAGCTCGTTCAACTGGTGGCTGATGACCGTGGCGTAGGATTCGATGCGCAGCGGATAGACCGAATCGTAATACTTCACCGAAAAATTACGGTTGCCGTATTGCAGCGTCAGCTCGCCGCTTTCGAGCGTCTCGGCGTAAGGCTTGCCGAGGAATGGCGCGATGACTTTGCCGCGCAGGTTCTCGCGCAGGTGATCCCAGAGGATGTCGAAGAAAGCATAGTAAGGCGAGCCAGGCCCCTTCTCGAACACATCCATCAGCATGCGGTTGCGACTGTCGTAAGCCATATGATTCGGCACGAAGTCCTGCAACCAGATGAGGCCGTGTTGCTGAACCGTTTTGATGAGCGCGTCGAAGGATTCCGCCGTGCCGAGTTCCGGGTTCAACTGCGTCGGGTCGGTCACGTCGTAACCGTGCGTGCTGCCGCGCCGCGCTTTGAAGATCGGCGAGGCGTAAACGGTCGAGACGCCCAGCGCCGCCAGATAATCGACGATGGCTTTCGCGGCGACAAAGCCGAAGTCGGGATTGAATTGCAATCGATAGGTGGCAAGAGGCTTGGTCATCGTGTGTTCCCATTCCCTTCTTATTCGTTCACGCGCTCTTGTGGCGCAGATAATCGCTCAGGCGAATGAAGCGTTCGATCCACATCGTCGCCGTCTTCGCGCCGCGCCGGTTGCGCTCGATCATCTCGCCGAGCATCTGGTTACTGACGATGAAGAGTTGGTTGCGCACTTTGAAAAGGTCGAGCGGCAGCGCCAGCGGTTCGATTGTGGCGAGGATTACATAAATTTGTTCGAGCGGCGCGGCCTCGTGCGGCGTGCGCGCGAACTGTTCGATCAACTCGCGGGCGCGATGGCTGGCGACGAAGCCGAGCGTCGTGCGGTCAACCTCGAAGCGCCAGCGATTCACCTCTTCAATCAAGCCGGCGACGTGCGCGGCGTTGAATTCAGGACTCTCGACGGCGCGTTGCAGGTCGCTGTTGATTGTCAGCTCGGCAGTCACCATCAACGCTTTCGGAATCGGCGCGCGCTGTTCGCGCATCGCTCGCATAATCGGATAGTGATGGCTGTAGATGCTGCGGAACGAAGCCGTCACTTCATGGAGAGTTGATTTCAGTATGCGATTCCAGACGCGGCGCTGTTCGTCGCGGAACAAGTGCCACAGCGAATAGTTGTGCGTCTCGAAATGCTTGTCCATCAGCCGTACGATCTCGGCAAGATCGCTGCGGTTGAAGGCTTCTTTGATGTCGCATCGCATCAATTGAAAGCCCGCGTCATCAACGAACTCGCGCACGCCGCCGAGCAGGTTGTGGTCGCCCAGGTGCAGCACGGCGAAACTGATCCGGCTTTCAGCCGCCGTCACGTTCGAGCGCAGATGCGCCGAGCCGATGGCCAGTTTCTGGCGGCCCGCCTCGCTGCGCTCGTAGGCCAGCCGCCGCGCTTTATAGGCGTAGATCGTCGTCTCGTCGCCATACTCTTCAAACAACGACGACACCGCGTAATGCGCGCCGACGCGCAGCAGATCAACCATCATCGGCGTGACAAAGCGGCGATAGACATCCGCGCCAGTCGGGTGCTCGGCGACGTTCGACGGCGCGCGCTTGAGCCGTTCGAGAAATTCCGCCTCAAGGTCCGTAGCCGTCGTCTTGCCGGCAAGCTGAATGGCGCGTGCCGCGTAGGCTAACACCTGCGCGGTTTCGATGCCGGAAACCTCATCGAAGAACCAGCCGCAACTCGTGTACATCAACATCGCGTGGCGCTGCATTTCGAGCAGGCGGAAGGCGCTCACTTCATCCTCTCTCGACCATTCGCGCACAGAGTGCGCCGCAAAGAAGCGAGCGACGTTTTCATCACTGCGATCAAGTATCACGTCGATGTAATCGTCGCGCGCCCGCCACGCATCGCGCACGTAGCGAGCCATCGCTTTTTCGTAAACGAGGGCCAGTTCGTCGCGCAGCCAGTCGAGCGCCTCGCGTAGCGGCTCGCGCCACGCCTGCGACCAGTCTTTGCGGCCCATATTGCAGCCGCAATTGCTGCGCCATCGCTCGACGCCATGCGCGCAGCTCCACGACGTATTCTCAATGATCTCGACTTCGTGCGTCGGCGGATGCTGTTCGAGGTATTCGCCGTAGACGGTCAGCCGCGCCAACTGATTCGCTTCGATGTGGCGAAGACAATAGGCCAGCGCCATATCGCCGAAGCGATGATGGTGGCCGTAGGTCTCGCCGTCCGTCGCGACGTGTGCCAGTTGCGCGTCGCGACGCGTGTCATCAAAGCCGCCGAGCAGGCGGTTGGCGAATTCGACGCCGCTTGCCAGCAAACCGCCGAAGGCGACTTCTTGCGCGATTGGTCCATTGTAAAAGAAAAGATTGATCGAGCGACCCGACGGCAGTCGGCAGCGATAGGCCATGCGCGTGTCAACGCGCCCGCCCGACACGTCGCGCCAGCGGCGCAGTCCCAGCTTACGCACGCGACCGGCCTGACGCGGCGCAAGAATCGTGAAGAGAATTTCCTGCTCGGCGAACGCTTCAAGCGTCGCCGTATCAACCGCCGTCTCGGCCAGCCACATACCTTCGGGACGGCGACCAAAGCGATGCTCGAAGTCACGTATGCCCCACACCACCTGCGTGCGTTTATCGCGCGCGTTGGCCAGCGGCATAATGATGTGATTGTAGACCTGCGCGATGGCCGAGCCGTGCCCGTTGAAGCGTTTGCGGCTCTGGCGGTCGGCTTCGATGATGGCATCGTGAACTTCGCGGGCGTGACGCGCCATCCAGCTCATCAAGGTCGGGCCGAAGTTGAAGCTGATGCGCGAGTAGTTGTTGACGATCTCGGTGATGCTCTTGTCCGCCGCGAGAATGCGCGAGGCGGCGTTGGGCGCGTAGCATTCGGCGGTGATGCGTTCGTTCCAGTCGTGATACGGATAAGCCGAATCCTGTAACTCGACCTCTTCAAGCCAGGGATTCTCGCGCGGTGGCTGGTAGAAATGGCCGTGAATGCAGACGCTCCTGGGCATGACTAACTATCGCGTAAAGGCGGAACCGTGAGCAAGTCCGCCGATGGAATGAACCCCAGATGAACACAGATAAACACGGATAGGAATGAAGAGAACCTCGCTCGTTCATTATCATCCGTGTTCATCGGTGTTCATCTGTGGTTGCTTCTTCCTTCGCTAAGTCTGTCGTTGTGGTGAACTCGCGCCAGAGCGCTTCGAGGCGGGACTTCAGTTCGCGGTCTTTGAAGGCGTGCAGGTAAGGCGACAGCGGTTTACGTCGCGTGTGATAGAGGTCGAAATAACCGAGGCACTTTTCGTCTTCGTCACGGATCAACAGGCGCGCGAACTGGTCGTTGTAGAGGCGGTCAAACGCCGCGTCGATTCCCTTCACCATCAGGAATTCGATGAAGCGTTCCTGCTTCTCAAGCAGTTCGGTCATCAACGGGTCGGCGGTCGCTTGCGGCTCTTCGTCGCCAGGCGCGCGCGCTTCTTTCGCGGAGCGCGCGCCTTGCTTGGCGAGATGGTCGGCGCGCTCGTTCCATCGATTGCCCGTATGCGCGGCGACCTTGCGCCAGCGCGTCCGCACGCCCGACTCGCGCACCGTGCGGGCATAGCCTTGCGTCAACGGCTGATTCGTCTTCCACGCGCCGGTCGCCCACTTCTCGACGCCGTAGTAATCATAGAAAATCTCTACCTCACCGACCTGATGTTGCTGACACCAGAGTAAGCCTTCTTCGGCGGCGCGCAGCTCGCCGGCGACCTGGCGCGTGCCATTCACTTCGGCAGCCGCGACCGGCCCGCAGAGTTCGGCCACCACCGCGCCGTCTTTCAAGATCACCGTGCCATAGCCGGTCGCGCCATTGATGTACGAGCCGTCAACGTACATCTGCCAGCCGCGCCCCGGCGATGGGTTGGCCTTCGGTTCATCGTGCCAGCAGGCTTCCAGTTGCGCGACGAGCGATTTATTTTTCAGCTCGTGAGTCTTCAGCGAGAAGGTGTTGGACTTGGGGCTGTAATAAAGATTGACGTGGCCGTGATCGCCGCCCTCGAACGAGAGGTCTAGCTTGACCGTGTAATCGCGGAAAGAATTTTCGATGATCGCGCCCGTGATGCCTTCGCCTTTGAGCGCGGCGATGAAGACGCCAGCGCGAGCGCGCAGCTTCTCTTCAAATAAATATCCCACGTGTTCGCCCAGTCAATGAAATGGTCAATGAAATGGTCAATCGAATGATCGACGCGACGCGCCAGCCATCACTCGGCGGCGACGTTGTGCAAGCAGAGAGCATAAAGCTTTTTATCCGATTCGTCGCCCGCTGCCGGCAGGCCGTCATTCCTTCGGCGAGTTAGCGCGGCTGTTCGCAGGGTCGTCGAGGACCGAGGTATCTGGACGGATATATTCAAAATGCCTGCCGTCAGTCTCGCCGCCCCAGCCAAACCCAAATTCGCGGAAGAGGGACACCAGTTCCACCACCGAGCCGTATTGCCCCTTCGGCGCGGCAGTTTTTTGTCGCTCATTGTAGTCGCTATTGATGTCGAAGCTGATGCCGAGCACGTGCGGCGAAGGGCCGCCGCCCGCGCCACTGATAAGCTCATTAATTTTCGGGTCATCGGGCAGTACGAAATCACGATCCCAGGTCAATACGAGGTTCAGCAGGCCGCGCGCCTTGATCTCTCGAAACGCCGCTTGCAAGTCTGCCGCCGCGCGGCGGTTGAATCGGACCGGGCCATTGAACGGGTGAGCGATCTCGCGCAGCTCAGGCACGTCTACATCAACGATGTTCTTCTCGATCCAGTCGTTGAAAAACTCTATGCGGCCATGTTTGTCCCGCTGCAACTCGATGTTGCCGACAATCGGTTCCGGGTAGAGGACTCTCTCGCCCCGGTAATAATCATCTATGACATCCACCAGCTTCGAGTACTGCAAGGCCAACACATCTTCTTGTTTCTCCCGCTGTTCTTCGGCGATGTGTCGAAGCTGGTCTTTGCGCTCGACTTCAACCACCAACTTGTAATTTTTAACCAGCGTGTAAGCGCCCGCCGAGCCGATAACCAGCATGGGAAAGAGCACATAGAAGGCAATGGATTTGATCTGATGCTGGCGGCGGCTCTTATCGAGGAAAGCCATCGCCGTGTCAAAGTCCTGGTTATAACGCGCCGCCCATGTCTGCGTCGGTTGCGTCTGCGTGCGCCAGTTGAGCGCATAAGCGAGTTGCGGATTGCGTAACAGCTTGGCGCGGCCCTCGCGGCACATCACCGCCGCGTCAACGATGCGCAGGTAAGTCCTGCGTGATTCAGCTTCGCCACCGACCCATTCACCGAGCCGCCCCCACTGACGAATCAGGCTCTCGTGCGAGATGTCTATCGTGATGTCGCCCGACAGCTTGTCTTCGTAGAGGTTGACGAAGTTGCGGCGGTTGCCGCGAAAACGCTCGACGATGGCGAGGAGCTGTTCGCGCGTGGCATTGGTGATGGCTTCAATCTCGCTGAGCCGCGCCGGGCGGCGTATGCGACGGCCTCGCGCGTCGGTGTCGGTGAGCGCCTGAAACATCCGCTCGGCGATCTTTACCTCGTCGGCGCTCAACCCCGCGAGCGCCTGTTCGGCGTCTTTCGATAGCGCCTCATTGATCGTGCCGACGTTCTCATAATGCTTGGTGTCAATCGCGCCTTCGCGCGCTTGCTGCCAGTCTTCCCACGTCCGCATCAAGGCGTGTTGCATCACCGGCAACTGGTCGGACTTGTCGCCGGCGTCGTTGAGCACGCGGTCGAGCAGGCGCTGATTGATCTGCGCTCCGAATAATCGTATCGGCCCTTCGATGGCCTCTTGCCGCTGACGCCGCGTCAGGCGCGGGACGAGATACTGGCTGCGGTTCATCGCTTCGGGCAGGCCGAAGAAGTTGTCGCAGTCGCCGATGAAATCCGAGCGCATCGTGGTAACGACAAAGACCGGGAAGTCGCGCTGAGCGGCAAGCTCTAACAGCAGCGCGACAAACTCTTCGGCCTCGTTGCGCTGGGCCGGGTCGTCGTCGCGCAGGGCGAAGCGAAAGAGTTCTTCAAACTGATCGACGAGCAGCAGCAGGTTCGAGTCTTCATCGCCGAGCGCGGTTTGCAGGCGAGTGATGATGGCCTGCGCGCCTTCGCCGTGAAGGGCTTCGACCAGTTCGCTGATGTTTGCTTTGCTGGCTTCAAGGCCGACCGCATCGAGCAGACTGACGGCCATGTTTTCGAGCGGCGCGTCGCCCGGCTTCATCGTCGCCACGCGCCAGAGGTCACGCTCTTCGACCAGAAAGCCGGCCTTGAGCTTGGGGATCAGCCCGGCGCGCACGAGCGATGATTTGCCGCAGCCGGAGCTGCCGACGATGGCCAGAAAGTGGGTCGCGTGCAATCGCTGTAACAACTCGATGGCCTGTTCGCGCCGCCCGAAAAAGAGCAGGCTTTCGTCGCTCTCGAACGGGCGCAGGCCGACGAAAGGATTGACCGCCGACGTGCCCGTGTCGCCGCCGGTCAGCAGCGCGGGCGTTTGCGTGAGGGGTCGAGTTGAACGCTCCGGTTTCATCGTAATCAATCAGTGCTCACCCAGTGATTCACATAGCGTCAAGCAGCGGCGCGAGCGCCTGCGGGTTGTTCAGATCATTGGCGTCGAAAGTGTAGACCGGGAACAGACCGAGACGAAAATCGCCGTCGCTGCTCTTGCGTCGCGCGCCGGCGTAATAGACCGCGCAGGCCTTCAGCGGACAGCCTTCCGTGATGGCAATCTCGACCGCCGCGCCCAACCGCGCACGCACCCATTCGGAAGTCACCGAGCCGAAGACGATGATCAGCTTCGTCACTTGCTTCAAACGTTCTTCCAGAATGCGTATGTTCTTGCGCGGGTCGTCTTCTTCGGGGTTGATGAACGGCTGCACGTTCCTGTCCGAAAGATAGCGAATCAAGTCGAGAGCGTGCAGTTGATCTTTGAAGTGTGTGTCAACCAGCGCGGCGTGCGGCTCGGCCTCTACAGTCGGGCGGCGGCGCGCGACCTCGATCTCATCGAGCAACTCGTGCGGCAGCTCGGCAGGCAGGCCGCGCAGAAACTTGTAGCTTGCGCCGCTGCGGTCGCCGTTTTCGAGGCGGTGGAGAAAGTCCCTGTACCCGCCTTCTTCGAGCGCCGCGTAGTCGAGCGATTTCGGAACCCAGATGAATTGCGCGCTCGCCTGCTCGATGCCAAGCTCGACCTGACGCTGCGCATAAGACTTGTCGTCCGCGCCTTCGATCTCGCGGCCCGGATAGGCGTCGAGCAGATGCACGGACAGGTGCGCTTTGCCGATGGCAGCGCGCGCCTGCTGCTCGTGTAAGCCTGCCTCAAACGGCGGCGGCACGTCGGCAATCACGGTGATGCCTTTGCTCTGAAGCTCTGTCGTGACGCGCTTACGCAAAGTGCGCAACGAGTCGGCAGTGTCGGCCAAAAAGACCGTGAAGCCGTCGCCGGATTGCGGCGTCATCGATGACGACCGCGCGGTCGGCGTTGACGCGAGCGCGACTGCCGGCGCGACGCTTTGCAGATTCTCTTTCATCGCGCAGAGCGTGCGGTAGACTGCCTCGACGAGCTTGCGCAATTGCATCTGAAAAGCCTTCTCCTGCGGGTCTGACGGGTAGCCAAAATCGTCCGTCGATTCGGCGTCGTGAAACGGGAAGCCGCTCGTGCGCCCGAACTCGGCGGGCCATTCGCTGAACGGCACGTTGCCGAGCAGCACGTTGAAGAAGCGCAGGCGGTCGCCGACGGCCAGCCCCAGCGGCTCGCCGTCTGCCTTGCGCTGAAATAAGCGCACCTCCTGCTGGCAGTACTCCGAAGCGAGATAGCCCGATGAGGTCAGCGCGATGAAGAGGGCCGAGTTGTTGATGGCCTCCTCAATCGTCTTGTCGAAAAGCTGGCTGCCTTCGAGCGCCGGGTCTTGCCAGATTTTGACCGCGCCCATGCGCCCGACCCGCTTCGACAGTTGCACGTCGAGGTGTTCGCGGAATCGCGTCACCCAGCCGGCCTCTTCGCTGACCACCGCGTTATCGACGTGCGCGTAGCTGATAAAAATGTCGTGCTGATAGCCGGGCAAGTATCCCATACGATCTCCGCTCTCGCGCAAGCCTATGGCTCACGCAGGTTCTACATTTTTGATTCAGAGAAAGTAACGGCGTGCGGCTCGCGCTCGATGAATCGAGAAACGCGCCGGCTGCCGCAACATCGGATTTTATGAGTGCTGAGTAAGGGTAAGCGAAAACATCGATCAACGCAACGCAATAAGTAAACGCGGGAATTCTATGCGGGCGGCAGCAGCTCGCCGACGTTGATGCGGACTTCGGGGAAGGCGACGAGCGCAAAGCTCTCGTCGGCGCGGTAGGTGTGCTTGGTGCGGTAGCCGTCGGCGTCCGGCTCGCAGTAATCCTCAAGCTCACGGCTGTTGACATTGAGAATGCCGTATTGAGGAATGCCCGCCTCGGCGTAGAGCTGCGCCTTAACGGTGCGATCTTTGGCCAGCGTCGTATCGGCAATCTCCAGCACGTAAAGAATCTCTTGCGGCGTCGGGTCGCGTTCAAGGTATTCCTGCTCGTCCGGCGCAAGCAGCGCAATGTCCGGCTCTGGCTCGCTGTGCTCGCCTAGCTTGATCGGGTCTTGCACGCGCACAATGACCTGCTCTCCGAGACGTTTGATGAAACACTTGACCGCGCGGCTTGTGCTGACCACATGCTTTTTGCCTTTGGGACTCATCTCGTAGACTCCTCCATCAATCAACTCGATTCGCTCATCAGGCTGGAAGACGCCGACTTCGCCCATTCGCCGATATTCGTCAACCGTGAACTGGCGCGGCCCATCAGTAGCCGTAACCGTCTTTGAAGCTGTCGTCTCTGCGGGTTTCTCTACGACTGTAGCCATAATCGCTCACCTCTTGAATGCGGTTCGATTCTATAACGCGCGGCGGCCTGCCTCAAGCAAGATGATTTAAGACGCCGCCGCCGTCGCGCTGTCCGTCAGCATCTCGATGAACTTGTGCGCGGCGGCGCTGAAGATTTTGCCTTTGCGGTGGATGATGCCGATGGGACGCGTGAAGGTGTCATTGAACTCGATGGCGCGCAGCGCGCCCGAACGCACTTCGTTCTCGACGGTGGCGCGCGGGATGATCGTGACGCCGAGGTCGGCCTCGACCGAGCGCTTGATCGTCTCGATGTTGTCGAACTCCATCACGTACTGAACGGTCGCTTCGTTGTCACGCAGAATCTTATCGACCGCTTTGCGCGACGACATATCGCGCTCGAAGCCGACGAAGCGCTGGCCGCTCAGGTCGGCAACGGCGAGTCGCTTGCGCCGCGACAATTCGTGATCCGGGCTACAAACGAAGACCAGCCGGTCGCTGCGAAACGGAATGATCTCAATCTGCGGGCGCGGCGACGGGTAAGCGACGATGCCGATGTCTATCGCGTGATTGATGACATCCTCGTAGACCTTGTTGGCGCGGCTGTATTCGATGTGAATGTTGGCGTGCGGGAACTCTTTGATGAACTGTTTGACGATGGGCGACAGCTCGTGCAGCCCGACCGTGTAGATCGTCGCCACGCGCACCTGGCCGCTGATCGTATCTCCCATTCCTTTCATCTCGTCGTTCAGAGAAGTGAAGCGCTCCATGATCTCGCGGCAGCCCTGATAAAAGGTCAGCCCGGCCTGCGTCGGAACCAGCCCGCCGCCGCGACTGCGCTCGACCAGGCGTTTGCCGAAGCGGTCTTCAAACGCGCGCACCTGCTGGCTGACCGCCGACTGCGAGATGAAATTCTTGCCCGCCGCCTTCGAGAAGCTGCGCGTGTCGATCAAGTCGCAAAAGACTTTGAGGGATTCAATATGCATAAAGTCACCTTATGAGTAGAGACCCAAGTTTGCATCTATACTTATAGCATACTTTGAAGAAATGATGAACGATGAATGATGAATTGCGGCAGGGGATTCTCTAAAGATGATCTGTAAATAATCCGGCTTCCTTTTCCTCTTCAGTTCATCATTCATCATTCATCGTTCATCATTCGCTTTGATAGAATGCAGGGATGACGGAGAGCGCATCGAGTCGCCGGGTCGGGTACATCGAGTTGTTGCGCGGCAACCGCGACTTCCGCCGCCTGTGGGCGGGGCGGCTGATTTCACAGACCGGCGACTGGTTTAATAGCGTCGCGCTGTTCACGCTGCTGCTCAACCTGACGGGATCGGGCGAAGCCGTCGGCCTCGTGCTGATTATCAAGCTGCTGCCGCAGTTTTTCGTCGGGCCGCTGGCCGGCGTGGTCGCTGACCGCTTCAATCGCAAGACGATTATGCTCTGGGCCGACGTGCTGCGCGGCCTGCTCGTCTTCGGCTTCCTGTTTGTCGAGCGCGCCGATCAAGTCTGGATCGTCTACGTGCTGTCGGCCCTCGAAATCATCCTCGCGTCGTTCTTCGAGCCTGCCGAATCCGCCGCTGTGCCGATGATCGTCGAACGCGACGAGTTGATTGCGGCGAACGCTCTGGGCGGCGCGACGTGGTCGGTGACGCTTGCGTTTGGCGCGGCGCTGGGCGGCGTGGTGACTGACCTGTTCGGTAGAAACACGGCCTTCATCATCGACGCGATTTCGTTCTTCATTTCGGCGGCATTCATCTGGGCAACGCGGATTCCGCCGCTGCCGAAGCCCGAACGCGAACGCGCCGGGCGGCTGTCGCTGCTTGAAGCGACAGGCATCGCCGATATGATCGAAGGCGCGCGTTACCTGAAGACCAACCCGCACGTCATCGCCTTGCTGTTTGTGAAGACCGGCTGGGGATTGGGCGGCGGCGTGTTGCTGCTGCTGACCATCTTTGGCCGCGACATCTTTCCGCTCGGACAAGATGGCAGCGCCTCGATTGGCTTGTTGTATGCGGCGCGCGGCACGGGGGCGCTGGTCGGGCCGATGATCGCGCGGTGGATCACGGACGATTCGCCGCGCACGATGCGGCGTGTGATTAGCATCGCATTCTTCGTATCGGCAGTCTTCTACTTGTTGTTCTCGTACTCGCCGTCGTTGATTCTGGCGCTGGTGTTCGTCATCGGCGCGCATTCGGGCGGCAGCATTCAATGGGTCTTCTCGACGACGCTGTTACAACTGGCCGTGCCGAATCGTTTTCTCGGTCGCGTCTTCGCGCTGGAGATGGGCTTTCTGACGCTGGCGATGTCAGTGTCAACATACGCGACCGGCTGGGGACTCGATCACGCGCACAAGAGCGCGCGGCAGATGGCGGCGATACTCGGCTTCGCATTTCTGATACCGGGCATTGCGTGGCTGGCGCTGCAACGATGGCTCGACCGCTCGGAAGCAATCGAACGCGACACGCTTGTCTCTTCGCCGCAAATCGCCGATCAAGAGAGCGCGCCATAGAAGCATTCGGCCCTGCAAGAAGGCGCACGGCCAGCATTCAACTCATGCAGTAAAAAGAAAGCAACCGGCTGCCCACTTCGGCGTTCATTTTGACCGGAGAGAAGTAACGACCGGCGATACTCGGCCCCGTGCGGTTCAGGAGAGAAATCCATGAGATTCAGACTGCTTGTGCTGTTCGCGTTCCTGCTGACGACCGGCGGCGCGGCCTTCGGTCAAGGCGTCATCATCCCTGATGAGTGCCACCACTGTCCGCCGCTGCCGCGCCCGCTGCCGCAACCGCTGCCCCGCGCCCTTAACGTCAAGTCTGTGAAGATCACTACAAAGATTGATTCGCAGGTGGCGACCACAAAGGTTGAACAGGTCTTCGAGAACCCATCGCCTTATCGGCTCGAAGGCGCTTATTTCTTCCCCATCCCTGAGAGCGCCTCCATCTCGGATTTCGCCATCTACGACGGCGACAAACGTATGGCCGCCGAGATCGTTGAAAAGGCGCGCGCCCGGCAAATCTATAACGAGATCGTCCGCCGCCAGATTGATCCCGGCCTGCTCGAATACGCCGGCAAAGACCTCTTTCAAGCCAGCGTCTTTCCCATCGAGCCGCGCTCGACCAAGAAGATCGAGCTGACCTATTCACAGGTGCTCAAGAGCGAAGGCGGCACGGTCAGCTATCGCTACGAACTGGGATCGGGTCGCCACATTCAGCCGCAGCCGATCAAAGAGGTCGCCGCTTCGGTTGAGATCAATTCGCCCATCGATCTGAAGAATATCTTCTCGCCATCGCATAAAGTTTCTGTGACTAAAGACGGCGAGCGGCGAGCGCGCTTGAGCTTTGAAGGCACGGGCGCGGACACGCAGAAAGATTTTCTGCTCTACTACTCGCTATCGGAAAAAGATTTCGGGCTGTCGCTGCTCACACACCGCGAGCCGGGCAAAGACGGCTACTTTTTAATGCTCGTCTCGCCCAAATCGAACATCGCCGAAGAAGAACGGCTGGCCAAAGACATCGTCTTCGTGCTCGACACCTCCGGCTCGATGAGCGGCGAGAAGATCGAGAAGGCGCGCGCCGCGCTGAAGTTCGGCGTCGAATCTCTGGGCGCACGCGACCGCTTCAACGTCATTTCGTTTTCGGGCGAAGAGCACTTGATGAAAGCCGGCCTGATCGAAGCCGACCGCGACGGCAAGCAAACCGGATTGCGATTCATCGAGAACCTGCGCGCCGAAGGCGGCACCAACATCAACGACGCCCTGATCGCCGCGCTCAAACAGTTTCAATCCGCCGAGCGCCCGGCGATGGTGGTCTTTCTTACAGACGGCTTGCCGACCGTCGGCCCGACGGATGTTAAAGAGATTATTCGCAACGCGGCGGGCGCGAATCGCGTGGGCGTGCGGTTGTTCACTTTCGGCGTCGGCTATGACGTGAACACCAACCTGCTCGACAAGCTGGCGGCAGACAATCGCGGCGTCAGCGATTACATCGAGCCGCAGGAAGACCTCGAAATCAAAGTCTCGAACTTCTTTGCGCGGGTCAACTATCCGGTGCTGTCTGACTTGAAGCTCGACTTTGGCGGCGTCGAAGCCGACTTGATCTACCCGCGCACGCTTGGCGACCTGTTCAAAAATTCGCAACTGGTCATCATCGGGCGCTACAAGAACAACGTGAATGCGGCGACGATTCGATTGACCGGCAAAGTCGGCAGCCGCGAACAGAGCTTCACGTTCGCCAACCAGCACTTCCCGTCTGAGCGCGGCGATAATTCATTTCTGACGCGGTTGTGGGCGACGCGACGCGTCGGTTACCTGCTCGAACAGATTCGTCTGAACGGCGAGAACCGCGAGTTGAAGGACGAGATCATTCAGCTCGGCACGCGCTATGGCATCGTCACGCCGTACACGTCATTCCTCGTCACCGAAGATATGAAAGACATCGGCAGGCGCGACCAGCCGTGGCCAGAGCGTCCGCGTGCGTCGGCAGAGCGGCAGCGAGCCTTTGACGCGATGGCGAATGCGCCGACAGGTGTCGCAGGTGGGTTGGGGGCCGGCGATAGGAGCGGCGAGTCGGCAGTCGCTTACAGCCAGGCCGAAAAGAAGATGAAGGAGTCGGACAAGGTTGAGAGTCCCGATGCTTACCTCATGAGCGTCCGCACAATCGGCGACAAAACGTTCAGGCTCAAGGATGACGAGTGGGTGGACACCGAGTTCAAAGACGATGCGACGCTGCCGCAGGTCAAGCTGCAATTCGGCAGCGACGAATTCTTCAGCTTGATTGGCAAAGAGCCGAAGCTCGCCGAGTTCTTCGCGCTCGGCAAAAAAGTGACGGTCGTCTACAAAGGCAAGGTCTACCGCGTGATGGGCTAGCGATGTTGTTCGCATCAGTCACGAATGCCGCGATGCTCACGGATTAACAGCGTTGATTCGTGAGCATCGTTTTTTATTCGCAAGTCCGCAGCCCGCTGAAGCGGGCTTTCCCGCAGGGCAACTAGGCCAGCGCTTTTAGCGCTGGTTAGCCGTCGCGCCTGGAACAAGAGAGGGCGCTTTAGCGTCCTTCTCGCATTGGCTTGAGCCACACGTTTAATGGCTAAAGCCAGTTGAGGTAAGCCCGTTAAAACGGGCTACGCATTTACACGCCGCTGCAAACCAGCCCTGAAGGGCTGGCCTAATCGCCCTTCGGGTAAGCGGCCTGAAGGCCGCTACGGGATAATTTTGCGACGCCGAATTACTTTGCGACGCAGAATCACTCTGCGACGTGGAATCATTTTGCGACGTGGAATCATTTTGCGACGCCGAATTACTTTGATTAACGCGATTCCCAGCTTGGCTCTTTGCCTGCTCACACGCTGCAAAGGTACAATCGCGGTGCTATGAACATACTGGTCATCGGCTCAGGCGGACGCGAGCACGCGCTCTGCTGGAAGCTCAAGCAATCGCCGCGCACTTCGCAACTCTTCTGCGCGCCCGGCAACGCCGGCATCAGTGAAATCGCCACCTGCTTGCCTGCCGACGTGAATGATGCGGGCAGCCTCGCCAATCTCGCCGAATCAATCAAAGCCGACCTCACCGTCGTCGGTCCCGAAGCGCCGCTGGTCGTCGGCATCCGCGAAGCCTTTGACGCGCGCGGCCTGCGACTGGTCGGCCCATCCGCCGAGGCGGCGCGACTGGAAGGCAGCAAGATTTTTGCCAAGCAGTTTATGGCGCGTCACGCGGTCCCTACAGCACAGTTCACCGCTTGCCATTCAGCCGAATCGGCGCGCGCCGCCCGCGCGCTCGAATACCGCTTTCCGGTCGTTATCAAAGCCGATGGACTGGCTGCCGGCAAAGGCGTGCGCATCGCGCAGAACGAAGAAGAGTTCGACGCGGCTATCAATGACCTGATGATCGCGCGGGTCTTCGGCGAAGCCGGCGTTCGCATCGTCCTCGAAGAGTGTCTCGTCGGGCGCGAAGCTTCGGTGATGGTCTTCACCGACGGGCAGGATTACAAGGTGATCGCGCCGGCGCAGGATTATAAGCGCGTGAATGACAACGACGAGGGACCGAACACCGGCGGTATGGGTTCGTTTTCGACGCCGGGCTTGATTGATGAAGCGACGATGGCGCGCATCGCCACTGAGATCATCGAGCCGGCGCTTGCCGGACTGCGTGAAGAAGGCTACCCGTTCACGGGCTTTCTCTACACCGGATTGATGCTGACCGCCGATGGCCCGAAGGTCATCGAATTCAATGCGCGGCTCGGCGACCCTGAAACGCAGCCCATCCTGATGCGACTCGATAGCGACCTCGTTGAAATCTGCGAAGCGATTGTTGATGGCCGCATCGGCTCGACTGAGGTGCGCTGGAGTAATGATTCGACCGTCTGCATCGTCGCCGCGTCGGGCGGTTATCCGGGCGGCTTCGAGAAAGGCAAGCCAATCACCGGGCTTGATGAAGCGGGTGCGACGGATGGCATCGTCATCTTTCACGCCGGCACGGCTCGTGATGCGCAAGGAGAGTTGGTCACATCGGGTGGGCGTGTGCTCGGCGTCACGGCGCGGGCGGCGACGCTCGCGGCAGCGCGCGTCAAAGCCTACGAAGCCATCGCCAAAATTCACTTCGAGGGCCTGCATTACCGCCGCGACATCGCGCAACGATAACGTCTTGTCGTTAGCCTCGCGCGCTCGCTGTTGAGATTATCAACTTAAACGCCGTAAGCTGGCGCGCTCCGAGCGTGACGGCCATCACCTTCTCCACTTTATTCCCGCCCGTGTGGAATTCCACCGCGATACTCTCTTTTATACTGTCGAGGCATCACCGAATATCAAGTTGTACGAGTCGCTATGGTCAATCAGTCAGACTCTACCGGCAAGCGTCTGCTCGCCTTGCCCATTACAGAACCGCCTGCGCTAACGATGCGGGCGCAGGTTTCAGTCGCTTCACCCAAAGCAGTCATTCGCCATTATCACGATCTCGAACAACTGCCGCCGCAGTTGGAGACGATCAACGCATTCGCCTGTAGTCCAATGCAAAGCATCATCTGGTCGCAAGCCTGCGCCGCGTCCTTCGCATCCATCGGGCGGCTGCGATTCATCACCGTTGAACGAGACGGGCGACCGATAGGCTTCGCACCGCTGGTCAAACGTCAAGGGCTGCGCCTTGAGCTGCTCGGTTTGAAAGAACTGTGCGAGCCGGCGGAGTTCCTTTACGCCGATGCGGCGGCGCTTGAGCATCTGGCCAACGCTATCGCAAAGCAATCATTGCCGCTCTACATTGAACGCGCGCCGAATGATTCGCCGATGGTCGCCGCTCTACAAAAAGCTTACCGGCGACGCGGGCTGGTTGTGGTCACTCCCGCTCAAGGCTATCCGACCATCACGCTTGATGAAGGATGGACAACGCCGGAGCAAAAGCTCAAGGCCGGGCGGCGGTCGGACTTCAGACGCGCCGAGCGCAACGCCGAAAAGATGGGCGCGGTCAGCTACGAGATTCATTCGCCGGATGCTGAGACGTGCGGGCCGCTGCTTGAAGAAGCTTTAGCGGTCGAGGCCGCGAGTTGGAAAGGACGCGAAGGCTCGGCCATCGCTTACGACCAACTGCGCGCGCCATTTTATAAACAGTACGCGATGAGGGCCGCCGCGAAAGGCAACCTGCGTCTCTGCTTTATGCGCATCGGCGGGCAGGCGGCGGCGATGCAGTACGCGGTCGAATGCGGCGAGCGGTTCTGGCTGTTGAAGATCGGCTACGACGAACGCTTCGCGCGCTGCTCGCCCGGCCTGCTGCTGCTGCGCCACACGATCAGCGAAGCGGCGCGGCGCGGCCTGCGCTCCTTTGAATTCCTCGGCGGCATCGAAGCGTGGACGCAAGTTTGGACAGAAGAGACTCGCCCGACGGTTTCGATCCGCGCTTATCCAATCAACCCGCTTGCGATGACGACGCTGGCCGCCGACGCAACGCAATCACTGTGGGCAAAATTGAAGAAGCAAAGAAGCGGACGGCTATGAACCTCATAAAGAAAACAGTCTGGGGCGGCTGGACGCGACTGGCCCGATTGGCGAGCCGGTCTTATCTGGCCGGCGCTGAATTGGAAGATGCGCTGCGCGTCTGCCGCCGCTTCAATGAGCGCAGCTTTGCGATCAGCGTCTGTTACTGGAACGGCACGAATGATGAGCCGCGACAGGTCGCCGATCATTACCTTGCCACGCTCGATGCGTTGTCGTGTGAAGACCTCAACGGCTATCTGTCAATCAAAGCGCCGGCCCTCGGATTCAATCGCGCGCTTGTGGCCGAGATCACCGAACGCGCCGAACGCTCGAACATTCGCGTTCACTTCGACGCGCTCGCGCCGGACACCGTTGAGCCAACCTTTGATTTAATCGCGGCGTCGCTACAGCCCACGCGTCACATAGGCTGCACGCTGCCCGGTCGCTGGCATCGCAGCCTCGCGGACGCCGACCGCGCCGTCGCGCTTGGCTTGGACGTGCGCGTCGTGAAAGGCGAATGGGCTGACCCCACGCATCCCGACATAGACCTTCGCGCGGGATTTCTTGAAGTGATTGATCGGCTGGCCGGTCGCGCGCGACACGTCGGCGTCGCCACACACGATGCGGAGCTGGCGCGTGAAGCCGTGCGCCGCTTGCAAGCGGCAGGGACTTCTTGCGAGCTTGAACAACTCTTCGGCTTGCCATTGAAGGCTTCGATACAGGTCGCGCACGAGATGAATGCGCCGGTGCGATTGTATGTACCGTATGGCAACGCGTGGGTTCCGTATTGCCTGTCGCAGATTCGCAAGCGCCCGCGCATCCTGTGGTGGATTGCGCAGGACGCCATCTTTGGCCGCTCGCTCAGTTTGCTGGATGCCTCGCGCTCTGCGCCTGAAAAGGTTTGACCTGCCTGCCCGGTTTGAGTCTTTGCCTGCCTGCGCGCCGCGAAGGTACAATCGCCGTGTTATGAATAGTCGAGTCATCGCTTCAAGCGGACGCGAACGCGCGCTCTGCAAACGAATTGTTATGAGCCTCACACTGACGCTATGGCTCGCCGTCTGCGCCACAGCACAGAGCGCCGGCCCGCGCCCCGCTACGCCGGCGGCAATGCCTATGGCAGAGCGTGTGCGCAAAGAGCTGGCGGAGTTCAAAGGTAAGGTGAGCCTCTTCGCCAAAAACCTCGACACCGGCGCGAGCTTCGGCATCAATGAAGACAATCGCGTCCGCACGGCCAGCACCATCAAAACAGCGATAATGGTCGAAGCCTTTGCGCGCGTCGCCGAAGGCAAAGCCAACTGGTCGGATGAAGTGGCGCTCACTAACGCCAAGAAGGTCGGCGGTTCGGGCATCCTGCAAGAGTTGTCGGACGGATTGCGTTTGCGCCTACGCGACGCTGTGACATTGATGATGATCGTCAGCGATAACACGGCGACCAATCTGGTGCTGGACGCGTTGACCGCCGACGCCGTCAACGCGCGTATGGATGCGCTTGGATTGAAGCAGACGCGTGTGCTGCGCAAGGTCTTCGGCGGCGGCGCGTCGCGCATTGCCGAAGACCCGGCGTTCAAGCCTTTCGGGCTTGGCGTGACGACGCCGCGCGAGATGGTCACGTTGCTTGAAAAGCTCGAACGCGGCGAAGTGGTCAGCCGCGATGCGTCTAAAGAGATGCTCGCCCTGATGAAGCGCGAGCAGATTCACGACGGCATCGGGCGCACGCTGAACGGCGTTGAGATGGCAACCAAGCTGGGCGCGCTCGACGCGCTGCGCAGCAACGTCGGCATCATCTACACCAGGCGCGGGCGCATAGCGATGGCCATCACCTGCGACGAGATGCCTGAGGTTGATTGGACGAGCGATAACGCCGGACTGTTGATGCTGTCGCGGCTATCGCTCATCCTGATGGACGGGCTGGGCAAGCAAAATTAAAAGGACAAGATTAAAAGGACAGGATTAAAAGGACAGGATTAAAAGGACAAGCGAACGCCAAGCCGGTGGGCTGCCGCGTAGCGGCAGGTGAGTTTAGGCAGGTACTTTAGTGCCTGCATAGATGACGCAGCGCACGACCGCGTCGCGTCAGCGACGCCTGAATCAGCGGGCACTCAGGCGTCGCTGACGCGACGCGGTCACCGCGACGTTACCTTCCAGGCGTTGAAACGCCTGGCTAAACTCACCCGCCGCTACGCGGCGCAACAGTGTGTTGAAACGCTTGGCTAAATCCATGCCGCCGCATCGCGGCGCAACAGTTCCAGGCGTTGAAGCACCTAGCTAAATTCATTATGCTGCTACGCGGCGATGAGCAATTCGGCATAGGCTCTTGAACGGTGCTGACGCCCTACGTTTCATCTGCCTCTTACTTCGGCTCGACTGCGCCGCCGGCATCGAGCCACGCATCGAAACCGCCAGTCAGCGCGTACGATTTATCGAAACCAGAATCGCGGAGCACTTGCGCCACACGGGCGCTTGAAGCTTCGTGCGGTCAGGTGCAATAGGCCACGATCAGCCGATTGTGCGGTATGTCGGCCAGGTGCGCTTCGATTGCATCCGCCGGCACGCGCGCCGCGCCGGGCAGTTTCGTATCAGCTTCGCCCCATGCCACCGGGTTGCGCGTGTCCGCGAAGAAAACGTCTTCGCCGCGATTCATCCGCTTAATGACTTCTTGCGCCGAAATTCTCAATGGCTCCGGCGCGTCCTGTACATTGGCGCTCATTTTGCGACCTCCATCTGAATTGACTTCCACTCATCGGTATTGTTTTGCAATCCCCATGCCGCAAGCCGACCGGCGAATGGCGGCAACATTGACACTCGCTTCTACGCTCAACTATCATCGAAATTAATGCATTTAACTCGTCTGCGAATGCCTTTAATCTTGTGGTAAGGAGAGCCGAATGAGCACCGTTGACATCACCAACCGGCTACAGGAAGCCGAACAGGAATGGGAAGAGCGCACGCTGAATCCGGCGCTCAAGCAGAAGCCGGAGAGCAAGTCGCAATTCACGACCACTTCGCTCGCGCCGGTCGAACGGCTCTACACGCCGAACAGTCTCAGTGATCTCGATTACGAAAGCGAACTCGGCTTTCCCGGCCAGCCGCCCTACACGCGCGGCATTCACGCGACGGGCTATCGCGGGCGGCTGTGGACGATGCGCCAGTTCGCCGGCTTCGGCTCGGCCTTTGACACCAATCAGCGATTCAAGTACCTGCTCGAACACGGGCAGACGGGCCTCTCCGTAGCATTCGACCTGCCGACCCTGATGGGCTACGACTCGGATCATCCCTTCAGCGAAGGCGAAGTCGGCAAATGCGGCGTCGCCATCGCAAGCCTCGCCGATATGGAAGTGCTCTTCGATGGCATCCCGCTCGAACAGGTGACGACTTCGATGACCATCAACGCGCCGGCTTCGATGATCTTTGCGATGTTCCTTGCGGTGGCCGAGCGTCAAGGCGCGGACTGGCAGCGCGTCGGCGGCACGTTGCAAAACGACATCCTCAAAGAGTACATCGCGCAGAAAGAATGGATCTATCCGCCGCGCCCGTCGATGAAGCTCATCACCGACACGATTGAGTTCTGCACGAAAGAGGTGCCGCGCTTTAATCCCATCTCAATCAGCGGCTATCATATCCGCGAAGCCGGCTCGACGGCGTTGCAGGAGCTGGCGTTCACTTTGCGCGACGGCATCGAGTACGTTCAGTACGCCATCAACGCCGGTATGGATGTCAATGAGTTCGCGCCGCGCCTGAGCTTCTTCTTCAACGCGCATAATGATTTCTTCGAGGAGATCGCCAAATACCGCGCCGCGCGCCGCATCTGGTACAAGGTGATGCGCGACCGTTTTGGCGCGACCAATCCGCGCGCCTGGACGCTCAGGTTCCATACCCAGACCGCCGGCGTCTCGCTGACGGCGCAACAGCCTTTGAACAACATCGTGCGCGTAGCGATTCAGGCACTGGCCGGTGTGCTCGGCGGCACGCAATCGCTGCACACCGACGCCTACGACGAAGCCCTCGCCTTGCCTTCGGACGAAGCGGCATTGATCGCGCTGCGCACCCAACAGATCATCGCGCACGAGTCGGGCGTGACGAACACGGTTGATCCGCTCGGCGGCTCATACTTCATCGAGAAGCTGACGCGCGATATGGAAGAAGGCGCGTTCGATTACTTCCGTAAGATCGACGGCTTCGGCGGCATGGTCGAAGCCGTTGACGCGGGCTTCCCGCAGCGCGAGATTCAAGACTCGGCCTACGAGTACCAGATGGCAGTCGAGACTCGTGACAAGATCATCGTTGGCGTCAACGACTATGTGATGAAAGAAGAGTCTGCCAACGTGAACCTCTTGCAGATAGACGAGTCGGTGGCCGAGCTTCAGCGCGAGCGGCTGGCCCGCCTGCGCAACGAACGCGACAGCGCGAAGGTTGAAAAGACGCTGAAGGCATTAACCGACGGCGCGCGCGCGGGCGAGAACACAATGTATCTGTTACTTGACTGCGCCCGCGCCTACGCGACGCTGGGCGAGATGTGCGACGCGCTCAAGCCGGTCTACGGTATCTACCAGGAGCCGGCCTTTTAGAGAAAGGCGATAAGCGATGAGTACTCATCAGCACTCAATGCGCGGCATCATCGAAGCAGGTCAAGTCAAGCTGCTTGAGCCGGTAACACTTGCCGACGGCACGGTGGTCGAAGTCACAATCACTGTACCATCGGCGAGCGACCAATCGCGCGAGCGTCAGCGCCAGCTCTTGCGTCGGGGGCTCCATCTCGGCGGCCCGCCTTACCCTAAACGCGAGGACCTCTATGAGCGATAGGGTTCTCGTAGACACAAATATTCTGGTCTATGCTTACGACGCCGATGCCGGATCGAAACAGATAAAAGCAGCAGAGGTTCTCGACGCCCTGTGGGTACAGGGTAATGGTGTATTAGCGACTCAAGTTCTTGCCGAATTCTTCGTAACTATCACCAAAAAGGTCAAGCAACGCTTGGCCGTGCAGGATGCGTTGCAGATTATCGAAGACTACTGCAATGGCTGGACGATTTTGAATACAACGTCCGATGTAGTAATCAAAGCGATTGCCGGTGTCGAACAGTATCGGCTATCGTTTTGGGACGCGATGATATGGGCCGCCGCCGCAGTGAATGAGGTGACGGTCATTTATAGTGAGGATATGCAGGATGGCCAAATGATCGAGGGAGTAAGGATCGAGAATCCTTTGATAATATGACCACGCAGGGGATTTATAAATCTACTATGACTGACCAACGAATCAGAGTGTTGTTAGCCAAGCCCGGGCTCGACGGGCATGATCGCGGCGTCAAAGTCATCGCGCGGGCCTTGCGCGACGCTGGCATGGAAGTGATCTACACCGGACTGAGGCAGACGCCCGAAATGGTCGTCAACGCCGCCGTGCAGGAAGACGTTGACGCTATCGGCTTGTCGATCCTGTCAGGCGCGCATATGACCTTGTTCCCGCGCGTCGTCGAGTTGGCGCGCGAAGCCGGGCTTGATGATGTGCTCGTCTTCGGCGGCGGCATCATCCCCGACGAAGACATCCCGAGGCTGAAAGAGCAAGGCGTCTCGGCGGTCTTCACGCCCGGCGCGCGTATGGAAGAGATCATCGAATTCATTCGTGGCAACGCCCACCGCGCCGCCGACATTAACGCCAATTGACCACTGCCCGCGAAGACGCGACGGCGGCGGTGGTAAACACCCTCGCGCGCTCACTGGCCGGCTTCGATCTGTCGAGCGATGCGGCGCAAGTCTTCAAGCAGAATCTCCATATCGCGCGGCGTCGTTCGGTAATTCATCACACAACCGCGCAGCGCAAAGCGCCCGCCAAGCTGCGCGTTCGACAGGTACGAACTGCCATCATGTTGCAGCCCGACCAGCAGGCGCTCATTCAATTCCTTGAGCTGTTGATTCGTGCGCTCGCGCGTTTGCTCGTCGCCGCTCTCTAACTCTTGCTTCAGCCGCGCCGGCACGTAACGAAAACAGAAGATGGACAGCTCGACCGGCGCGAGCATCTCGAAATCCTCGCTCGCCTGCACGAGTCGTTCGAGGTGACGGGCGCAGGCGAGGTCGTTCTCAACCGCTTCGCTGAGCGCGCCGACGCCGACGCCTTTCAGCATCATCCAGACCTTCAAGGCGCGAAAGCGGCGCGACAACTCCGGCCCATAATCCCAGAACGCGAACGCCTCGTCGGCCTCGCCTCCGATCACCCGCGTGTACTCGGCGTCGTGCGCGAACGTGGCGCGCGCCGCTTCCCGGTCGCGGTACAAGACGCAGCCGCAATCCACCGGCAGGTAGAGCCACTTGTGCGGATCGAGCGCAACTGAATCGGCTTCGCTGATCGCAGCAAACAGGTGTCGAGCCGAACCGGCGAGCACGGCAAAGCCGCCATAGCTGGCGTCCACGTGCATCCACAGGTTGAACTGCCGCGCGATGCGGCTCACGTCGGCCAGTGAATCGAACGCGCCGGTCGCTACGGTTCCGGCATTGGCAACGACACAGAACGGCAGATAGCCGTCGCGCCTGTCTTCTGTGATCTTCGTCACAAGATCATCCGTGTCGATTCGGAAGCGCTCGTCCACGCCGACCGTTCGCACGTTGTCACGTCCGATGCCAAGTAAGGCAGCGGCTTTGGCAATCGAATGGTGCGTCTCTTCGGAGACGTAGACGCGCATCGCCTGCGGCAGACGGTGCGCGCCCTCGCGCAAGACATTCATCGGCGCTTTGGCGCGGCGCGCGGCGGCCAGCGCAGCGAAGTTAGCCATCGAGCCGCCGCTGACGAACAGGCCGGCGGCATCAGCCGAATAACCGAGAATCTGCTTGATCCAATCAATCGTCAGCCGCTCGATCTCGACCGCCGCCGGGGCCGAGCGCCACGCCGTCAGGTTGGCGTTGAGCGTAGACGCCAGCAGGTCGGCGATGGCCGCAATGGGTGTGCCCGGCGATTGCACGTAACCGAACATTCGCGGGTGGCCATTGTGCCGGCTCAAGGGCACGATCACTTCGCGCATCACTTCAAGCAGTTGCTCGAAGTCAGCGCCGGCTTCGGGTAGCTGTGTGTCCAACTGCTCACGAATCTGTTGCGCGGTCGTCGCCGGATAGACGCGCCGCTGGCGCAGCGAATCCAGATAGCTGGCCATCCACGCAGTAGCCGCGCGGCCCCAACGCTCGACTTGTTCGGTTGAAGCATCAAGAGAGATAAGCGGGTTGTCGATTGAATCGAAGGTGTCGGTCATTTCGGCGTTCGCGCGTTTTGTATTGGACGCTACTTTTTCAGAAAGCGTTCGACGCCGCGCTTGCAGTCATCGGTCATTCGCGTGATGGCGTTCAACTGTACGCCGGCCTCAAGCGCCGTCTCCATCGTCATGCCGTCCATATGATAGAGCAGGTTCTTTGCCAGCATCACGGCTGAAGCGCTCTTGGCGGCAAGCTGCGCGACGGTGGCTTCGACGCTCGCATCGAACTCAGCGTCGGCGAAGGTCGCGTTAATCAGGCCGATGCTCGCCGCGACCGGCGCGTTGATGATCTTGCCCATCGTGATTAACTCGAAGGCGCGCTTCTCTGAAACCGAGCGGCGCAGGATGGCCATCACCATCGCCGGGATGAAGCCGAGGTTGACTTCGGGGTAGCCGAACTGCGCCGACTCGGCGGCCAGCACCAGATCGCAGGCCGTCGCCAGGCCGCAGCCGCCTGCGAGCGCGCGCCCGCGCACTGCCGCGACGATGGGGCGCGGGTGGCGGCGCATCTCGATGAAGAGGTCGGCGAGGTTGCGCGCGTCGGCGACGTTTTCCATCACCGTCGCTTCGCTGATGCGCTGCAAGGCGGCGAGGTCTGCGCCGGAGCAAAAATCTTTGCCCGCGCCGGTCAGCAACACGACGCGGGCATTTTCATCAGCGGCGGCTTCACGGAGCGCGCGGCGAATTTCGGCGACGATCTCGGCGTCAAGCGCGTTACGCTTATCGGGCCGGTTCAACGTGATGCGCGCGACGCCAGCGGCGACGGCGTAGATGATCTTCTGATAGTCGGCCATAGCGTCCCGTGCTTGCGGCGATGAGCGGCGCGTTATTCGATTCGCCGTTCCTGCGCCAGACGGCGCATACGCAGGATCGTTGACGTGTTCGGCTTGCTCTTGCCATTGAGCCAGCGGTCAACGGTCGAGCGATGCAGACCGAGCGCGCGCCCCAATTGTTCGCGGTTGTTGTTGAACAGTCCCAGCAGCTTCGGCACTAACTCTTGCCAGTCCTGATCCGAGACATCCGGCTTCGGCTGTGTCCGCATGCGCTCGTTGTCGTCGGCGTGCGGGTCTGTGCCGCCGGTGATCTCAGCCGAATCCGCGATGCCTTCGCTGACATCGCCGGTCGGCTGCGGCGTCGCCGATTGCGCCGACTCGACGGGCGAAGGCGACCCGGTGGCGGCTGACTGAGCGGATGATTGAGCGGATGCGGTCGGCGCATTGCCTTGCGCATTGCTTTGCGCATTGCTTTGATCTGACGGCGCGGTCTGCGCCTGATCGTCTGTGCCGGCTGTTTGCGGCTGGCCGCCGCCGGCGAGCGCCTGAAACGTTTCGTTGCGTGTTTCAGCGGCAGAGGCTTGCGGGTTGTCGGACAGGTCGTTGGCGAATGATTGATCGCCGGCGGGCTGCTCCTGCGCGCCGGTGGGTTGTCCGGCTTCTGCCGGCGACTCGGCGATGGCGTCAGCGACGTTGCCGGTCGGGTGTTGAGCAATCGCGGATTGCGTGCCTTGGGCGTTTTCTTCAGCGTCCGGCGTTTGGGTCTGCTCGTTTTCGGATGCGCGGGCGGTCGTGGCGGCGTCGCCTGGATTATGGCTCATAGTTCCCTCGAATGCGTAAAGATGATTCAACAAGCGCCACAACTCGATACACTCAGATTAGCAAACCGCGCGCGCGTGCGGCAAGCAACCCCGTCACGCGTGCGCGGCGTGCGCGCCAATCATAAAAGTTTGACAGCCGAATCGCCTTCAAATAGAGTAGGCCCGACCGATACACAAGGGCATATTCCCCTATCCATTTAGTCCGAGGTGCAAGGCTCATGTTTCCAGCTCTAACGCGCTACCGTATTCTCGACAAGCTCGGCGCGGGCGGCATGGGCGAAGTCTACCTCGCCGAAGACACGCGCCTGCATCGCCGCGTCGCGCTCAAGTTTTTGCCGACCCAGTTCACCAGCGACGCCACGCGCGTCCGTCGCTTCGAGAAAGAAGCGCGCGCGGCGTCGGCGCTCAACCACCCGAACATCCTGACCATCCACGAAATCGGCGAAGCCGATGGCGCGCACTTCATCGCCACAGAGTTCGTCGAAGGCTCGACGCTGCGGCGGCGCTTGAGCCTTGGACCGTTGAGCTTGATGGACTCGCTGGAGATTGCCATACAAGTAGCGGCGGCGCTACAGGCCGCGCATACCATCGGCATCATCCACCGCGACATCAAGCCGGAGAACCTGATGCTGCGCCACGACGGCTACGTCAAGGTGCTCGACTTCGGGCTGGCCAAATTCATCGAGCATCCGACGCTCGAAGAATCTTTGCCAACACAGGCGGCGACGCAGACCGAACCCGGACTGGCGATGGGCACGACGCCTTATATGTCGCCTGAACAGACGCGCGGTTTGAAGGTGGATGCGCGCACGGACATCTGGAGCCTCGGCGTCGTCCTTTATGAAATGATCACCGGCCATCTCCCCTTCACGGGCGAGACGCGCACGGACATAATGGCAGCCATCCTGAAGAGCGAGCCGACGCCGCTCGCTACATATGCGCCGCACGCGCCCGCCGAGATGCGGCGGATCATCAGCCGGATGCTGATAAAGGATTGTGATCAACGTTACCAAAGCGTCAATGACCTGCTGGTTGATCTCAGGGCGTTGAAGCGCGCCCAGGAGTCGTCGCCGCGTGGCCCGCAATCAGCCAACGACTACACGACGGTGCTGCACGAAGCGGAGACGGTCATCGATCAAAACACCACTGCGCCCGACCTTCAGCCCGCGACCCAACCCCACACACTCGCGCAGCCGACTCGCGTTGCCGCGCCGCGCTGGTGGTGGATCGCGGCGCTTGCGGCCTTGCTGATCGTGGTGTGGCTATTGATTTGGCGAGGGCCGCGCCGCGAGCAGGACGCCAACCCGCTGGCTCAACTGGCGACGGCGCAGATCATCAGTTGGAAGAGTGACCTCGGCGAAGACCTTTCCAACTGGGCGCGCTTTTCAGCCGACGGCAAGTTCATCGCCTTCTCGTCCACGCGCGACGGCAACAGCGCCATCTGGATCAAGCAACTGAGCGGCGGCGACCCGATAACCAGCAACCACGATAAGGCAACCGATTTCAGTCCCATCTGGTCGCCCGATGGCCAGCAGATCGCTTTTCTATCGAACCGCGACGAACAGAGCGGCATCTGGGTGATGCCGACATTCGGCGGCACGCCAACGCCGCTCAAGCCGCTCTCGCAACGAAGCCAGGGTCTCGTCGCGTGGTCGAAAGACGGCAAGACGATCTACTATGAATTCAATCAGAACCTCTACGCGCTGGACGTTGCGTCGAAGCAGAGCACCGCGTTGACCGATCTCGCGTCGTCATCCTACGGGTTGCGCGAGTTCAGTCTCTCGCCCGACGGCGAGCGCATTGCCTACGTCGATTGGCAGGATCAGCAAAAGGACATCTGGATAATGCCGTTGCGCGGCGGGCCGGCCTCGCGCCTCACCAACGACCGCGACGAAGACGGCGCGCCCATCTGGCTGCCCGATGGCAAGCGCATCCTCTATAGCTCGGTTCGCAACGGCGTGCAGCAAATCTGCGTCGCTTATCTGGACGGGCGTCCGCCTGTGCAGATTACCTTTGGCGATAATGACCATCAGGCGCTCGACGTTTCGGCAGACGGCGCAAAGGTTCTCTACGCCACCACCCGTGACGAATCCGACCTCTGGAGCGTTCGACTCGATAACGGCAAAGAGTCGCAACTGACCGCTGACATCGGCGTCGAGTTGTGGCCCGACCTGTCGCCGGATAATGCCACCATCGCTTACCAGGCGTCGCGCGCCACGAGCGTTGCCGCGAACCTGTTTAACTGTTTGATCCTGACGCAGCCGTTAAGCCTCGATGGCCCGCGAAGGCAACTGGCGACGGATGGATTGGACCCGCGCTGGTCGCCCGATGGCAGTCAACTGGCTTTTCTGCGACTCGACAAGAGCCAGTTCAACCTGTGGACGGTGCGCGCGGCGGGCGGCGATGCGCGACAATTGACGACCGGCGGCATCCTCTTCGGCGGCTTCTCGCTGCTGCCTTATAATCGCTTTCAGACGCAGGACTACCAGTGGTCGCCCGACGGTCGCAGTCTGGTCTATTGCGCGCGCCAGGGCGACGCGGCGAACGTCTATCAAGTAGCCGCTGATGGGTCGGCAGTAACGCCGCTCTCAACGAATCAAGAGGCCGGCCTGCTTTTCTTCAACCCGGTCTGGTCGCCGGATGGACGCCGCCTGGCGTGGCTCGCCCTCGACACCAGCAAGCGAAAGTGGAGCGTCTGGCTGCGTGACGGCGACAAGTCCGCGCCTCAGTTTCAATCGGACGCGGTCTTGCGATTGGTCGGCTGGTCAGCGACGGGACAGGAGTTGCTCATCAAATCTATCGAAGGCAGCAACGACACAGCGTTGACGCCTGAAGAAGTCAGCTTATTCGCCTTGCCGGTAGCGGGCGGCACGCCGCGCCCGATTGCTCGATTGAAGGCAGCCTTCATTCATAACATCCAACTGTCGCCCGACCGGAAAGAGATCGCGTTCGCCGCGCGCGAAGAAGGCGAAGGCAGCCTGCGCGTCGTATCGGTCAGCGGCGGCGAAATCAAAACGGTCGCTCGCAGCAACGATGCGCGAGTCTATTACTCTGGCCTCACGTGGGCGACCGACGGCAAGGCGCTCTATTACAGCAAACAGGCAAACTGGAGAGTGATCTCTCTGATTGACCATTTCAAATAAAAAGGAGATTGATCGATGGCTACGACCAAAAAGAAACCTTCCCCGTCTTCCTCACAAGGCCGACGACAGACGACGAGCGATTCCCGCAAGTCTTACGTGCGACTGCGAACGCTGCTTGATGCGTTTGAGATAGCCGCCGTGCGCTATTACTTAGAGGGCGACTCGACGGCGGACAAGAATCGCCGGGCGGATGATATCGAAAGTCAGATCAGGCCGATCCTGGCGCAACTCAATCAGCACTTTGCTCAAGGATGCCCGCCGGGGCTGAACAACTGCGGCGGCTGCTGCGTGCCCTACCCTTGCCCCAGCGACCTGTGAGTCGCATTAGAATTTTCCGAGCAGGATCAACACGCCGATGATGATGAAGGCGACGGCAGCGGCACGCTTGATCCATTCGAGCGGGATGTACTGGCTGAGCGTCGCGCCAACGATGACACCGAGCGCAGACACGCAGGCCAGCGCCACCGACGCGCCGATCAACACGGCGAGCGGCTTGCGCGTCTGCGCCGCCATCGTCATCGCCGCCAGTTGTGTCTTGTCGCCCATCTCGGCCAGAAAGATCATGCCGAAAGTCGTCAGCACCACTCTCCAATCCATAGCGTTTGACCTCTAGAAAGATGTCTTGAAATTGAGCCGTTGCGCCGAAGGCGTATTGAGAAGGTAACCAGACGTGCAACGTCTGGAACGCAGTAGTATATGATCGCCGCGCTCTGAAGGAGCGCCAGAACATCTGGCCGCGTCTTCAACGCGGGAAGACTAATGCCATAGGTTCCAGAGGTTTCACCTCTGGCTACCTTCTCTGCGCCGCTTCGCGGCAGGATGCAGATTCTTCTGTGGCCAATCGGTTCTACGACACCGCCGCTTAGCATTACTTCGGCGAATACGGTGCAGATTCTTCTGTGGCCAATCGGTTCTTCAACGTTACGCGCCGCTGTCCAGCTCGCGGGCGAGCACGTCGTTGATGTCGATCTCCATACGAAGCAGCGCCGTGCTGTAAGTCTTGCCTTGCGCGTCGGTCTTTAACGACAGCGTGCCGCCGCCGTCCAACGACTGGTGCAGCAGGAAATTCAGCGCGCCCAAATTCGGCAGTTCGTAGCGCACGACTTCGCCGTGACAGATGCCTTTGAAATGTTCCTTGACGCGCGCGGCAGTCACTTGCTCGACGAGCAGCGGGTAATACTCAGGCCGATAAGCGATTAAACCTACGTTGGCCGTGTCGCCCTTGTCGCCCGAACGCGCGTGCGCCAGCTTCACCAGTTGCACCTTCGCCATAATCGTCTATGCCTCAATCACCGAGATGTGCGGTTCGACTTCGCGCTTGGGAATGAGCGCCGGCCAGTAAGCGATGATCTCTTCGACCTTCGGACGCCCGCCGGCAAAGCCGGTCACGGTCGGCGGCCCGTTCAAGACCAGCGGCGCGATCTCACGCGTGAAGCGTTCGACGGCGCGCTTATCTTGCGAGCGCACGCCGATGCGGAAAGTCACTTCGGCGATGTCGGGCGCAGGCGTTCCCGAAAGCGGCCCGTGACACGCATCGACGCCGACAAATTCGGTGAGAATCGAATCGAAGCCGAGGCCCATACGCTCCAGCCGCTCGCGCAAGATGCGATTAGCGGCCTGCGCTTTCTCGTACGCATTCGGCCACGCGTAGACCAGCGAGCCGACCGCTTTCCATCCCGCCGAGTAACTGATGCTGACCTTGTAAGAGTCGGTCGCGGGGCGGCCTTTGATGCCGGTGAAGCGAACGCGGTCAGCGCCCGCCTGTTCGAGTTGAATCGTCGTGAAGTCGGCGACGCAATCAGGCGTGATGTATTCGCGTGGGTCGCCCATCTCGTAAAGCAATTGCTCTTTGATCGACGCGACGGTGATGCGCCCGCCGGTTCCTTCGTGCTTGGTGATGACGAACGAGCCATCGGCTTGCGCTTCGATGATTGGATAACCGATGTCGGCCACATTGGGAATCGTCTGCCAGTCGATCAAGCAATTGCCGCCCGTGCATTGCGCGCCGCATTCAACCGTGTGACCGGCAATCGTTCCAGCGGCCAGTAAATCCCAAGCCTCAGTGGGCCACTGGAATTCGTGAATCATTGGCCCAAGCGAAAGTCCGGTGTCAGTGACGCGCCCGCAGATGACGATCTGCCCGCCTTGATCCAAACACTCGGCGACGGGTCGCCCGCCGAAATAAATATTGGCGCTCTGCACGAGCGGGCGGATCGAAGCGAGTGGCTCGCCGGTGTCGAGGTTCTTCAGCTCGACGCCGCGCGAGATGAAATCATCGAGCCGGTGCATAATGTCGTCGCCAGCGACAATGCCGATGCGGACGCGCCCGCCGAAGCCTGCGCGTCGCGCGACCTCGATGACGGCGTCGCGGCAAGCTTCGGGATTGACGCCGCCGGCGTTGGCGACGACTTTGATCTGGCGCTCAATGAGGTCAGGCAGGACTTGCTCGATCATCGCTACGAAATCGCGCGCATAACCCTGTCGCGGGTCGCGCGCGCGCTGCTTCTGCATGATCGACATCGTGATCTCGGCGAGATAGTCGAGCGTCAAGTAATCAATGGGGCCGCGCCGCACCTGTTCGATGGGCGCATCGAGCGAATCGCCCCAGAAGCCCTGACCGTTGGCTATGCGAGTGGTTTTCATGACTCCTCTTAATTAGGGCCGGGTGTCAGGGGCCAGGGGTCAGGGCAGAATATCTGATGTTCTCGTTTCTCAACACTGGCCCCCGACCCCCGACCCTGACCCCATTAAGCTTTAGGGACTGGCGGCGGCAGGTCGCGCGCTTCGACGGTTGACTGGAAGCCGCCACGGGCGTGACTGCCATCACAAAAGGGCTTGTTAGCGGATTGGCCGCAACGGCACAGTGAAATGATCTTGCGACCGCCCAGCCCGAACGTGTTGCCGGCGGCATCTTTGATGATGATATTGTCGCCCATAATGCGCAGCGGGCCGTTGTTATTGCAGATGATAACCTGATCGTTCTCGTCGCTCATTCGTCTTCTCCTTGTCGGTTGTTGTTCTCATCGGTAGTCTGACCGGCCATTGTAGCGCACGCGCGCATCGCCACGCTATCTCTGCTGTTCATCATTCATCATTTCCTAGCGGTGGTGTAAGATGACGTGGCTCACATCAACATTCACATTGAGGAAGAGTCATTGGCGCAATCGACACAGGAAGGACTGGTGCGCGGCATCAGCCGCTGGAGCCTCGTTGCCGTCGCCATCAACGGCATCATCGGCGCGGGTATCTTCGGCTTGCCGTCAAAAGTCTTCGCGCTGACCGGCGCGTATAGCTTGCTGGCGTTCATCGTCTGCGCGATGGTCGTCGTCTGCATCATCCTCTGCTTTGCCGAAGTCGGCAGCCGCTTCACCGCCACTGGCGGGCCATACCTCTACGCCCGCGAAGCCTTCGGCTCGGCCATCGGCTTTGAAGTCGGCTGGCTGTTGTGGCTGGCGCGGCTGACCGCGTTTGCGGCGAACTGCAACCTGTTGGTTGATTATGTCGGCTTCTTCTGGCCGCAAGCGACTGCCGGCTACTGGCGCGCGAGCGTCATCATTGTCGTCGTCGCTCTGCTCACGATAGTCAACGTCATCGGCGTGCGCGACACGGCGATGGTCAGCAACGTCTTCACCATAGGCAAGCTCATCCCCATCGCCGCCTTCATCGCCATCGGCCTTTTCGCTATCAGCCCGAACAACTATTCATTCACGGAGCCGCCCGGCTACAGCGCGTTCTCGCAGTCGGTGTTGATGTTGATTTATGCCTTCACGGGATTCGAGATGGCGGTGATTCCGGCGGGCGAAGTCCGCGACCCGCAGCGCGATTTGCCGCGCGCGATATTGATAGCCATTGCGGTAGTCGTTCTGCTCTACATCGGCATTCAATTCGTCTGCATCGGCACGCTGCCGACATTGGCCACGTCGCAGAGGCCGATTGCTGATGCCGCCGACCTCTTTATGGGCCGGGCCGGCGCGGCGTTGATTTCTGCGGGAGTCATCGTTTCAATCATCGGCAATCTGAATGTGCTGATCCTGGCCGCGTCGCGCCTGACGTTTGCGATGGGCGAAGGCGGCGAGCTGCCGCGCTTGCTTGGCCGCACGCACCGGCGTTTTCGCACGCCGCACGTCGCCGTCTTAATCACCGTTGCCGTGATGCTGGCGCTAACGTTGTGGAGCACGTTCAGCGCGCAGGTGAAGATTTCAGCCCTCACGCGCCTGCTCTCTTACGCCGTCACCTGCGCGGCTTTGATTGGGTTGAGAAGAAGAAGCGATGCGCCGCCCGCCTTATTCAAAGCGCCCGTAGGCGTGGCGTTGGCGTTGGCGTCGCTGGCGCTGGCCGCGTGGCTGCTGTCGAACAGCACCCGCGAAGACGCGCGCGACACGGCCATTGCGGCGGCGCTCGGCATCATTATTTTTTTGGCCTATCGATTGTGGCGGCGCAACGCCGCTTCGTCGTGAATGCGTATCCGCTTATCGAAGATTAAACTCGATGCTCATGGGCTGCCAGAACGGAACCGGCTTGCCGTCTTTCATCGCCGGCCTTTGGCTTTGGCGACTTCCGCTAACTCGTCCCAGCTTTCGGCGTACTGGCCCGCGTCAATCAAACGCAGCCACGATTCGGCGGCCTCCTGCGCGGCTTTCTCAGGAGTTTGCTGCGGCGGCATAGCGAACCCGCTGACCAGCAGCACGAGTGGAAGCATCAAGCTGAAATAGTAACGTCTCATTTTGCAACCTCCTGCGTTGAAGGGTAAGCACGGACCCGTTTGATGAGTATGGTGTATCACTTACAAAACTAAAAGTCTAGCACGGTTGAGCCGCTACGACTTTATCAACGTCGCTTTGACGGCAACAGCCCATTGTTAGATCGCGGTGGAAATGAACGGGTCAGTTAGTGTCTAATCATCGGCGATGGCCAAACGAATCTATTTCGCCGAATGGGTTTTGCCCATCACGTCATCGCCGATCTCTGACGGCGCGGTCGTGATCGAAGACGACCGCATCGCTTTTGTCGGCCCACGCCCTGAAGTCGAATCACGCGCCGAGTTCAACGACATTGAGCGAATGGACTTTGGCCGCGCCGCCATCCTGCCCGGCTTCATCAACACGCACAGCCATCTTGAGTTGACCTTGATGCGCGGCTTTCTCGAAGACCTCGGCTTCCGCGATTGGATACTCAAGCTGACGATGACCAAATACGAACGGCTCACGTTCGACGACTTGCAGGCGAGCGCGTTGTTGGGCGCGGCAGAGGCGATTCGCGCCGGCGTCACTACGCTTGCCGACACCGGCGATTCGCGCGCCGCTTTTGACGCGCTGCTAGCGAGCGGGTTGCGTGGTATAGCTTACAGAGAATGCTTTGGCCCTGATCCGAATGTCGCCGAACAGAGCCTTGCCGATTTGCAAGCCAAAGTCACAGAGATGCGCGAGCAAGAGACGGCATTGACGCGCATCGGCATCTCGCCACACGCGCCGTACACGGTTTCAGCGCGACTGTTCCAACTGGCGACCGAATACGCCGCGCGCCAGTCGCTCGACGTGTGCATCCACGCGGCGGAATCGCAGGCGGAGCAGGATATGCTGATCGCCGGCACGGGCGAATTCGCCGAAGGCTTGCGTAAGCGCGGCATTGATTGGCAAGCGCCCGGCGTCTCAACAATCAAATACTTTGAACGGCTCGGCGTGCTCGCCGCGTCGCCCCTGCTTGTACATTGCGTCCGCGCCGATGACGAAGAGATTGCCCTGCTCGCACGCCGTCGCGCCCGCGTCGCTCATTGCCCGAAGTCGAACGCCAAGCTCGGCCACGGCATCGCGCCGCTGCTTGCGATGCTCGACGCGGGCGTGACTGTTGGAATGGGCACGGACAGCGTCGCTTCAAATAACCGTTGCGACCTGATTGACGAAGCGCGGTTCTGCGGCCTGATTCACCGCGCCGCGTCGAAAGATTTCGAGCGCCCTTCAGCCGACCGGCTTCTGCGACTGGCGACGATTGACGGCGCACTGGCTCTAAGACTCGATGACCGCACAGGCTCGCTCGAAGCCGGCAAGCAGGCCGACCTGATCGTGATTGATCTATCGGCTACGCACAACGCGCCGGTGCATGACGCAGCATCGGCGATTGTCTTTAGCGCGACGGCTTGTGATGTTCGTCACACCGTCGTTGCTGGCCGTGTCTTGTTCGATGGCCGTGAAGTGAAGACGCTCGATGAAGCCGCGCTGCAATCGCGCGTGAACGCGACGCTCAGACGAATGTATCCAACGACCATCTGATTTTTTCTGCGACCATTTCCCTCCTCCGATCACTCACCAGCGATGAATGAGTGGCAAAAGACTGCACCTTTGCGACTGCGCGGGTGCGTATCTTTGAACAGCGAGTCTATCGCGGAGGCGGCGCGGTCACGCGCAATTGGTTCGCGGAGGCGGCGCATTGTTCATCGTCACTGGCATCACCGGCTGAGAAAGCCGGAACACGATTCTGAGCAGTGCCGTATGAGTCGGTGGAACGCAATCATCCGAAATCCGCAGCAATACGAGGTTGTTTATGGCGAGCAAGAAATCGCGTAAGTGGATAGTGGTGTCGGCGGCATTGCTGATTGTAGCGGCGCTCGGCGGCTTCGGCCTGACGCGGATGACGCGCGCAAAGGCCGAGATTGATCCGTCGAAACTGACGACGGTTGTGCGCGGCGATCTGGCGCGCTCGGTCGTCGCCACGGGCCGCGTCGAGCCGATCTCTAAAGTTGAAATCAAGTCGAAGGCCAACGGCATCATCAAAGAACTGAAGGTCAACATCGGCGATACGGTTGAGCCGGGCCAGGTGTTGGCCGAACTCGACAAGGACAACCTGTCGGCGCGACTGCGCGAGGCGCGCGCCGCGATGCTGAATGCCGAATCGAACCTCACCGCTGCGCAGGCCGAATATCGCAAGAACCAGATTGAAGCCGACAGCCCCGACGTAAGCTTCGCGCGCCGCAACGTTGAGCGTATCGAAAAACTTTTCAAGAACGGACTCATCTCCCAGCAAGACCTCGACGACGCGCACCGCCCGCTCGAACAGGCTGAGAATCGCCAGCACGTCGCGCACTCGCAGTTGAGCGTCAGCGAAGCGCGCATCGCGCAAGCGCAAGCGATGGTCGGCCAATCGAAAGCCGCCGTCGAGCGCGCCGAAGAAGAACTCAACAACGCCACCATCCGCTCGCCCATCAAAGCCGTCGTGCTGTCGCGCGACATTGAGATCGGCAGCCCTGTCTCATCCATTTTGAATATGGGCGCGGCGGCGACGCTCGTAATGGTGTTGGGCGACATCAGCCAGGTCTATGTGAAAGGCAAAGTGGACGAGGCCGATATCGGCCTTGTTCGGCTCAACCAGCCGGCGCGCATCAAGGTCGAGACGTTCAAGGATCGAATCTTTGAAGGCCACGTCACGCAGATTTCGCCGATGGGCGCAGAGAAAGACAACGTCGTCAGCTTCGAGGTGAGGGTTTCGATCAACAACCCCGGCGGCGAACTGCGCGCCAATATGACGGCCAATGCCGAGATCATTCTCGAAGAGCGCAAGGCCACATTGATTATCCCCGAAAGCGCGATTGCCTACGACGCGCAGCGCAACCCTTCGGTCGAGGTTCCCGCGCCGGCCACAGTGACGGGCCGCGAGCGCCGTCCCATCAAGGTCGGCGTCAGCAACGGCACGAAGACCGAAGTGCTCGACGGCATCAGTGAGAATCAGCAGATCATTCTTCAGTAGTCAGGATACAGGATACAGGATTCAGGGAGGGAAAAGAGGTCGGCGCTAAACGCCGTTGTTTTCACCCTGAATCCTGAATCCCGAATCCTGTATCCTGCGGCGCGCTATGAACGAACTGTTTCGACAGACTCTGGCCAATCTCGCGGCGAACAAGCTGCGCAGCTTTCTGACGATGTTCGGGATCACGTGGGGCATTATCTCCATCGTCATCCTGTCGGCGGTCAGCGAAGGCTTTCAGCGCGGCAATATGAAAGTTATGCGCGAGCTGGGCAAGAACATCCTCATCGTCCGCAACGGGCGCACCAGTATGCAGGCCGGCGGCGAGCGCGCGGGCCGCATCATTCGACTCGACATCAGCGACGTGTACGCGATTCAGGAAAAGTCGAAGCTCTTGCAATACATCTCGCCGGAGATTATGGGCGGCGTGAAGATCAAGAGCGCATTCAACGCTGCGTCCGCAGGCGTCAGCGGCGTCTGGCCGGTCTATCAGCAGATTCGCACCATCGAGCTTGAGCGCGGGCGCTTGATGAACGAAGCCGACAACAGTGAAGCGCGGCGCGTCGTGATTATGGGCTACGACGTGTCGAAGCAACTGTTCGCCGACCGCGACCCGATTGATGCCACCGTCACGCTCAACGGCGTGCCTTACACGGTCATCGGTAAGATTCGCAAGAAGACGCAGGACTCGAACTACACCGGCCCCGACAACAACCGCCTGTTCGTCCCCTACGAAGCGATGCGCAAAGACTTCCCGCTGCGCGGCGGCATGGACACGGCGGATTCGCTCTCGACGATCATCGCGTCGCCGTTTGATGAAGTCGCCGACGAGTTGACGCATCGTTCGGGCAAAGAAGGCAAGGGGCTGTTTGATAATACGGGGCCGGTCGAAACCGAGATACGCCAGATTCTCGCGCCGCGCCACGACTTCGACCCGCAAGACCGCGAAGCGCTTTCAATGTGGAACACGGCCATCGCATCGGTGATGTTCACGAAGATTATCGGCAGCATGAAAGAGTTCTTCATCGCCGTCAGCATCATCACGCTGGCGCTGGGCGGCATCGGCGTGATGAACATCATGCTCATCGCCGTCAAAGAGCGGACGAAAGAGATTGGCGTGCGTAAGGCTTTGGGAGCCACTTCGAGCAATATCCAGCGACAGTTTTTAAGCGAAGGATTGCTGCTGACCTTGCTGAGTGGCGCAATCGGCTTGGGCTTAGGCATTGGATTGTGCCGGCTCATCAACCTCGCGCCGATGCCGGATCGGTTCGCGGGAATGATCCTGACGTGGCAGATTGCCGCCTTCGCCATCCTCGTGCTGGTGTTGATCGGCGCGCTGGCATCGCTTTACCCCGCGCGCCGCGCCGCCGAGATGCCGCCCATCGAAGCCTTGCGGTTTGAATTTTAGGAGAGACGACCGTGCTGATCAAAGAAGTCTTTTTGCAAGCCCTCTACGCGCTGTTCCACAATCGCTTTCGCGCGTCGCTGACGCTGTTAGGGATTGCGTGGGGTATCGTCACGGTCGTCATTCTGATGGCGTATGGCAACGGCTTTCACAACGCGTTGATCCTCGGCTTTCGCGGCGCGTTCTCTGACGGCACGGTGGTTATCTGGCCGGGACAGACCAGCCTGCAAGCCGGCGGTGAGCGCGCCGGTCGCCGCATTCAGCTCAAAGCAGAAGACGTTGACGCGATCAAAGAACTCGGCGTCATCAAACACGTCAGCCCCGAATACGTGCAGGGTCAGCAGGTGACGTATGGCAATCGCTCGACCTCGGCGACCGTGCGCGGCGTCGCGCCCGAATACGGCTTGATGCGCGCAGAGATTCCCGACGGCGGGCGCTTTCTCAACGCTGAAGACGTAGATAAACGCCGCCGCGTCGTCTTCCTCGGCCACGAAATTATGCGCAAGCTGTTCGGCAGCAGCCCGGCGGTTGGCGAGACTGTGCGCATCGGCGGCCTCTCGTTTGAAGTCGTCGGCGTGCTCGCCGACAAAGTGCAGATGTCGAGTTATTACTCGCCCGATAAGTACTGCGTCTTCATTCCTCATACGGTCGTCAACCAGTTGTGGGATACGACCTACCTGAGCAACATCGTCTTTCAGACCGTAGACCCCGCGCAACAACCCACTGCCGTCAAGCAGGTGCGCGAGACGCTGGCGGCGCGCTATCACTACGACGCGCGCGACGAACGCGCCGTCAACCTGATGGACTCAGTAGAGAACAGCAAAACTCTGAGCGGCATCACCAATGGTCTGAAGCTCATCCTCGGTTTCATCGGCGCGATCACGTTGATGATCGGCGGCGTCGGCGTGATGAACATTATGCTGGTCAGCGTCACCGAGCGCACGCGCGAAGTCGGCGTGCGCAAGGCGCTGGGCGCGCGCCGCCGGCACATCCTCTTTCAGTTCCTGCTCGAAGGCATGGTCATCACGTTCTTAGGCGGACTGCTCGGCATCCTGCTGTCATACGGGCTGGCCCTGCTGATCGGCACGCGCCCGTTTTTGGCCGAACTGCTCGAAGACGCTTCGGGACAAACCGACATACACCTGCTGCTATCGCCCGACGTGTTGATCGCAGCGACCAGCATACTGGTCTTCGTCGGCCTCGCCAGTGGATTGTGGCCGGCCCTGCGCGCCTCGCGTATGGACCCGATCCAATCGCTCAGGTACGAATGATCCTAAGTTTGTGCCGGCCCTTTTCTTGATGCTCCACGGACGCGCCGTTAGAATACGAGAAGTGAAAAGCATAACGGTAGCAATCAGTGGCGCGAGCGGCGTCATCTATGCGCAGCGGTTGTTGATGCAGCTCGACGCCAGCCCCGACGTGCGGCAGATCAATCTGGTCATCAGCGGCCCGGCCCGCCGCGTGATGGCCGACGAGTTAGACATCACCGCGACCGCTGACACCGATCAGATGATCGCCGCTTTAATCAAACGACCATCGGCCAAGACGGTCTTCTTCCACGCCGGCGACATCGGCGCAGCCATCGCATCAGGCTCTTATCCTGTGGATGCGATGACGATCATTCCGTGCTCGGCTTCAACGCTCGGCGTGCTGGCATCGGGCGCGGCCCGCAACCTGCTGCACCGCGCGGCGGACGTTTGCTTGAAAGAAGGCCGCAAGCTCGTGCTCGTGCCGCGCGAGACGCCGCTTTCAACGATTCACCTTGAGAATCTGCTGCGGCTGCGGCAGGCGGGCGCAATGATCGTGCCGGCGATGCCGGCGTTTTATCACCGACCGGCAGACATTGAAGGGCTGGTCGATCACTTCGTCTATCGCGTGATGGATCATCTCGGCGTCGCCCATTCACAAGAAACCGTCTGGCGCGGCGATGTCAGCAAAGTGTCGTAAAGCTATGTCGAATGCTCCGGCCAGGAAGATGCCTTTTGCCGAACGGCTCCGCGTCACGCTCGAAATGATAAAGATCGAGCACACGCTGTTCGCGCTGCCGTTCGCGTTTCTAGGCGCGACGCTCGCGGCCCGTGAAGTAGCGGCGCAGCCCGCGAGCTTCTGGATCAATAAAGTCATCTGGATTACATTAGCAATGATCGGCGCGCGCTCGGCGGCGATGACTTTCAATCGCATCGCCGACCGCCGAATTGATGCGGCCAACCCGCGCACGGCGATGCGGGCATTGCCTGCCGGCTTGCTCGACGTGCGCTTCGCGTGGGCCTTCACGATGGCCTCATCGCTGCTCTTTTTGATCGCCGCTTCGCAGCTCAATCGCCTCACGCTCATGTTATCGCCGGTCGCGCTGGGGTCGGTCTTCCTCTACTCTTACGCCAAGCGATTCACATCACTCTCGCATCTCGTGTTGGGCTGGTGTCTCGCCATCGCGCCGTCGGGCGCGTGGATTGCCATCAAAGGCGAATTGAATCTGCTGCCCGTGTTGTTGTCGCTTGCGGTGATGTTGTGGACTGCCGGCTTCGACGTGTTGTACGCCTGCCAGGATGTCGAGTTTGATCGGCGCAGCGGCCTGCATTCGATTCCGCAACGCTTCGGCGTTGGCCGCGCGTTGTGGATTGCTCGCGCCATTCACACGTTGATGTTTGCGACGCTGGTCGTCTTCTTCGCGCTGGCGCATCTCGGCTGGCTCGGACTGCTGGGCGTGATGCTGACCGGCGCGCTGCTGGTCTATCAACACAGCATCGTTAAGGCCGACGACCTGTCACGACTGAACGCCGCGTTCTTTACGACCAACGCCTTTGTCAGCGTGATTCTCTTCGTCACTATCGCCGGCGATGTCTTCCTGCTCAAATGAACGGCCCTCGGCTGTAAACGATTCTCGGTTTCTGATTTGAGATTTCTGCCGGTTCACTGGACAATCGAATTATGTGCGGAATCTGCGGCGTTGCCGGCCAGGTGGATGAGTCGCTGATGCGCGCGATGCTGACGCGCATCGCGCATCGCGGGCCGGACGACGAAGGTATTTACATTACAACGACCGCTAACGGTCAGCAGATCGGGCTTGGACACCGGCGGCTCTCGATCATTGATCTATCGCCCGCCGGTCACGAGCCGATGGCTGACGCGAGCGGCAAGATATGGCTCACCTTCAACGGCGAAATCTATAACTTCAAAAGCCTGCGCCGCGAACTCGAATCTATCGGCCACCGCTTTCGCTCGGACTCGGATGCCGAAGTCGTCATCTATGCTTACATCGAATGGGGCCGCGATTTTCTGTCGCGCCTCAATGGTATGTTCGCTCTGGCTATCTGGGATGCGCGCGACGAGTCGCTGTTGCTGGCGCGTGATCGACTCGGCATCAAGCCGCTCTATTACGCCGACACGCCCGCCGGCTTCGCCTTCGCCTCAGAAATCAAAGCAATACTCGCCATTCCCGGCATTGAACGTAGCGTTGATCTTGCGGCGCTCGATCAGTTCCTGACTTTCCTGTGGACGCCCGACCCGAAGACGGTTTTCAAAGGCATTCATAAGCTGCTGCCGGCGCATTATCTCATTTATCGCAACGGTCGCGTTGAAACGTTCGAGTATTGGGACGTTCAGTTCAACGAAGACAATTCAATCACGGAGAGCGAATGGGTCGAGCGGCTGCGCGAACAGATCACGCGCAGCGCCGAGATGCAGATGGTCAGCGACGTGCCGCTCGGCGCGTTCCTGTCGGGCGGGTTGGATTCGTCTAGCCTCGTTGCGCTGATGACCGCCGCGAGCGAACGACGGCTGACGACTTACACGTTCGGCTTCACGAAAGAAGACTTGCGCTATGACATCCTCGAAGACGACGTGAAGTACGCGCGCGTCGTGGGCCGCGAGTTCGATACGGACTACCACGAAGCTTTCCTTGAGCCGCAGGTGATCGACCTCTTGCCGAAGCTCGTCTACCACATGGACGAGCCGGTGGCCGACCCGGCCATCATCACCAGCTACCTGATCTGCAAAACGGCGCGCGAGCGATTGACGGTGTTGATCTCAGGGATGGGCGGCGACGAAGTCTTCGCCGGTTATCCGCGCCACGCGGCGGTGAAGGTCGCCGAAGCTTACAACCTGATCCCCTCATTCATCTCGCGCCCGGTCGTAGCCGCCTTGCCCGGCGCGAAGCCGGGCCGGTTCACGGCCTTGTTCAGAAATACCAAGAAGCTGGCGCGCTCGGCGGCGCTGCCGGAACGCGAACGCTATCTCGGCTTCGGGACATACTTCAGCGAACGCGACAGAGCTGACTTGTATGGCGGCGAGATGCGGCAGGCGGCGCGCGAGTTCGATGCGTACGGCGAACACCGCCGCTACTTTGATCGCGTAGCCGACGAAGACTTCATCAACCAGATGCTCTACGTTGACCTGAAGACGTTCCTGCCGTGTTTGAACCTGGCCTACACGGATAAGACGAGCATGGCTAGCTCTATGGAAGTGCGCGTGCCGCTGCTCGACCACGAGCTGATCGAAATGGCGGCGCGCATCCCTGCGCGGTTGAAGCTGAAGGGGCTGACGCGCAAATACATTCTTAAGCGCGCGGCGGAAGCGTGGCTGCCGCGCGAGATCATCTACCGCAAGAAGGCCGGTTTCAGCGCGCCACTGCGCGCGTGGCTGGCGCGCGACCTGCGCGAGATGGTCGAAGACTTGTTATCGGAAACCAACATCAAGCGGCGCGGCTATTTCGATTACGGATTCGTGCGGCGACTGATTGACGACAACCTTTCGGGCCGCGAAGATAACAACTTGAAAATTTTCCAACTGCTGACGCTCGAATTGTGGCACAGAGAGTTTATTGATGGTGGCCCGTTGTCCCAATAGAGACGGCGGCCCGTTGTTTCCATAATAATTGAAGGCACATAATCAATCCGCAGCCCGCTGAAGCGGGCTTGCCCAGAGGGCGAATAGGCCAGCCGTGAACGGCTGGTTGCGAGCGAGTCAGGATGTCATAGCCCGTTGAAACGGGCTTATTGCAATCGGCTTTAGCCGTTTGAATCCAGATGGCTAAAGCCAACGTGAGAAGGACGCTAAAGCGCCCTTGCGATCTTCTCAGCGCCTCATTAACCAGCGCTAAAAGCGCTGGCCTAGCCGCCCTGCGGGAAAGCCCGCTGAAGCGGGCTTACGGTCAGGCGACACAAAGGCGTCATCAATATTCAGGCAGTACAAAAGCATCATCAATATTCAGGCAGTACAAAAACATCATCAATACTCAGGCGATACAAAGGCATCATCAATACTCAGGTAATACAAAACGGACCATCAATATTCAGGCAATACAAAACAGATCATCATTAATAATGAGTAGAGACCTCAAAACGCGCGTTCACGATTTCTGGCAGGCCAATCCCTGCGGCATGAAGTTCACCGATGCAGAGATCGGGTCGCGCGAATTCTTTGACGCCGTCGAGCGGCATCGCTACGCGACCGAATCGCACATCCCGGCGGTGATAGACTTCTCGCGCTGGCGCGACCGCGATGTCATCGAAGTCGGCTGCGGGCTTGGCACCGACGCCATCAACTTCGCACGCTACGGCGCACGGTACACCGGCGTTGATTTGACCGAAGCCGCAATTGCGCTGGTCGAGAAGCGATTCGCGCTCGAAGGCTTGGGCGCGCGGCTGCGTGTCGCCGACGCCGAAGCCTTGCCGTTTGACGACGAAAGCTTCGACCTCTTTTATTCGCACGGCGTCTTGCACCACACGCCCGACACGCAGCGCGCGATTGATGAAGCGCGCCGCGTGCTCAGGCCCGGCGGCACGGCGATGGTGATGCTCTATCACAAAGGCTCGTACAACTATCACGTCAACATCATGGGCATACGGCGTATGGGGGTGCGACTGCTCGGCTTCAATTGGGGGCCACGTCTCGTTCATCGGCTGACCGGCGAAGACGAGGCGCGCTTGTTGAAACTCCAGGAAGCCTACCGCCGCGACCCGCGCCGGATGCTCGCGCCCGACGAGTTCCTGAATCAAAACACCGATGGGGCCGGCAACCCGCTGGCGCGGGCTTACACGCGCCGTGAAGCCGCCGCGATGTTTGCGCGCTTCCGCGACCTGCGCACCGAAGTCCACTTCTTGAACAAGCGCTGGATTCCCCTCGTCGGTCGCTTTCTGCCGCGGTCGCTTGAGCGCAGGCTGGCACACCGATGGGGCTGGCATCTGTGGATCATCGCAAGGAAAGAGGCAGGAGGCAGGAAATAGGAGGCAGGAGGCAGGAAGCAAGAAGCAGGAGGCAGGAGACAGGAGGCAGGGCAGTGGCTAGTTGATAGTTGATAGTTGATAGTTCCTCAAGCTCCGTCAGGAGCGTGATGTGTATAGTTACCGATGCAATCAATGATGCAAGCTCCGTCAGGAGCGCGATGTTTATAGTAACGCGGGCGGTTTAATCTTCAAGCTCCGTCAGGAGCGCGATGTTTATAGATATAGCTGAAGGATGTGACGAAGCCCCGTAGGGGCGCGATGTCCACATCACGCTCCTGACGGAGCTTGTATCGTTATTAGCAACGTTGACTATAAACATCGCGCTCCTAACGGAGCTTAGACCTACACGACCGACTGCCTCCTGCTTCCTGCTTGCTGCTTCCTGGTCTATTGATTATGAATAATATACTGATAACCGGCGGCGCGGGGTTCATCGGCAGCCACCTCGTCGATTCTTTAATGAGCGATGCGGCGCGCAATATGTTCAATCTCGATGAAGCGCCGGCGGTCACAGTCGTCGATGACTTCAATGATTTTTATGACCCGGCAGTCAAGCGCGCCAACATCCGGCCTCATCTCGAACGCGAGAACTTTGAACTGGTCGAGGCCGACATCACCGACGCGGCGGCGATGAATGAGTTGTTCGCGCGTCGGCGGTTCGATGCGGTCGTCCACCTGGCGGCGCGCGCGGGCGTCAGGCCGTCGCTTATTGACCCGCTCGCTTACGAAACGACCAACGTGCGCGGAACCTATGTGCTGCTCGAAGCGGCGCGGCAGAGCGGCGTGCGCCAATTCGTCTTCGGCTCGTCAAGCTCGGTCTATGGCATCAACGCGCGCGTGCCTTTCTCTGAAGACGACCCAATCAGCCAGCCGATCTCGCCATACGCGGCGACCAAGATTGCCGGCGAAGCGGCCTGCCACGTCTACAGTCATCTTTATGGAATGCGGGTGGTCTGCCTGCGCTTCTTCACGGTCTACGGCGCGCGACAGCGGCCCGACCTGGCCATTCATAAATTCGCGCGCTTGATTACTGAAGGCCGCTCGATTCCGATGTTCGGCGACGGGCTGACGCGGCGTGATTACACTTACATTGACGACATCATCTCTGGCGTTGTCGCCGCGCTCGTTTATGAGGCGAGCGATTTCGAGATCATCAACCTCGGCGAGTCGGCAACGGTTGAATTGCGCCGGCTGGTCGAGTTGCTTGAACAGGCGCTCGGCCTGCGCGCCCGCATCGAGCCGCAGCCGGCGCAGCCGGGCGACGTGCCGATAACCTGCGCCAATATTGACAAGGCACGTCGCCTGCTCGGTTATCAACCGCAAACACAGATCGACGCCGGCATCGAAAAATTCGTCGCCTGGTTCAAAGCCGCTAGTCTTTGACCTGGCCGCGAGCAGCAACAAGCGGTGAGGAACTGAAGGCAAAAAGAAGGATGCGAGATTTCGATTATACATCTGTTCCGCTTTGGGCCTACACGTAAGTTTTACCGTCCGCTTTTCACTTGCGACTGTCGCCGATATGAAAAAAGTTGAGCCAAAATGGCTCAGGGAACACCCGTATTTGTCGCAAGCGTCGATCTTCGCTTGTCGTAGACAAGCTGAGCGCAAGGAATAGGTATTGCAGCTAAACGCAGCGAACGCGCCAGGACGCGGCGCGGGCCGGCAGTGTCGTACTACTCCCTCCCTGAAGTGCCAGTATAGGTAGATAAGGATTGAGGCGTGAACCACAAGGAGCTTTCTATTCTTGTCGTCGATGACGACGCGGACACGACAACGATGTTGTGTCAGCTAATCGGCATCACGATCTCAACGCAGCATCATTGCTTCGCTGCCGCGAGCGCCGAAGAAGCGATGAAGCTGTTAGACTCGACCTTCTTTCATCTGGTCATTTCTGACATCAACATGCCTGGGAAGACGGGCATTTCGCTGTGCCAGCAGATTTACGAAAACCACCCGAACACGGTCGTTATCATGATGTCGGCGATGACTGATATCCATTACGCCATCGAATCCATGCGAGCGGGCGCATTCGATTATCTGGTCAAGCCCGTGCAGGTCGCGCAGTTGATCGCCACGCTTGAGCGCGCCTTGAAGTACCAGGAAAGCTTGATGAAGAAGTATTATTGCGAGCAATCACTCGAAGAGGAGGTGCGCGACCTGTTCGCGCTCAACTCGCGCATCCGTGCGACGCGCAGCCCGAAGGTCGAAGCGAGTGGGCTGAGCAAGGACGCCGCAAGCAATAAGGGGTGATAGCTCTCTTCTCGAAGACGTGTTCGCTTACTAACCCGCATACGTCGAGGCGCGAGGCCACGGTGACGCCGCTCGACCTGGGGCGCGTCGCCTGTGTCTCGCGCGTTTGCTTGCCTATGGCTAGAGCTACGGTCTAGACTCTTGCAGGCGGATGGCGCGCCGCAACCGCCCGCAAGTCATGAAGGAATATCGCTTAAAATCTGTCCGCGAGATGGGCGGCTCAAGGCCCGAACTATCCATCTTCCTGCCAGTCTATAACGAAGAAGAGAACATCGCGCCGCTGCACGCGAAGCTGAGCGAATCGCTCAGCCAGATTGGCCGTAGCTACGAGATTCTCTATGTTGACGACGGCTCTACTGACGAGAGCCTGGCGCGGCTGCGCGAGCTGGCCTTGCTTGACGAGCGTGTGCGCGTGATCGCTCTGCGTCGCAACTACGGGCAGACAGCGGCGATGAGCGCCGGCATTGATCACGCACGCGGCGACGTGCTGATCCCGATGGATGCCGACCTGCAAAACGACCCGGCGGACATTCCCCGCCTGCTGGCGCGGCTCGACGAAGGCTACGACGTGGTGTCGGGCTGGCGCAAAGACCGCAAGGACGCCTGGCTGACGCGGCGATTGCCATCGGGGCTGGCGAACCGTTTGATCTCGCGCATCGCCGGCGTCACGCTGCACGATTATGGCTGTTCGCTGAAAGCCTATCGCCGCGAAGCGCTCACGGATGTGAAGCTCTACGGCGAGATGCATCGCTTCATTCCGGTCTACGCGGCGTGGGCCGGGGCGCGCGTCACCGAGATTCCAATTACACACCACGCGCGCCGCGCCGGCCAGTCCAAGTACGGATTGTCGCGCACAGGCAAAGTGCTGTTCGACTTGATAACGATCAAATTCCTGTCGAGTTATCTAACCAAGCCGCTCTACCTGTTCGGTTGGGCCGGCGCGCTCTGTTTGATCGTCAGTGTCATCTCTTTCGCCTTCGCGCTCTATTTTCGCATTGTCGAGAATGTCCATCTCAACCGCATGCCGCTGGCGACGCTCAGTATGATTATGTTTGCTATGGGCATGCAGTTTATCTTCATGGGATTGCTTGCCGAGATGATCGTCCGCACCTACCACGAATCGCAGAACAAGCCGACCTACCTGATCCGTGAACGCATCAACATCGCCGATGACGTTGAAGAGGAGCAGCGGTGAAAGAAGCCGCCGCGCCGCGCGTCAACGTCATCGGCATCGAGGTCGATAACCTCAACGAAGAAGAGACTGTCGCGGCGATTGCTCGGATGATGGAAGCCGGCGGGCCGCATTACCTCTGTGTGGTCAACGCGGCCAAAGCCGTAGCGGCCAGTAGCGATGGCCGCCTGCGCGACGTGCTCGGCGAGGCGTCGCTGGTGACTGCCGATGGAATGTCTGTGGTGTGGGCGGCGCGCTGGCTGGGCGACCGGCTGAAAGCTCGCGTCACCGGCATAGACCTGTTCGAGCGACTCGTCGCCGAAGCCGCGTCGCGGGGCTGGTCGGTCTTCTTCTTCGGCGCGCGTGAAGCGGCAGTGCGCGGCATCGTCGAGCGTTTCAGCCGCGAGCACCCAAACCTGCGCGTCGCCGGCTGGCGCAACGGCTACTTCGATCAAGCCGAATCAGCGGCCATCGCTGACGAGATACGCCGCCGTCAAACCGATCTTCTGTTTGTCGCAATGGGATCACCGGCGCAGGAGTTTTGGATCGCTGAGAATCTTGAACGCACCGGCGCGCGCTTTGCGATGGGAGTCGGCGGCAGCTTCGATCACCTGAGCGGTCGCAAGCCGCGCGCGCCGCACTGGATGCAGCGCGCCGGCCTCGAATGGCTCTATCGCCTGCTCAGCGAGCCGCGCCGTTTGTGGCGGCGTTACCTGATCGGCAACACGCAGTTCCTCCGCCTCGTCGTCCGGCAATGGCGTTCGCCGCGCTGATCGTTTGGTTGATGCGGCAAGCGAAACCGGCATCGGTTGGCCACTAATTTCCTTCAGGCGTGGCGGGCGGCTCGCCGGCGATCTTTTGCTTCATCACCTCGGCGTAGACCGATACGGCGTAGCTCAACTCTTCGTCGATGTAGAGGTCAATCATCCGCGCCGCAGTCAGATACGTTTCAATCGTGATGGCGGCAGTGCCGCTCATCAGCAACTCGCCGAGTTCATCGAGCAACGTGACGCGCAGCAGCGACAGCTCGCGCACCAGTTCGCGGGCGCGGTAGCCTTGCCGGAAGCGCACATAAGCGTGGACGCGCGCCTCGCGGGTGTTAATGACGGTTGGTCGCCCGCACTGGCGCAGCAGCCCGCAGATTTCGTCGATAACCGCCGGAATGTGATTGCGCAGCGAGGCATCCGACAACTCGGCGTCAGACTGGATACGCGGCTCGCGCCGGACACTTTCAATCCACGTCCAGGTGATCGCTTCGTTGCGCTCTTCAATCCAGTTCGCTAGCTGTGAGTAAGGCATAGTACAACCCGAAGCGCGCACGGGCGGGCGGGCCGGGCCGACCGCGCGCAGTGCTTGCCGTTATTAACTCAAGGACTGCCGATGCGAGCGCATTTAACAGGCACGCCCTCTAGAATCACTTGCTCGAACGCCTTGCCCTGAGTCTGCTGCACAAACTCAAGGAACTCGTAGATGTTGGCGATCTCTTCCTCGTTGAAACCGAGGCTCGATAGTAATTCGTCGCTGCCACGAAACGTAAGCGGGTAGGGCACGATGCGAAATTCCAGCGCCAGCGTGTCGTGGAGTTTCAGGATGACATCGTAAAGGTCCTTCAACACCGTGAAGGACGAGATTAAACAGGTGTAGTCGCCGCGACTGGCCCTGGTGAGCAAATTAGAGTAATCGGCATTATAGCTTTCAACGAAGCGGTCGAACTCATTCTGCTGGAGCATCTATTTTGAGTTCCCCTTCCCCGATTTCTCACAAGATATACAGCATCGGGTTTCAATTCCGGTCTTAGTTTTGATTGCCTGGGACAGACATGACCTTCTGAAAATTTCCCGATGGCTTTCCCTTCCACAGTAAAGGGTTCGGTCAGCAGCCGGTCTCGCAAACATACAATCCTGCAAAGGTGCATTGTGGTCTGACTCTGGTTTGGTGTCAAGCACCCGCCGACTCTCGGCAAGCGAAAGCTTGCGCGCGCGCCACGCGGAAGGCAGAATGGCTCAATCGAATGCCGCAAGGCAGAATGGGGGAGATGAACATGTCTAGAGAACGGAAACCGCTGGCCGATGTGAGCGCCAAGTCCGACGTGCGGCCAATGAGCAAAGCGGCGGAGATGGCGGCCTTGCTGGAACAGCATCACGGCGAACGCCACGCCATCGTCATGCAGGATTATCCCGACCCTGATGCTATCTCGTCGGCCCTGGCGCACAAGCTGATCGCGGCCCGCTTCAACATCGATTGCGACATCATCTACGAAGGCCGCATCAGCCATCAGGAGAACCTCGCGCTCGTGCAACTGGCCGACATCGAACTGGTGCGTTACAGCGAAGGCGACGACCTCAACGTATACCGGGGCACCGTCTTCGTCGATAATCAAGGCACGACCTCGGCGCTCACAGACCGCTTCACGGCGGCGGGCGTCAAGCCGCTGGTGATCGTTGACCACCACGAACGCCAGGACCGCATCGAAGCCGAGTTCACCGACATTCGCAAGATCGGCGCGACCGCGACAATCTACACGCAGTATATGCGCGAAGGCTTGCTCGAATTGAACAAGAGCGATATGCATCACGTGCGGCTGGCGACCGCCTTGATGCACGGCATACGCAGCGAGACGCTGGGCTTGATCCGCGCCCGCGAAGAAGAACTCGAAGCGGCAACCTACCTGACGCGCTACACCGACTTTTCGCTGCTCGAAAACATCCTCTCGGTGAAACGCTCGAAGCAGGTGATGGACGTGATCCGGCAGGCGCTCGAAAACCGCGAAATCCGCGAGAGCTATTCGATCTCCGGCGTCGGCTTCCTGCGTATGGAAGACCGCGATTCGATTCCGCAAGCGGCGGACTTTCTGATGACCGAAGAGAACGTTCACACGGCCATCGTTTATGGGATTATCGTCAAAGGCGACCGCGAGATGGTGGTCGGCTCGATGCGAACGAGCAAAGTCACTTTAAACCCGGACGAGTTTTTGAAAGAGGCGCTGGGGACAACCGAGGCGGGCCGTTATTATGGCGGCGGGCGGCGCGGCGCGGGCGGCTTCGAGATTCCCATCGGGTTTCTTGCCGCCATCAAAGATGATGAACTGGTGCGTATGAAGTGGCGGCTCTATGACGAACTGATCAAGCGCAAGCTGCTGGCCAAGATCGGCGTGCCGTCATCAATGCGAAGCGACCCGTCACGCGACACCGGCGCGTTGACGAACAATTCGCTGCGCGTCGAAGAAGTGTGACTAAGAATACAGGAGTCAGGACACAGGATACAGGAGTCAGGGAAGACCGCGCTGTTGCAGCTAACCCTGACTCCTGACTCCTGTATCCTGTATCCTTTTCTAGTAGCGGCGGGCGTGTCTGTGCCTCTTGTGGCGATAGACCATGTAGCCCGTGCCTGCGCCGGCCCCCGCGCCAATCAGCGCGCCCTTCTTGCCGCCGATCAGCGCGCCGCCGACTGCGCCAATGGCTGTGCCGACCGCGATATGTTTCGTCTTGCTCGGTCCGCGGTGATAATACCGGCGTTGCGCAGAGCTAATCGGCGCAATCGTCAGCACGGCCAGAATGACTGCCAGCAACATCGCCAGCACGTTTCGTTTTTGAACAACACGTATCATTTCACTCCTCCCAATCACTTAAGTTTCGCTCTCATATACACTGTTTCAACTCGCGTTCCACAAGCTCTCAAGTAAGCCCCTGTTGCAAAGCCTATGTGGGGGCGTTAGCATAGTTGGCGAAATCCGAGCACGGGAGAAGCCATGTCGAATCCGGTTGATCGTCGAGACTTCATCAAAGAGTTCAGCCTGAGCCTCGCCGCACTGGCGCTTGCGCCGCGTGTAGCGCAAGCAACAAAGCGTGGCGGCCTCGTCTTGCAGGGTGCGCCGCAGAACGTCGTCATCCTCGGCGGGGGCTTGGCCGGCCTTGCCGCCGGTTACGAATTGAGACAGGCAGGCCACCGCATCACCATCCTCGAAGCGCACAAGTTTCCGGGCGGACGCGTGCGAACGCTCTATGATTTCGACAACGGCCAGTACGCCGAAGCCGGCGCGCTGAGCTTTCCGCAAGACCATACTTTCACCTACGGCTACGCGACGGAGTTCGGCCTGCCCTTGCGGCCCATCGCCGGGTTCGGTCTGGATTCCATCGGCCACATTCGCAGCAACCGCTTCCGCATCGATGGCAGCGGCAACGCCAACATTCCTCTATCGCTGAAATCGAGCGAGCGCGCCGCCGGCGTTTATGGCTTGATCCCGATGTATCTCAACTCGTACATCCGCGCGGTCGGCAACCCGCGCCGCGACGGCTGGCCACCGGATGAGCTGCGCGCCATTGATGCGGTGTCGCTCAAGGCGCTGCTCGAATCCGCAGGCGCGTCGGATGCGGCCATTGAGATCATCGCCGCGACGCAACTGGGATTGCTCGGTTATGGCATCGAATCAGTCTCGGCAATGGACGCCGTCGTCACCGAAGCGATTGCCTCGGCGGCGGCCTTCTACGAGATCGCCGGCGGCAACGATCAGTTGGCGTCGGCGTTGAAGAAGCGCGTCAAGAAATTCTTCCGCAAGCAATCGGTTGTCACGCGCATCGAACAGAACGAGACGAGCGTGACCGTGTTTTATCAAGACCCCGACGGCGTGCAATCGATCACAGCCGACCGCGTCATCTGCGCACTGCCCTTCCCCGTCCTCAAGAACATAGAGATCACGCCGGCGCTCCCTGATGACAAGCGGCAGGCGGTCAACGATCTGAAGATGACGCCGGTGACGCGGACCTTTCAGCAGTTCAAGCGGCGCGTCTGGGAGCAGGATAGTTTGAGCGGTTATGGCATTACCGACCTGCCGATTCAAAACACCTATTCGCCGACGATGACGCAGACCGGCGCAAGCGGCATCCTGGTGTCGTATACGGGCGGGCAGCGTGCGCTCGATATGGGCGCAATGAGCGAGCGTGATCGGCAGAGCTTCGTGCTGCGGCAGATGGGCAATCTGTTTAACAACCTCGATGCGCAGTACGCGTCGGGCACGAGCGTCATCTGGCACGAAGACCGTTATGCGGGCGGCGGCTTTGCGTATTTCGAGCCGGGGCAGATGACGACGCTGTTGCCATTAGCGCAGCGCCGCGAAGGACGCATACATTTCGCGGGCGAGCACACATCAGCCTGGCACGGGTGGATGAACGGGGCGCTGGAATCGGGCAACCGCGCCGCCGCCGAAGTCAACGCCTTGAGCGCCGCTTCAGTGATTGAAGTGAATGGTTGAAAGAGAGAGAAAATGAAACCACAGATGAACACAGATGAACACGGATAATGAGAAAACGAGAATCGCTCTTTCTTCTATCTGTGTTCATCTGTGGTTACTGTTCTGATCTCAGGGCGCGCAGGTTTGATTGCAGAAGAAGCTGCTGACAGTCGCGCCCGTCGCATCTTTAATCACCACATTGCCCGGCAATCCGTTGCAGACTTTCTTCTTCACAACGATGCTCTGATACATCCCCGTCGCCGCGTCGAGTTCCTGCGGCTTGATCTTCTTCGGCGTCACGCCGCCAATCGTCAGCGTAATATCCGCCGGGTACTTGCCGCCGCTGATGAGCAGCGAATAATTGCCGATCTCGTCGCGCTGTAACGCGCAGCGATCCGCCGCCGGCGTGATCGGCGAGTCGCCGCTGCCGCCTGCGCCTCCACCGCCCGCTGACTTGCACGTCACCGTCACCTGTATGCCTTGCTCATTGCCGAGCGGGCAAGGCGTCGGCGTGCCTGGCGGCAGCGCCGTCAGGTTGCGACTGGTTCCATTCGGGCCGGTCGCATAAATCAAAAACGTCCTGCCGGCGTTTGCGCCGCCGAAATCGAACAGCGCATCAATGACGTTGTTGTTGATAATGACGAACGCTTTCGACTGAAGAACGTTCGACGGGTTGCCGCGCTCGACGGCAAAGACCGACGTGACGTTCGGCTTACCGTCGCTGAGCAGGAAACACGCGCCGGGAACAATGAGGTCCTGCGGCACGGCGCAATCGACTGATGCCGGCGAAGCTGATATGACTACGGGCGCGCGCTGGCCCAGATCAATCTCGACCGTCTCGGTGATCGTAAAGGTGCCGAAGATATTGTCGTCGCCATCCGTGACCGTGATGCTCAGGATAGCGTTGGCCTTGCCGCCACAGCAGGCGAGCGGAAAGGGCGTGCCCGGCAGTTGCGGACCCAGCGCGGGCAGCGTCGCTCGCACCAGCAGAGCGTTAATTGGCGTGATGTTCTTGAGCGGGATCATCAGCTCGGGCACGCCATCGGCGTTGGTGTCGCAGACGATGGTGATTGAACCCGGCAGGACATTGCAGCCGACGAAGTTCAAGGTCACGTCGCAGAGCGCGTTGATAATGCCGACGGTCGAGCGCGGTTCCGGGACAGGTTGATTCGGCGAGACAGTATAAGGTTCGGGAATAACGACGATGGGCGTTCCCTGCGGCGCGGCGGTCGAGATAGCATGGGCCACTGCCGGATTCACCGAGCCGGCGGCCTGCGCTTGCCATTTCAGAAACGGCACAAATCCGGCGGCCATCGCCAGCGCAAGTAAGATGAATGAGAGCCTCTTCATAATCATTTCCCTTCTCGGTATCGTTCACCATTCGATAGGAGCCTGAAGGCGCGACTATATTGACGCTGAACGCGTGATTGCGCAAGCCTCTCGCTCGGATAAACCACGAAGACATTGTGACAAGCCGCGCGCCGGTGTGCTATTGATTAGGAGGTGCGCTATGAAGAACGTCGTTTGCGAGATCAACCTGTAGAGTCGTCGCGTCAAACAGCAGATGCTCAAACTCACGCTCATTAAGCCGCTGACTAAGTCCCTCACCGCCGTCCTCACATTCGCTCAAGAGACCGCCGCCGCGACTGCCGGCGCAGCTTCGGCGCTGTGGACTTTTCCGTCGGTGCTCGGCTCGGCAATATTGATCGCCTGGGCTGCCGAGGCGGCGCAGTTTCTGGTTTCGCAGGGGTTGGCGCTGGCCATCCTGGCGTGGCTGCAAACGCTGCCCGAATTCGCCGTCGAAGCCGTCATCGCGTGGCAGGCGGGACAGACCGTACGCACCGGCACGAACTCATTTGAGATTCAGCACGCCACCTCGCTGATGACAGCCAACTTCACCGGCAGCCTGCGCCTGTTAGTAGGCTTAGGCTGGCCGATGATCTACGCGACCGCCGCCACGTTTTATCGTCGGCGAACGGGCAAGCGGTTGCGCCGCATACGCCTTGAGCGCGAGCACGCCGTCGAAGTCGTTTTCCTGTTCGTCTGCATCGCCTACTTCTTCATCGTCTGGTTGAAGGGCACGCTGACGATGACCGACACCATACTGTTGACGGTCATCTATTGCGTCTATCTTTACTTCCTCAACAAGATTCCGCCGCAGGACGAAGAGAAGATCGAAGATATGGACCGATTGCCGCGCTTGATCCTGCGGCAGCGGAAAGCCATTCGCAACAGCATCATCATCGGCTTGTTCGTCAGCGGCGGGATGATCTTGTACTTCACGGCGCACCCGTTCCTCGACAGCCTGAAAGCCATCGCCGAAGGGCTGGGGCTTTCGACGTTCGTCTTCGTGCAGTGGGTCGCGCCGTTTTTATCGGAGTTCCCTGAAAAAGTCTCGGCCTTCAACTGGGCGCGGCGCGTGACGATGGCACCGCTGGCATTGATGAACATGGTCAGCTCGAACATCAACCAGTGGACGATGCTGGTGGCGATGCTGCCCATCGCTTACGCGCTGGCATTAGGGCAAGTAGGGGTTATTACTTTTGACGAACACCAGCGGCTTGAGATTCTAATGACCATCGGCCAGTCGCTGCTCGGCGCTGTGCTGCTCGCTAACATGCGGTTCTCGTGGTGGGAGGCGCTGCTGTTATTCGCGCTGTGGCTCGCCCAGTTCGTGCTTTCGGGATTTGAAGCGCCGTCCGTCGTGACCGCAGGCATGGCGGCTCACAACAGCCTGGCGTCGGGGTTGGCAGGCTGGCTACGGGTCGGCGTCGAGCAGGTCGAAGCGGTGGCGCATTGGGGCAAGCTGCTGATTACGGCGAGCTATTTCGGGTGGGTCGTCGTCGTCCTCGCCTTCTCGTTTCTGCGCCGCAACCTGTTCACCGCCTTCTCCATCTTTCCGAAGCTGATGCGCGAGCATTGGTAAGGTGTGACGCGTGAGGTGCGCTTATGAGTATCAACACGATTCTGGTTTCGACCGATTTCAGCGAGAACGCGCAGGTGGCGTTTGAGAAAGCCTGCGAGCTGGCCCGGCTGATCGGGGCGCGGCTGCACATCTTGCACGTTCAGGACGAGAGTTCGTTGCGCGTGGCTATCAAAGAAGGCTTGCTGGATTCGTGCGACACGGATGAAGCGATTCGCGTGGCGGTCGAGCAGTTGACGAAGCAGCGATTCTCGCAATTGCTGGCGCAGGCGAACTGCGGCGCGCTCGAAGTCATTCACCTGTCACGGCGCGGCGACGCGGCAGGGCAGACGCTCGGTTACGCCAAAGAGATCGGCGCAGATATGATCGTCATTGGCCGGCACGGCGAAGGCGTCTTGAGCAACCTCATCAGCGCCGTGCTCGGCAGCGTCGCCGAAGTCATCATCCGCAAATCGCCCTGCCCGGTCCTCGTCGTCCGCCGCGACCACCGCCGCGATGCGGCCAGATAGCGACGCGGGAAGAGCGACGGGGAGACGCGGCGACACGGCGACACGGCGACAGAAAGCCGTGGAGATGAAACGCTCACTTGTCGCCCCATCGCCTTGTCGTTTCTTTTCCCTTGCCGCGTCGCCGTGTCGCCGCGTCGCCGTATCGCTCCTTCACCCTCTGATCTTCAGCTTGTAGAGCGACCACGCGGCGCGCAGGTTGACGTTAGCCGTCGCCGTGATGCGGATGAAGCGTGCGCGCACGGGCGTGAAGGTTGCCACCGAGCGACCGCGCTCGCCTGCCCCTTCAAAGACCGTTTGCCAGCGTTCGCCATCACTGCTCACTTCGACACGATAGCGGCCCGGATGTTCGCGCGCTTCCGGCTCATGAACTTGAATGACCCGCGAGACCATATAACTGCCGCCGAGGTCAACGCGCACCCACGCGCCCGCATAATTGCCCGTGCTCGTCGTCGCCCGCGTCGTGTTGTTATCGTCAACCACCGCGTTGATGTTGGTGAAGCCCTGCGCGGTGATGTTGCGGATGGCGCGCGGCGTCAAGCGGTCGTCGTCCGAATCTTTGTTACCCGGCGGCAGAGGGCCAGGGTTAGGCGAAGGATTAGTTGGCGTCGTGGGCGTCGTGGGCGTCGGGATGGTGCGCGGCTTCTGGCCCGGATCAATGCCGGCTGTAAGCTCGGCTACAGACCACTCCTGCTTGAACTGTGTGTTCAGAGCGGTGGCGGTGACGCGAATGAAGCGCCCGCGAATGGCCTCGAACTTGGCCTTGCTTTCGCCGCGCTGGCCTTCGCCCTGCCAGGCCAGCATCCACGGCCCTTGCGCGGTGGTGCCGACCTCGACTTTGTACGCGCCGGGAAAGTGCGTCGGCCAGCGCCCGTGATCTTGCGCGATGCCGATGATGTTCTGCTCGCCGCCGAGGTCAACGACGAAGCTCATGCCGACGTAATTGGCGCGGCCCGACGTGGCTCGCGTATCGACGCGGCCATCGTTTGTGTTGGCGATGTCGAGCAACTCGCCGCTAACCGCCGCCGGTCGCACGGGGCGCGATTGAATGGTCTGCTGCGCCGGCGACTCGATGCCAAACGCGGCCACGAGCGCCGCTAAAATGAACGGCGCGATGAATCTCTTTCTCATAGTCATCCTCCCCATTGAATGCCGGCGATAACGGCTGCCGGCGTTTGTTGTTTTCTTGATATGCGATGGTCTGCACGCAGTGTGCGTTGCTCATTGCGAGTAACAAAGCACGCGGTCACGTATGCAGGAAGTGCGCGAGCAAGTTATTGGCGATATGTATGGCAACGGCTGGCCACAGCGAATTCGTCAGCTTTACCGCATAACCAAGCAGGATGGCCAGCAACAGAATTCCCGCTGAATTCTGGAGAATGGCGAGATGAAAGCCATTGCGCCACACCCAGAACGGCCAGTGAATCAACGTGAATAATGTAGCGGTGATGAGATTGGCTGCCAGGAATCTCAGCCTGTCGGCGAATTGATGCAACACAAATCCGCGAAACAGTATCTCTTCAGAAATCGGCGAGAAGAAGATGAAGGCCGTCGCGGTCAACCATTCGATGAGGCTGGCCGCATAAAGGTCGTGCAGGTTCTTGCCGCCAACACCAGTTTCAAACAGGATGGTCGCGGCAAAATAGAACGCGCTGAGTAGGACAGCATAGCCAAGCCCGCGCGTGTTGATCGGCGCCGTCAGCTTGAGATAGGCGAGCGCCGGCTTGCGATCAACTACGCGCAGGTAAACGACGGCGGGGATAACCCAGAGCAGAAACTTCACGACGTTCGAGTAGACCGCGCTCAACACCTGCGAATGAATGCGCTCGTCGATGAAGAAGAGCACGGTGGCGCGCAAGGCCCACACCGCGAAGAAGAGAAGGAGGAAGACGAGCAGCGACTTGAAGGATGAGCGTTCGCTTTTTTCGGCTCTGATCGATTCAGCTTGCATCAAGTTATCCCCGTAGATTTTCGCTTGCGGCTTAAACTCTCTGGCGCATTGCCGGTCGATGTCAGGCGGGGCAAAAGCCGCCCGTGCCTGCGGTAGTTTACACTTGACCATATCCTTTTAGTAGTGCGCGCCGCTGCCATCCATTCCGAACCTGGACAAAAGTCTTAATTTGACAGCAAGGGTGGGCTAAGATACGTTTTGGGCAGCAGTCGAATCCGGCAAGCGGCCCGACCGGGGAGGGATTGAATGAGAAGGGTGTTCATATGTGTGACGCTGGGAGTGTTGATGCTGATCGCGGCCTGCAAGCCGGGCGCGAGCGGTGGGCCAAGTGGCACGCCCAATCCGCCGTTTGTGGGCGAAGCGCCACAGGATGCGTATGTCTTTCAAGGCGAGCCGGGCGTCTATGGCGGCCAACTCGTGCTCGATCTTAAGAATGATCCGGTGACGTTCAACATTATCAACGTCGTCGATGAGAATAGCGCCTACCTGCTCTACTATCATGTCTTCCGCTGGCTGATCGATTTTCGCAATGGCGGCAACCCGCCCGATTTCGATCCCGGCCTCTGCACGAAGTGGGAAGCTTCGCCCGACCTCAAGCAATGGACGTTTTATCTGCGGCGCGGCGTGCGCTGGTCGGACGGCGAGCCGTTCAACGCCGACGATGTGATGTTTTCGTGGGAGGTCACCACCAAGGGTGACAACTCGCTGCGCGATGTCTTCAAGGAAGGCGCAGACGCCGACGGCAAGCCGATCCTTCCTGCGCTTGAAAAAATTAACGATCAAACGGTGCGGTTTACATTACACAGGCCGAACGCGATGTTCCTCGACCAGATCGTCAACCTCTTTCCTATTCCAAAACACAAATGGGAGAGCGCCTGGCGCGAAGGCCGCTTCAACGAAGTCATGAAACTGACCGATAACCTCGACGACATTGTCTCTATCGGGCCGTATCGGTTGAAGGAGTACACGCCGGGGCAGCGCGTCGTGCTGGAGCGCAATCCTTACTTCTGGAAGGTAGACAAGAAGGGCCAGCGGCTGCCCTACATCGACCGGATGATCTTTGTCATCGCTAAAGATTTCTCGGTTGTGCAGAAGAAGTTCGAGGCCGGCGAGGTTGATATGCTGGCGCGCGTGCGGGCCGAAGATTACGCGGCGGTCAAGCGGCTTGAAAGCGACCAGATCGGCGTTCAGGATATCGGCGTCGTGACCGACACCAACTGGATAGTCCTGAATCAGAATACGGGCGAGAACCCGAAGACTCATAAGCCATACGTCGAGCCGTGGAAGCTGCGGCTCTTCCGCGATGTCAGATTCCGCCAGGCGATCTCTTACGCGATTGACCGCGAGGGACTGGTCAACACGGTTTACGTGGGCCGCGCCGAACCGCTCTACTCCTTCGTCACGCCGGCGGACAAGTACTGGTACACGGACGACGTGATGAAGTACCCTTACGACCCGGCGCGCGCACGGCAGATGCTGGCCGAGATCGGCTTGAAGGACAGCGACGGCGACGGCATTCTCGAAGACGGCGAAGGCCACAAGCTTGAAATCAACGTCTATGTCAATTCGACCAACTCGCAGCGCGTCAGCACGGCGGCCTTTCTCACAAAGAACCTTCAGGATGTCGGCATCAGGCTGAACACGCAAGCGGTGACGCTCGGCGCGGCCAACGACCTGATGACCCGGTTCTTCACCTTCGACGCGCTCATCCTCGGCTGGCAAGGCGGCGTGCCGCCCGGCCCGGCCAACTCGAAAAACACGCTGCTCTCTTCGGGCAACACCCACGCCTGCTTTCCCAACCAGACCAGGCCATCAACGGAATGGGAGGCGCGCGTAGACCAGCTCATGCAGGAGATAGACGCCGAGCCGGACGCCGCTGTGCGCAAGCAGAAGTTCGCCGAAGTGCAGCGCATCTATTCCGAGCAGCTTCCCGAAATCAACCTCATCGTGCAGAAAGAAGCGGTCGCTTATAAAAAGAAGTTCGGCAACCTGCTGCCGTCCATTCACGCCCCGCGCGTCAGTTGGAACGCGGAGGAGATTTACATTAAGAGATAGGATTCAGGATACAGGATTCAGGATTCAGTTAATATACTGAATAACAAACATTACATTCCGACCAAATCATCGGGCCACGCGCTTAAATGAGAGCGCCGCCCCTGAATCCTGTATCCTGTATCCTGTATCCTGATACCTATGCGCACCTTTCTCATCAGGCGGATGCTGGCGGCGATTCCGCTCATCCTCTTTGTGACCTTCTTCACAAAGGCGATGCTGGTGCTGTCGCCCGGCAACTTCCTCGACGAGTTGCGGGCAAAGCCGAACATCTCGCGCGAGTACCTGGAGCGCATGGAACAGAAGTATCACCTCGACAGCCGCGATGTCTTCGAGCGTTACTGGTACTGGCTCAAGCCCGCTTTGCGGGGCGACCTCGGCGATTCATTTATCAACTCCGCGCCGGTGACGACGATGATCGGGCAGCGCGTCTTGAACACGCTGATGCTGACGGGCGCGGCGCTCTTCTTCTCGTGGGCGCTGGCCATTCCGCTCGGCGTGCTGGCGGGCGTCTACCGCAACCGCTGGGTCGATAAGCTGTGCAGCTTCATCTCGTTTTTCGGGCTGTCGATTCCGAGCGTCTTCTTCTCGCTGCTGCTCATCCTGTTTGCCGCAAAGACCGGCTGGTTCCCTGTCGGCGGCATTCACGATCAGGTCAACTGGGATGAGATGAGCGGCTGGCAGCGCTTTGTCGATACGCTCTGGCATCTGGTGCTGCCGACCATTGTGCTCGGCACGCTCGGCATGGCGCAATACATGCGGCAGATGCGCAGCGAGATGATCGAAACGATGTCGCAGGACTACATCCGCACGGCGCGCGCCAAAGGCTTATCAGAGCGGCACATCATCTTTCGCCACGCGCTCGGCAATGCCATCAATCCGCTGGTGACGCTGTTCGGGCTGTCGCTGGCTTACTTGCTTGCCGGCGCGCTGCTGACGGAGTACATCTTCGCGTGGCCGGGACTCGGCACGCTCGTTTATGAAGCGCTGCGCGACAAAGACGAGCCGCTGGTGATGGCGGCAGTGACGATGCTCGTCATCATGCTGGTCATCGGCAATCTGGTCGCCGACTTGCTGCTGGCCGTCATTGACCCGCGCATACGCGTCGAATAAAAGGCCATGCCTGATCGCCGCCCAATCGAAGAAGCCCGCCGCGAAGAGGCCGCCCAGCGTGCGCTTGATTCGCAGCCCGTCGTCGTCGAACGCGCGCCCGGTGAGGCCGTCGTTGAAACGCTGCCGCCGCCGGCGATGACAGACGCGTTTGACGAGACGGCAATCGCAGCGCCGAGGCGCGGGCGTTCGCCCTCCGAGATCATCTGGATGAAGCTGCGCCGCAATCGCACGGCGATGATCGGCCTGGCGATTCTCATCGCGCTCTACTTGAGCGCCGTGCTCGCCGGCTTCATCGCGCCTTACAAGTACGACGACGCCGACCACGACCTGCCGTTTCATCCGCCGATGCTCGCGCGCATACACTTGTTCGACGAGCAGGGCAAACTGTCGCGCCCGTTCGTCTACGGCATCGCGCCGGTGGCGGGCGAGCACGCCGTCTACAGCGAAGACCGCGCGCGGCGATACCCGCTGCGCCTGTTCGTCAGGGGCAGCCGGTATCACATCCTCTGGCTGATCCGCTCGGACATTCATCTCTTCGGCGTAGACGCGCCGGGCCGCTTCTTTCTCTTCGGCTCAGACGTAGTCGGCCAGGATATCTTCTCGCGCATCCTCTACGGCGCGCAGGTGTCGCTGTCGATTGGCATCGTCGGCATCATTATCTCGATGATTATTGGGATGATCGTCGGCGGCATCGCCGGTTACTTCGGCGGCGCGACCGACTTCCTGCTGATGCGCGGCGTCGAAGCGTTGCTGGCCATACCGAGTCTTTACTTCATTCTCATTATGCGCCAGATGTTCGGCACGGGGCTGAGTTCGATGCAGACCTACCTGATCATCATCGTCATCCTCGCCTTCATCGGCTGGGCGACCGAAGCGCGAGTGATTCGCGGCATGGTGCTGTCGCTGAAAGAGCAGGAGTATGTGCTGGCGGCGCGGGCGCTGGGCTTCTCGAACGCGCGCATCATCGTTCGCCACATCCTGCCGAACACGCTGTCGTTCGTCATCGTCACCGCGTCGTTGTCGGTGCCGTTTTATATTCTCGGCGAAGTGGCGCTGTCATTCCTCGGCGTCGGCATACAGGAGCCGGAAGCAAGCTGGGGCAATATGTTGAGCGCGGCGCAGAATCCGCGCTACCTGAGCGACTTCCCGTGGATGCTCGCGCCCGGCTTCTTCATCTTCATCACGGTGATGGCCTGGAACTTCCTCGGCGACGGCCTGCGCGACGCCACCGACCCGCGCACGCTGGGCTAGGATACAGGATTCAGGATTCAGGATACAGGGAACTGCGGCTACGGCTGGTCCTGACTTTATGAACAGTTGTAGCCGCAACGTAGCAACTGAATCCTGAATCCTGTATCCTGAATCCTGTATTCTGACTCTATGCAAGAACGACGGATTAAGATCAGCAATCGGCTCGGCCTGCACGCGCGGGCCAGCGCGCGACTCGTGCGGCGCGCGACGCAGTTCACCAGTCGCATCGAGCTGGTTCGTGAAGACACCGAACAGCAAGCCAACGGCAAATCCATCTTGAGCGTGCTCCTGCTTGCCGCCGCGTGCGGGACGCAGATAATAATCAGGGCCGAGGGGGAAGACGAGCAGCGCGCCGTGGACGCGCTCGCCGAACTGGTCGAACAGAAATTCGGAGAGGAGCTATCCGATGGCGTCTTCTAATGCGCGCGACGTGCGGCTGCGCGGCGTCGGCGCTTCGCCCGGCGTCGCCGTCGGTTGCGTGCTCCGCCTCGACGAACGCGGGCGGCATCAGTTCTACTACCTCGACGTTTCGCCGACGCAGGTGCGCCGCGAAGTGCGCCGCCTGCACGAAGCCTTCGATCAGGCCCGCGCCGAGCTGCTTGAGATCAAAGCCCGCCTCACGCGCGAACTCGGTTACGAACACTCGTTCATCCTCGACGCACACCTGCTGATGCTCGAAGACGAGCGGCTGCTCGCCGAGATTGAAAACGAGATTCGCACCCGCCGCGTCAACGCCGAGTGGGCCGTGCGCTCGGTCATTGATCGCCTCGAAGAAGCCTACCGCCAAGTCAACGACGTTTATCTGCGCGAGCGCACCTCTGATCTTGAAGACGTGGCCGTGCGGCTGCTCACCATCCTGTCGGGCCGCGATAAATTCGATCTTTCAGAGCTGGATGAAAATGTAATTCTCGTCGCTAAAGACATCTGGCCTTCGACAGTCGCCGAACTCGACTTCAATCGCGTGCTCGGCTTTGCGACCAACTCCGGCGGCATCACGTCGCACGCCGCGATCATCGCGCGAGCCTTGGGCATTCCGGCGGTCGTCGGCCTGCACGACGTGACGCGCCGCGCCCGCACCGGCACGCCAATCATCATCGATGGCTCGGCGGGCGAAGTCATTCTCAGGCCGAACAAGACGCTTGCCCGCGATTACGCGCGGCGGCAGAAAGAAGACCGCGCCCGCCTAGCCCGCGTCAGCAAACCGGCGGAAGCCGCAGAGACGCTCGATGGCGTGCACATCACTTTGCGCGCCAACGTCGAGCTGCCGAACGAGATCGAATCGCTCTCTCGCTTCGGCGCGGAAGGCATCGGGCTGTACCGCTCAGAGTTTATTTTTCTGGCGCGGCTGCCCCAGCTTCCGGATGAAGAGGAGCAGTACCAGCTTTATCGCCGGCTGGCCGAAGCGACCGGCGACGCCGGCGCAAGCATTCGCGTCTTCGATCTCGGCGGCGACAAGCTGACGCTGAAGGGCTTTGAAGAAGAAGCAAACCCGGCGCTCGGCCTGCGCGCCATTCGATTGTCGCTGCGCGTCGAAGAGATATTCCGCACGCAAGTGCGCGCCATCCTGCGCGCCAACGTGCACGGCAAGCTGCGCATCGTGCTGCCGCTGATCAGCACGATCTCGGAGCTGCGCGAAGCCAAGCGCATCATCGCCGACGTGAAGCAAGAGCTGGCCGAAGCCGGCGTCGAACACAATGCCGCTCTGCCCATCGGCGTGATGATCGAAGTGCCGGCGGCGGCGCTGATGGCCGACCTGTTCGCGCGCGAAGCCGATTACCTGAGCGTCGGCACTAACGACCTGACGCAATATATGCTGGCGGTTGATCGCGCCAACGAGAACGTCGCGCATTTGTATCAACCATTACATCCGGCCATCCTGCGAGTGCTGGCGCATCTGGTGCACGTCGCGGCGGTGGCGCAAGTGCCGCTCGAAGTCTGCGGCGAGATGGCCGGCGATCCGTTCCAGGCCATCGCGCTGATCGGCCTCGGCGTGCGCCGCTTGAGCCTTTTGCCCGCCTCGATCCCGCTCGTCAAGAACGCCGTGCGCGCGGTCAGCGCCGAACAAACCAAGGCGCTGATGAAGGAAGCGATGAAGCTGACGACTTCCGCCGAAGTCGAGCAGTTGCTGGCGCGCGAGCTGCCGCGCCAGGCCCCGCAATTCTTCGCCTCGTGGGCGACGCCAAAATAATCGGTCACTTCCCCGTCCCGCCGCCGGCTTGCCTGCGCGGGCGCGGGCGGCTAGAGTTTCTAAACGAGCACGGGACACGCTCGATCAAGGATCAGCCATCATTCGAGGTTATCTGCATGCAGTTGCCACGCACGCTTGGCGAATTAAAGTCATCCGAATACAACGAAGCGCGCGTGCATCATTCGTCGGTCAAAGACGAGATGCGCCGCAACCTGATCGGCAAGCTCGAACGCCGCGAGCCGGTCTTCCCTGGCATTGTCGGCTACGACGATACGGTCACGCCGCAGATCATCAACGCCATTCTCTCGCGCCACAACTTCATCTTGTTGGGCCTGCGCGGGCAGGCCAAGAGCCGCATCCTGCGCGAGCTTGCCAACCTGCTCGATGAACGGATGCCGACCATCGAAGGCTGCGAGATCAACGACAATCCTTACCAGCCGCTCTGCAAAGCGTGCCGCATGCTGATCGAAGAGCGCGGCGACCAGACGCCCATCGCGTTTGTGCCGCGCGGCAACCGCTACGTCGAGAAGCTGGCGACGCCCGACGTGACCATCGCTGATTTGATCGGCGACCTCGATCCCATCAAAGCGGCGCGCGGCGGCCACCTGCTGTCGGACGAGCTGACGATTCATTACGGCTTGCTGCCGCGCGCCAATCGCGGCATCTTCGCTATCAACGAACTGCCCGACCTGGCGAGCAAAGTGCAGGTCGGTTTGTTCAACATCATGCAGGAAGGCGACGTGCAGATTAAAGGCTACCCCATACGCCTGCCGCTCGATGTGATGCTGGTCTTTTCGGCCAACCCCGAAGACTACACGGCGCGCGGCAAGATCATCACGCCGCTCAAAGACCGCATCGGCTCCGAGATCATCACGCACTATCCGGCGACGGTCGAAGAGGGCATAGAGATCACCCGGCACGAAGCCTGGACGGCGCGCGATGAGGGTAAGGTCTTCGTGCCGGAGTTCATTATGCGTGCCGTCGAGCAGATCGCCTTCGAGGCGCGCGACGACCAGCGCGTGGATCGCCGTTCGGGCGTCAGCCAGCGCTTGCCGATTTCAGTGATCGAGAACGTCGTCTCGAACGCCGAGCGCCGCCGCCTGCTCACCAAAGAAACGCGCGCTGTGCCGCGCATCAGCGACATCTACGCGGCGCTGCCTTCGATCACCGGCAAGTTGGAACTCGAATACGAAGGCGAGCAGAAAGGCGCGGCCTCTGTTGCCCGCGAACTGGTGCGCGCCGCTGTCGGTAAAGTCTTTGAAGCCTATTGCGGCCACCTCGACTGTTCGGAGGTCATCAACTGGTTCAACGATGGCGGCACGCTGCGCGTCGGCGACACCGACAGCGCGACGCTTAGCCTGAAAGGCTTTCGCACGATTGACGGATTGCTCGACGCCGCCGAACAGTCGCATTTGGCCAACGGGTCACAAGCGGACGTGATGGTCGCGGCTTGCGAATTAATTCTCGAAGGTCTACACGCGCAGAAGAAGATCAGCCGCAGCGAAGAGCGCGGCTATGCGGCAGTCAAACCCGAACCGCGCGGCTACGGCTACGAGAGCTTCAGCCGCTCGCGGAAGATTAATTAGTGGCCAGTGGTCAGTCCCGTAGGGACGCAATGTTTATAGACAACGAAGCAATAGATGAATCAAGCTCCGTCAGGAGCGCGATGTTGACATTGCGCCCCGACGGGGCTTCGTCGCATCCTTCAGCAATTACTATAAACATCGCGCTCCTGGCGGAGCTTGGGGAACTATCAACCATCAACTATCAACTGACCACTGACCCTTGGCCACTAGCCACTGGTCACTGAAAAGGAGACACATGGGCATCGCTTGGCACGCACCTTATGAGTTAATGAAGCCGGAGACGCGCGATATGGCGCGGGCGATTCATTCGCTGATGGAAGAACTCGAAGCCATCGACTGGTACGGCCAACGCGCCGACGTAACCGACGACGAGGCGTTGCGCCGCACACTGCTGCATAACCAGGAAGAAGAGAAAGAGCACGCCGCGATGGTGCTGGAATGGATTCGCCGTCACGACCCGGAGTTCGACCGCCACCTGCGCGAATATCTGTTCACGACCGGCGACCTGCTGGCCATCGAAAAAGGCGGCGAGGTGAAAGAGCTGACGGGAAGTCCCGCCGCGCCTTCCACCGCCAACGTGCCGGCGTCAACCGCGCCGGCGGCGGCCTCAACGGTGGACGACTTCCCGCACACCTTCACCGTCGGCAGCCTACGACCAAAGAGAGTCTAGCCATTTTGGATTTTGGATTAGCGGACTGAAGCATCAAGCGGTCACGCCTGTTCCTCAATCTAAAATCCAAAATCGCCGGCGCAAAGCGCCAAGCCATGAAAATCTAAAATCGAAATGTCTTTTACGAAGTACAGCAAATGGGATGGCGTCGATTGGCAGTCGCTGAGCCTTGAGGATTTGCTCGACCGGCTCAGCGAGTTTTTGCTCGAAAGCGGCTTCAACGATCCGTACTTTATGTATGGCAACGAGGCCGACGAGTCGCTCGACGCCCTGCGCGAAGCGATTATGCGGGCGCTGATGGATGGCCTGTTGTCGGATGAAGAGCTTGAAGCGATGAGCGACGATCAGGGGCGCATCAACGCCGAGGCGATGGCCGAGTTGATCGACCGCTTGATCGAGCGGCTGATCGAAGAGGGCTACATCAACCTGCGAGAAGAAGCCGTCGAGCAGCCGCAAACCGCAGGCTTCAGCAAACAGGCGGGCAACACCGGCGAGCCTATTGAAAAGAGCGTGAAGTTCGAGCTGCGCGACAAGGGGCTGGACTTTCTCGGCTTCAAATCGCTGCGGGACTTGATGGCCTCGCTCGGCAAGTCATCGTTCGGGCGTCACGACACGAATCACCTCTCGACCGGCATCGAAGCAAGCGCGGCCTCGAAGCCTTACGAGTTCGGCGATACGCTCAACCTCGACGTGAACGCGACGCTGAAGTCAGCGATTCAACGCGAGGGCTTAGGCGTTCCGCTCAACCTTGAGTACAGGGATTTGATGGTGCACCAGACCGAGTATCAAAGCTCGTGCGCGACCGTGTTAATGCTCGACTGTTCGCATTCGATGATCCTGTACGGCGAAGACCGCTTCACGCCGGCCAAGCGCGTCGCGCTGGCGCTCACGCACCTGATGCGTACGCAGTTTCCCGGCGACTCCTTGCGCGTCGTGTTGTTCCACGATTCCGCCGAAGAGATTCCGCTGTCGCAGATTGCCAAAGCGCAGGTCGGCCCTTACCACACCAACACGCGCGAGGGACTCCGGCTGGCGCGTCGCATATTGATGTCGCAGCGCAAGGACATGCGGCAGATCATCATGATCACCGACGGCAAGCCTTCGGCGATGACGCTTGAAGACGGGCGCATTTATAAAAACCCGATGGGGCTTGACCCGCGCATCCTGCAAGAGACGTTCAAAGAAGTAGCGCAGTGCCGCCGCAGCGGCATTATGATTAACACGTTTATGCTGGCGGACGATTATTATCTGGTTGACTTCGTCAAGAAGATCACGGAAATCTGCCAGGGCAAGGCTTACTTCACAACGACGATGACGCTGGGCCAGTACATCCTGATGGACTTCATGCGCCGCCGCACCAAGCGCGTTCATTGAGGCCGGGAGTAAGGTGATGAGTGATTCGCTTAGCGGCCTCTGCTGCAACGATTATTAGCGGCGTCTCTGCTCATCGATCTCGGAAGGCTCAAGCTCTAGCAGACACTTTGCGGCTTGCTCGAACTGATGTTGATTGAATACGCGCACACCGTTTTTCTCTAACAATGCCGCCGTGACGCCGCGACCTTGACGCAGCCCAGGTGAAAACGTTCCATCGTGAATAAGACTGCTTCCACACGAGGGACTTTTTTCGGTTAGGATCGCTACCCGGCAACCGTATTCTTGCGCAAGCGTCAGAGCCTCGTAGGCTCCCTTCAAGAACACCGCCGTTACATCATCGCCTGACTTCGTCATGACTTTGGCTTTGCTTTCCAGCACGGCCAGCCCATCACCATTGAGGATTTCCGCCGGCGGGCGAGGCACAGGCAAGCCACCGGCGACTTCAGGACAGATCGAAACCAGCCGCCCTTCGGCGTGCCAGCGGGCAAGTATTTCGTGACGGGTTGGAACGTCACGGCCATTGTATCGTACCGGCTCACCCAATAAACACGCGCTGATCAATACGCGATTCACGTTGTGTTACCTCGATTGCAAGCTCGACTCTACGTACTCCAGAACCGCTAACGCGGCGTTCAGCGGGGCCGCGTGAAGCACTCCAAGCAAGCGTAAGAACTGCGCTTCGCGGTCTCCGCTGCATGCGGTTGTTAGGTTGCGTTGATGGGAATGTACCATGAAGTATCAATTCTCCAAAAAGCCTTTTATGCGATCATGAAGTTTGCTTGTATTTTTTATCTGACATTCCCAAATAATCAATACTTTCCATCCTTGTTTTCTCAGCATTCTCAAATTTGTTTTGTCGCGGGTTATATTGGACAATCGTTTGGTTTGCTAAAATTCTGCATTAGTTTTAGGTACTACCTTTCCATAAGGACAGTTATGAATATGCCAAAAACAACCGTGTACAAATATTATTTTTCGATGGCTTGGGAAAACAAGGTCGGGTTTGCCGGGAAGGTCACGCTTATGAAGGCAGTAGCGGTAGCCCATTCGATGAACCAATGAACGCACAACCATTTCGGGCTTACAGTGGTTCTGAATTGAGTGAATCCATAATAGATGTAAAAAGCCCAGTAATTCTGAGTAAAAATACATCTTTTGATATTCACTTAATTGCAAACAGCTATAGAATCTATCTGGATTCGCCAAGTTGCTTTTCCAAAGAGGCCATTATATCTCTGAAATGCTTGGCTATGCCTTCTGCTTCGGTTGCGTCTCTACACTCTTCGGAAATAAAAACCTGATCTAACACATCTTCGTTGTTCAGTTCTAAATTATCTTCTTTATCCATCTCTATATTATATTCGTCCTTCATCAAAGCCGCTGTCTTTTCGTAAGCTTCCGCTTTGCTTTCCAGCGCATCAAGTACCTGTAGAATATCTGCGGCTTCCAAAATAATTGTGATCGGTCTCGACATAGGCGCAATCCCCCTCATGAACTCTACTGCCTGAAAATCTCTGTCCTATGATAAGCCAAAGCTATAGGATCTGGGGAGAATCTTTTTGGCATTGAGATCATGTTACCCTCAATCTCCATCAGTGCAACCAGATGCAGTCGGCTTGAGGTTATTATTTTTGCTGTCCTAGAAAGCAGTACCCGGAATGAATCATCTAGTGTTATTAATCCACGATCAAATGCACGATCATGAATTGCACAGAGCGCCAAACCATTTCGAGGGTCAGCGCGTCGCTCCACATTTCGACTCCAGGGAATGATGTGGCTGGCTGTCAGCAATTCCACTAAACTGAGTTCACAAATAGAGCAACGATAGTTATAGCTTGTCAGAACAGATTCACGAAAAAAACGTTGAACCAATCGCACCCGGACGATCCGAGTTGTTTCAGTTTGGCCTGAAGATGGAAAAACTATCTTATCAGATTCCGTAACGCTCTCTACGATTTCATTGAATGCTTTTTGACTTTCAAATGCCAATTGCTCTGGGTTAGCATTAAATTCATCCCAAATATGACGGTCGGCTTGGCTAGCATTGTTCAACCCACGAACAGATCGCGCTTGATGAATAGGGTCAAAGCTTGCAAAGTTGACAAGTTTCATTGCCACTGCACTAGGTGTTCGACCAATCTTGCGTGCGAGCGAAATGATTTCAGGATTGCTTCTGTGCAGCCGACCGAAGGGAGTGCGACAATATAGATTAAAGGTTACAAGTAACTCATCTCTAGACCAGCTTTGACGAGGCATAGTTCTTTCCAATCAACCATCAATCAGCACAAATAAACTCTGACTACGCGGCTTTAGGCTCTACTGCATTGCCGAATTGGCGATATGCCTGAGTGTCGGAAACAACGATTGGGAATTCATCAGGGAAGCCCATGAGTCGCGCGCACTCACGCGGGGTTAATCGACTGGGATTCTTACCGCGCCCCTGTGGAATCAGAATCTCGGAACCATCCTTATAATATCTTGCGCTCAGAGTTCTAGTTGTACCACCAAGGTTAGCTAGCCCGTAACCAAAGCCATTGCCTTTTGCGCGATGACGTTCTGCATATTCCTGAAGATAGTTCCAGAGGTGATCTGATAGGGTGTACTTTTTATCAGGTGATGGTTCAAGTACATCTCGAAGTTTTGGCCGCTCGCCATCCGGTGGTTTCGGAAACTCAAATGCAGGCTTACCCCCGAAAGTCCTCTTGTCGAAACAGACAATGTAAACACGCTCACGGTGCTGTGGGACATAAGCGGATGCATCAATCACCTTATGAAACACTGCATAATCAAGAGCTTCGAGGGCTTCCTTTATGACTTTCCAAGTACGCCCCTTATCGTGGGATTGTAGATTCTTTACGTTCTCAAGAAGCACAACAGGAGGACGTTTCAATTCAATGATTGAAGCCACATTAAAGAACAGGGTTCCTTGTGTCTGGCATAGAAATCCATGCGCGTGACCCAAACTTTTCTTTTTCGATACCCCCGCAATTGAGAATGGCTGACAAGGAAAGCCTGCAGCCAGTATGTCATGATCTGGGATACTCGCTGGATTGATCTTTGTAATATCGCCCTGTGGCATCTCGCCAAACCAAGCTTTGTAGTTTTTTTGTGCGTGCTTGTCTATTTCCGAGGAAAAGACACATTTGCCGCCGATGTTTTCAAGCGGGATGCGGAATCCGCCGATACCTGCGAAAAGGTCAATAAATGTGAAGGGAACACGTTCAACCAAAGATGGTTCTATTATTTTAGATTCAAAGGGGAGTATCGGTTGCTGGCCATTCTCGTATGCATTCTGAAGGACGGAGAGGACAAATTCTTTCTGTGTCAAATGGTACTGGCTTCGCTCTTCCTCTATCCAAGAGCGAATTTGTTCTGGCACATCTCTGACTAAAAGGCTGTTGCCCATCTATCCTTTTCCTTTCCGCATCTCCCCCGCTGGGAAAATTTGATAGCAACGATATCAGAGCATTACTTCTGCGTTCAGTTCAAGGTAACTTGTTCTTTTAGGTTTTCTTCTTCTATCTGCTGGCCAAAGAGCTGCTGACCTGTAGCAATCTAACGCTCCCGTTCAGCGGGACCGCGAGCGGCAATCAAAGAAAGCATGTGAGCCGCACTGCACGGCCTCCGCTGCAACGCGTTGTTGGGCGGCTCTCTTGAGAGCGGTGAGTTCTAAAGCTCTACCTTGTCATAAATCTCGTTGAGGGGTAACTCACAGCCTACGGATGCCAATTCAATGACTTCTTGCAGCTTATTAAATATTGACAGCAACCATTTCCCGTTCAGATGTCTCGCGTAGTATTCAACCTTTGGATGATCTTGGGTCACCAGCAGGTAATCAGAAAGTGAATCCAAAGTTCGATAATGGTCAAACTTCTTGCCTCTGTCGTAAGCCTCAGTCGATTCTGAAAGCACCTCAACGATAAGCGTAGGGTTTAATAGAATATCTTTTTGATCATCTTCAAACTTTGGCTCATCACAGACTACAACTACATCAGGATAGGTATATAACCCTGTCGTCTGTATCTTCACTCTCATATCGCTTGGATATACTTTGCAGGGCCGCTTCTTCAAGTGTGAGCGAAATTCTCCCACCAGATTGGCGACAATTAAATTATGATTCTCACTAGCTCCGGCCATTAGAAAGATTTCGCCGCCGAAATATTCGCTCTTCGTTTTGGCTTTACGCTCGATGGCCAAATATTCTTCCGGGGTCAGAAACGATTTATGGTGTACCGACATAGCTTGCTCCTTATAGACTTGTTGCAGCAAGAATTTACCACGAAAGACGCGAAGACGCCCAACAAGGGACTAACTGTAGCGCAGCCAGCGGCCCAGTTCAGCGAGGCTCGGGCGCTTGCCGTACATCAGTATGCCGACGCGATAAATCTTCGCCGCCAGCCACACCGCGCCGAGAATCGTCACGACCATAATCGCCATCGACAGCAAGACCTGCCAGAGCGGCGGGCTGATGACGGCAATGCGCAGCATCATCAAGGTCGGCGCAAAGAAGGGAATCATCGAGAGCGTCACCGCCATCGGCCCATTCGGATTCGCCATCACCGTCGTGAAGATCATCATCGGAATGACGATCAATATCGTCACGGGGAACTGCGCCTGCTGCGCTTCTTCTTCGCTGCCCACGGTCGCGCCAACAATCGCGTAAAGCGTCGCGTAGAGGAAATAGCCGAGCACGAAGAAGATGAGGAAGTAGACGAGCATCGATGGCGGAACGTGCGGCAGCGCAACGCCACGCGAGGCGAAGACCGAGATGCCCACGGTCGTAAGCAAGGCCACGCTCGTAATCCAGATGCCGATCTGCGTCAGCCCGACCAGACCGATGCCGATCAGCTTGCCCATCATCATCTCGAATGGCTTCACCGACGAGACGACGATCTCGACGATGCGCGACTGCTTCTCTTCGATGACTCCGCGCATCATAAACAGCCCGTAAAACAGCACCGTCATGTACATAAAGAAGAGCATGACGAAAGCGAGGATGAAGCCCATGCCGCCGTCTTCTTGCGCGCCGCCTTCCGCCGTCAGCTTCTTGGTGTCCAACTCGACGCGCCGCGTAAAGTCCTTGATGCGGTCGCCGGACAGGCCCGCGCGTTCGAGCTTGCGCGCCGTCACCCCCTGACTGATGGCCGACTCAAGCGAGCGTATGCCAAAGTCGCTAGTATTCTTCGAGCGATACTCCGGCCTGGCATTGTCGAGTATGCCTGCGGGCAAAATCAGGTAGGCTTGATCGCCATCCTGTTTGCCGCTGCCGTTGTAGTCGTTGCGAATCACCTCATCAATGTTTTCACCGGCAGCGACGGCGCGGCGCGTCAACACGTAGCGCGTCAGTTGCGGTCGGTTCTTATCGGCGTCATCGCCGCTCGCGCCGCCTGATTCGAGGCGGCTCTTGATGGCATCGAATAGCTGTGGGTCGCCGCTCTGATCGAGCACGGTGACGTGGCGCTCGCCGCCGCCGCGCACCGCCAGCAAACCGGGCAACAGCGCCAGCGCCAACAGCAACAGCGGGCTGATAATCGTGCTAATAGCGAAGGCGCGCGTGCGGACGCGCACGATGTATTCGCGTTTGATGATGGCCCAGATTTTATTCATATCGCCTCCACCTCAACGCGGCGGTTGGCCAGCTCTTTCGTGCCGGTGACGGATTCGATGAAGATGTCATTCAGCGACGGCTCGACCAGCTCGAAGCGGTTGATGCGAACGCCCGCAACGACCGCGCGTCGCAGTATCTCTTGCGCGTCCGCGCCGTCCTGCAAGAGTATCTCGCTGTAGCTTGCATTACGATTATGACGCTTGACCAGCTCCGGCGTGAGAAAGTCGTCCGGCCCTTCGTAATCGAGGATGACCGTGTTGCGCCCGTAGCGGCCCTTGACTTCTTTGAGGCCGCCGCCCAGCACCTTCGTCGCGTGGTTGATTAAGCAGATGTCGTCGCACATCTGCTCGACCTGCTCCATCTGATGCGTCGAGAAGATGACGGTCTTGCCTTGCTTCTTCAGGTCGAGGATGGCGCTCTTGAGCACGCCCACGCTCACCGGGTCGAGGCCCGAAAACGGTTCATCGAGAATTAAGATGTCGGGGTTATGAAGAACCGTAGCGATGAACTGCACTTTCTGCTGCATACCTTTCGAGAGGTCGGGCGGCTTCTTGCCCTTCCACTCGGAAAGCTCAAGGCGACTGAGCCACTCGTCGGCGTTGCGCGCGGCAGTGCGCGAATCCAGTCCCTTGATATTGCCGAAGAAGACGAGCTGATCGCCGACTGTCATCTTCTTATAAAGGCCGCGTTCTTCCGGCAGGTAGCCGATGTGAGCTTGCAGCTCGGCGTTCATGTGGCGGCCCATCACCAGCACCTCGCCATCGTCGGGCGCGGTAATGTTGACGATCATGCGAATGGAAGTGGTCTTGCCCGCGCCGTTCGGGCCAAGCAGGCCGAAGATGCTGCCCTGTCGCACGGCAAACGATAAGTCACGAACCGCGACAAACTCATTAAAGCGTTTGGTCGCATTTCTCAGTTCAATCACATTCATCAATCATCCTCCGAAGTCATCAACCTGAAAGCGCTCGGCAGGACGCGGGCGCGGCGGGTGGCCTGACACGCAGACGACGAGCCGTCACACTTCGTTGGTGTCGCGCCTCGCCTGGCGCGCGCGAATGTTCTTTTCGTACTCATCGAAATTGCGCGTCGTGTGTTCGGTGACGCTGCCGATGGCAGAGGGCGGGGCGTTGAGCTGCGGCGGCGCGAACTCTTTAGGCTGCGGCGGGCGCGACGACTGCACGCGTGGCGCGACGCCGAATTCGTGATGAATTTTCAACAGCCGCAGCAGCATCCATACCAGCAAAGCGTCAATGCCGAGCGTCACCAGCGGGCCAAGTATCAGCAGCGGCACGACGTGGCCCGGTATGCCGCCGCGTAATGACATATCCGTTGCCATCTCGAATGGGCCGATGATGCCGGTGATAGAGATGATGGCGATGATGATGAGAAACGTGATCGTCAACGCCATAGGAAACTTTGCGGGTGGCAGCGGCGGCATCTCCGCCGTCTGGCTCAGATTCATCCCGCACTGCTTGCAATAGCGCAGTCCCGGCGTCGATTCCGCGCCACAATTTGGACAAAACATATTCGCCTTTGTAGTCGCGCAGCCTCGCGGCTGCCGCTTGATTCTTTACCGGCGCGCGGCGTTACTCGCGGGCGCGCAGCTTATCGTAAACGCTCTGCTCGAAGTTGCGCGTCGTGTGTTCGGTGACGCTGCTGATAGCCGACGGCGGCGCGGGCAATTGCACAAGCGGCGGCGCGGCGGCGATGTTCTTGCTGACCGGCGTCGCCATTGTGGCGTGATGCGAGCGCGTGCCGATCAGGTGCGTGAACAGGCGCATCAACATGAACACGACGCCGAAGATGGTTAGCGAGCCGAAGACCAGCATCACAATCGCCACCGGCGTCGGGTTGCCGTTATGGGTATCACTGGCACGCATCAAATCAAATGCGTTCGTACAAACAATGCCCAGCCCGCCGAGAACAATCGTGATCATCGCCAGCGCCAGCGCCCACGCCGCGCCGGTGACTTTGGGGGCCGGCGCGGGCGGCGCGGGCAACGTCTCTGGCTTATCCAATAAATTCGTGCCGCACTGTTTGCAGAATCGCAAACCATGGCTGTACGGCGCAGCGCAATTGGGACAGTACATGAAGCCTCCGCGTTGTCATTCGGTATCGGCGGCCACAGGAACGCGACCGCTCAATCTTCCTCGCTTGCATTATAACCGATTCTTCGCAAGAACTCAGTTGGACTACGACCTGCGGAGCCGGCAGGTTCGCCCTGCTTCAGGGCCGCAGGCTCAAGGCCGCGCCCGCAACGCCCCGCCGCTCAATTCAATATGTACCCAGGCGACCTCAATATCTTGAGGTCTATGCAGCGCGGTTTTGTGATACACTGCACTCGCCACATAGCCCGGCTGACCGAAGCGCAATCATCCTGCTCGTGAATGGCCGGCATCGCTAAGCGCCCGTAGACGCCTTCAGGTCTGAACATCAACAACGCCGCGCCGCCGATCAGCTAAAGATTCCGCCGGGATTCATTCGGGAGGTCCTCCATGAACGAGAAGATTTTTCTCTGCTATGCCCACGAAGACACCCCACAGGTGACTGAAATATATCAACGGCTGTCGAGAATGGGCTTCTGTCCCTGGATGGATAAGGAAAGCCTGATCCCCGGCGAGCAGTGGTTAGACAAAATCAAGGAGACGATCCGAACTCATGATTTCTTCCTGGTCTGCATATCGCACCATCTGGTTGCTAAGACGGGCGTCATCCAGGCAGAGATTGAGTGCGCGCTGGAGATACAACAAAAGAGATTCAAGGATAAGATCTATCTCATTCCTATCTGCCTGGACGACTGCCCCTGCCCATCAAAGCTGGCTCAGCGGCAGTGGGTGGATTGGACTGCAAAGGATGCGTGGGACAGGCTGATTGAGACCATTCTCAAAGGGATTGACCAGCGGCGTTTCTGGCTCAAACGTCTGCTCAAGGAGATCAGCAATTGGCTGATCGGTGAAAGGCATTGGCCGCTGCTTTTGCTGCCGGTCATCCCGCTGACCTATTTCCTTCTGCTGCCGAACGATTGCCAGCCGCCGCTGCGGGCGCTGCGGACGATGACCGCGCCTCACCTGCTGGCGGCGGCGACCTTGATGGCCACGGGCGTTCTTTACTGGAGAGCCAGACGGCAAGCGTGGCGACGCCTCTGGGTCGCCGGGCTGACGGCGACGCTCAGCCTCTTGCTGCTGCTCTTCGTGGTCTTCAACGGCGGCGGCAAGCTGCGTGGCCTGCCCAATAAATTAGTGGTTTCGATTCTCGATTTCACCGGCGCTAACGCGCAACCGACAGCCGAGGGGTGCTTGTTCGCCGACCGCCTTCTTGCAGAAATCTCAGGGACCGCACCGGATTTTCCCGTGCATGCGCAACGGTGTTATCAGCAATTCGCTTATGATACGGCCAAAGAGCAGGAAGAGAATGACGAGAATATTGAGCGGGCGAAATTGATCACGGAACGTAGCCCGTATGCCACGAATATCGTCATCTGGGGCGAAATCCGGCCAAGTGAGGGCCGAACGTACGTCTACCTGCACCTGCTGATTATCGGTCTGCCCGAATCGGACAATGAGGACTTTAATCGTTTAGCTTTTATCACGCAGGACTATTTCAATTTAAAACCGCAGGAGCTGAAAGAGATCAATTGTAAAGAGATGCTTGATATGGTCAGGCTCATTTCTACTCTGTCGTGCCCGAAGGGAGAGAGAACGCAAGCTCTCAAAAAGGCCATTGCCAACCTGGAAAAGAGCAAATCAAGCGTACTGAGTTTCTATAAAGGACTCCTATTAACGAAATCCGCTTTACTCGGTCCGGTTCCCGATCTGAGTCAGGCCATAGCATCATTTAATGAAGTAGAGACGGATGAAATAGAGATGCGCTGGAAAGCCCAGATGAATCAGGCCGCGGCAGAAACGCTTCAGGGCGGATTGGTGGAGCCATTAGAGGCGGCCAGTTGCTTCCAGCGAGCGGTACAACTGTATCGAGCGCTGGAGAATTCGCTTCAAACCACGGATGACTTCGAGCTTGCCCTGCTGTTTTCCAATTATGGCCTTGCGTTGTTTGAATTGGCGAACCGGACGCCGGGCAAAGAAAGAATGGACGAGTTTGAACAGGCGGGCAAAAAACTCGAAAGGGCGCTGGACTACGCGGATGATAAAACCTATGGCGACTGGCGACTGCTGAGGTCAAAGATGAAACAAGCGCTTGGCAGTGTCCGCCTCACGCTCGGCGTGCTCAAAAACGACAAGCCCTCTATTGAGAAGGCAGCCGCCTCCTATCAATCCGCTCTTGGCTTATTAAACGAAACGGACCCGCCTGAAACATGGGTGCGCACCAGTAGAAGCCTGGCCGACGCCCAAGCGGAGCAAGTCAATTACGATAAGGGGGCGAATTGGGCGGCCAATCTCCGCAAGATCGAACAAAAATACCGGGAGATTTCCACTGGCAAGGTCTTTGAAGCATCACCCCAGGATGAACAGGCGCGGGTCTATCATAACTGGGGAGTTACGTGGCTGGATTTGGCAACGGCTGTACAGTCGCCATCAGAGAAGAACGCCTGCTACGAGCAGGCACGGGAGAAGCTGGAAAAGGCACAAGCCCTCTTCCCCAAGAAAATGGTCGCCGAGTTGGAAGGCAATGATGAAGAATTAAAGAAAGCATTGCGCGGACTCGGCCAGCGACTGCTGGTGAAGGTCAAGGGATGATCTCCACCGGCGGAACCTGCTTGATCTTTCTTTCCGGCCTCCAGAGCGGGTAGGTGGCAATCGTGGCGACCGCCCCGAAAATGATCAGCTTGGTCGGGGTCAACCATCTCGGAACGCGAATCTCCCATCGCACCTCATCCGACGGCACACAGGTGTCATCAGGGGCGGCCATCACTTTGCCGATCAACGTGGCGCTGCCATTTTTCAGAGCGGTGAAGGTGACTCTGGCGATTCCGGCGGCGTCGGTCTTCACAATCACATCCGTTTGGCCATTGAGCGTGCCAATGAGATTGGTGAGCCGGAAGGCCACCGGCACGCCCACTGCCGGTTGCGAGTCGCCTTGCATCCGCGAAAGGCTCAGACCTCCTGCCCAGGAGACGGCCCGAACCAGATGTTGACGGCCAGGCTTGTCCACCCATCTCAGTTCGACCAGACAGGTTTGTTCCTGGCCTTTCGGCACATTGGTCCGCCCGCGAGCAGCTCTGGTGCTATTCGTCTTGCGATCTATCATACTCGCCGAACCAACCGATATGATTCGGCCAGAGTCTGTCGAAGCCGGCTCGACCCAACCGCGCTCGGTGTCCACAAACGGATGGCCATCGCGCATGCCTATGCGGAAGACGGCCCCGGCGGATGACTGGAAGCCCTGGCCGCCGGTTTCGACGTAGGCGCTGGCTTCCTGATTGAGTCGCAAAGCCAGATCGCCGTCGAGCAGCGCCGCCACAAGCACCGGATGAATGGATTGCTCATCGCCGCCCGTTGCGCCTAACGAAAGCCGCACCCTTGCATTGCTCATCAAGCTGACCTGCCCGACCGACTCAATGAAGACTTGATTGCTCGCGCTTGATACCGCCTCAAGCAAGTCGCCGCTCCAGACCGGCTGCCCGCCGCCGGCCAGCCGGCCATTCATCCTGACCTGCCCGTCGGACCAGATCATGCCGATTGGCCCTGACGAACCGCCGCTCGCCGAATAGCGCGGATGGTTCTGCGCCCGCGCAACGGCAGGCCCCAGGACCAGAGAGACAATTAGAATGATCAGAGTCGTCCAACAAACTGCTGACGGTTCGTGCCTGTACATGCGGTCAGTCCTCCAGCCGCTCGCTGCGCCGAGCGGCTCGTTTTACGGCGCGTTGGGTTGGCGTTTGGCGGCCCGCCGCTCACGTGGCAGCGGCTTGAGCGTGAGCGGCTTCATCTCTATCCGCGTAACCGACGCGGCAGCAGCTACGCTCGCCGACGCGGCAGTCACAGGCCCCACGACAGAGCTGCCGCCGCGAACCGTCACCTGCACGCTGGTGACTTTGATCTTACCGGGAACCGAAAAGCGCTGCCTGATCTTGAAACTTTGGCCGCGTATCAGTTCGCCGTTCTGCGCTTTCTGCGCGATGGCCTCAGAGACAGCGACGGCCTGACTATCAATCAGGTCTGCGCCGTTGCGAAAATCATACTGCACGCTTTTGACATCTTCGGGCGCAGAATCATAGACCGTGCATTCAATCGTATAGATCTTGCCTGACTGCGTTAATGTCACGTTCGGATCAACCAGATAGACTTCGGGAACAATTCGGCTCGACAGCCTGAGTGACCTGGCCGTCGTCTGATTGAGCGTGAGCAGGAGCAACGTTACCGGCCTTTCCGGCAAGACCAGATCGGAAGGCAGGCCGCCGGTCTGACTGGTGAAGGCCGGAGTCTCAGGGCCAAAGCCGATCTCGTAGCGTTGAGTTGCGCCGGCAGGCACGACGATGGGAGATGACCCGGCGACGACGGCTCTTGGCGCGGCTGCCGCCGTATCCGTGATCGTAAAGAAGCGACAGTCTCCCGGATGGGCTAAGCCCTGGTTCCTGCTACAGTCGCCGAGGTTCGGGTTCAGAATCCGCGCATCGCGGCTCGCGCGCTGAAGCAGTTGAAAGGCGAGCGGCTGCGCACACACGCCCGTGTTGCTCACCGTAAACGAGAGCGCGGCAGAGCGATTCGTCGCGCCGACCGAGAGCTCGCCAAAGTTGAGCCTCTGCGTGTCGAGCGTGAGCGTCGTCGGGGCCACAACCGGGGTCAAGGCCGCCGCCCGGTTATTGTCCGTCTTCGGATCGGGGGTTGCTGATCGGACGGTTGCCGCAGTGGTCAGCATCGCGCCATCCGCAATCGCGCAATTGACCACGGCTTGAATCGTAAGCGTTTGCGAGGCTCCCGGCGGTAAGGTTCCGAGCAGAGCGGCGAGCGCCTGTTCCGTCTCGCGACAAGCGTCAGCCGGCTGGCAGATGATCGAGCTGAGCGATGGCGCGAGCGCGAGACCGATTGAGACCTGCGTCGCCGCCGAGGGGCCATCGTTTCGGACCGTGATGGTATAGCTGATACTCGCTCCGGCCTTTGCCGGGTTGGGCAAAGCCGTGATGGCGATGCCCAGATCGGCCAGCGTCACCTTGCTGGCGATAATCACGTTCTGGTCGGACGGAGCCGAAGCAGAAAGCGGCGCGGTCCCAAGCACCTGAAGCGTTGCCGCCTCCCACTCAAATGAATTGTGCCAGGGCTGGGCGAACCCAATCTCCGCATCAGGCAAGCCGAGCAAGGCGCTGGTTCCTTCTTCGGTTAGGCTGATTGGCGTCTCTATCCCTTCCGGCAAATGATCATGGACCTGAACACCGGGCAACAGGGCCGGCAGCCAGTCCCAATGTCCCGGCCCGGATTCGCCCATTGCGAACAGCGCGCCGCCCTGCACCTTGCAGAATCGGGCGATCTTCTGGTCGTGCTCGTTGATCGTCTGCATCTCGTTTAGCGTGAGGTCTGTGCTCTCCTCTAACAGGCCGTAGGTGGGAATGTAGAGGATGCCTGTATTCTCTATTGAAAGGTTGCTCAAATAGGAAACAAGCGCCGCACACGAATCGGTAAGCGACGGGCAATCAACCATCTTAAGCTGCCATTGCTCTTCAAGCGGCAAGCCAAGCTTGAGCGAGGAGAGGTTGAAAGCGGATTCGATGGCGGCGCGCGCGCGGCCCTGGTGCGGGGTCAGGGCGACGACGATTTTGGCGGCCTGCGCAGGTCGCCTTGCGGCCAGCGCCTCAAGCACCCGCTGCATGTATAACCAGCCGCCATGATTGCCATCGCTTGACGAATAGCCGTGCTCGTTGGCGTCCGTTCCATCAATGACGATTGCGCCGTCTTGTGCGTAGACAGGGACAGCGGTCATCAGGGAGATCAGCAGGAATAGTAGCCTGACACTCATTTCAACTCCTTAACTGGCGATTGGAAGAAACTGCACAGGGCGGCGTGGCGATGAGAGAAGGATTACCCTGCACCTGAGTCGCCTGTGATTATCTACTCATTACAGACCTATGTAAACTAGAAAAAATCGTATTGGATTTACGAAAACAAAATCGCACTCGTCCGTTGACGTACTCAGGCTCCGCGACATCAAGGCGGCGGAGTGGATCGGCGCAGCAGGCGATAGAGGGGGCGAAGTGGATACTACCTTGCGACTCACAAAATGCGCGTGCTAAATTGAAACTCAATGTCACACTTCGATCTGTCTTGCGGAGGAACCATTCATGTCACAAGCAGCAACGGCTTCTGAAAGCGCACCGCGCGCGCTGACCTCTTTAACCGACGAGGAGCAGTTATTCCGCCAGTCCGTGCGCGAGTTCGCGCACAGTCAGGTGCGCCCGCTCGCCGCCGAGATGGACGAGCAGGGCAAGTTCTCCGCCGACCTCATCAAGCAATTCTTCGAGCTTGGGTTGATGGGCATCGCCATCCCCGAAGAGTACGGCGGTCAGGGCGGCAGCTTCTTCAACTCAATCATCGCCGTCGAAGAACTGTCGCGCGCCGACGCGTCGGCGGGCGTCGTCGTTGACGTGCAGAACACGTTGGTCAACAACGCTGTGCTCACCTGGGCCAACGAAGAGCAGAAGCGCCGTTACCTGCCGCGCCTCGCCACCGACACGGTCGGCGCGTACGCGCTCTCTGAAGCCGGGTCCGGCTCAGACGCCTTCGCGCTGGCGACGCGGGCCGAAGACAAGGGCGATCATTACGTGCTCAACGGGCGCAAGCTGTGGATCACGAACGGCGCGGAAGCGGGTCTGTTCATCGTCTTTGCCAACGTCGCGCCCGACAAAGGCTATCGCGGCATCACCGCTTTTCTAGTCGAGCGTGACTTCGCCGGCTTCACCGTCGGCAAGAAAGAGAACAAGCTCGGCATCCGCGCCAGCTCGACCTGTGAGTTGATTTTGGAAGACTGCGCCGTCAAGAAAGAGAACGTGCTCGGCGAAGTAGGTCGCGGCTACAAGATCGCCATCGAGACGTTGAATGAAGGCCGCATCGGCATCGGCGCGCAGATGGTCGGCTTGAGTGCCGGCGCGCTCGACTATGGAATCAACTATGTGAAAGAGCGGCGGCAATTCGGCAAAGCCATCGGCGCATTTCAAGGCGTGCAGTTCCAAATCGCGCAGGTCGCCACCGAGCTTGAAGCGGCGCGCCTGCTGGTCTACAACGCAGCGCGTATGAAAGACGCGGGCGAGAACTTCGTGACGCAAGCGGCGATGGCCAAGCTCTTCACGTCGCAGGTGGCCGAGCACGTCACCTCGCAGGTCGTCGAGCTGTACGGCGGCTACGGCTACACGAAAGATTATCCGGCGGAGAAGTATTACCGCGACGCCAAGATCGGTAAGATTTACGAAGGCACGTCGAACATGCAACTGCAAACCATCGCCAAGTTAATTCTGGGCGACGTGTAAGGCCGATGCTGGGCGACAGGTAAGCGCGGTCGGCTCACGCAAGCGCCATCCGTTTGTGCCGCGTTGTGGCGCAGTTTGTGCCGTGTAGCTCCATCCGTTTGTTCCGCGTAGCTCCATCCATTTGTTCCGCGTAGTGGCATTTGAGTTTAGCCAGACGTTGAAACGCCTGGGAAATTGCCGCGTAGCGGCATTTGAGTTTAGCCAGGCGTTTCAACGCCTGGAATGCAAACGAGAGATCAGCCCGCGTCGCGTCAGCGACGCCTGAATCCCCTGAACTCAGGCGTCGCTGACGCGACGCGTGGCGTTTGCGTCGATGAGTGCAGGCATTGAAATGCCTGCCTAAACTCAAATGCCGCTACGCGGCAATCATTCTCCTGCTGCTACGCATCAATCATTCTCCTGCCGCGTAGCGGCAATCATTCACCGCCGCTACGCATCAATCATTCTCCTGCCGCGTAGCGGCAATTATTCTCCTGCCGCGTAACGGCAATCGTTCACCTGCTGCTACGCAGCAGTGAATGATTGCCGTTACGCAGCAAAGCCGCTAGCCCACTTCACGACCTGCCACTGCGCGGCAAACATCATCTTGTTTATCTATTCCGGCTTATCTATTCCGATCACTTCATCGCAGCAACGCCAAAGGGAAGTCCTGACCCTTTGACGAGCTAACCGGGTACTGCGCTTCGGCTTTGTACTTCTTCGACACTTCGGGCAATTGATCTTCGATGTAAGCGAGCAGGCCGCGCACGGTGATGCTGCGGTTTGTCGCGCCGACGACCGCCTCGCCTTTCAAGCCCGCCAGCAACACGTAAGTGAACAGGCCGTGACGCAGCTCGTCCACTTCTGCCGCGAGCTGGCTCGCGCCTGACGCAGCGATGATGTGGACGCCGGCGGAGCGCGCCAGTTGCGCCAAGCTCTTGCGGTCTTCGTAGCCGCGAAATGACACCACTGCGCCGCCCGACCGGCAGGCGTCCAGCAACAACAGCACTTTCTGCGAACGAATCTTCACCAGCTCCTCAGAGATCATCGCCGACGAGATGCCGCCCGCCGTCAGTTGCTCGTCGCGTTCGGGCTGCGTGACTTCGTGCGGGATGAAGTACCACTGATCGCCGCGACTGTCGCCGTGGCCCGCGAAATAGATAATCACCACGTCTTCGGGCTGCGCCGTCTCGTTCAAGTGCGCGAAGGCTTTCAGGATGTTGGCGCGGCTGGCCTCTGTGTCGTAAAGCCGATTGATCTCGACTGCGCGGAACAATCGCGCGCCGGTCTGTTGAAAATAATTCGCCACGCTCTCGGCGTCCTGCTTCGCAAAGCCCAGGTTCAACGCCGGGTTTTGATAACGCGAGATGCCGACGATGAGCATACGCAACGACGCCTGTTTTTCCGGCGCGGCCAGTTGCACGCTGATCTCATCGGCATGGCTCTCCGTGCGGTCACGACTGTAAGCCACCGCGCGCAATGTATTGACGCCATCCGCGAGCAACACGTGATAGGTTGCCGATACCGAGCTGCGCGATGCCGCTTTCAAACCGCGATTGCCCGGATTAACGAGCTTGCCGTTTTGATAGAGTCGCAAGTCGTCAGCGCCGCCGCCCGTGTCGCGCGCTTCAATCGTCACCTCGACTTCTTCGGACGTGAAGCGCTCGTCTTTGCGCGGCGACGTGATGCGTACCTCAGGCGGCATCGCAAAGCCTTTGGCGATGGTGTCCGTAGGTCTTGGCGCTTGCTCCTGCAAGGTCTGCGGCACAACCTGTGGCTTGAAGAAGCGATCAAAAAACTGATCGAAGTCGAAGATCGTGTTAGCAACGCGCCAGGCGACATACTGCCCGCCTTTGTCCGAGCCGTCATAGTAGCCTTCGGGCGTGAACGCAACCCAGTTGCCATCCTTGAAAGCGAGTAAGGTTACTAAAGGGCTGCCGAGTTCGAGCGACCAGATTTTCGTCGTCGTGTCCCAGCTTCCCGACAACAGCCACTTGCGATTCGTGCTGAAAGCAAGCGACGAAACGGGGCTGGCGTGGCCCGTCAGCGTGCGAATGAGATTGCCGCTCGCCGCATCCCACAGCTTGATCGTCTTGTCGTAGCCGCCCGACGCCAGCACACGGCCATCGCCGCTGAAGGCGAGGCTGAGCACATCATAGGTGTGGCCTTCAACCGTGCGCAGCAGCGCGCCGCTCGCCGCATCCCACAGCTTGATCGTTTTATCGGCGCTGCCCGAAGCGATGATACGGCCATCGGGACTGAAGGCTACCGCGTGCACCTGCGAGGTGTGACCTTCGAGCGCCCGCGTCAGGCGACCACTGTCAACCTCCCACAGTCGCACGGTCTTATCGACGCTGGCGGAGGCGAGCGTGCGGCCATCGGGGCTGAAAGCAATGGCCGACACGACGCTGTAATGCCCGGCCAACGTGCGCAGCAGTTTTCCTGTGCCGGCATCCCACAAACGAATGCTGCGGTCTTCGCCACCCGCCGCGACGACACGGCCATCGGGGCTGTAAGCGACCGCGCTCACCTCTGACGTGTGGCCGGTGAGCGTGCGAATCGCCTTGCCGCTTTCGACCTCCCACAGCTTGACGGTCTTGTCCCAGCTCGCCGAGGCGAGGGTCTTTCCGTCCGGGCTGAAGGCGACGCCGCTTACTTCAGAGGCGTGGCCCGCGAGCGTCCGCACCAGTCGCACGCTTGGCGCGTCCCACAGCTTGATGGTCGCGCCGCTGGTCGTGGCGAGCGTGCGCCCGTCGGCGCTGTAGGCGATGCGGCGCACTTCCAACGAGCGACCTTCGAGCGTGCGGAGTTGTTTGCCGCTCGCCGTCTCCCACAGCGTCACGGCGCGATAGTTGGCGGCGGCGATGACGGAGCTGTCGTTGTTGAACGCGACGGCGCTAATCGGGTTAGCGTGACCGGCCAGTGTGCGCAGCGGCTTGCCGGTTTCAACATCCCACAAGATGACGCTCTTGTCCTGACTGCCTGAGGCGAGCGTTTTACCGTCTGTATGAAAGGCTACAGAGACAACGCCGCTGCTGTGGCCCGTGAGTGTGCGCAGGAGGTTGCCGCTTCCCGTATCCCAGAGCTTGACCGACTTATCGAGACTGGCCGAAGCAATGACACGACCATCGCGGCTGAAGGCGACGGCGCGCACGGCTGCCGTGTGGCCTTCGAGCGTGCGGACGAGCGCGCCGCCCTCGCTGCTCCAGAGCCTGACCGCGTTGTCTGTGCAACCGGCGATGGTCTGACCGTCAGGACTGAAGGCGACGGCGCGCACAGGCGACCGCGCCTCAATCGTCAGCAGCAATTCGCCGCTCTTAACGTCCCACACGTTGACGGTCGCATCGCCGCTGGCCGAAGCCAGTTCGCGCCCGTCAGGGCTGAAAGCGATGCCGACGACCTCGGCCTCGTGGCCCGTCAGCGAGCGCAGCAGCTTGCCGGTTTCGACCTCCCAAAGATTAATGCGTTTGTCGAGGCTGGCCGACGCCAGCACACGGCCATCGGGCGCAAAACTGAGGCAGGCAACATCATCGAAGTGGCCTTCGAGGACGCGCAAGAGACGGCCCGTCGCGGCTTCCCAGAGTCGTATCGTTTGATCCGCGCCGCCCGATGCGATCAACCGACCGTCAGGGCTGAAAGCGACCGCGCGGATGTTGTCGAAGTGGCCATTCTGAATGACCAGCTCAGGCTTCGGCGGCTGAAGCGGAGTGGGCTGTGGACGCGCGGGCGGCTTGCGCTGACGTTGCGCCGACAGGTCATCGACCAGTAAAGCGGCGATTGCCGCAATTATCAAAACCAGCCACACGGCGCGCGGCCAACCTCTCTTGGTCATCCTGTACTCCGTTTCAATTCAGGGTTCAATTGGGATGAAGACGAAAAGGTGTGCATCCAGACGCGGCCTTTCGCAAGGCGACTCCCGGCCTGCGGCATCGCGTCAGCGCTCGGCAAGACTAGCTGGACGCCACCCGGCTTGTCAATCAGGCGACCTGCGCCGTCGGCGGTCGCGTCATATTCCCCGACCTGGGGTTGGCTCTGTTGCGCGAATTGATCTACAATGGGTTTCGATTTCGCCACGCTCGTCATCACTGAATTCCTCCCTGAGCCTCGACAGTGACGCCCATTGTGTCAGTTGCCAGCCGTCAGTGAGTCCCGTAAGGACGCGATGTTTATAGATATGGCTGACGGATGTGACGAAGCTCCGTCAGGAGCGCGATGTTTATAGTTACCGATGCAAGAGATGAAGCAAGCTCCGTAGGAGCGCGATGTTTATAGAAATGGCTGAAGGATGTGACGAAGCCCCGTAGGGGCGCAATATCAACATCCCGCTCCTGACGGAGCTTGCTTCATCTATTGTATCCTTAACTATAAACCTTGCGTCCCCACGGGACTGATTGACAACTCAACTGACCACTGGCCACTGCTAACTGACAACTGAATTCTACGAGGTCGTATGCTGCGTCAAGCCCCCAGCCGCGCCGTCGCTCTAGCATGCTTGTTCATTCTCAACGCCGTCTTGCTCTCGCCTGTCGGCAAAGCCAGCGAGTCAATCGCCGTGGCAGCGCCACAAAAGATAGCCAGTCGCATCGGCTGGATGGGAGCGGACACATCGGGCACGTTCATCTATCGGATGGTCGGCGGGCGGGCCACCTGTCTCGAAGCCAGCCCCGAACAAACGCGTCGCCTCAAAGAGCGCGATACGAACTTGCCGCTGACCGCGCTCACTCCCGTTACGGATCAAGCGACCGGCTTGAAGATCATCCTGCGCGGCACACCGCAATTGCAGAGCTACAGCGCGGCGCGCGACGCTTTCACGCGTGCCGCCGCGCAATGGGCAGCGCGGATTCAAACGAACATCGCCATCGTCATCGACGTTGATTTCGGGCCGACCCTGTTCGGACAACCGTTCGACGCGGATGCGGTAGCCTGTGCCGACACGCAGTCACTCGCCGGCAACGCGCTCTTTCCGGCGGCGCGCGATGGCTTGATCGCCGAGAGCGTCGCGGTCGAGCAACGCTCGCTCTACAACTCGCTTCCGACCAGAGCGCTGCCGACCGACCTCGGAACCTCGCAAGGATTAGCGGCGACAACGGCCACGTTGCGCGCGATTGGATTGATTGATGCGGTCGCTGATCCTGAAGGCGAGTTGGATGACTTTGGCTTACCGCCGACCATCGCCATTAATTCGAGGTTCAACTTTGACTTCGATGCGAGCGATGGCATTGATGCCGATAAGCTCGATTTTGAAGCCCTCGCGCTACACGAGATCGGCCACATACTCGGCTTCATCTCGTCGGTCGGCGAGCGCGAGATGAATGATTCGGCAGCAGCGCAACCGACGATTTGCGATCTCTTCCGGCTGCGCCCCGAAGCGATCAACAGCGACTTCGCCACAGCGGCGCGCGTGCTCTCTTCGGGCGGCGAACAGCGTTTCTATGCCGGCGACGCGGCGCTGGCGCTTTCGACCGGGCGGCCTGACGGCACAGGCGGCGACGGCCAATCACCGGCGCACTGGAAGGATAATTACATTACCGGCCAATACCTCGGCGTGATGAATCCAACGATAATCGGTGGCCAGTACCACTCGCTCAATGATAACGACCTCGCGGCGCTTGCGGCGATTGGCTACCGAACTCGGAGCGCGTTAGATCAGACAACCGTTATTGCGTTGACCTCAGGGCAGCCGCAGGCCGGAGGATTATTCGCGCCGCCGCCGAATCTTGCTGTGCTCAGTCACACCCAATATGCGATTGTGGTCCCGCCCGGCGCGACCCGGTTGATTCTTGAAATGCGCGGCGATCAGGACGTTGATCTCTATGCGCGTTTCGGCCAGCCGGTCGTGCTGCAAGGCCACAATCCCGTGGTGGATTACAAATCAACTTCAGATTCCGGCAACGAAGCCATCACGATCACGCCGACGAGTTCCCTGCCCTTGCGCGCAGGGATTTACTATATGGCGATAGCGAACTGGGGGCCGGGCGACGCCAGCTTTACCGTGACCGCGACCGTCACGGGCGGCGCGTCAGTCGGTATGGATAATCACGCGCCGGTTATCTTCAATCTCGCCGCACGTCTCGAAGGCGACGCCTTGCAACTTGACTGCGCGGCGCTGGATCGTGATGGCGATATGGCTACGGCAGAGATCGGCCTTGTCGATGAAGCGGGCCGCTTGCTTCGCCCCGTCTCTGTGCTGACGATCAACGCCGGCAATGCGCGACGGCTTGAATCTCAACTGGCGCTTAACGGCTTGAGCGCGCTGGCAACGGCTTCGCGCGCAGACATCGTGCTGGTTGACCGCGCGGGCAATCGCAGCGCCGAAGCCGGGGTCGATTTCAGCCGCGCCGACAGCGGCGGCTTGAGCCTGACCGCCGCTTCATTCACAGGCGCGCAGTTGACGTTAAAAGCGCGCGGACTGACTGAAGGATTGGCAGTAGAAATCAACGGGCGCGTCGTTGCGCCGCCGCAAAAGATCAAGATCAAAGGCGCAGGCAGCAAGTTGATTATTAGCGGCGATGCCAATCAACTGGCCCTGCGCTCAGGAGCCAACCGCATCCGCGTGCGAAACATCAACGGCTGGTCGAATAGCTTTGTATTGAGTATGTGAGCACGCTTGAATATATGAGCACGCTGCTTCCCCTCCGCAGCCCGCTTCAGCGGGCTTACCCGCAGGGCAATTAGGCCAGCCCTTTTAGGGCTGGTAATCATGCGGGGCACAATCTCCCCAGCCCGTTTTAACGGGCTTACCACCACCGGCTTTAGCCACTGGGTTCATGGCTAAAGCCAGCGCGAGAAGGACGCTAAAGCGCCCTCCGTGCATTTGCTTCGGCATCTGCAACCAGCCGTAAACGGCTGGCCTATCGGCCCTGCGGGCTAGCCCGCTGAAGCGGGCTAAATCAGACCGCATGAGAAAAGCAGAATAAGGATTGGCCACAGAGGCACCAAGGCAGAGAGAAGATCATTAAAGAAGTCCTGATCTTCTCAACATGTTTTATTCCCGCTCGGTGTCTCTGTGCCTCTGTGGCCAATCCTCCCTGTCCCCATCTCATCTGCTTCAATTTAGAGTCAAGAGGTATCGCAATCCTTGCCTCATAGCTCGCTGTTTCTTGCGCTGATGCGTGCAAACTTCTCCGCCTTTTGCCAACACCCCGGCGCAAAGGTTAAAATATTCATTGCAGCCGGATGAGCCTTTTCTATCACTCACTCGCTGCAAGCGGTTCATAATCTCTTAGAGGAGTTCTTGATGATTGAGAGCTTGCTTACCCGGCAGGTCGAGAAGCGCCCCGACAGAGTTCAACTCGCAGGCCGCATTCTCTTCCTGGCCGAAGACGCCGCCGTCGTTCGCGCGCAGCTCGATGGCAACGACCTCGACCCAAATCATATTCCGCCCCTGCGCAACGACATCTCGACCGACGAGATCACGCCCGCTTACATCTGCTATCACTTCGACGAGAAGATCGGCGAGTTCGTCTACATCGGCTTGAAGTGCGGCGACGAGTTCCCCATCAAAGCCGGTGACGTGAAGCGCGGCGGCTTCACGGTATCGGTTTCCGGCAAGCGGCGCGGCAAAGGGTCGAGCCGCGAGCAGTCGCCTTACGCCGAGATTGCCGCCGGCATTCGCTGCGTCATCGCCGAAAACATCGAGCGCATCTACCGGCAGAACTGCCAGAACCTCGGCCTGCTGACTTCGACCAACTTCGATCTCATCCGTCGCATCGCGGCGGGCGAAGAGATACCGCTCGACGAGTTCACGCGCGGCGAAGACGAGATCACGCGACAGATCATCGAATACGGCGGCCTGTTCGCCTTCAACGTGGCGCGCTTGCAGGGCAAGGTTACGATTCCGCCGGTCACGACCGAGCGCCGTCCGATGACGCTGGCCGAAAAGATATTCGCGCGCCACTTCGTCACCGACCTTTCAAAAGACGCGGTCGGCGTCGAAGCGGTCAAGCCGGGCGACGCCGGCTTCGTGCGCACGGACATACGCTTCAGCCACGAATACGTCACGCCGATGGCGGCGATCTTTTACGAGCAACTGGTTGGCGATGAGCCGGTCAACGATCCATCATCCATCTACTTCTTCCAGGATCACCTGACCTTCCTCGATGACGTGATGCCGCCCGAACGCAAGGCGATGGGTTTGCTCGACCTGGCGCACGAGTTGATCCGCAAGCAGGCCGAGTTCGCCGGTAAGCAAGGCATCAGATTGCACGGCGCGCTACAGGATCGCAAAGGCTCGGAGGCCATCTGCCACAGCTTGATACTGCAAAACTACGCGCTGCCGGGTCAGATCATTATCGGCAGTGATTCCCACACGCCGCATGCCGGGGCAATCGGCGCGGTCGCTTTTGGCGTTGGCACGACCGACGTGTTCAATTCGTGGATCACCAAAGACGTGCGTGTGCGCGTGCCCGAACAGGTGCGCATTCGCGTCAATGGCCGCCGGCCCGAAAACGTCACCGCCAAAGATTTCATGTTGGAAATCCTGCGCACGGAGTTCGTCCGCAACGGTCAGGCTATCGGGCGCGTCATCGAATACAGCGGCGAAGCGGTTGCTGAGTTGAGCATTGACGAGCGCGCTACGATGACCAATATGGCCGCAGAAGTCGGCGGCTTCACGGGCATCGTCGCCGCCGATGATAAGACGGTCGAGTTTCTGGTCGAGCGCGGCTTGTCGCAGGCCGAAGCCGAACGGCTCTGCCTCGATATGCAGAGCGACACGGATGCCGAGTACGCGTTGACGATTGAGATTGACGCGACTCAGTTGCGCCCGATGATCGCCGCGCCGGGCGACCCCGGCAATGGTCTATTCGTTGACGAACTGGCGGAGCCTGTGAAGATTGACATTGCTTATGGCGGCTCGTGCACGGCGGGCAAGAAGGAAGATATGGATATGTACGCGCGTGTCTTCCGCGAAGCGCTGGCGCAAGGCCGCCGCGTTCACCCGGACGTGCAGTGCTTCATTCAATTCGGCGCGCAAGAGGTGCGCGAATACGCTGAAGACCAGGGCTACATCGACGTGTTCAACGCCGTCGGCGCGCACATCGTCGAGCCGAGTTGCGGCGCGTGCATCAATGCCGGGCCGGGCGTAAGCACTTTGAAGACGCAAATCGTCATCAGCGCGCAGAACCGCAACTTTCCCGGTCGCAGCGGCCCCGGCCAGATGTACCTCGCATCGCCGTACACGGTCGCCGCTTCCGCCATCGCCGGCCACATCAGCGAGTACCGCCCGGCGTCGGCAGCAACAACAAACTAATTTTAGATTTTCATGGCTTAGCGCTTCGCGCCTGCGATTTTGGATTTTGGATTGATGGACATTGGACGCGAAGCGCTAAGCCATGAAAATCTAAAATCCAAAATCGAGAGGTGCTATGGCTGTTCAGCCGCAGATTGAAAAATATAATGGGCTTGACCGCGAAGCGATGATTCGCATTTATCGCTTGATGTATGCCTCGCGGCGCATTGACGACAAAGAGATTCAGCTCAAGGCGCAGAATCGCATCTTCTTTCAGATTTCCGGCGCGGGCCACGAAGCGATTCTCATCGCCGCCGGGCTGGCGCTGAAACCGGGCTACGACTGGTTCTATCCTTACTATCGTGACCGCGCGCTCTGTTTGACGCTCGGCGTCACCGCCGAAGAGATGTTGAAGGGCGCGACCGGCGCGGCGGATGATCCGGCATCGGGCGGGCGGCAGATGCCCAGCCACTGGGGCAGCACGCGGCTCAACATCGTCAGCCGTTCGTCGCCCACCGGCACGCAGTTTCTGCAAGCCGTCGGTTGCGCCGAAGCCGACTACCGCGCCGAACGCATCGGCGATACGGAGATTGTGCAAGGCTATCATCCCGACGCGGTGACGTATGTTTCAGCCGGCGACGGCACGACCAGCGAAGGCGAGTTCTTTGAATCGCTCAACTCGGCCTGCAATCTCAAGCTGCCGGTGCTCTTCCTCATCGAAGACAATGGCTACGCCATCTCGGTTCCGGTCGAAGTGCAGACCGCCGGCGGCAAGATTTCTGAATTGGTCAAGAATTTCCCTGACCTCTACATCGAAGAAGTGGACGGCTGCGACCCTGTGGCCAGTTACGCGACGATGAAGCGCGCTGTCGCTTACTGCCGTGAGCGGCGTGGGCCGGCGCTGGTTCACGCGCACGTCATTCGCCCGTATTCGCATTCGCTGTCGGACGACGAGCGGCTCTACCGGCCCGAAGAAGAACGCGCCGCCGAAGCTGAGCGCGACCCGCTGCGCACCTTTGCGCGTTACTTGATTGACGAAGAGTTGCTGACCGAAGACGATCTCAAACGCATCCATCACGAAATTGATGAAGAAGTGAACGCGGCAGGCGACGCCGCCGTTCACGCCGCCGCGCCCGCCAAAGAGACGGTGATGCTTTACGTCTACTCGCCCGACGTTGACCCTACGTCGGCGGCCTTTGACACCGAAAGCGCAGAGGTGAAGGGCGACCCCAAAACGATGCTCGACCTCATCAACGCCTGTCTGCAAGACGAGATGGCGCGCGACAATTCCATCGTCGTCTTCGGCGAAGACGTGGCCGATGTCAGCCGCGAGCAATACCTTGAACAGGTCAAAGGCAAAGGCGGCGTCTTCAAGGTCACGTACAACTTGCAGCGCAAGTATGGCAGCGCTCGCGTCTTCAATTCGCCGCTTGCGGAAGCGACCATCATCGGTCGCGCGATGGGCATGGCGACGCGCGGAATGAAGCCCGTGCCTGAGATACAGTTCTTCGATTACATCTGGCCGGCGATGCACCAACTGCGCAACGAAGTCTCTGTGCTGCGCTGGCGCTCGAACAACACGTTCAAATGTCCGATGGTGATTCGCGTCGCCTGCGGCGGTTACTTGAAGGGCGGCGCGATCTATCACAGCCAGTGCAGCGAAGTGTTATTCACGCACACGCCGGGCATTCGCGTCGTGATGCCGTCGAACGCGCTCGATGCCAACGGGTTGCTGCGCACGGCGATTCGCTCGGACGACCCGGTGATGTTCCTTGAGCACAAGCACCTCTACCGGCAGACGCACAACAAGAGCGCGTACCCCGGCCCTGACTATATGGTTCCCTTTGGCAAAGCCAGGGTGGCGCGCGAAGGCAGCGATGTAACGATCATTACTTATGGCGCGACGGTCTTTCGCTCGGTCGTCGCCGCCAAGAAGGTCGAAGAGGAGAACGGCGTCAGCGTCGAGGTGATCGACCTGCGCAGCCTCAGTCCGTTTGATATGGAAGCGATCAGCCGTTCGGTGAAGAAGACCAGCAAGGCGATTGTGATTTACGAGGACGCGCTGTCGTGGGGCTATGGCGCGGAGATCGCCGCGCGCATCGCCGACGAGTTGTTCGAGTATCTCGATGCGCCGGTGCGCCGCATCGCCGCGACCGATACGTTCGTCGCTTATCACCCTGACCTCGAAGACGAAATACTGCCGCAGGTCGATGACATTGTCGCCGAGGTTTTGCAGATGGCGCGTTATTGAGTTGATCTTGATTCGTGAGCAACAAAGGCGCGAGGTTGTGAAGACTTCGCGCCTTTGCTGTTCTGACGGCAAGTGATAGCGAGCGCGTGTTGACAAGTCCGCATAATCTTCACAGCATGAGGTAGTGGCCGCCGTGTTCGACACTATCAAGCGATAGGTCAACATCTATTCCTTTGGAGGAGAGCGAGCTATGTCAGAAGGCGGCGACCGAGGCAAAGGACCGAATAAGACAGGGACCACACCGAAGGGCCGAATCAAAGAGTCCCCGACTAAACCGGGCAACGAAGCAGTCAAAGGCGGCGCAGGCCGCAGCGCGGCTAAATCGAAACACGCGGCGACCAAGGCTCAAGGCGCAGCGACCAGCGAGACGCGCAAGGCCGGCCCGAAAAAGATTGCGGCGGGAACGACAACCAGATCGGGCGATAAAGGCGGCGGCAGCAAGAAGCACGCAGCCAGGACCGCATCCACTAAAGAATCGAAAGCGCGAGGCCGTTAGAGCGAGGGTCAAGCCATGACGAACTGGCAAGAGAAGCTTATCGACAGCAGCGCGCCAATCCGCGACTTGCTGTCGAGCATCAAGCGCATCGCCGTGCTCGGGATCAAGACCGAGCGGCAGGCGAACCAGCCGGCTTTCTACGTGCCGCAGTATCTCGCATCAGCCGGCTATGAAGTGATCCCTGTGCCGGTCTACTACCCGGAGGTGACGGAGATTCTCGGCCAGAAAGTCTATCGGCGAGTGTCGGACATTCCGGCGGCGATAGACCTCGTCAATGTCTTCCGGCGCGGCGAAGATATCGATCAACACGTCGAAGACATTTTGGCGAAAGCGCCGCGAGCGGTCTGGTTTCAACTCGGCATCCGCAACGACCGGGCCGCCGAACGACTGGCGAAGGCCGGCATACAAGTCGTGCAGGATCGCTGCATTATGGTGGATCATCGAATGATCAGTTAGCCCCTCAGCCTGCGGAGCGGGCGACATGGGGTGCCAGACCGAGATCACGGCAACGGTTAAGATGCGCTTGCCCTGAGTGCGCGCCGGCAAGGGCTGGCGAGGGCTGTGACGATTGTTTAGAATAAGATCGTCCTTGATTTATCTCTGCCGACACTTGTGAAGCATACCATCGCCATTCTCTTTACTACCTTCGTCAGAACTTATTCCATCAATCATTCGCTATGCACGATCAAACGGTTAAACAGAGCGCGGGAGAAGTCGCGGACTTTCTTAGCGGCGGCGGCGAGATGGGCGAACGTATGCGTTCATTCGATTGGGCCGCGACGCCGCTCGGCGCGGTCGAGACCTGGCCGCAAAGTCTGAAGACCGCCGTGCGAATTATGCTCACGTCGCGCCAACCCTTCTGGCTCGGCTGGGGCGACCATCTCATCAAGCTTTATAATGATGCTTACAAAACCATCGTCGGCGGCAAACATCCGGCGGCGCTCGGACAGCCTATCGCTGTCGTGTGGCGCGAGATATGGGATGACATCGAGCCGATGCTGAAGACCGCGATGGGCGGCGTCGAAGGAACCTACGTCGAGTCGCAGTTGCTCATTATGGAGCGCAACGGCTACCCGGAAGAGACTTACTACACGTTCTCTTATAGCCCCATCCCGACCGACGAAGGCGGCGTCGGCGGCATCATCTGCGCCAACACAGACGACACGGCGCGCATCATCGGTGAGCGGCAGCTTGCGCTGCTTCGTGAGCTGGCGGCGCGCACGGCTGACGCGCGAACGTTCGCCGTCGCCTGCGCGTCGAGCGCCGGTTGTCTGCAAACGAACCTCGCTGATCTGCCGTTTGCGATGATCTACTTGATTGATGCGGATGACCAGCGTGTGGTGCTTGCGGGGACCAGCGGCATCGAGCGTAGCCATACGGCAGTGCCCGCCGCAGTCGCCCTCGATGGCGATTCGCCGTGGCCTTTCGCAGAGGTCGTCAACGACCACAAGATGGTTGTGGTGTCAGACCTGCAAGCCCGGTTCGGCAGCCTGCCTTCGGGCGCGTGGAAGCGCCCGCCGCACCAAGCCGTCGTCGCGCCCATCGCGCCATCGGGGCAGACCGGCAAAGCCGGCATACTGGTCGCCGGGCTGAACCCTTACAGGCTGTTCGACGACGATTATCGAGGATTCATCGAACTGGTCTCGGCGCAGATTGCCGCCAGCATCGGCAACGCACAGGCGTATGAGGAAGAGCGCAAGCGCGCCGAGGCGCTGGCCGAGCTTGACCGCGCCAAGACGCTTTTCTTCAGTAATGTAAGCCACGAATTCCGCACGCCGCTGACGCTGATGGTTGGCCCGCTCGAAGATATGCTGGCGAAGGCCGACGGCCAGTTGTCTGCCGAAGACCGCGAACGCGTCGAGGTGGCGCATCGCAATTCGCTGCGCCTTCTAAAAATGGTCAACACGTTGCTCGACTTCTCGCGCATCGAAGCGGGCCGCGTACAAGCCAGTTACCAGCCGACCGACCTTGCGGCGCTCACCATCGATCTGGCCAGCGTCTTTCGCTCGGCCATCGAGCGCGCAGGGATGCGACTCGTTATGGATTGCGCGGCGCTCGCCGAACCCGTTTACGTTGACCGCGAGATGTGGGAGAAGATCGTGCTCAACCTGCTCTCGAACGCCTTCAAGTACACCTTTGAAGGCGAGATCGAAGTCCGCCTGCGGGCGCGCGACGGGCAGGCTGAACTCGCCGTCCGCGATACCGGCATCGGCATTCCCGCCGAAGCGATTCCGCACCTGTTCGAGCGGTTCCACCGCGTTGAGGGCGCACGCGGGCGCACCTATGAAGGAACGGGCATCGGCTTGGCGCTGGTGCAAGAGTTAGTTAAATTACACGGCGGCTCGGTGCGAGTCGAGAGCGTTTACGGCGAAGGCAGCGCCTTCATCATCACCGTCCCGTTCGGCTCTGCGCATCTGCCGGCTGATCACATTCAGGCGGATGGCTCGCTCTCGTCAACCGCGCTGCGCGTCAACGCCTACGTTGAAGAAGCCGCGCGATGGCTGCCGGAGTCGGGGGGCGGGGGGCGGGGGGTCCGGCGCCGGGGAATTTGTTACCGTACCCCAGGCATCGCTTTTGACGGATTCGACTTCGGAAGCCGACCGGCCCCCGACCCCTGGCCCCCGGCCCCTGATTCTGCTGGCCGATGACAATGCCGATATGCGTGATTATGTGCGCCGGTTATTAGGCACGCGTTATGAGGTGCAGGCTGTGGCCGATGGCGCGCAAGCGCTTGCCGCTGCCCGCGAGAAAGCGCCGAGCCTCGTGCTCACCGACATTATGATGCCGCACCTGGATGGCTTCGAGCTGTTGCGCGCGTTGCGCGAAGACCCGCGCACGAGCACCATCCCGGTCATTCTGCTGTCGGCCCGCGCCGGCGAAGAGGCTCGCGTCGAAGGCATCGAAGCGGGCGCGGATGATTATTTGATAAAGCCGTTTTCGGCGCGCGAACTGCTCGCACGCGTCCGCACGCACCTTGAGCTGGCACGCATTCGTCGTGAAGCACAGGAACAGATCGTCAGCATTTGGGAGAGCATCACTGACGGCTTCATCGCTCTTGATAAAGACTGGCGATACATCTACATCAACGCCGAAGCAGAACGCCTGGGCGTCAACCGCAGCGACGTGATCGGCAAGACGATCTGGGAAGCCTTCCCCGATGTTATCGGCACGAACATCGAAGCGGAGTATCGCCGCTCGCGGAGCGAACAGGTGACGGTTGAGTTTGAGAGCCATTATGAGCCGTGGAACAGGTGGTTCGAGAATCGTATCTTCCCTGCCAGCGACGGCAGCCTGTCGGTCTACTTCCGCGACATCACCGAACGCAAGCGGGCCGAGGCCGAGCGCGAGCGTTTATTAAGTAACGAGCAGGCCGCGCGGCGCGAGGCTGAACAGGCGCAGAAGTTCAGCGCCGAGTTGCTGCAACGTGAGCAGGGGCTGCGCGAGCAGGCGGAAGCCGCCAACCGAATGAAAGACGAATTTCTGGCGACCGTCTCACACGAGCTGCGCACGCCGTTGAACGCCATCCTCGGATGGACGACGATGCTGCGCATGGAAAGCATCAGTTCTGAGATGCTGCCGCACGCGCTGGAGACCATCGAGCGCAACGCCCGCTCGCAAGCTCGGCTGATCGAAGACCTGCTCGACGTGTCGCGCATCATCACCGGCAAGCTGCGGCTTGAAGTCCAACCCGTCGAGCTATGGACGGTGATTCAAGCGGCGGTTGATGTGATTCGCCCGGCGGCTGATGCGAAGGGGATTGAGTTGCAGTTACTGCTCGACCCGAACGCCGGCCCGATCTCAGGCGACCCGCAACGCTTGCAGCAAGTGATCTGGAACCTGCTCTCAAATGCAGTCAAGTTCACGCCGAAAGATGGCCGCGTGCAAGTTCGTTTAGAGCGCATCAACTCGCACATCGAAATCATTGTCAGCGACACCGGCGAAGGCATTAACGAAGAGTTTCTGCCGCACGTCTTCGAGCGTTTCCGACAGGCCGACAGCACCTACACGCGAAGACACGGCGGGCTGGGATTGGGCCTGGCCATCGTGCGCCATCTGGTCGAGCTGCACGGCGGCACGGTTGCGGCGCAGAGCAACGGCGAGCACAAGGGCGCGACCCTCACCGTCACTCTACCCATCATCATTGCCCACAACGCCGGCAGGTTCAAAGAACAGGGGCCGGGGCAAACGAAGGCGGCGGCCAGCTCTGTCTCTAACATCGGTGTACCGCTGCGGCTGGACGGCCTGCGCATACTGCTGGTCGAAGACGAGCCCGACGCCCGCGAAGTCGCCAAGCTGATCCTTGAGCAGTGCGGCGCGACCATCACGGTTGCGGCCAACGTCGCCGACGGCTTGCAGGCGCTCGAACAGCAACAGCCGGACGTGCTGGTTTCTGACATCGAGATGCAAGGAGAAGATGGCTTTTCGTTGATTGCCAAAGTCCGCGCGATGACCGATGCGCGTGGCAACATTCCAGCCGTCGCGCTCACGGCCCACGCGCGCGCCGAAGATCGCTTGCGGGCGCTCGCCGCCGGCTTTGACGCGCACGTCGCCAAGCCGGTCGAAGTCGTCGAGCTGGCCACCGTGATTGCCAGCATCGTCCGCAGGCGCAAAGGCGCATAGTCATCACGTGGGCGTCATCAGAGAAATCATTGTGACAGGTTGGCAACGGAGAATTGCGTTTGCGCAATCGCGCGCCGGTTGTGATAAACTACCGGGCCGTCAGGCAATCACGTGAGGTCTCAACCTTCAGGCTTCAGTACCAAGCGGAGCGCATACGGAATTGTTCAATCCACTTGAACGCGCAGTGTAGATTCTATTGGCAAAGCACGCGATTAAGGAGAAGAGGGGTATGGCGTCAACGGCGGTCGGAATGTATGGGCGGGCGCAGAACGCAGTGGCAACGGGCTGGATCATCAGCCGCAAAGACGATCTCATCTGGTTCATCGGCAGCGTCGTCGCCAGTTACCTGTTTCTGGCGGCGAACCTGTGGCTGGTGAAGCTCGGTATGTCGGTGATGCTGGTGGTGTGGGTGTGGGCGCTCGGCTTCGATGGCCCGCACGTCTTCGGCACGGTCTCGCGCACGTATGCCGACACCGAGGAACGCAGCAAGCGCGCACGCCTTTACTACGGCACGCTATCGCTGTTCCTGCTCGGCCCGGCGATGCTGTTGCTTGACGCGATCCTGCACACCAGCGTCTTCGGCCCGGCCTTCTTCTTCTTCGCGTCGGTGTGGGCGTATTACCATCTGGTCAAACAGCATTACGGCTTCATGATTCTCTACAAGAAGAAGAACAACGACCTGGCAGAGATCGATAACCTGATCGACCGCGCTTTCATTCTGCTCGGTATGACCTATCCGTTTGTAAGGTTCCTCACACACAGCTACGCGGCCAAAGAGCGCATCGAGGCGATGGGCGTGTCTGTGGAATCGGGGCCGGCGTGGTGGTTGGAGACGTTCGTCTTTTCGGCCTTCGTGATCTCGCTGGCGCTGTTTGTCGGGCGGCAGGCGCAGCGCTTGTATCAGCGCCAGCCGATCAACGCGCCGAAGCTATTGCTGCTGGCGGCGTGTTTGCCGATGCATTGGATCGTGTTGCGCCTGCTCGAACCCGTGCAGCCGCCGACGGCGGGCGCACTGGCGGCGGTGGCAACGCTGACGATCTATCACAACATCCAGTACCATCGCATCATCTGGTTCCACAACCGCAACAAGTATGCGCGCGAAGGCGCAGCGCATTACGGCGCGGCCTCGATCATCAGCAAGAACGTCTGGACCTACATCGGGTTTGCCGTGCTATTCGGCGCGGCCTATCACATCCCGCACTACACCATCGTCAAACCTGACAGCTTCTGGATGGCCTTCATCTGGGGCGGCGCGTTCACGCACTACTACCTCGACAGCAAGATATGGCGCGTGCGCCGCGACAAGCAGTTGAACGAGAACTTACAGATGAATGACGCGCAGGCGAGCGCGTGATGTCAGATGGCGACTTGGTTATCCGCCTGAACCGCGCTTGAGAAGAAGGCGAGCCATCGCGCCTTCACTTCGACGTAGTGCGGCGCGGGTCGTCCGGCTGCCGCAGGAAACTCAACCGGTTGAAAATGAGTTCGGCAATCTCCGCCGGCCTGCGATCTTCACAATCGCTGCGGTGGATGTCTTCGTTAAGGTCTCTTATGCGTGCGTTGTCAAGCGTGGCCAGCATGATGGAGTGCGAGTCCCTGGTGTCCAGCAATTCACGCACGACATCCCATTCGACCTGGCACCACTTCTTCTTTTCGTATTCCCGACAAAGAAAGACCACGATCAACTCTGAATTATAACGGTAGAGGTTCTTCAGCCATTCATTCAGGTCCGTGCCGACTTCGTGCTCGTACTTCTTTTCGGTGTAAAGGAATACAAGGTCCTTATCTGACAATCGTTTTTTCAGTTCCTGGGTGATCCGCTCGACGTGCTCCCGGTACTCGCTGGTGAAGGATAGGGCAATAGCAAAGCGTTTCTTGCCTGACTGCCCCTCATCATCGCCGGACGGGGGCGGAAGGGGTTGAGGGAACATGAGGCGGATGACCTTCTGTGCAAGCGCCTCGGAGAGCTTCTTCGGGTCCGGGATGACTTCGACATACTTGGCGTATTTTTCGAGAAAGGTATCTTGGCCCATTGCTTTAAGGCCGGGGTCGTCTATGGGCACGGCGAACAGGTAATTCTGACAGGGTACGTTCTTCAACTGCGCGCGCCGCATGGCTTCGTTCAGCTCGGCTTTTCTCCTTGCGTCATTGACGGCATAAATCGACAGCAGGGCCAGGCACCTGCGACTGCTCGCATAAAAGACCCTGCGGATAAAAGGCTGCGATGGCTCACCCATAGATTCGGCGTCCGCCACATCAATGTAGATCCTCAGCCCGTCATCTTGTGCCAGCAATTTGTCCTTAATCTTCTTCGCCAGGAAAACATCCTCCTTGGCGACGATGATGCAGAGATCATACAGGTGCCAGTCGAGGACGGGATGTTTCGCGGTGCCATAATGGCGCGGCAGCAGGCAGGCAGGGACCCGTTGGTAGATCTTATCGAGAAGGGGCTTATATAACTCTCGCCCGACCGGGCTACTCTCGATAATCCTTGCGATCTGTAAGGTATCAGCCGACGAGGCGGTCAGCAGATGGCCTATTTCGGACTGGGCGATCTGATTCAATAGATGATTCGCCATAGCTTCGGCCTCGTTCCGACCGTCTTCGAGCCGTCGCGGTCGCGTCACCATTGTCAGTAGGCCGAGAATGAACGTCAACATCGCCGCCGGCACGATGCCATTATTCATCAGCGATTTGATATCCCAATTAAAGCCCAGCCCGAGGACAACCGCGAGAATGATTAAACAGGCCGAAGCAAAGAAGAAATACTTGTAGATGTTGTTTCGGTTTGGACTCGGCACTTATTTCACCTCCTTGCGCGAGCGCGCGACCAGGTATCCGCCCAATGCCAGGATTAAGATGAAGGGCAGCGGCACAAACAGCCAGAACCGCTCGATGTAATAGGTGATTTTACGGTCGAGATGGGCGGCAGTGTCGAGGCGAGCGGACCAATGGAACAGATAAAAGATCAACGATATCGTAAACGAGCTGATCGCGCTGGCCATCGAAATCAGAATCGCGCGCCGCTCGTCGGATTTGATGGCCAGTTGTCCGACCGTGTTTAACGAGCCGAAGACGGAGGCGGTCGATGTGCGGAATAAGAACGTGGCAACGATTAAAAGGCCCAGAAAGATCTCCTGCCCCGATGAAGACTCTCGCCAAAACATAAACAAGAAGGGGAGGGGCGCAAGGTAGGCGAGCGAAGCGACAGGCAGGCGAAGACCTTGTTGGCGAATCAGGTCGATCCATTTGGAGAAGGGCCGGCTTAACAGACTCCCCGCGAGTTCAGCCGCGATCAGGATGGCTCCGGCGACCAGCAAGCGATCCTGCATCGTCTCCGTATTCTCTAAGTAGGCCCAGACCGTCGAAGACTGGACATAGTTCAAGCACATGAATCCGAGGTAACCAATCGCGAACCAGAGAAAGGGGGGCTTGCAGAGGTCCTTAAGTCCTTCCCACAAGAATATGAATAGCGACTCCTCGGTCTGGTACTTCGGGTGTTCCCAGTACTCTTCTCTTAGCCTCAGTGAAACAACCAGCAGCGCGGCAGAGACGACGCCGGCAATGATCGCCGAAGAGACGAAAGCCAGGATGGCACTCTGGCCCTGAGGTTTTCCAATGTTTCCCCACGCCACAAAGATGAGAAAACAGACTGCCGCTCCAATGGACTTAGCCAGTATGCCGTAGGCGGCAGACTTCTTGAACGTATCGTCAACGTCTTCGGGCGGCCTTGGCGAATAGAAATTGCAACGGTCAACCAGCCAGGCTTCCTGTGCGCCGGAAAGCAGGGCTGGCCCCAATGACCAGATCGTTATGCCCGCGTTCCAGACGAAGAACACATAAGTCTCTGTATGAAACACCGCCGCCGCGCCCATCAAACAGAAGCCGGCCAGGCACGCGAGGAACCCTGCCGACAGCGAGAGCCGACGCCTGAATTTATCCGCGTACCATCCGGTCAGGATTTCCCAGATGCCGTTGGAGAACATAAATACGAAGAAGGTGAAAAAGAAGTCCGAAGCAGGGCCTTGTTCACTGAGCTTCAAGGCCAGGCTGCCCAGTGCCGCGAAGACCCAGAAGAAGCCGGTGATGAGATATTCGCCGGTGACTAGCCACAGGAATTGCTTCTTTGTCTCCCGGATTTCGCTTAACGCGGATGCGGTCATGGTTATTACCTCCGACAATGCGCAATGTTCAACGGGGCCGCGGCGATGGCCAATGTCTAATTCGTCGTTTGCTCATTCATAAGCAGATGACAATTGAAGCAAAGCCTTTCATAAAAGGCTCTCCTACAGCCGGTTTAGTCTCTTGCCGTTGCCTGGCTTATCGGTGGACGCTTTCAGCCATCGGGAGTCCATGCCTTCCGGCATTCCCGCTCGTTCCTGATCGATTAGTAAAGCAGTTCCTTCGGGGTCCTGGGCGGACCAGTTGAGCGATCCCGTCGCTCCTTTACCACTGCTCAATTCACTGCTTCTCAGTTGGAATACTGAATCAACAAACCGGCTTGAGCGAAATGTTAGGCTAAACGCAGATCAAAGCCGAGAGAAACTAATCCCACAGAGCAGGTAGTGTCAAGCACTTTTTGTTAATTAATAAACTATGCGGCGCGCGCGCTCGCCGAACGAGGGTTTTCGCTTAACCGACAGTGGCAGGGGCAGGCGCGGCTAGTCGTCAATGCCGACTCTGCGCTAATATTTTCCTCGCGGCTTTCTTCAACTACTCGACAAGCCGCAAGTTTTTGAGGGGCGGCAACTGAGAGGAACGATGATAAGGCTTGTCGGCATACTGCTCGGCGTGGTGGCGCTGACCGCCTACGCGATGATTGAGAAGCGTCTAAATCAGCGAGCCTGCCCTGCCTGCGCGTACCGCGTTTCCGCCGACAATATGAGCGAGACTTGCCCGCGTTGCGGCGTATCGGTCAACTACCCGAAGATGAAGCAACGTCGGAAGACGCTGAGCGCCCGATGACTATGCGGCGACGTTTCTTAGATAACTGGCCGAGGATCGCTTTCCTCTACCTGCCATTGATTCTGATGCTGGGGTCGGCGACCGAGATCATCCGCGAGCAGCTTCAGCCTGACACGGTTAAGGCCATACGGCTGGTGCGCGAGAGCAATTCGCGCAAAGAGAACTTCACCGTGCAGCAGTATCTCTATTCAACGGTCTTCTATCGCCAGCGTCAGGGCGAAGCCATACAGATTGACGGCTGGCGCGCTCAGCCCATAGATGATTCGGCCCGCACTATTCTCGTCGAGTTCAGCTATAACGACGGCGGCGGTCGCCACGCGGCGACGTGGCAGGCGATCTTGCCGTCCGGCGAAACGATGCCGCTTGACGATGCGGCGCGCGCGCTCTCGTGGCACTAACGAACATCGCAGGGCGAGCGGTAAAGATGGTATGAGGTGAATAGATGCAAGTAGGCGACGTGCGAAGCTGGCAGCGCACTTTCACGGAAGAAGACATACGCCTGTTCAGTCGCGTCTCAGGCGATGAAGGCGTACATCACATCGAATATGACGAGCAGGGTCGATTGATGGCGCACGGCCTGCTGACGGCAACTTTGCCGACGAAGGTCGGCGGCGATATGAACTTCATCGCCCGCGAACTGTGCTTTCAATTTCTGCGCCCGGTCTTTGCCGGCGACACCATCACCTGCGAAGTGACGATCACCGAGATGCAGGCGGAAGAACGCTACACTCGCCAGTCGTCAACCTTCGTCTGCCGCAACCAGCACGGCAAAGAGGTAATGACCGGCCACGCACACGGCGTCATTCGACATTAGGTCGGCAGTCAGTCCTATCGCCGCTGCCTTCACTCTCACCGAAGCCTTTCAAACAAAAAGCGCGCCGATCAGCGAGTGACCGGCGCGCTCGTAACACTGATTACTAAAGATTAAGCGTGCGCTTCGCCGCTATCGAAGCTGGCTTCAGTGCCCGCGCCGACCGTCTCGGTTGTCGATGGCGGTTGCGGCGTCGCTTCCGAAGGCGGCATGAGCGTTTGCCCCAAGGCTTCATCAACGCGCTCGACGAAGATCACTTCGAGATCGCGCAGCGCCTCTTCCGGCACATCCTTCAAGTCGGGGCGGTTGCGCTTGGGCAGCACGACGCGCTTCATGCCTGCGCGGCGCGCGGCCAACACTTTGCCCTTGATGCCGCCTACCGGAAAGACCAGACCGCTTAACGTAATCTCGCCGGTCATCGCCGTGTCGCTGCGCACGGGCCGATTGGCGCACAACGACGCCAGCGCCGAAACAATCGCCACGCCCGCCGACGGCCCGTCTTTCGGAATCGCGCCCGCCGGCACGTGAACGTGCACGCCGTTCTTGTCGAAGACTTCGCGTGCGTCGATGCCAAGCTCCGCGCCGTGCGACCACAAAAAGCTGTGCGCCGCGCGCGCAGACTCCTGCATCACGTCGCCGAGTTGGCCGGTCATCGTCAGTCCCTTCGAGCCGGGCAGCAGCGTCGCTTCAATGAAGAGGACTTCACCGCCCATATCCGTCACCGCCAGGCCCGTGGCGACGCCGGGCGGCAAGTGCTCGCGGCCCATCTCGCGGAAGAAGCGTTCGGGGCCGAGGTACTCTTCGAGGTCTACTGGCTCAATCGTGAAGACATCGCCTTTGCCCTGCGCCACCTTCAACGCAACTTTGCGCGCCAACCGGCCAATCGTCCGCTCAAGCTGGCGCACGCCGGCTTCGCGCGTGTAGCGCTCGATCAATGCCTGCATCGCCGGGTCGGTGATTTGCAGTTGCTCGACCGCCAATCCCGCTTCCTTGATCTGGCGCGGCGCAAGATATCGCTTGGCAATGTGCAGCTTCTCTTCCTCGCTGTAGCCGGCCAGTTGGATGATCTCCATGCGGTCGCGCAGCGCCGGCGGTATGGGCGCGAGCGAGTTGGCCGTTGCGATGAACATTACTTTCGACAAGTCGAACGGCAGGTCGAGGTAATGATCGCGGAACGAGAAGTTCTGCGCCGGGTCCAATACCTCAAGCAGCGCCGAAGCCGGGTCGCCGCGAAAGTCCATGCCGAGCTTGTCCACTTCATCGAGCATCATCACAGGGTTGTTGACGCCCGCGCGCCGCAAGGCTTGAATGATGCGCCCCGGCATCGCGCCGATGTAGGTGCGACGGTGGCCGCGCAACTCGGCTTCATCACGCATGCCGCCCAGCGACATACGTTCAAACTTGCGCCCCATCGAGCGCGAGATGGATTGACCCAGACTGGTCTTGCCGACGCCCGGCGGGCCGACGAAGCAAAGGATCGGCGCTTTCGTCTTGGGGTTCAGCTTGATCACCGCCAGATGCTCAAGGATGCGCTCCTTGATGTCTTCAAGGTCGTAATGATCTTCGTCGAGAATCGCTTTCGCCTTGTTCAAATCAAGATCATCTTCGGTGCTCTTGTTCCACGGCAGCTCCAATACCCATTCGAGATACGTGCGGATGACGTGATAATCAGGCGCGGCGGCGGGCAAGCGTTCAAGCCGCTTCAACTCGCGGTCGGCCTCTTTACGCACGTCTTCGGGCAGGTCGGCTTTATCGAGGCGCTCGCGCAGCAAAGCGGCCTCGGCCTGCTCAGGCTCCGTCTCGCCGAGTTCTTTCTGAATCTGCTTCATCTGCTCGCGCAGGATGTAATCGCGCTGCGCCTTGCCGAGTTCTTCCTGCGCCTGATTGGCGATCTTGCTGCGGATGTCGAGCACTTCGACTTCGTGCGCCAGATACGAATGCATCAACCGCAGCAGTTCGCTCTCGGTGTTGGCTTCGAGTAGCGCCTGCTCCTGTTCGACGCCGAGGTCGAGCATCGAGCCGAGGAAGTAAGCCAGCCGCACAGCGTCGTCGGATTGCACGATGATGTTGCGAATCTCCGGCGGCACGTTCGGCAGCAAGGCCAGCGCCTTTTGAATGAGCGCCTGAATGTTGCGCTGCAAAGCTTCGACTTCGGGCGTCTGCTCGCGCACGGGTTCCGGCAATATCTCGACGCGCGCCTTGAAGTAGGGCGCTTGTTCAGTAAAGCCGATGACGCGGAAACGCTCCTGCCCCTGCACGATCAAGTGCAAGACATCTTCCTGGCCGGGCGCGCGCATCATGCGGTTGATGACGACCATCGTGCCGACTTGATAAAGCGTGCCGGCGGTCGGTTCGGCATCCTGATCGCCGCGCTGCGCGACGACGCCGAGCAATTTCTCCTCAGTGGCGAGCGCGGCTTCCGCCGCCTTAAGCGACAGGGGCCGCCCGACTGTCAGCGGTGAGATGCCTGACGGGAAGACGACCGTGCCGCGCAGCGGCAGTATCGGCAACTCGAATGTTTGCGATTCCTCTTGTTTTATGATGTTCTCTAACATTCTTTTTTACCTCGGAAGTCAAGAGTCGGGAGCCAGGGGTCAGAATAAAAACGGAGGCGCAGTAGCGCCGACTTCCTTGTTCATTCTGACTTCTGACTTCAGTCTTCTGACTTCTCCCCATTGCAATCAATATGAAGTATGATCCAGCCGTCTACCGCCTCGCTGCGTATCTCGGACTGCGACAGGTCGCAGGGAATCTTGATGATGCGCTCGAAGCGGCTGTAGGTGATTTCGAGTTGGTAATAACTCCACCCTTCGGTCATCACGGAGTCACGTCTGACGCCGCGCACGATCAATGAATTATCGGCCTGCAACACCTGAACGTCTTCGGGTCGGACGCCTGCGAGGTCGAACTTGATCTTCCAGCCTTCAGGGGTCTTGTAGATGTCAACCGACGGCTGCCAAAGCGGGCCGCTCGGTCGGCGATAGCTGCCTTCGTCCCTGATGCGTTCGATGAAAATCTTTCCGGTCTTTGCCATGGTGTGCCTGCTTTAACGGTCCGTCAGCTTGGCCGCCTCGTCGCGCGAGCTGAGCACGGAATCAATCAAGCCGTACTCGGCGGCCTGCTGCGGGCTGAGAATGAAATCGCGCTCCACATCCTCTTCGATCTTCTCCAAAGTCTGGCCCGTAGCATCGGCTAGTATCTGCGACAACAGAACGCGCATACGCAGCATCTCTTCGGCCTGAATACGGATGTCGGTCGCTTGCCCGCCGATGCGGCCCACCGATGGCTGGTGAATCAGTATGCGCGAGTTCGGCAATGAAAAACGCTTGCCCTTTGCACCCGCCGCCAACAACAGCGCGGCCATCGAAGCCGCCTGCCCCATACAGATCGTCACCACGTCGGGCTTGATAAAGCGCATGGTGTCATAGATCGCCAGCCCTGCCGACACCGAGCCGCCCGGACTATTGATGTAGAGCGAGATGTCACGGTCCGGGTCTTCCGATTCCAAAAACAGCAACTCGGCGACGACCAAGTTGGCGATCTCTTCGACAACCGGCGTGCCGATGAAAATGATATGTTCCTTGAGCAGACGCGAGTAGATATCATAATGCCGCTCGCCTCTGCTCGATGTCTCTACGACCGTTGGTACAAGTGCCATAATCTCCTGGTGGGGGTCGGGGGTCGGGGGTCAGGGGTCGGCAAGATGAAGAATTTGCGTTCCCTCACCGGCCCCCGGCTCCCGGCCCCTGACCCATGTTTCAAAATCTGAGTACTGCGCCGACGCCCGTGCCGGCGAGCTTGTCCGCCGCCGCGCCCGAAACGATCTGCACTTTGCCGGCTTGCTCGATAACGCGATGCGACGCACGGTTAATCAAATCAGGCGCAGGCTGCAACTCGCCGCCGCAGAACGAACAGGTCGAATCACCGTCTACCAGGAGAACGTGGCAGGCATTACATTCCTTGCCCGCCATTCGGTAATCGCGCGCGACGATCATTCGATAAACGCGCTGCTGCTGAATGGCCGACAGCGTTTCGCTGATGCCGAGCACAGCGCGGTCGCCTTTCATCGCCGCCGTAATCATCGATTCGACCATGCGCGCCTCGTCTTCGTGCTCGTTCTCCTGTTGGACTTTGCGCAGTTCGTTCGATAACCGCTCGTAGTTGGCGTCCAGCGGCATAGACACCGTCCCCATAATCATCTGCTGCAACCGCTTCGGCAAGGCGTTGGTGAGCATCGAAGTCGCTTCGACCGGGCCGCCGATGATGACGCGCGACAGGTTGAGGCGGTCTACGAGACTGGTCAGCTCGTCAATGACGCGATGCACGTGCGCGCGAACGTGCTCGTCGTGGTCGCGCTGCATCTGCGTCTGCGACATGATGTGATCCGTGCCTGTCGTCGCGTGCTTGTTCGGCACGTCTGAAAGAATCTCGGCGTGCTGCTCCATACCGCTTGCGTCAACCGTCAGCACGCGGGCGCGCTGCTTATCGATCAAGACGACGGCAAACGTGTCGTGATCTTCGAGCAGTTCAAGCAGCGGGCGCACCCACGGCATAGTAGACCAGCGCACCCCTGTCGGGACGGCAACCTGTAGGTCGCGCTGCCACCAGAAGTCCTGCTGCGAGTCGCTGAAGATGACCAGCCCTTTGCCGCGCGCCGAGTAATCGTTCAAGAAGGCCAGCGCCCGCTTGCACTCTTCATTGAAGCGCTCGCGGTGGCTCGTGCTGGCGTCATCGGCCATTTGGCGGCAGAGATTTTCGACCTGAGTTATGAAGCCGCGATTGAGATTAGCCGCGTCCGACTGGTCAATGTTCACGTACAGACTGAGAATGTAGGAATCGGGGCCAGAAGGATACTGCTGCAACTGGCGTATGTCGTCGTAAGAGATCATGCCCATCCTCCTTATTGCTTGACTGAACTCACGGGCGGCGCGGGTGTAATCCAGAATACTAACTCCGCGCAGTCGCCGGCAGTGAGGCGAGGTTGCTTGCGAGCAAGAGTTCATCAAAAGCGATAACTCTCCCTCGCTTGAGATTAGCGTCCGGCGCGTCCTCTGACATTAGAAAGAAAGTGGCGTGCCCGTCATCGCGCTGACGGCTATGAATGCGTCGCAGCAGCGAATCGTTCAGGCGCGCAGGCAGATAAGTCAGGAGTTCGGGGTTGCGCTCTCGATAACGGGCAACAGCGTCGCGGCTCGGCCACACGGGAATCACGGGCCGCCCGTTGACTTCTTCAGTGAAGAGGTCGCCGTTTGCGCGTCGCATCACAAGCATCTCAGCCATACGAGTCAGACCTCCTTTATTCAGTTGTCAACCCCTTGTACTTTCATCATAACAACAGCAGTGGCCAGTGGCCAGTGGTCAGTGGTCAGTCAGGCTGCGCTAAGTACATCCGCCGCACCCTGACAAGTGGCCAATGGCCAGTAGTCAGTGATGAGTGAGTCCCGTAGGGACGCGATGTTTATAGTTCACGGTGCAATCAATGAAGCAAGCTCCGTCAGGAGCGCAATGTTGACATCGCGCCCCGACGGGGCTTGTGTTCTTTTGGACACTCATAGCTATAAACATCGCGTCCCTACGGGACTCACTGCCTACTGCTTCCTATTCCTACTGGCTACTGCCGACTGATTCCGCAATCGGCTCGGTCTGGAAGACGACATGACCATTAGCAACATCGGTCAGCACGACTGAGTTATCTTTCACGTCGCCTTTGAGAATCGCGCGCGACAAAGGCGTCTCGATCTCGCGCTGAATCGCCCGCTTCAACGGACGCGCGCCATAGACCGGATCGTAGCCCGCTTCGGCCAGGTGGTCCCTCGCTGCATCGCTCAACTCCAGCGTGATGCGCCGCTCGCTCAGTCGTGCGCGCAGGCGTTCGAGTTGGATGTCGATGATCTTCTTCAAGTCCGCTTTTGTCAGCGCGTGGAAGACGATGATCTCGTCTACGCGGTTCAAGAACTCTGGGCGGAAGTGATGCCGCAGCGAATCGAGCACGCTCTCTTTCATATGCTCGTACTGCTCGCCTTCGAGCCTGCCGCTGTATTCGAGTATCAAGTGGCTGCCGGTGTTCGAGGTCATGATGATGATCGTGTTCTTGAAATTCACCACGCGCCCCTGGCCATCGGTCAGCCGCCCGTCATCGAGGATTTGCAGCAACACATTGAACACGTCCGCGTGCGCCTTCTCGATCTCATCAAACAACACGACCGAGTAAGGCCGGCGACGGACGGATTCAGTCAACTGCCCGCCTTCCTCATAGCCGACGTAGCCCGGCGGCGCACCGATCAAGCGCGCAACCGTGTGCTTCTCCTGATACTCAGACATATCTATGCGGATCATCGCGTGCTCGTCGTCGAACAGGAAGCCCGCGAGCGCACGCGCAAGCTCGGTCTTGCCAACGCCTGTCGGCCCTAAGAAGATAAACGAGCCGATAGGCCGGTTCGGGTCTTTCAAGCCTGACCGCGCGCGGATCACCGCGTCGGCAACGGCGCTGACGGCCTCGTCCTGACCGACGACGCGTTTGTGCAGGTGATCTTCGAGCGACAGCAGCTTTTGTAGCTCACCTTCCAGAAGCTTCGATACCGGGATGCCCGTCCAGCGGCTCACCACCTCGGCGATGTCTTCTTCGTCTACTTCTTCTTTAAGCAAGCGGCCACGCGACTGCTTGCTGTCCAGCCCATCTTCGTACTCGCGCAGTTGCTTTTCGAGCTGCGTCAGCTTGCCATATTGCAGTTCGGCGGCGCGGTTCAGGTCGTATTCGCGCTGCGCCTTTTCAATCTCGACTTTCGTCTGCTCGATCTCTTCGCGGATGGCGCGAATCTTCTGCACAGACTCTTTCTCAGCCTGCCACTGTGCCTTCAACTGGTCGGCGTCAGCGCGCAGGTCGGCGAGTTCCTTTTCGAGCTTCTCAAGCCGCTGCCGCGAAGCCGTGTCGGTCTCTTTCTTCAACGCCTCGCGCTCGATCTCAAGCTGCATAATGCGGCGCGATTTTTCGTCCAGCTCCGCCGGCATCGAATCAATCTCGGTGCGCAGCTTGGCCGCCGCTTCGTCCACCAGATCAATCGCCTTGTCGGGCAGGAAGCGGTCAGAGATGTAGCGATGTGAAAGCACCGCCGCCGACACCAGCGCCGAATCCTTGATGCGTACGCCGTGATGAACTTCGTAACGCTCGCGCAAGCCGCGCAGAATCGAAATCGTGTCTTCAACTGTCGGCTGATCGACGAGCACCGGCTGGAAGCGCCGTTCGAGCGCCGCGTCCTTTTCGACGTGCTTGCGGTATTCGTCGAGCGTCGTCGCGCCGATGCAATGCAGCTCGCCGCGCGCCAGCATCGGCTTCAACAGGTTCGACGCATCCATCGAGCCTTCCGCCGCGCCCGCGCCGACAATCGTGTGCATCTCGTCTATGAAGAGAATGATCTCGCCTGCGCTCGCCTGTATCTCTTTGAGGACGGCTTTCAAGCGCTCTTCAAACTCGCCTCGATACTTTGCGCCGGCGACCAGCGCGCCCATATCGAGCACGACGATCTTTTTGTTCTTCAAGCTCTCCGGCACGTCGCCGCGAATGATGCGCTGCGCCAGTCCTTCAACGATAGCCGTCTTGCCGACGCCCGGCTCGCCGATCAACACAGGGTTGTTCTTGGTGCGCCTTGAGAGCACTTGAATGACGCGGCGAATCTCGTCATCACGCCCGATCACCGGGTCGAGCTTGCCCTGCGCGGCAGACTTCGTCAGGTCGCGCCCGTAACGCTCCAGCGCCTCGTAGGTCGTTTCAGGATTCTGCGACGTGATGCGCTGGTGGCCGCGCACTTCGACCAGAGCTTTTTCTATGCGGTCACGCGACGCGCCAGCCGTCTTCAAGTCGCGCGCCGCCGCGCCGCCTTCATCGATGATGGCAAGCAGCAGGTGCTCGACCGAGATGTAATCGTCTTTAAGTTTCTTCGCTTCGTCTTCGGCGGCGACAAACACTTTGTTCAAGCGCGCCGTGATGTAGACCTGATCGACAGGCCCCGACGGGCCGGTGACTTTCGGCAAGCGGTCCACATCGCGCTCGATTGCCGCGCGCAACGTATCGATGTTGATGCCGGCGCGCGTCAAGATCGAAGGCACTAGCCCGCCTTGCTGTTCGAGCAAGGCAAGCAGCAAGTGCTCGACCTCGATCTGCTGATTGCTGTAGCGCGTCGCCAGCGTCTGCGCGGCGCGAACTGCCTCCGCCGCTTTCTCTGTAAATCGGTTGATGTCCATATGATCCCCTCGTCCAGTGATGAGTGGTAAATGATGACTGATGAGTGACAGAGTGCAAACTCCTGCTTCTGCCTTTTACTCAAGACTCATCACTTATCACTCATCACTCTTATCACCCTCTCGGCTTGAAGTGGCTGACCGACGCCAGTTCTTCGTAGAGCTGACGCTCGCGCTCGGTCGGGTGCGTCGGCACGACGATCTTCAGTCTGACGTAGAGGTCGCCGCGACCGCCGCCGCGTTTGTTCAAGCCCTGCCCGCGTAATCGCAGGCGCTGCCCGCTCTGCGAGCCGGCGGGCACTTTCATCTCCGCTTTGCCGTCCATCGTCGGCACTTCGACAGACGTGCCGATCACGGCTTCCGATGGCGTGATCGGCACGTCTGTCGTCAAATCGTCGCCCGTCACCGTGAAGGTCGGGTGCGGCTTCAATTGTAATTTGACGAATAGATCGCCCGGTTCCGCGCCGCCCGCACCGGGCTGTCCCTGCCTGGGAATTTTAATGACCGAGCCTGCGCGCGCACCCGGCGGAATGTTCACATCTATCGTCTTCGGACTGACGACCTGCCCCGTGCCTCTGCACGTCGGGCAAGCGCCGCCGTTTACCGTGCCCGTGCCGTTACAGGTCGGACAGGCTCGCACTGCTTGCAACGTGATGCGCTGCCGACCGCCGCGATGCGCGTCTTCGAGCGAAATCTCCATCTCGGCTTCGGCGTCCTGCCCTTTGGCGCGTCGGCGTTGACGCTGGCCGCGCGGCTCGGCTTGCTCTGCCGAACGCCCACCGAACAACATCTCGAAGAAATCGCTGAACGCACTGCCTCCGCTGGTAGCCGTGCCGGTCGCGCCGCCGCCAAAAATGTCACGCAGGTCGCCATACTCGACATTCACACGACCCCAGCCCGGCGGCGGCGTGAACTCCGCGCCGTCGCGCCAGTTCGCCCCAAGCTGGTCGTAACGCTTGCGCTTTTCAGGATCGGAGAGCACCTCATTGGCTTCATTGATCTCTTTGAAGCGCTCTTCGGCGGCTTTGTCTCCGGGATTCAAATCCGGGTGATGCTTGCGCGCCAGCTTGCGATACGCTTGGCGTATCTGATCCTCGCTGGCATCGCGCTTGACCCCCAGAACCTCGTAGTAGTCTTTGAATTTCACCGCTCTTTCGCCTCAACCTTACGCCCGAATCCGCGTGCTAATGCTGCGACTTTGCTCACGCTCTCTTAAATTTGCAGCAATAACAGCATAAAATATGAGTCTATCGTTGTCAAGTTTTTCGAGGACAAAAGCGGCGGCAGCGATTAGAAGTCCTACACTTATCTTTCATCGCTGGATACTAGAGGCAAGCCAAGTTCCGCGACGGTCGGATTAAGCGAGCGTTATACGGCGGCGAGCGAGGGAGGCAGTTGGCAAAGGTGACGCTATACGTGCGGCCCGATCAGGTGCTGGCGATTGAGGCCATACAACTGGAAGCGCGGCGGCGCACGGGTAGCCGGCCAGATAAGTCTGCGCTGGTGCAGGAGGCACGTGACCTGTTGATCAGCAAATACAAGCCGAAGCCTTGACCTATACTTATGGCGCGATTTCAGCCGCCCCCATATTCAGTTGCGCTAAGCGGCTGCTAAAGTCTGAGGGGGACAACTGGCTTACGATCTGACCAAAGGCCGCATCACCTACCGCCATCACAGTTGAACCGCGCGACCGGCCTCCCGCGTTGAATGGACGCCGCAACCGCTCGCCGCAAAAAAAAAGGGCCGACCCATTCTGGTCAGCCCATCCAGTCTCTCTTTTGCCTTCTCTTCAACTCAACGTAGCGCGATCTGGCGTATGCGCTGGTTCTCTGTATCGACGACATAGAGGATGCCGCGCTGGCGATCAATGGCGATGCCGCGCGGACTGTCGAAGCTGGAGGATGCGCCGCTGCCGTCACGGTACTTGGGATTGCCACGTCCCGCAAGCGTCGTGACGTTGCCTTGCGCGTCAACGCGGCGTATGTCGTGGTTGGCCACTTCCGATACGTAGAGCGTGCCGTCCACATCAACGGCAAGGCCGATGGGTTGATTGAACTGCGCTTCGCCCGGCGGGCCGTCAACCAGGCCGGCTTCGCCGTTGCCCGCCAGCGTCGAGACGCGGCCCGTCGCCAGATCAATGCGCCGCACGCGGTTATTATTCGTGTCGGCGACGTAGAGCGACTGCTCATCGAGCGACAGCGCCAGCGCCGTCGGCGTGTTGAAGCGGACGCTATCGCCTATGCCATCGGCAAAGCCCGGTACGCCGTTGCCCGCGACTCGCTCCACCATGTTGTTGTGAATGCGGCGAATCGCGTGATTGCCCGCGTCGGCGACGTAGATCGAGCCGTCAGACGCAATCACCATATCATCGGGCAAGCGGAAGGCCGAGCCGATCAGCGGCCCGTTGCGGAAACCGTCCAGACCTTCCTTCGTGCTGTTGTACTTTTCTTGTTTGTCGGGGCTTTCGATCAAGCGGAAGTCACCGGCAAACGTATCAACTGTGACCGTGCCGTTCGTGCGTAGTATGCGGCGAATAACGCTGTTGCCGTTCTCGCTGACATAGATCGCGCCGTCCGCGCCAATGACGATGCCGTTCGGGTAGGAGAAGACTGGCGCTGCCGCGCTGTCGGCTGAGTCCTTGTAGCCTTCAGCGCCCGTGCCGGCGACGATGCAGACCTGGCCTGTGGCCGGGTTCAGCGAGCGGATGACATGGTTCTGCTGGTCGGTGATGTACAACAATCCGTCGGGGCCAATCACCAGACGGCGCGGGCGGCGGAAGATGGCCGTCGTCGTCGTCACACAGGTGTCGTTATTCAGGCCCTCGCGCGACAGCCCCGCAAGCGTGCCCACGTTGACATCCGGCACGACTTCAAAGGTGTAGGTGCTTGTCACCTTGTCGCCCTTCTTGACCTGCACGGTATGCGTGCCGGGCGCACTCAGCAGGTCGCTGGTGATGATGATGGTCAGCGTGCGCTTCGTCACGCCCTTGATCTTGGCTTCCTGCCCGTCAATCAGCGCCGTCGTGCCGTCGCCGAAGTTATCGCCGATCACGTCAATCGTCGCGCGATCCTCGCCGGTGCGAAGGCGCAGCGGCGCGATGGTGAAGATGAACGGGTCGTCCGGCGGGCTGACCGGCAAGGTGATGTCTTCGGACTGCACGCCGTCCTGTTGTATGCGCAAGGTCAACAGGCCGGGCTGCGCCAGCAGACTGGCCGGGATCATTGCTTCAAGGTGGCCTTTCCTCGTGGTCGTCGGCAGCGCGACGCCGTTGACGACGATCTGCGCGTCGTCGGCGAAGCTGCCGAAAACCTGTATCAACTGATCGCTGCTGCCAACATCGAAACGAACCGGATCGGTGGCCGTCAGCTTCGGCACACGAGGAATGATGTAGATGATTTCGGTGTTTGAATAATGGCCCTGTTTATCAACAGCGGTGATAGGAATGCGTCCCGGCACGTCGTTGAACTTGGTCGGAATCTGAACCTGAAGCTCGCGCTCATTGATGAAATCGAAGGTCGCCGACTTGCCGCCAACCAACACTCTTACCACCTTATCGAGTCCTTCGCCGGTGATGAAGGGGGCGAGGATGGCGGCGACGCCTTCCTGCACGGCGTTCTGCGGCAGGCGTATGAAGAAGTCTGCGGTCGCCGTAACAGAAGTCAGCGTCAATGTCGTGCTGACCTGACCGTCGGGGTTTCGCACGGCGACGCTGTGCGTGCTGGGCGTAGCGATGACCGACGCATCTACGTCGGCGACGACCACCTTTTTGCTGACGAAGCGCGTCACGAGCGGCTGGCCATCCAGGAGAATGACCGCGCCTTCGACAAAGCCGCGCCCCTCGGCGCGCAGCGTGAAGGTCCCGGCGTCGGTGGTAATCGTGTCGGGGCCGATCTTGCCCAGCTCAGGCGGGTCGGCGGCAAGCACGGTAGCGCGGCGGCTCAGTTCAGGCAGCAGCATCAGCGACAACGTCGCAATGATGGCCAGCGAATAGACGACTGCTTTTCTCATTCTCCAATCTCCTTACAGCGTTGGCGCAGGCCGACCGAACCACAAACATGCTGGACGGCAGGCGGATTCGGTAGAGACAGGCTGCGCTTTAACCCCTTACCCTTTTGCTCGATAGATGTTTCGCCCTACGAATAGAAGTCGCGGCAGGCGAAATCTTGCAACGGAAAACCTGCAAAGACCGGCAGGCAAGACTTGAATCACTATGGCTCATCAATGTGCCTTGAGAGGTCTGTTAGCGACTTAAAATTATACCGACCGCAACACGAATTTCACAAGCGCGATGCAGGATTCAGAATACAGGATGCAGGATTCAGGGTTCAGGATTCAGGGAAAACAGCCGGTTGCCTTGCAGTCAAAGACCGCCTTGATAGATTCAGAATTCAGCAAACAGCTTGAAGGTGCGCTGTCCTCTGCCCTGTATCCTGATTCCTGAATCCTGTATCCTGCACTCTATGATGAAGATCAAACGATTGGGACGAACCGGGCTGAAGGTCACGGAAGTTTGTCTCGGCACAATGACGTTCGGCCACCAATGCGACGAGGCCGCATCGTTCGCCATTATGGATGCGGCAGCCGAGCGCGGCGTCAATTTCATCGACACGGCGGACGTGTATCCGGTTCCGGTTTCGCTTGAAACGGTCGGGCGCACCGAAGAGATCGTCGGGCGATGGTTGCGCGACAAGCGCGAGAATTTCATTCTTGCCACCAAGTGCCGCCACCCGATGGGCCAGCGCCCGAACGACGCCGGCCTGTCGCGCAAGCACATCCTCGAAGCCATCGACGCGAGCCTGCGCCGCTTGCAGACCGATTACGTTGATCTCTATCAGGTCCACGCGCCCGACCCGGACACGCCGATTGACGAAACGCTGCGCGCGTTAGACAGCATTGTGCAGAGCGGCAAGGCGCGTTACGTCGGCTGCTCGAACTTCAAGGCGTGGGAACTGGCCAAAGCGTTATGGACGAGCGACCATCTGGGGCTTGCGCGCTTCGATTCGGCGCAGCCGCGCTACAACCTGCTGTCGCGCGACATTGAAGCCGAGTTATTGCCGCTTTGTCTCGATCAAGGCGTCGGCGTCATCGTTTACAATCCGCTGGCCGGCGGCCTGTTGACCGGCAAGCATCACCGCGACCAGCCGCCCGCCGAGAACACGCGCTTTGCCGTAGCCGGCCCTATGTACCGCCAGCGTTACTGGAACGATGCCAACTTCGCGGCGGTCGGGCGACTCAAAGAATTCTTCGCGGCGCGCGGCAAGGCGCTCACCCACGTCGCCATCGCGTGGGTATTGCGACAGCCGGCCATCACTTCAGCCATCATCGGCGCGACCAGCGCAGCGCAGCTCAACGATTCGTTGCACGCCGTTGACGCTCAGCTTGATGAAGACGAGATGCAACAACTGAACGACGCCTGGTACGACCTGCCGCGTCGCCCTTAGTCGCCGCTGTCGGCAGCCTCTTTCAGCTTGCGCTTGGCGAGTTGCTGGCGCACGCCCACGGCGTAGAGCCTGGCGAATTCGAGGATGGAGAGCTTCTGCGGCGCGCCTTCATAATAAAACGTGCAGGCGTTGCCGACTTCGCGTTGCAGCAGTTTCAAGTCGGTCGGGTCGAGCGGGAACTTCAGGCAGGCTTGCGGCGCGGCGGGCGTTGTGTAGATCGAGCAGCGCGTGTTGTACGGGCCTTCGTCAACGAAGAACGGGCAGCGGAATTGAATCTGGCAACAGAGTCCGCAGCGGTTGCATTCGCCGCGCTGGTAAGCTTTATAACGATAGGCCAGATTGTCGGGCAGGATGTTAGAAAGAAGAGTGCGCCTGAGCGCCGCCCAGGTGTGAATAGAAAATGGCGCGCGGATAACTTTCTTAGTGACGGCGCGGAACATCTGGCCGTACATCCAGCGACGCGACGGCACTTCGGGCGGCAGGTCAAATTCCTTTGACGGCGAGAGAATATTGTTGAACACGTGAAGCACTCGCCCGCCCTGCTGTTTTTCCTGTGCCATTATGAATCCTTATTGGTTCTGAAATGATGATTGAATGCGCGTCCAGATGATCTAGCAAGGATGCTCTCTCGCGGGATCGCCGCACACTGCATGAGTGTGCAAGCCCTGTTCCGACCGAAGGGTCATAGTAGCATCAACATTTGGACGCGAGCAAACACAAGTCAACGCTGGCAACGCGCGCGCCGCGCCGCACAACCGGCGCTTGTTCGATTTTCATTTCGCCCTTATTCTGTTTCGGTACACCGCGCCCATGGAGGGAGCTTTGATTGAGCCGGCGAGATTTTGTAGTCAATGCGGCGAAGCGTTAAACGCGCGCCGCGCCCGTTTCGTTTGGTGGCGCGCAAGCTGCGCCGGCTGCGCGCCGCGTCTGCGTGTACGACGATTCTTGCGAGCCGCAAGCCTCGCGCTGCTCATCATCTTCTCATTTGCGCTTGGCCGCTACGCGACAACGCCGCGCACGGTCTACCTGCTCGGCACGCCGATTGAGCCGCTGGCCACAGTCGAAGGCAGCGAACTATCGCGCGCGAGTACTTCATCCATCAAGCACGCCGCCGAAGCAGCCAGCTTGACTGACGAAACGGTGAGCGTTTGCGGTGCGCCGACGAAATCAGGCAAGCCGTGCCAGCGCAAGGTGAAGGGCGGCGGCTACTGCTACCAGCACCGCGACAAGTACGGGCCGAAGAACACTAATCAGAAATCACAATGAATGAAGCAGAGCGGCTTTGCTAAATTGGCGTGAAGCAATCAGAGTGAAGCGACGCGCCGCTCAAGCTCTCGGGCAATCCGGGCCGCGTCAGTATCACGGCTAAACTCTACGGGGTCGCCTATCGTCACTTTGACTTCGCCGGCGCGTGCGAAATTGCGCCGCGACGCTTTCATCTCGAACACGCCATCCAACCTGATCGGCACGACCGGCACGCCCAGATCAGAGGCCAGAATGCCTATGCCTTCCCTGAACGGCTTCATCTCGCCGTCGGTCGTGCGGCGGCCTTCAGGAAAGACCAGCACGCTCGCGCCTCGATCCATCGCCTCGCCGGCAAACGCGAAACTGCGTCGAAAGCCGCTCTTCTGCGGCAGCGGAAAAACGTTGAACAGCGACACGACCGAAAGGTATTGCAGATAACCGAGCAGCCGCCGCCCGACAGGCGTCCCCTTTGCCGGGCGTCGCCAGTTGCGCAGCTTTTCGCCCTCCATCGCAATCACCAGCTTCAGCCGGTAACGCGCCGGCAAGGCGTATTGAATCAACGACTGGTCAACCATCGAGACGTGATTGGCGACGAACAGCAACGGCCCACGCGCCCCATTCAACCGCGCACGACCCACAACGCGGGCGCGGCTCATCAGCCAGATGACCGGCATCATCACCGCGTAAAAGACCGCCGCGCGAATCCACGTCACCGGCCATCGACGCGGCCATCGCGGGTAAGGATATTCGACCGCTTCGGCGCGCGCGCCTTCGCGGATCATCCGCTCGATGTCGCCCACAGTTGTTGCCGCCGTGAACGCCGCTTCGTCGAGATCAACTTGATAGTGATCTTCGAGCGCGCTCAACAACTCGACGCGTCCGAGCGAGTCGAGCTTCAAGTCCGCCGCCAGATTCGCCGTCGCATCAACCTGCGCGGGCGATTCACCGCTGACCCGCGCCACTTGCTGAAGGATGAAGCTAGGGGCCGGGGGCCAGAGGCCGGGGGCCGGTGATCGGTCGCTGATTGTACTTTGTGTTTGTATGTTCGACCGGCCATCGGCCACAGGCCATTGACCACTGCTTTCCCCGGTCCCCGGCCCCCGGCCCCCGACCCCTAGCCGCTCGGCCACGAGCGGCTTGCGAATCTTCTTCGTCGGCGTCAGCGGGAACTCAGGCTCCGGCCATAACACCCAGCGGCGGAGGCGTTGATGCCGTGCGAGCTGCTGGTTAGCGCGCTCGATGACCGGGGCCGGGTCGCTGCCTTCGTCCTTCATAATCAGCACAGCCATCGGCTCAGCGCCTTGCGGCGTGTCAATGCCGATGACGGCGCTGTCGCGTATCTCCGGCTGCGCATTCAACGCGGCTTCGAGGTCATCGGGGTAGATGTTCAAGCCGGCAGCCGTGACGATCACGTCTTTCTTGCGGCCTTTGAAATAGAGGTTGCCCGCCGCATCCATCTCGCCGACATCGCCCGTGCGCAGCCAGCCTTCGTCGGTCGTCATCGTCTTCGCGTTGCCCCGCCAGTAACCGGGTGAGACGTTGTCGCCGCGCACGAGGATTTCGCCCGTCTCGTCGAGCTTCATCTGCTGGCCGGGCATCGTCTTGCCTATCGAGCCGCGCCCGATCTTGAACGGGTGGTTGACGCTGATGAGCGATGCCGTTTCCGTCATCCCATAGCCCTGCACGACGGCATAGCCGAGCCGCTGCCAGAACAGTTCGCTTTGCGGATTCAAGGCCGCGCCGCCTGCCACAAAGGCCCAGAACTTCCAGCCCAGTTGCCGGTGAATGCGGCGGAACAGCCACCACCGTTTCAGGAAGTGGACGCGCCCGGCGGCTTCGAGAGTTTTGTAAAGCAGATCACTTTGACCGCGCGCCTCGTAATCGCGCTCGATCTTCTGGCGCAGCGAATCGAGAAAGCGCGGCACGGTGACGACGACCGAGATGCGTTGCTTTTTAATCGCGGCGATGATCTCTGACGGGTTGAGCGAATCCTGAAAGTAGACTTCGCCACCGAGGATCATCGGCACGAAGATGCCCATAAACTGACCGAAGACGTGACTGAGCGGCAGCAGGTCGAGAAAGCGTATGGGATGAAAGGGCCGCTCCCACTTGCGATACTTATCGATCTCGCGTTCGAGCGGGTTGAGATTCGCAAGCAGATTGCGGTGCGTGATGATGACGCCTTTCGGCTCGGCGGTCGTGCCCGACGTGAAGATGATCTCAGCGATGTCGCTGTCGGCGATGTCTTCAAATTGAAACGGCGTGGTCGCGTGATGGGTGACTCGATCAGCCAACTCATCAAACCGCAAGCGCGGCAGGTCGAGCCGGCATTCGCCGCTGTGGACAAGCAATCGAGCATTGACTTGCTGTTGAACGCGGGCGACGAAGTCCGGCGCGCTCTCGACATCAAGCGGCACGACGATGACGCCGCGCGAAAGAGCGCCAAAGAAAGCCGCTACCCACTCGGCACAGTTCTCGCCCCACAGCAGGATGCGCTCGCCTTTGCTGATGCCGCGCTGGTCCAGTTCGCGCGCGAACTGAAACGTCGTGTCGCATAATCGCCGATAAGTCCAGCGCTCCGTGCGCAGGCCGCGCCGGTGCGCGAAGGCTATCCCGTGTCCGTGCGCCGCCGCCGTGTCGATAAAGCTGATGAGCGAAGTTCGCATTATCTCTATAATAAGACTCGCGGCGCGATGGCGGCCACTGCGGTTGTGACACTTGATGGTGGTGTCACGCGCGGAGTTTGTCGCGCCTTCGCGCGCTGTTGTAACATGACTGATTAGAGAAAGCCGACGCCCCGAATGCTCGCCGCATTGTTTAATCGTCAACCTGCCCGATCTCATTTTGATTTGGCAATCGAATCCGGCAGCGGCGCGAATGGATGAAGAAATCGCTTCTGAAATGGCTGCAAATTGCCTCGTTCGTCGCGGGCCTTTCGCTATTCGCTTATCTCATCAAGCAGACCGGCCTCGACAACATTCTGCATTACCTAGCAATGATGGGCTGGGGCTTTGCCGCCATCATTGTGTTATCTGCGGCCCGCAACGTCACGCGCGCGGCATCGTGGTATTACGCAATCGACCCGGCCCGCCGGAATATCGGTTTCTGGTCGTTGATGAATGTAATGCTCGCCGGCGAAGCGATCAAATACCTGACGGCGACGGGGCCGCTGCTGGGCGAGCCGGCGAAGGCCGCGATGGTGCGCCGCCAGGTTCCGCTAATCGAAGGCTTCTCGTCGGTGATCGTCGAGAACCTGATTTATAACCTCACGGTCTTTCTCGTGATGCTCGCCGGGTTGCCGGCGCTGGCGTGGCTCATCGACGTGCCGCACCGTTTGCAGGTGGCGGCCATGGTCTTCGCCGCCGTGCTGGTCTTAACGATTGGCTTCGTCTGGCTGGCCATACGCGGGCGCTGGTTCATTCTGGCGCGACTGCTCGAACAACTGCGCCGGCTGACCGCGCGGCGCACGATCATTGAAGTCACGAATGAGCCATCGCGCTTCACACAGATCATCAAGCGCGTCGGCGAAGTCGAAGCGAACATCTACACCTTTTATGAGCAGCGCCGCGCGGCGTTCTTCGTCATCTTCGCCGTCAATTTGCTGGCGCATTTAATAAATATCGTCGAAGTCTGCTTGATCCTCACGCTGATGAGATTGCCGGCTTCGCTTGCTGTCGGCTTTGTCGTTGAAGCGGTGACGAAAGTGATTAACGGCGCGTTCTTCTTCGTGCCGATGCGGGCCGGTGTTTACGAAAGCGGCAACGCGCTGACCCTCAAAGCGATTGGCTTGACGAGCAGCGCCGGCGTGGCCCTGGCCATCATTCGCAAGCTGCGCGCCTTGGTCTGGGTCGCTTACGGGCTGGGCGCGATTGCGGTAATCGCGCTCAAAGACCATCCCAATTTTAGATTTTGGATTTTGGATTTTAGATTGAAGCCGCAGAGAAGACGTAAACGCCTTTTCAATCCAAAATCTAAAATCTAAAATCCAAAATCGGCCTATGGATAATCTAGTCATCTCGAATCTGCTTTATCGCAAGACGCGCACGGCGACGACAATGGCGGGCGTCGCGCTCGGCGTCGTGCTCGTTGTCTTGACGGTCGGCATTGCGCATGGCTTTCTCAACGAACAGGGCCGGCGCAACGCGGCGCTGACGGCTGAGATTTTATTCGGCCCGCCGGGCACGGTCTTCGGCCTGAGCCTCAACCCGACGCTCTCGATGAACGTCCAGATCGCCGACCAGTTACGCAGCGTCGAGGGTGTCGCTGATGCCGTGCCTATTGGCCAGAACCTGCAAGGGCGGATGATTGACGGCATCGATTATGACCGCTTCATTCGCGTGTCGGACATACGTGTTGTCGAAGGCCGACCGATCAGCGCGCCCGATGAAGTGATGATCGATCACATTCAACAACGACAGAAGAAGATTAAGATCGGCGACGAGATGGAACTGCTCGACCGCACGTTCCGCGTTGTCGGCATCTACGAGCCGGAATCGTTAGGCCGCATTAAAATCCCGCTTGCGACGATGCAGGCGTATCTGGAACGCAAGAACCTCTGTTCGACCATTCTCATCAAGGTCAGTGACCCGGCGCGGCAGGACGAAGTCGCTGCCGCCATCAAGGCGCGCTTCCCCGATCACAGCATCACGATGACCCGCGACCTTCCCTTGATCTATTCGCAAGGCACGCCGGCGCTGCAAACCTTTTTGAATGTCGTCATCGCGCTTTCGATCATCATCAGTTCGCTGGTCATCCTGCTGACGATGTACACGACCGTCACCGAGCGCACGCGACAGATCGGTGTGTTGAAGAGTCTCGGCGCGTCAAAGATATTCATCGCCGGCGAGATTGAAAAAGAGGCGCTATTCATCAGCGCGCTCGGCGTGCTCGTAGGCTTCGGGCTATCGGCGCTGGGCAAGCTGTTAATCACGCGGCTGACGACGATGAACGTCGAGCTTGAGCTGGCGTGGCTGCTCTACGCGCTGGTGTTTGGAATGCTGGCCGGCCTGCTCGGCGCTTTATATCCGGCCTTGCGCGCCGCCAATCAAGACCCGGTCAAGGCGCTCGCGTACGAATAATGCGGTTGCTCGTTAAGAAAAACTATCATGCCAAAAAGAACTGACATCAAGAAGATTCTCATTCTCGGCTCAGGGCCAATCGTCATCGGCCAAGCCTGTGAGTTCGATTACAGCGGCACGCAGGCGTGCAAGGCGCTGCGCGCGGAAGGCTTCGAGGTCGTGCTGATCAACTCGAACCCGGCGACGATTATGACCGACCCGGAACTGGCCGACCGCACTTACATCGAGCCGCTCACGGTCGAAGCCGCGCGCAAGGTGATTGAGCGCGAGCGGCCCGATGCGCTGTTGCCGACGGTCGGCGGACAGACTGCCTTGAACCTCGCCGTCGCGCTCGCCGAAGACGGCACGCTCGCCGAGTTCAATGTTGACCTGATCGGCGCGAAGCTCGACGCCATCAAAGTTGCCGAAGACCGCATGCTGTTCAAGCGCGCCATGGAAGAGATCGGCTTGATGATGCCGCGTTCGGGCTTTGCTAAGACGATAGATGAGGCGCGCGAGCTGATCCATTTGGTCGGCTTCCCTGCCATCATCCGCCCATCGTTCACGCTCGGCGGCACTGGCGGCGGCATCGCCTACAATGCCGAAGAGTACGAAGAGATCGTCGCCCGCGCGCTCGCCGCTTCGCCGATTCACGAAACGATGATCGAGCAGTCCATCATCGGCTGGAAGGAATACGAGCTTGAAGTGATGCGCGACCTCGCCGACAACGTCGTCATCATCTGCTCGATTGAAAACTTCGACGCGATGGGCGTTCACACGGGCGATTCCATCACCGTCGCGCCGGCGCAAACGCTCACCGACCGCGAGTATCAAGTGATGCGCGACGCCGCGATTCAGGTCATTCGCAAAGTCGGCGTCGAAACCGGCGGCTCCAACATTCAGTTCGCGCTGAACCCTAAGAATGGTGACTTGATCATCATCGAGATGAACCCGCGCGTCTCGCGCTCGTCGGCGCTGGCCTCGAAAGCGACGGGCTTTCCCATCGCCAAGATTGCCGCCAAGCTCGCCGTCGGCTACACGCTCGATGAAATCCCCAACGACATCACCCGCAAGACGCCCGCCAGCTTCGAGCCGACGATTGATTACTGTGTGGTCAAAATTCCAAAATGGGCGTTCGAGAAATTTCCCGCTTCAGACCCGACGCTTGGCACGCAGATGAAGTCGGTCGGCGAAGCGATGGCCATCGGGCGCACGTTCAAGGAAGCCTTTCAGAAGGGACTGCGCTCGCTCGAAGTGCGAAGCTCGTTCCGCGTGCCCGATAACATTGACGACATCGAGCTGCGCCGCCGCCTGGTCGTCCCTTCGGCAGAGCGCGTCTACTTCGTGATGCACGCGCTGGCGCACGGCCACGGCATTGAAGAGCTGCACGAACTGACGAAGATTGACCGCTGGTTTCTCGACAACCTGCAACAGATCAGCGAGAGCGAAAGTGAGTTGAGCCAGAAGCAACTCGGCCAGCTTACACGCGACGAATGGCGCGAAGCCAAGCGCATGGGCTTTTCCGATCAGCGGCTTGCCGCGCTGCTCAACACGAGCGAAGACGACGTGCGCCGCGCGCGAAAGGCGATGAATGTTTCGCCGGTCTTCAAACGCGTGGACACCTGCGGCGCGGAGTTTGAATCCTACACGCCTTATCTCTACTCGACCTACGAAGACGAAGATGAAGCGGCGACGACCGACCGCAAGAAAGTGATGATCCTCGGCTCAGGCCCGAACCGCATCGGGCAAGGCATCGAGTTCGATTATTGTTGCTGTCACGCGGCGTTCGCGCTCGACGAAGAAGGCTATGAATCGATCATGGTCAACTGCAACCCGGAGACGGTTTCGACCGACTATGACACGTCGGATCGTTTGTACTTCGAGCCGATCACCTTTGAAGACGTGATGGAGATTGTCGAGCGCGAGCGGCCCACGGGCGTCATTGTGCAATTCGGCGGACAGACGCCTTTGAACCTTTCGATGCGATTGTTCAAGGCCGGCGTTCCCGTCATCGGCACATCACCCGAAGCGATTGACCTGGCCGAAGACCGCAAGCGATTCGGCAAGCTGCTCAACGATCTCAGCATCCCGCAGCCGCCGAACGGAACCGCGACTTCTCTCGAAGAAGCGCGCGAGGTCGCCGCAGACATCGGCTATCCCGTGCTCGTGCGTCCGAGCTACGTGCTGGGCGGGCGGGCGATGCAGATTGTTTACGACGAGACGAGCCTCGATAACTACATGACGTACGCCGTCGAAGCGTCGCCCGAACATCCTGTGCTGATCGATTCGTTCCTCGAAAGCGCCGGCGAGATCGATGTGGACGCGCTCGCGGACGGCGAGTCGGTCGTGATTGCCGGCATCCAACAGCACATCGAAGAGGCGGGCATTCATTCGGGCGATTCGTCGTGCGTGCTGCCGCCATATGAAGTGAAGCCGGAACACCTCGACGCGATGCGCCGCTACACGCGCGAGCTGGCGCGGGCATTGCGAGTCGTCGGCTTGATGAACATACAATTCGCTATCGCCAATGCCACGGTCTACGTTCTCGAAGTGAACCCGCGCGCGTCGCGCACCGTGCCGTTTGTGTCGAAGGCGACGGGCGTGCCGCTTGCAAAGATCGCCGCCAAGCTGATGCTGGGCCGCAAGCTCGCTGAGTTTCACCTGCCTGAAGAGTTGGCTGTTGATCGCTTCTACGTCAAGACGCCGGTCTTCCCGTTCGTGAAGTTCCCCGGCGTCGATCCCATACTCGGCCCGGAGATGCGTTCGACCGGCGAAGTGATGGGCGTGGCGGAGAACTTCGGCAGCGCGTTCTTGAAGGCGCAGCAGGGCGCGGGCTTGCGCTTGCCGCGCACGGGCGCGGTCTTCATCAGCGTCAACGATCAAGACAAGCGCGAGGTGATTGAGCTGGCGCGGCAGCTACACGAGATGGGCTTTCGGCTGGTGGCGACGCGTGGAACCGAGCGGCGGCTTGAGGCGGCGGGACTGTCGTGTGATTTTGTTTACAAAGTCAACGAAGGCCGTCCGAACATTGCTGATCTGGTCAAGAGCAAGCAGATCGACCTGATTATCAACACGCCGCTGGGCCGTGTGTCGTTTTACGACGAGCGCGCCATCCGCCGCGCCGCGATGCAATACGCCGTGCCGTGCATCACGACGCTGACCGGCGCGAAGGCGACCATAGCGGCTATACGAGCATTGCGCGATGACGAATTGCAGGTGCGCTCGCTCCAGGATTACCACGCGCAGGCCGCGAGCAAATAGAGTCGTTGGATCGGGCCGCGCCGGTTGGCGTGTCGTCTCTGTCTGGTCCTGCTCAATGGTCGCCGGGCGACACGCGACCCCGCTTGGTAAACGACAACCCGCGTTAGGTGTTCTATTCGTAGTTTGGTTGGCTAAAAAACAGCATATCGTATTATTCTGGAAGGGCTAACTTAAGTCTATTAAGGACGGTTGTATGCTCATAACAGATCTTAAAATTGAGAATTATAAATCTCTTAGAACAGTTGATATTAAGCCATCTGATCTTACTGTATTTGTGGGGGCTAACGGTTCCGGTAAAACAAACTTAGCTGACAGCATAGATTTTATTTCTGAGATTTATAGACATGGGTTAGAGGTGGCTGTTGCCAGGAAAGGGGGGTATGAAAATATTGCACATCATAAGAAGCGACGATCAAAGAAAGAAGTAAGTATAGATTTAGTCGGAGAGTATACCTGGCAGCTAGCTTCTCAACTTGAAGTAAAACTTCCTTCTAAGCTTCGAACACACCACTCCTTTGCATTTGTAGCAAAGGGATCTTCTATTCGAGCAGCATTTAATGTGGTACGTGAACATATAGATGTTGAAATTTATAATAATGATACATATTCGCGGTTGCTCACTCTTGATCGAGAAGCTGAAAACTTCAGCTTCGAGGTCGCGAAACAAGATATTATGGATAAGATTTTCGATGCTATTCCTCAAAACCTCAGGACTCGCATTCTAGGTTTGGAAAATTTGGAAATCCTCTTGAAAGGCAGGAAATTCCCGAAGACGGAACTATTGGCTTCCTCCATTGGTAGATGGGTTTATCTACTTAGCGATTTCATGGAAGGGATGAGTAATATCAGAGTATTCCAAATCAGTCCAACCATATCCAGAGAATTTGGTGTCCCTATTCCGAACCCTGAACTTGCTCGCAGTGGTGCAAATCTTCCCGCCGTCATTGACCTTCTCCAGAAGCATAACACGGATGAATGGATGCATATTATGCAGGTAATGAGACGAGTTATGCCTGGTCTTCAGGAGATAGAGGTTGGATATACGACATCGCGGACTTTGGGCCTATTCTTTCATGAAATAAATGCTGGACGCGCTTGGAATGTGGGTGAGGTGTCAGACGGCACTATACAAACTCTCGCTATATTGGTCGCAATCTTCGACCCAAGATCAAGTGCCATAGTAATCGAGGAACCAGAAAACTCAGTACACCCTTGGATTATTCGAAATGTTTTGGCAGCCTGTAAAAAGGCCGCCAGCCGAAAGCAAATTCTAATCACTACTCACTCTCCCATAGTTGTTAATTATGTATCGCCGGAGCAAGTATGGGTTATCTGGAGAGCGCAGGGAGAGTCTAAAGTCACTCGCCTCGTAGATCTAGATCATAGTTTTATAGAAATGTGGGAGAATGGGAAAGTAGCCACTTTTGATTTCTTAGATAGTGGAGCCATACCAGAAGCTATTCCTCCAGCCCCTTATGTAGAAGCGGAAACCGATAAGGACTAAATATGCGAATAGGGCCAATTGTTGATGGTCAAGCTGAACTGTATTCTCTACCTAAACTATTACCACGTATCGCAACTCCACATACGATACTTCAGCCTTTGTACGCCGATATACAACCAACTGCGCCAATCCCTCAGATTATTCGAGCCGTAAAATCAAGGTTGAATATTCATGTTGCCAGAAGGGCGGATATAGCTTTAATACTAATTGATCTTGAAGATCTTGGTACTTGTGCTGGAGCATGGGCACAGGAGTTAGAGCATGGTCTAAGGGAAGGCTGTAGTGGCTATGGGATCAACGACTTTAAAGTTGTAATTAAGCACCGTATGTTTGAGAATTGGCTAATCAGTGACATAACTGCGATTCGAAGCCTGAGACGCAGATTTGTACTCACAGAAGCAGACGTAAGGCAAATTGAGCCCAATAAGGCTGACAGAGTCAATGCGATTCGAATTTTGAAATCAGCTGCCCAAAGGACATCTTATGATAAGGTTGCTGATGCTACAAGAATTTTGACTCAAGCTGACCCAATGAGAATGGGGGCCAACTCGCGATCATTTAGAAGACTTCTTCGTGTTGTGGAGAATCCAAAATATGCAAGGCAGAGCAAAAAACCATAATCGTATTACGCTTTACTCTTCGTAGTAAGACCACCTAACAACCCGTTGCAGCGGGGGCCGCGAAGCGCAGTTCTTATACTCTCCTTCAATGCCGTTCGCGGCCCCGCTGAACGTGGGCGATGGGCTTATGCAAGCGCCAGAGGATTCATTCCGTCTGGCGAAAGTTCTCTAGCTGCCGGGTGGTGTGCTCGGTCACGCTCGCATTCGGCGCGCTCGCATCATACCATTCGGCTGGGGCGGCGAGCGCGTCTTTCGTATTGCGGCCCTCTTCAATCCGCCGGGCGTCTGCACCTTGTAATTCCCGCTTTGCGATTTCGATCAGCCGTTTGCTTACGAACACGCCATTGACCAGCAAACCCAGCCCCACGCAGAGCGGAATTGCGCCGGCGATCCAGACGCGGCTGAGAATCTCATTGTCGCCCGGCGAATTCTGGCCGCTCAGGATGATGCCCTGCATCAGGACGTAGAGAAAGACCATCACGCCGATGCCAACGAAGCTAGTAATCACGCCAGCCTTGATCTCTTTCGAGCGCATGGATTCGGCGTAGAGATTGCCTTCGCGCTCCCGCTTGCGCTTCGCCTGCTCGTCACGCGAAAGGAGCATCTCCGCGACCCAGGTCTTGCTCCAGTCGAATTGCTGCGCCGTATCGCGGGTGGCGACGGCCTGACGCACGGTAGCCAGGTTGACGCCACAGGACTTGCAAAATTTCAGGTCGGCGGGTTGGCCGGTTCCGCATTGTGGACAGAACATGATGGACTCCTTCAGTCGCTTTCTCCCAGCAGTACGGCAAGTATACCGCCGATGTTCGCGCGATGGCTACCGGCACAGCAGCCGGCGTCAAGCGCGGCTACTCAAAAACGCAGTCGCCTGATCAAGTCTCGGCAGTCCCGTGCGCGCACCGACAGCGCCGCATTTCAGCGCGGCGACGGCATTGGCGAAGCGCAGCGTTTCTTCGACCGTCATTCCCGTCAACAGGCCATAGATGAATCCCGCGTGAAATGCATCGCCCGCGCCCGTCGTGTCCTGGCAATCGATAGCGAAGGCCGGCGAATGGATGAACTCGCCGCGCAGATAGATCAACACGCCGTCCGCGCCAAGCGTCGCCCCGGTCACGAGCGCCCCATTCTTCTCGGCTAACTGCCTGAGCGCCGTGCGAAGATCGCTCTCGCCGGTCATCCGCGCCGGAAACGTGCTCGACGAAATCATGAAGTCAATCAGCGGCAGCAGGCGCTCGGCATTCGGGTAGATGTTGTCAATGTCGAGCACCGTCAGCACGCCCGCTGCGCGCGCATAACCTGCCGCGACGATGGCGGCGTCTACGTCGTGGCCATCCAGATGCAGCACGCGGCCAGAGGTCACGGCAGCGCGGTCCACTTCGTCGGGGCGAGTGGCTATGCTTGCGTCTCGATTCCAGAGAATCGTCCGCTCGCCGCTTGTCTCATCCACAATGATGAAGGCGGTCTGCGTCTCGGCTCCTTCAACGATGGCGATGTCAGCCGCCACGCCTTCCGATACGATTGACTCAATCTGAAAGCGCCCGATGTCATCACTGCCGACTTTGCCGATGTAGCGCGTACGCAAGCCGAGCCTTGAGAGCGCCACCATCGCCGTCGCGCACTGACCGCCCGCCGCCAGCGTGTGTGATTTGTAGGGAACCTTACTATTAAAGGCAGGATAGTGCGGCGCGATGATGAGGTGGTCTACGGCGTTAAGCCCCATTGCCACCGCGTCGAATGGCTTGCCGGCGGGAAGGGTGATTCCGAAATCCATGCGAGGATTCAGGGTTCAGGATTCAGGATTCAGGGATTCCAATGCTGGTTGCCGCATCCTTCAAACTGGCCGTGGCGGCCAATTACCGGGCAGCAGCCTTTCTGAATCCCGAATCCTGACTCCTGAATCCTGCCTATCAATGCGATTGGCTGACAGCGTTATTCGTCAACAGGCGGACTTCGACGCGGCGATTCTGCTGACGGCCTTCAAGCGTCATGTTGTCGGCGACCGGGCGGCTCTCGCCGAATCCCAGGATGGACATACGGAACAGCGGGATGTTGTGGTGGTCGGCCAGGTAGCGGCGCACGGCTTCTGAGCGCGCGTCGCTCAAGCGGTCGTTCTTCACCTGATCGCCGTCGGCAGAGGCGAAGCCTTCGATCTCAAGCAGAAAGCCATTGCGGTCTTTGATCTGGCTGGCCAACTCGTCGAGCGCGGCCATCGCTTCGGGTTGCAGGTCGGACTTGCCGACTTTGAACCAGACGGTGACGGTCTTCTGCACCGTATACTTGTCGAGGTTCGAGCGCAGATCGTTGACCGACTGTTCGACGCCGGTGACGCGCGTGTTAGCCTGCTCGGCGGACGACGCAGCCTTGTCGGCGGTCTGCTGTGCGCGCTCGGTGCGCGTGCCGACTTCGGCCACGTCCGTGCGGATGCGGTTGATGTCCTGCGTGTTGCGCCGCGATGTTTCTTCAAGCTCGCCGGTGCGATTCTCTAATGGCGTGGCGCGCTCGTTGACGCGGTTGCGGACGTACTTCTTGGTGGCGCAGGCGCTCGACAGCAGCACCGCGAACGTGATGCAAACAATGGCCATCGCTTTTGATTTCATAAGTGCCTCCTGAGGTGATTTCCCCGCCAAAAAAGTAACGCATCGGCGCGGGCTGCCTTGCGATGCGCGCGAAGGGGTGAACGTTTGCCGTGCTTTGCTAACCTCAACTATACTTTTCATCGGGCGACGCTAGAGTAAATACACGAAAAACATGGGGAGAGTCAAGAAGTTGAAAAGAACTCTATTGATTGGCTTATTGATGCTCGGCTTACTGACCCTGACGCTGGCGGCGGCGCAGCCGACCATTGCCGACGACTGCAAAGCGCCGGAGTTAATCTGCAAGGCGGCGGGCAATCAGGATCGCTCGCTCTACCTGCGCGACCACTGCCATTACGAGCAGCGCCTGCGCGTCGAACGCTTCAAGGTCAAGGACGGCCAGGAGCGTCCCGAAGAGACGCGCGAGACTGCTGTCGAGATTGAGCCGGCGGGCAAGGCCGACAAGTCCGGCCAGGTCCCTGTAACGGTCAGTGTAATCTTCGATACAGATAAGAAGGGCAACCCGAAGAGCAAGGTCAGCGAGAACGAAACAACGCTGCTGTCGTTCGGCGCGCTGTGGGACCTCGCCTTCTTTCCGCTGCTGCCGGAAAAGATTCAGTACTACAACTTTCAGGAAGTCCCCGCCGAGCGCAAGAACGAACGCTGGTATCGCTTCATCCCGAAGGCCGAAGTAACCAGCGTGCCGCTCGCTTCGGGCACGGTGATGCTTGAGGGGACGACCGGCGAGGTCTTAACGATTAAGATCGAATCGCTGCACAATCTTGAAGTGCTCGACAAAGAAGCGGCCAAGCTGAAGAGCTTCAACGCGACGATTGATTACTCGCAATTTGAAGGCGCGATGCGCTTGCCGACGCTGGCATCGGGCAGCGGCTCATCAAACATCCGCCGCTTCGAGGGCAACTTCCGCTTCCGCTTTCAAGAAGGCAAGTACCGGGTCGTGAGTAAAATGTAGCCTGGCAGAGGCTGGAGACTAGGGGCTGGAGACTAGCAGGAGCGGGTTGCTGAACCCTTCTCTATCTTTCCGCCTCTAGCCTCCAGCCTCTAGCCCCTAGCCTCTATGAATCTTTCCGAAAAACTCGCCAACCTGCCGACGCAGCCGGGCTGTTACATCTACCGCGACGAGGCGGGCAAGATTCTTTATGTCGGCAAGGCCAAGAACCTGCGCAATCGCGTGCGCCAGTACTTTCAATCGTCGCGCTCGCACGACGCCAAGACCAACGAACTGGTCTCGCGCATCAACGACCTTGAGCTGTTCATCACCGACAGCGAGATTGAAGCGCTGGCGCTCGAAAGCAACTTAATCAAGAAGCACCGCCCGCCGTTCAACATCCTGCTCAAAGACGACAAGCAGTACCCGCACATCAAGATCACCAACGAGCCTGCGCCGCGCGCCGTCATCGCTCGCAAGATTATCAAGGACGGCTCGCGTTACTATGGCCCGTACCTGCCGCCGTCGCTCGCCTGGCAGACGCTTGATCTAATCAACCGTCACTTTCAACTGCGCACCTGCACGATGGAGATTAACGGCAAGGCGGATCGGCCCTGCCTCGAATATCACATCAAGCGCTGCCTCGGCCCCTGCGTCAAAGAACTCTGCACGCTGCCGCATTATGAGGAAGCCGTGCGCGACGTAGAGATGTTGTTGCAGGGCAAGACGGCTGACCTTGAAGCGATGTTGAAAGAGCGGATGGTGAAAGCGTCTGATGAATTACGATTCGAGGCGGCGGCGCGCTACCGCGATCAATTGAAAACAATAGCCAAGCTCGGCGAGCAGCAGAAGATGATGCTGGTGTCGGGCGAAGACGTGGACACCTTTGGCTACTACCGCGAGGAGCGGCAACTGGCGCTGGCCCTGTTCACGATGCGCGAAGGCAAGGTGGTCGGCAAGCGCGAGTTTTATTGGGAAGACATCGCCGACCCGTTCGACCCCGGCGCGTTCATCGGCCAGGCGTTGAAGCAGTATTACACCGCCGGCGATTACGCGCCCGGCGAGGTCTACGTGCCTGTCGAATTTGAAGACCGCCAGTTGCTCGAAGAGTATTTGACGACGCAGCGCGGTCGCCGCGTTCACATCAACGCGCCGCAGCGCGGCGTCAAACGCGACCTGATCGATCTGGTCGAGAAGAACGCGCGGCTCAACTTCGATCAACGCTTCCGCGTGCAGCGCCCTGATATGACGCGGGTGCTGCAAGAGCTGCAAGAGGCGTTGGAACTGCCCGACCTGCCCGACCGCATCGAGTCATTCGACATCTCGAATATGCAAGGCGACGAGAACGTTGCTTCGATGGTCGTCTGCGAGCACGGCGTGATGAAGAAGGCGGATTACCGCAAATTCAAAGTGCGCTCGGTCGAAGGCCGCGCCGACGATTTCCAATCGATGTATGAAGTCGTCGGTCGCCGCTATTCGCGCCTGCTCAGAGAAGACCGCCCGCTGCCGAATCTGGTCTTGATCGACGGCGGCAAAGGCCAGCTCGCCGCCGCCGCCCGCGCCCTGCACGAGCTGGGACTTGAAGCGCTGCCGACCGCATCGATTGCCAAGCGCGAAGAGTTGCTGTTCGTCAAAGGACGCGCCGAGCCTGTGCGTATAGATCATCACTCACCCGTGCTGCACCTGATCCAGATGATCCGCGACGAGACGCATCGCTTCGCCGTCACCTATCATCGCAAGCGCCGTGCGATGCGCGATTTCAAGTCCGAGCTGACTTCGATTCCGGGCGTCGGCGAAAAATTGAAGGAACGATTGCTGCGCAACTTCGGCAGCCTCAAGCGCGTCTCGCAAGCGAGCTTCGCGGAATTGAAGCCTTTCGTCGGCGCAACACAGGCCGAGCGCATCGTCGAGCACTTCGCCCGCCTCAAGCGCGCCGAAGCCGAAATGGCCGAAGACGGCGACGGCGAGTAATACACATTCTCTCCAAAAAACAGGCAACACGACGCGACGCGCGGCACATCTCACCGCTGCACCGAGGAATACTTCGCTCGAATCAAACAGACTACGGCAGGGGGGAGAGAATCATGCGAAAGCCGACCATCAGCGCGTTAGCCATCTTCATTATGTTGACCGCAGCAGCGCCCGTGTTTGAATCAACCGCGCTTGCTGCTACAAAGAAACGCACGTGCAGTTGCAGCAAGCCGACCTTGCGCCGCCGCGCACGCCGCACGGTGGCGCGCACGCCGCGCACGACGCCGACAAAGCCGAACGCTTACGCGGCGCAGGACAGCCCGAACGCTCAAGTCGTCGGGCCGGTGACGGCGACCTACAAGCTAGAGGCTAATCAGTATTTCCGCCTGCGCATGAATCAGACGTTGCGCTCGGATCAGGCGCGGATGGGCGACCGCTTTAAGGCAACGGTCGTGACGCCGGTCTACGCCAGCGGCGTTGAAGTCATTCCCGCCGGCTCGACTGTCGAAGGCCGCGTGACGCGTGCGATCCCTGCACGGACGCGCGGGCGCGAAGGTCAACTGGCCGTCTCATTCGACACGCTGGTTCTGCCCGACGGCACGCGCCGCCCGCTCGACGGCGTGCTGACCGAATTGCAAGACGACCGGCGCGGCGAAGTGGATGCAGAGAATGAAGTCAGCGGACGCTCATCGGATAAACGTAATGTCGAGTACATTGGCGGCGGCGCGGTCGGCGGCGCGATACTGGGCGGCATTGCCGGCGGCGGCAAAGGCGCGGGCATCGGCGCGATCCTCGGCGCGGGCGCGGGCGTAGCCGGCGTTATGCTGACGAAAGGCAACGACGCCGAGCTTCGCAGCGGAACCGAGGTCGGTATGACGACGACGCGACCTATGACCTTCACGTTGCGCACGCAGTAAAGGCAAAAGTAAAAAGTAAAAGGGACCCCGCCGCAAGCGGCGGGGCTTTCCCCGCGTTTCACTCGAATAGCTTGATTTGCAATTCGCCTTCTTTCTCAGTGCGATGATGCTGAATGTACTTGCGAATCATTTCCGCCGTCACTTTGTCGCCCACCGTGCGGGCGAAATAGCCGTCTTCCCAGAATTCCCCGCCCCACAGTTGCCGTTTCACCTGCGGGTATTCTCGGAAGATCGCCCGCGCACTCAAGCTCTTGAACCTCGTCACCAC
>JBJMGV010000095.1:0-45205 GCA_045807725.1 Blastocatellia bacterium | reverse complement strand
GGAGTCATACCAGAAGCTGCTGCCGCCGGCCAAGCACTGGATCGGCAAGGAAGGCACGCAGCGGATTGAGCGGAATAATCTGAACTTCCGCACGCACTTGAAGCGGCTGCAGCGAGAGACGATCTGCTTTTCCAAGGCCGACGATATGCACTATGCCGTGACCAAGCTTTACATCAGGCACTTAAATGATCGCCAGCATCTTTTGTGAAGCACCACCCATCATTCATCGTTCATCATTCCTTCAGGTTGTCCGCCTCATGCGGCTGCTGCTATATTGACTCTTGGATCATTCGGCGTGGTCTCGGACGACGCGAATCGTCATTATCTCAATCCGCAAGGTCTACAGGATCAGCTATGAAGCCAATCAGCCAACTCTCACGCGAGCGCGCCGCGCTGGCCGTGATTGATATGCAAGAGGCGTTTCGCATGGTCATTCCCGACTTCAGCGAAGTCGCTTCGCGCATCGCCAAAGCGGTCGAGGGCGCGCGATTGCTCGAAGTGCCCATCATCGTCACCGAGCAGTACCCGAAAGGGTTGAAGCACACCGCCGAAGAGATCGTGCCGCACCTGCCGGCAGAGTCGCAGGCGATTGAAAAGCTCTGCTTCAGCAGTTGCGGCGCTGAAGCGTTTCAGGCGCAGCTCGAACAGCGACAGATCAAGCAGGTCATCATCTGTGGCATCGAGGCGCACATCTGCGTCACCCAGACCGTGCTCGATCTTTTATCGAATGGCTATGAAGTATTCCTGCTGGTTGATTGCATCACGTCGCGCAAGCGCGACAGCAAAGAAGTCGCGCTCTCGCGTCTGACGCAAGCGGGCGCGATCCCCTCTAACCTTGAGATGGCGCTGTTCGAGATGATGCGAGCAGCGAATTCGCCGCAGTTCAAAGCGGTGCAGAAATTGATCAAATAGTGGTCAGTGGTCAGCGGCCAGTGGCCAGCGGCTAGTTATCAGTGACCAGTGAGTCCCGTAGGGACGCGATGTTTATAGTTATCGTTGAAGGAAGAGACGCGCGCCCCGTCGGGGCGCAATGTGGACATCCCGCTCCTGACGGAGCTTGGATTCTTTGCTTAATGATTACTATAAACATTGCGCTCCTAACGGAGCTTGGCCGAACGAGTTGCTGACTCCTGACTCCTGACTCCTGACTCCTGACTCCTGATCTTCTTATGTTCTCTCTCAACGATTTAAATGCTGAGCAGCGCGAAGCGGTCGAGACGGTTAATGGGCCGCTGTTGATTCTGGCCGGTGCGGGGTCGGGCAAGACACGCGTCATCACCTTTCGCATCGCTCATCTGATCGAGCGCGGCGGCGTGCCGCCCTGGCAGATTCTCGCCGTGACTTTTACCAACAAAGCGGCGGGCGAGATGAAAGCGCGCGTTGAGAGCATGCTGCCGTCGGGCCGGCTCAGTTCTGCGCCATTGATTTCCACCTTCCATTCGTTATGCGTGCGTATCCTGCGGCGCGACATCGAACGCTTGCAGGCCGGTTACACGCGCAACTTCACGATCTATGATACGGACGATCAGGCGCGCGTCGTGCGCGGCATCATGAAGGATTACAGCATCGACGATAAGACGGTGACGGCGCGGTCGGCGCTGTCGGCCATCAGTTGGGCGAAGAACCGCTCGATCTCGCCGACGGCGTACGCCAATCAGGCGGAATTCGCTACGGATCGGACAGAGAAGATCGCGCTGATCTACAAACATTACGAAGCGCGCTTGCAGCAATCGAACGCGCTGGACTTCGATGACCTGTTGATTAAAGCGGTCGCTCTGCTTCGCCAGGTCGAAGAAGTGCGGGCTTATTATCACGAACGCTATCGCCACGCTTTGATTGATGAGTTCCAGGACACCAACGGCATACAGTACGAGCTGGCGCGGCTGATCGCGGTCGGCTCGACGAACGTCGAGCGCGCCAACTCGGATAATCAATCGTTCTGGCAGAACCGCAGCCTGTGCGTAGTTGGCGACCTCGATCAAAGCATTTATGCGTTTCGTGGTTCGGACTACAATATCATTCTGAACTTCCAACACGATTTCGCCGGCACGCGAATCATCAAGCTCGAAGAGAACTACCGCTCGACGCAGACCATTCTCGAAGCCGCCAACAAAGTCATTGCGAAAAACACGCAGCGCATCCCGAAGAACCTCTTCACCAAGGTAGGGCAGGGCGAGAAGATTCGCTACTACCAGTCTTACGACAGCGAAGGCGAATCGGTGTTTGTCGGTGAAAAGATTCAAGAGCATTTGCGGCGCGACCCGAAGACGCGTTGCGCCGTGCTCTATCGCACCAACTCGCAATCGCGTTTGTTTGAAGAATCGCTGCGGCGGCGCGGCATCACCTATAACATCGTCGGCGGCTTTTCGTTCTACGAGCGCGCCGAAGTCAAAGACACCATCGCTTATTTAAAGCTGGCGCTGAACCCGACCGACGATGTGGCGATTGGCCGCGTCATCAACACGCCGCCGCGCGGCATCGGCAAGACGACGCTCGACACGCTGGCGCGTCAGCAGAAAGACCTCGCCGTGTCGCTCTGGGAAACCCTCGCCGTCGCCGTCGAGAATCGTTCGCTGGGGCCGCGCGCGACCACTGCGCTCGATTCGTTCAGGCAGATCATCACGGCGCTCAGCGAAAAGGTCGAGCGTAACGAACCGCTGTCGGAGGTCGTGAAAGCGGCGACGCTCGATACGGGCTACGTCAAGTGGTTGCAGGAAGACAAAACGGAAGAGTCGGAAACGCGACTGTTCAACATCGAAGAGTTAGTCACTGCCGCCGTCGAAGCCGAAGAGCACAATGAAACGATACGCGATTTCATCGACCACGCGGCGCTCGTCAGCGACGCTGACCAGTACAAAGAAGACGCCCGCGTCACGCTGATGACGATTCACGCCGCGAAGGGACTGGAGTTTCCCGTCGTCTTTATGGTCGGCCTCGAAGAAGGGCTGTTCCCGCATTCGCGGACGTTTCAAAGCGAAGAAGAGTTGGAAGAAGAACGGCGGCTCTGTTACGTCGCCATCACGCGGGCGCAGCATTACCTGTACATCACGCACGCGATGAAGCGGCGCACGTGGGGCGAAGAGTTGCCGGCTGAGCCGTCGCGCTTCTTGAATGAGATACCGCTTGAGCTGATGCAGGATATGTCGTTCGGCCCCTCGTGGCTCGGCTTTGCGGCGCGGCCAGAGACGCAGCAAAATCGGCAGGCGGCTTCGGCGCTGCGCGGCGACCAGCCGACGGTGAAGAAGACGACAACCTACACCGGCAAGACTTACAATTCCGCCGATGGCGTGCGCGACTTCTTCAAGCGGAAGGTAGATCAGGCGGGGGCCGGGGGCCAGGAGCCAGGGGCCGGCCAGAAAAATTCTGTCAACCGCGATCAGTCAGGGGAAACGAAAGCTGGCTCCCAGCTTCGCGTTGGCGCGAAGGTGAAGCACGCCAAGTATGGCAACGGCGTCGTGCTGCGCTCGGAAGGCGCGGGCGAAGATGCCAAGCTGACGGTCAGCTTTCCCGGCTACGGCCTGAAGAAGTTCGTGGCTAAGTTCGCCGCCCTCGAAAAGCTTTGAGTTCTTGCTTTGCAATCCTGTCTTTGCGCCGGAGGCGCAAGATCCGGCGCACGGTGTCACCTTTCACAAGGCGTTCAATGCTTCTCGGATTTCGACAATTCCTTCAGCGCCTTGTTGAAGGCGTCGCGCAACTCCATGCGTCGGTCGCCGAGGATTGCATCTTTCTTGTAGCGGCCCAGAATCTCCAGCCCGTTGCCGTTTCGCGCCACAACGTAGCCGCGTATTTCGGCCTTCATCACGTTGTTGGTCTGACCCCTGCCGAGCGCCGGGTCCATGCTGTTGGACGTATCGGTATCCTTGCGCCGCGTGCCGGGCACTTCATAGTGGATCAGCCACACGCTCGCCTTTGAAGACTCAGTGACAATCTCCAGCATTCCAGCCTGCTTCTTGTTGACCTCCTGGACCAGCTTTTGAACCTCAGCGGCGGCGCTCTTATCGCCGGTGTAGATGAAGACGGTGAGTGGCCGCTCGCTCGGAAGCTGCGGCGTCGCGGCGGGGGCAATCGAAACCCCGTCGGGGATGCCGAGATATTTGCGCAGCGCAGCGATCTCGTCAGCATTCTGCGCCGTCACTGGGACAATCAATCCCAGGATTATAACGAGCAATAGGAGTACCTTTGGCATAACGTTCCTCCGACAATGAAATTTGCGCCTAGCATATCATGCTTGCCGACTTTGCATAACCGGGAATTTGCTCGGTAAACTACAAAGCAGCCGGCGGACGCCTGAACTTTGATTGACTGCGGACTGAGGCGGGATTAGCTTGATCTTATGAAAGAACCCGACGCCGTTTACGACGGCAGGCTTTCGATAGACAATCGCGACGTGGCGAGCGTGCTTGAACGCATCGCTGACCTGCTGGAGTTCAAAGACGAAAATCCGTTCAAGCTGCGTTCGTATCGCGTCGCCGCCGAATCTATCGCCGAGATGCAACAGCCCATCGCCGAGATGGCGGCGCGCGGCGCGGCAAGCTTGCAAGAGCTTCCCGGCATCGGCAAATCCCTAAGCGCGCAGATCATCGAAATCGTCCAGACCGGAACCTCATCGTTCTTTGAAGAACTGAAGGCAGAGGTTCCCGAATCGGTGCTTGAGCTGCGGCGCGTCTCCGGCATCGGCCTGAAGACTTCGCAACAGCTCTACCGCGACTTCGGCATCAAGAGCCTGGACGAACTGAAAGCCTTTGCCGAAGGCGGCGGCCTCGAATCAGTCACGGGACTCGGCGAGAAGACGGCGTCGCGCATCAAGTCGTCGCTTACGCACCTGGCGAGTGCGCGCGGCAAGGTGCGACTGAACGAGGCGAGCGAGTTGGCCGCCGCTATCGGCGAACAACTGCGAGCCGTCAAAGATGGCGGCAGGTCGAGTCGCGCGGCGCGGGTGGAAGTAGTCGGCCAGATACGGCGCGGCTGCGAGATGGTTGATAACGTCGAGCTGCTGGCCAGCGGCGATGCGAATGCGTTGAGTCAAGCCTTCACGCGCTTGCCGCAACTCACAGAGATCAAGGCGCAGCGCGCCGACCGTATCGAGGCCGTGACGAAGAAGGATGTCGCCGTTACCTTGCACTTGGCTCCTGAAGCCAATTTCGCGTCGGCGCTGGTGCGCACGACCGGCTCGGTCGAACACCTGCGCGACCTCGAAGCCGAAGCCTCGACGCGCGGCTACGCCTTCAAAGGATTCCATCTCGGCGATGCGAAGTCGAGCGAATCGCGCAAGCGCAAGTCGAAGGCGGCAACCGACAGCAAGCCGCTATCGCTCAACAGCGAAGAAGAGTTTTATAGCGCGCTCGGCTTGGAGTTCATCGCGCCGGAATTGCGCGAAGGGCTGGGCGAGGTCGCCGCCGCACGCGACAACCGTCTGCCTGAACTGATCCGCATCGAAGATATGCGCGGCGACTTTCATATGCACACGACGTGGTCGGACGGTCAGAACTCGATACGCGAAATGATCGAAGCGGCGCGGCGACGTGGCTATCAATACATCGCCATCACCGATCACACGCAATCGACCACCATCGCCAACGGCAATACGCCCGCCGAATTGTTGAATGAGCTGGAAGAGATCGACGCGGCGGCGCGCGAGTATGATGACATACGCGTGCTGAAGGGCGCGGAGGTTGACATCCTTTCCGACGGCTCGCTCGATATGCCGTTCGACGTGCTGGATCAGCTCGACTGGATCGTCGTTTCGATTCACGCCGGGTTTCAGCAGCCGAAAGAGCAGATCACCGAGCGGGTCATTCGCGCGATGGAGACAGGCTACCCGAACGTCTTCGCTCATCCGACCGGGCGCATACTTGGTGAACGCCCCGGCTACGAGATTGATCTTGAGCAGGTCATCGCCGCCGCCCGCGAGCACAACGTCCGGCTTGAGCTAAATGCCAGCCCTTACCGGCTGGACTTGAATAGTTACTGGCTACGCGTCGCCCGGCAGGCGGGCGTCGGCTTTGTCATCAGCACGGACTCGCACCAGACGCGCGGCTTCGAGTCGATGCGTTACGGCATCGCTACGGCGCGGCGCGCATGGCTGACCAGAGGCGATGTGTTGAACACGCTGCCGCTGTCGAAGCTGCTTGCCGAGTTAGACCACAAGAAGCGCCAGCGCCGCCCCACCTGAGTCGAGCCGCCTCTTGCGCTACGGTTGCGTCATTCAACAAGAGCTTGAGTCAATGGGCTGCTATCCCGCATAATGTGGGTCGCCTTGAATGCAACTGAAGCGGCGGCGTAGCACCACGCCGCCCAAGGTTAGCAATGGCGGCGCGCAAGGCTCCCAGGTTGCGCAAGCTTTCCGGCCCATTCAATTCGAGTCGCTGCGAAGTTCTTCTCGATACGGGAGAGGCACGCGACTGCCCTTGTGTCTTCATAGTGCCGGAGTGTGTGCAGCCGTCGGGCGCGGCGACGCCGAACAGGACATGGACAAGGATTAAGGTGACAGTTTCATGAGTCTGCTTGTTGAACCCACATCGGATGGCGCGGCGCGCGCCGTCGAAGAACCAGTTTTTCTGCACGAATATTTCGACCGCGCGGCGAGGCGTTGGCCGCAGCGCGTTGCCATAGAGGTGCCGCCCGGCAACGCTCGCCCTGAGCGGCGCGTGCTCAGCTATGCCGAAGTCCAGCAACAGGCCAACGCCGTCGCCACGTTTCTGAGCACTCTCATCAGCGCCGAAAGCGTCGTCGCCATCAGGTTGCCGCGAGCAAGCGAGCACCTCTACATCGCACAGCTAGCGGCGCTCAAAGCCGGCGCGGCTTACACCTGCATTGATCCGATCTTTCCTGATGAACAGGTGCGTGACATCCTCAACGACAGCGACGCCGTCGCGCTGTTGACGGACGACGCGGGCTTCGAGTGCGCCAGCCGCGTCGGCTTCGACCGCGCGCGTGTCTTCAACGTCGCTGATTTGATCGCGCAATCGCGCCACCTCTTCGTCGCGCCGCCGACGCCTGACTGGCTGACGCCGAGTAGCCTGGCTTACATTATCTACACCTCTGGCACGACGGGCCGGCCCAAGGGCGTGATGATTGAACACGCCAGCATCAGCAATCTTGTCGGCTACGATCTTCTCGAATTCAACTTCTCGCCCGACGAGCGCGTATCGCAGAATTCGTCTGCCGCTTATGATTCCTCGGTCGAAGAAATCTGGCTGGCGCTGGCCGCCGGCGCGACGCTCGTGGTGATGGATGGTGACGCGGTGCGGCTGGGGCCTGATCTGATTGAGTGGCTGCGGCGCGAGCGCATCACCGTGTTGTGTCCGCCGCCGACATTGTTACGGACGATGGGCTGTGATGACCCGCAGACAGCATTGCCGGACCTCGCTTTCGTTTACTGTGGCGGCGAAGCGTTGCCGCCCGATGTTGCTGAGCGGTGGGCGAAGGGGCGTCGCCTGGAGAATGGCTATGGGCCGACTGAATGCACCATCACGGCGACACACACGCAGTTCTTACCGGGCGAGCCCATCACGATTGGTCAACCCGTGCGCGGCTTGCAAGCGGTGGTGCTGAACGAATCGCTCAAAGAAGTCGCGGATGGCGAGCAGGGCGAGTTGTGTCTGAGCGGCATCGGGTTGGCGCGCGGCTATCGCAATCGGCCTGAGCTGACGGCTCAAAAATTTCCTGTGCATCCGCGCTTCGGGCGCATTTACCGCACGGGCGACCTCGTGCACCGCGATGCGGACGGCAACCTTCATTATCACGGTCGCATCGACGCGCAGGTCAAGCTGCGCGGCTATCGCATTGAGCTTGAGGCTATCGAAGCGCGGCTGGCTGAGATCAACGGTGTGCGCGAAGCCGCTTGCAGTGTGCAGCAGGACGGCACGCAGCAGCATCTTGTCGCTTTCATCGTGCCTGCGGATGCGAGCGCGCCGCCGTCATTCGATGAGTTGAAAATGTCGCTCGCCAGTGTGCTGCCGCATTATATGATTCCGAGCCGCTTCGGTCTGCTTGCGAGCTTGCCGACCAATGTGAGCGGCAAGCTCAATCGCCGAGCGCTGCCGTTGATTGAATCATCAGCGAGCGACGAAAGCAGATTGACGATTGCGCCGCGCGACGCGATGGAAGAGAAGATCGAAGCCGCTGTGCGCGGCGTGCTTGGATTATCGCGCCCCGCTTCGGTAGAGGATGATTTCTTCAAAGACCTCGGCGGTGACAGCCTGCGCGCCGCGCAATTGATCTCGCGTCTGCGCGACGAAGCGGCGACGGCTCACGTGACGGTGCGTGACATCTACGAAGCGCGCACGGTAGCTGAGTTGGCGCGACGCGCCCGCGTCGAAGCTGCTGAACACGCCATCATCGAAGATCAGCCGGAGCGTTTGCAGGGACACCCGGTTACAGCGACCATTTGGCAAACGGCTTTTTTGATGATCGGTTTCGTCATCACTTCATCAGCCGCTTACTTTGCCGCGTTCGATGCCTTGCCGTGGTTGATTCACCAACTGGGCTTGATCGCTTTCCTGCTGCTCAGCCCGTTTCTGTTTTTCGCTGGCCTAGTCATCTACACGCCAATTTCGGTTCTATTGGCAACCGCCGCCAAGCGATTGCTGATTGGCCGTTACCGTCCGCTGCGCGCGCCGGTCTGGGGCAGCTTCTACGTTCGCAACTGGATGGTGCAGCAGACCGTGCGCATCATTCCGTGGCCGCTGCTCGAAGGCACGGTGTTCAAGCACCGCGCTCTGCGTGCGCTCGGCGCGAGAATCGGTGAGCGCGTACATATCCATCGCGGCGTCAACCTGCTGCAAGGCGGATGGGACCTGCTCGACATCGGCGACGATGTGACGGTCGGCCAGGATGCTTCGTTGCGGCTGGTTGATTTTAATGATGGCGAGGTCGTCGTCGGCGCGATCACGATAGGCGCGGGCAGCACGCTGGAGACTCGCGCCGGGGTCGGCGGCAACACCGTGCTTGAGCCGGAGTCTTATCTCACCGCCTCGTCATCGCTCGCGGAAGGAGACCGCATTCCGCGCGGCGAGCGGTGGGATGGTATCCCTGCGCGTAACGCAGGCGTTGCGCCGCCGCGTCCTGACTTGCTTGATGACCAGGGCGCGATGTCGCCGCACGCGCACGGCGTGGCGCTGATTGCCGCCCGTTTCCTGCTCGGACTGCTGCTGGCGTTGCCTCTTGAGCTGCCTGTGGTTGCGCTGGCATTCATCTATGGCGTCGATGCCGAGCAGGCGCTTGATTGGCTTAATGCGCCGGCGCTCAAGCCGTCGCTGTTGCTCGCCACCGTCCTGCTCGTAACAGTGCCCGTGCCGTTCACGCTGATGCTTGAGGCGCTGGCTATGCGCGCATTGGGCAACGTGCGTGCCGGGACGATTAGCCGTTGGAGCCTTGCTTATATCCGTGTGTGGCTGAAAACACAGATGGTGCAGTCGGCGAGCGACTGGTTGAGCGGCACGCTCTTCTGGCCCGTGTGGCTGCGATTGGCGGGGATGAAGATCGGGCGCGGCTGCGAGATCAGCACCATTACCGACGTTGTGCCCGAATTGATCGAGATTGGCCGCGAAACCTTTTTCGCCGATGGCATTTACTTGAGCGGGCCGGTGGTGCATCGCGGCACGGTGACGCTCAAGCCGACACGTCTCGGCGTCAATACCTTCTTAGGCAATCACGTTGTTATTCCTGCCGGGCAGCAGATGCCCGATGACGTGTTGCTCGGCGTCTGCACGGTGGCCGATGACACACGGATTCGACCCGGCACATCATGGTTCGGCCATCCTCCCTTCGAGCTGCCGCGCCGCGAGGTGATCGAATGCGACCGCAGCCTGACGCACGAGCCGACCCCGATCAGGTATGTGACTCGCTTGTTCTGGGAGCTGCTGCGTTTCGCCATTCCGGTAGCGCCGATGCTGATGCTGCCCGTGTGGTATAAGTTACTGGCCGATGCCGAGCGCGCGTTGGCCTGGCCGCTCTTTTTGTTTGCCGCTGTTCCCTCGTTGAGCCTGGCAATGGGCGCTTTCTTCTGCCTGCTGGTGCTCGTGATGAAGTGGGGGCTGCTCGGACGTGTGCGACCCGGCACACACCCGTTGTGGTCTTGCTGGTGCAGCCGTTGGGATTTTGTCTACGTCGCGTGGGCCTTCTACGCGCGGACGGCGCTAACGGCCATTGAAGGGACGCTGCTGTTGACGTGGTATCTCCGAGCGATGGGGATGAAGATAGGCCGCCGCGTCGTGCTGGGCAGCGGCTTTGCGCACGTGGTAGACCCGGATATGCTGCACTTTGAAGACGACGCGACGGTGAGCTGTCAGTTTCAGGCGCACACCTTTGAAGACCGCGTGTTGAAGATTGACCACGTTTGGATACGGCGCGGCGCGACTGTTGGCAACAATGCCGTCTTGCTTTACGGCGCGGACATCGGCGCTGGCGCACGCGTCGCGCCGCACAGCGTTGTGATGAAACGCGAGAGCCTGCTCGCAGGACGTTCTTATGCGGGCTGCCCGACGCGCCCCGTGCCAGAGACGCAGCGGGCGCTGGCGGCGTCCGGCGATTGAGCGCGAGTTATTCAAACAGGCAGAGAAGTGATTGGCCCCTCAGTTCGGTAGGAACCATCCAGTCTTTTGCGCAAGGGAATTGCGCATCCGCCCGTGACGTAGTAGTCTGACTCAACCGTTTGGCCCAGAATCATAGACAGCAGCCCCAATAATAGGGCGGAGTGGTATTCGTCTTTATTGTGATAGGCGAGGCGCAACTCGCGCCGCACGCATTCTCGGCATGTGCAAACATCGCCTGTGTATAGACAGGCAGCTATCGGTCGATAAGGAGGAGGCAAGATGATTAAAGAAGAAGTAAAGGAGTCTGGCAAGATCAGAGCATTGCTGTTCGGATGCTGTTTATTAATCCTCGCTCTCGGACTGACGGAAGTGGCTTTTCGCAAGAGCATCGCCGTCGGATCGGCGCAAAGCAGAGGCGGCAAGGTCAGTCCGCCCATTGACGGCAAGTGGGGGGTGGAGGCGGCCCCCGATGACGCGCAGGTCATCTCCTATGACGGCCTGCTGCCGCCGAAAAAGATTGGCAGCCCTACTCTAACCTCAAGCACCGCCATTGCCAGGGAGACCGAGCCGAACAACACGACTGCTACGGCGACGCCTTTGGTCGGCAGGGACTTGAAGATCAAGGGCAATCTCTTCCCGAACGGCGACATTGATTTTTACTCGTTCACGGCCAACGCCGGCGACCGCTTTTATGCCGCGACTATGACCTCGTTCTCGGCGGGCAGCAGCACCGACAGCCAACTGACGCTGCTCGCCTCTGACGGCACGTCGGTCATCGAGTTCGACGATGACAACGGCTCTTTCGCCGGCCTCTCTTCGTCCATCGCGGGTGCGACTCTACCGACGAGCGGCACCTACTACATCAAGGTCAATGACTTCACGGCAGGCACCACAACCGAGCGGCCCTACGAGTTGTGGATGCGCTTGCAGAACGGCACGCCGACGGCGGAGGTCGAAAGCAACGACACGCCCGCGACGGCCAATGTGCTGCCGGCCTCCGGCTGGGTGAGCGGCACGAGAAACCCTGCGGCGGCCACCGAGCAGGACTGGTACAGTATGTCGCTCAACGCCGGCGACACCGTGTATCTCAGCCTCGACCTCGACCCTGAGCGCGACGGCGTGATCTGGAATGGGCGGCTCGGCCTGGCGCTGTTCGGCGACGCCGGCAACCAGATACTGGTGGTTGACGACGCGGGGACGGGAGACGTGTCGCCAAACCCGAATCTGCCCTCCGAAGCACTCTTCTTCACGGTCAAGGACGCAGGAACCTACTACGCTTTCGTTGATTCGGCCTCGGCTGCGGTCGGCGGCCCGACGGCGACCTACAACCTGAGCGTCAGCGTGTTGCCGCGCACACCTGTGGGCGTCAATTGCACGCTCTACCCCAGTGCCGACGTACCGAAGACGATTGGCCCCGGCACCGGGCTGGTCTCTTCGACGATCACCATTCCCGGCCATCCGCGCATCGCCAGCGTCCGCGTATTCATCAATGCGACCCACGCGCAGATGGCAGACATGGATGTCCACCTGCGCACGCCTGCGGGCAATGATAACGGCCTGTTCACAGACATCGGCGCGGCGGCCACCGGCGGCCAGCAGCAGATGGATCTGGTGTTGGATGACGACGCAGGCGTCCCTCCGTCCTTCACCGTGCTGAAGGGAGTTGGCCTCAAGCCCGAGCTGGCTTACCGTCTCGGCTGGCTGAAGGGCGAAGACGCCGGCGGCACCTGGACGCTGGACATACGCGACGACGGGGCGAACGCCAGCGGCGGCACGCTCAATAGCTGGGCTATAGAAATATGCGAAGAGCCGCCGCCGGCGAGTTGCAGCAATGGCTCGCCGCAGACGATCTTCAGCACAGACTTCGAGTCCGGCACGGCGGGCTTCACCCATTCCGGCACGGCGGACGAGTGGGAACTCGGCCTGCCAGCCACGGTCGCAACCACGACGACAAACCCTGTCGCGGCGTTCACGACCTGCAACAGCGGCATGAACTGCTGGAAGACCGATCTCGACAACACCTACAACGTCAGCAGCAGCCAAGACCTGCTGTCGCCCAACATCAACCTCACAGGCTGGGTCGGCCCCATCACGCTCACCTGGGCGATGAGGTATCAGATGGAGAGCGCCAGCTTCGACCACGCCTCCGTGAACGTGCGCGAAGTCGGCAATCCGAGCAACACCCAGCGCGTGTGGGAATGGTATGACGCGACGATGACCGATGCGCCCGGCAACCCTGCGGTGAACATTGGTGAAAGTGCAGGCTGGGGCCTCTACCGCGCAGACCTCTCCGCTTTCGCGGGCAAGAACGTCGAGGTGCTCTTCCACCTGGACAGCGACAACACGATCAACTTCGGCGGGCTGGCCATAGACGATGTGTCAGTCACCGCCTGCACGGCAGTCGTCGCCTGCCAGATCACCTGCCCGGCCAACATCACACAGGCCAATGACTCGAACCAGTGCGGCGCGGTCATCAACTACCCCGCGCCAACGACCACCGGCGGCTGCGGCACCATCACCTGCATGCCGTCGTCCGGCTCGTTCTTCCCCAAAGGCACGACCACCGTATCCTGTCAGGATGCCGGCGGCAGCCCTGGCGCGCCGACCGCCGCCGCGAGTTGCTCGTTTACAGTGACGATCAACGACACGCAAGCGCCAACAATCACTTGCCCGTCGAACATCACTAAGGGGAACGATGTCAACCAGTGCGGTGCCGTCGCCACCTACTCGACACCGATGGCAAGCGACAACTGTTCCAACGTCGGCACAGTGACGTGCTCGCCGTCATCCGGCTCATTCTTCCCGAAGGGCACGACGACAGTCACTTGCAACGTCAGCGACGCGGCAGGCAACCCGGCAAGCTGCTCGTTCACAGTGACGATCAATGACACGCAAGCGCCCTCGATCACCTGCCCGTCGAGCGTAACCAGCGTCACGCCGGTGCCGGGCGGCAGCGGCAACATCGTCACTTACCCGCCCCCGACGGCTTCGGATAACTGTCCGGGCGTGACGGCTTCGTGCACGCCGCCTTCCGGGTCGGTCTTCCCGGTCGGCACGACGAGCGTGACCTGCACGGCGACCGACACCAGCGGCAACACGGCGTCGTGTAGCTTCAGCGTCGCAGTCTTCAACGCGTGGCTGCAAGACGAGTCGGCAGGCTGCAACTCGACCCTGCTGTTCAACACACTGACTGGTGACTACCGCTTCTGCTGCGGCGGCACCGTCTTCACCGGCAAGGGCACGGTTAAGCAGCAAGGCAGCATCTACACGCTGACTCACAACCCTACTGACCGGCGCTTGTTGGCGACGATGGACGGCGCGACCAGGAAGGGCAACGCCAGCTTCCAGTATCCTGTGGGGACGACGCGCTGCACCATCCGCGACGACAACGTGACCAACAACACGTGTATGTGCGGCGCGGGCGGCGGCGCATCAGCCCCGACCGAGAAATAGCGAAACGATGAAGCGGGCGACTTTCGGCCCGCCCGCTTCACACAATCACCTTCAACCGGGCGGGCCACTGACGACAGCGGCCCGCCTTATTTATTCAGACAGACGCCCGCCGGCCAGGCGCTCTGCGGTTGTTCGATGCCTATGCCGCTGCTATAATGCAGAGCCTGGAGAGCCTGTGGGTTCCCCTCTTGTCGCCTGATTGAATGTTCGCGAGTGACTTCGGGGCGTGGCGCAGTCTGGTAGCGCACCTGGTTTGGGACCAGGGGGTCGGAGGTTCGAATCCTCTCGCCCCGACTTAATTACACACCACTTAGAGCCACTTTCGGGTGGCTTTTTTACTTCCTCCCAGCGTAGATTCTCAAGCTCTTTCACAAGGAAGTTATACTCTTGTCCGATGGGTAAAGAAGTCTTCTACGGTTATTACTCTTCAACTCCGTCGCGCTTACGCATCTCTTCCATTAAGTCAGACACCGACTCCCTGAGTTCTTGAATAGCAGGCACATCCCGTTTATCGCTCTTAGAACTTTCTGCGCGCAATATAAGCTCGTCAAGTTTTGAGTAGTGGGGATATGCTTGTGCGTATCCTCTGAATGGAGCGTTTTCATGATAGTACTGGATTCTTTCAACGTGGTGTCTAGCGTCTTTAAGGAATCGGCCCATTATATGAATCCCTCCTGGAGACTTTTCTGATTATAACACTTTAGGTGAATAATCCTACTGGCTCTCTTACTGAATGTCCCTGACATACTGGCTTAGATTATGGAATCTTCTTTACATAGAACTATAAGAGGGATAGACTTGGCGCATCAACCGAGGAGGGTAACACAATGAAACGTCTAGTAGTGCTTTTCTTGATGACGATCAGCCTAGTGTTTATTGGCTTTCAATCCGCGCCGACTACCAATGCTATGAGCAGTTGCCAGTATGTTTGTGGGCCTCCCCACATTGGCCCGGACGGTTGCGAGCAGGTCTGCTGCCCGCAAGGTTCTGGGTGTGGATTGCCTTGTGTCGTAAGACCCTGCGCGCCATAAAGGTAATCCTGTCAATTCCTAGAATAAGCTGGCAGGGGTAAATGATTTTACTAAATGCTCCTGGCAGAAGGGTATATTATTTTTCAAGGTAACTGCATTCCTGGGGCAATGTTTGCAGCGGTAGATTGAGGGGGCTTTAGAAGGTTCCTTTTGAAGATAGCGATACTCTACTCATCCCCATTCATCCGACGCTCGAAGGTTCCTTCATCGGCCAGTTCCCGGCAGCGTCTTGATCCATTCGAGGCTTTGAATCCTAGAGAGATTGAGAATGTTTCAAACTCTCCTCCGTTGATGAACGTCGGATATTTCTCTTTGGCAAACTGGGCGAGTCTTACTTTAAGAGCTGGTTTCTTTTCTTGGAAGGTCGGCATGGCGGCTAGGACTTTTTTATAACCGCTCGGATAAGACATCCCTTGCAACACTCGGAAACTTGGGGATCAAGAGATTCTTTTAGGCTGTAAATAATTTCTTTGCCACAGGCCACCTTAAAATTAGTCTCGGTATCAGGAGTGGTTAAATGCCACTTGCTATAGTTCGCTCCAATGGCACTCTCGCGGCAGCCATCGTTATCATTTCTATAGCTAAACCACTTAACCCCTTTTCGGAGCGACTTTTTCATTTCTGCTTGAGGTATTCTGTAGTTTTCTCCCGTACCCAGGAGGTACCCTGTCCTCCTTTCTTCCCGGCTGGCTTCTGGTTGTATAATGGGGCACTCAAAGCGCAACCCTATTTCAGAGGTGAATCTTTTTGACCATTGCTTGGTGGGCCGACCTGCTAATCGTTCGACATCGTAAGCGATTCGTCGTAGCGCTTGCGCTGGTCTTCCTGCTTGCCGGCGGCGGTTCCGGTGGGCAGGATTCATCCACGCCGTTGCGCTTGCCTGATTTGAACGACAGGCAGGTCGAGCCGCTGCGGGCCGGTTCCGCCAAAGCGGTCGTCTTCATCTTCACGCGCACGGATTGCCCTATCTCGAACCGCTATGCGCCGGAGGTGAAACGGTTGCACGAGAAGTTTGCCGCAAGCGGTGTCGCCTTCTGGCTGGTCTATGCCGACGCAGGCGAATCGGTCGCCGCGATTCGCCGCCACCTGAAAGCGTATGGCTTTGACTTCGCCGTTCTGCGTGATCTACATCACGAACTGGTCAAGCTGACCGGCGTCCGCGTCACGCCCGAAGCCGCCGTCTTTGTCTCCGGGCGAATGGTCTATCGCGGGCGCATCGATGACCGTTATGTCACGTTCGGTCGCGCGCGGCCAAAGCCTACGACACACGACCTTGAAGATGCGCTGGCCGCCATTCTCGCAGGTAAGGCGGTGGCACAAGCAACTACTACTGCAATCGGTTGCTTCATTCCTGAGCTGCAATGACGAGAGCAAGCCGTTTCATCTCAGGATTCGTCACCGCCGCCACACTCGCTTTCTGCGTTGTCAGCGCCACTGGCCGCGCTGAATCTGGTTCGCCCGCTGTGTTGCTTTCAAACTCGATCACGCCGCTGACCTTTACCAAAGACATTGCGCCGATTGTCTTTCAGAACTGCGCCGAATGCCATCATCCGGGCGGTCCCGCGCCCTTCAGCTTGATGAGCTATCAAGACGTTAAGAAACGCGCTAAGCAGATTGCCGCCGTGACCGAAAGCCGCTATATGCCACCTTGGCTGCCCGCGCCCGGCTACGGCGATTTCGTAGGCGCGCGGCGGCTCACAGACCAGCAGATCAAGGCGATTAAAACGTGGGTTGAGCAGGGAAGCCTTGAGGGCTTATCGTCCGACCTGCCGCCCACGCCGCGTTTCAACGAAGGCTGGCAGCTCGGTCAGCCTGATCTCGTTGTGCAGATGCCGCGACCCTACACCCTGCCCGCAAGCGGCACAGACGTGTTCCGCAATTTCGTCATTCCCATTCCGGTGACAGCGCCACGCTATGTGAAAGCCGTCGAGATTCTTCCCGGCAACAAACAGGTCGTCCACCACGCCAACATCTTAGTTGACCGTACCCAGTCGTTTCGTCGCCTCGACGCGCAAGACGCGGAGATCGGCTTTCCGGGCATGGATATTCGCGTGGAGTCGGAGAGCTTTGAGCCGGACAGTCATTTCCTCTTCTGGAAGCCCGGCACACCGGGCGCGAGTGAACCTGAAGATATGACGTGGCGCTTGGACAAAGGGACGGACTTGATTCTCAACATGCACCTGCAACCTTCGGGCAAGCCGGAAGCTATTCAGCCATCCATCGGCATCTACTTTTCAGACAAGCCGCCAACGCGCTTCCCTATGCTGATCCAACTCGAAAACGACGGCGCGCTCGACATACCGCCGGGCAAGCGTGATTTTCTGGTCAGCGAAGATTATCAGTTGCCGATGGATGTGGATGTGCTCGGCATCTATCCGCACGCGCATTACCTCGGCAAAGACATTCAAGCCTATGCGACGTTGCCGGACGGCACAAAGAAGTGGCTCATCTGGATCAAGGATTGGGACATCAACTGGCAGGCCGTTTATCGTTACCGCGAGCCGGTCTTGTTGCCGAAGGGCACGACGATCTCGATGCGCTACACCTATGACAACTCCGCCGACAACGTGCGCAACCCGAATCACCCGCCGAAGCGAGTCACTGCTGGCAACCGCTCGGCGGACGAGATGGCGCACCTGTGGCTACAGGTCTTGCCGCGCAGCCGCGAAGATCAGCGCCTCGTTCTGCAAGAATCGCTAATGAGGCATAGGCTACAGAAATACCCGAATGATTTCACCGCGCACTTCAACCTCGGCGCGGCGCTGCAATCGATGGACAGGCTTGAAGAAGCGGCGAGTTTCTATCGTCGAGCGATTGCGATCAGGCCCGAAGACGCGACGGCGCACAACAGTCTTGGCACTGTGCTGCAAACAGCGGGCAAGCTCGAAGAGGCCATCAGCGAGTATCACGCGGCGCTGCGCGCTCAGCCGGATTATGTGAACGCGCATTACAACCTGGGCACGTCGCTGCTCTCGCTGGGCCAGGCCAATGAAGCCGTCAAACAATTTCAGGAAGCCTTACGGCTGGGGCCGGAGGACGCCGATGCGTATAACGATCTCGGCACGGCGCTGGCGATGCAGGGCGATCTGACGCAAGCCGCCGCGCAGTTCGAGCGCGCCTTGCGTCTCGCGCCCGCTCACGCCAACGCTCACTTCAATCTAGGCAAGGTCTTCGCCATTCAAGGCAATCTCGCGCAGGCCGCCGCACACTTCGAGGCGGCGGTTAAGAGTGATCCGCAGAATGCCGACGCGCACAACGATCTCGGCGAAGTACTCGCCGCGCAGGGCCGCTTCAAAGAAGCCGCGATTCAGTTTGAGCAAGCGTTGCGCCTCAACCCCGACCACCCGACCGCGCGCGAAAACCTGGAGCGTGTGCGCGCACAGCTAAAGCAGAATGATTAGATAGTCGCCGCCTGAGAGGCCGATTAAAGCCGCAGAGGGCGCAAAGGACGCGGAGGCTTGGTTCATCCTCTGCGTTCCTCTGCGCCCTCTGCGGTTACTGCTGACTTCCGTTGCTTAGAACTTGAACTTCAAAGCGAACTGGAAGTTGCGTTGCAGGTCGCTATTGCCATACGCCGACGAGGTGATGCGACCGGCGTTCGAGTTCAGGTTCCCCGGCACGCCGATGTCGGCGTCGGGCTGACCGAGGTTGACGTGGTTGAAGAGGTTGCCGACTTCGATGCGGAACTCCAACTGCTTGTTCTCGGTGAAGCGGAATTCCTTGAACAGCGAGGCGTCGGTTCTCCAGTACTTCGGCCCGCGCAGTTGATTGCGTCCGACGTTGCCGAACGTGCCGATAGCCGGGCGGGCAAAGGCGCTGCCCGACGAGCCAATCGGCGCGGCGTTGAAGAAGGAGTTCTGGTCGCCGCCCGTGTTCGGGTCGCCGACGAGGTCAGGCCGGCACGGCCCGGTGTCGCGTTCGACGCCGCAGTCGCGGTACGACGGCGTGAACGGCAGGCCGCTCTGTATCGTCGTGTTCGAGTTGAACTGCCAGCCGCCAAGCGCATAATCGGCAGCCTTCGAGATGCCGCCCAGGTACTTCCTGCCGCGACCGAACGGCAGCTCGGCCACTTGCGCCAGCACGAAGACGTGCGTGCGATCCCAATCCGCCGGGCCACGGCTCACGCTCTGGTCATAGATGAAGTAATCGCCGCCATCCTGTATGGCCCGCTGCCAGGTGTAGTGAGCCAGCACCGAATAGCCATGCGAGAAGCGCTTGTTGATCTTCGTCTGCAACGAGTCGTAGCGGTTGTCGGCGCAGTTGCAGAAGTAGTCGATGCCTTGAGTCCAGCCGAACTTACTGAAGAACGGCTTGCGTCGGTCTTGAGACACGCCTTGCGCGAAGCCGGTGAGGCTCGGCTGATTGGCGTTGATCGTTGGCCCGTCACCGGCGAAGGTGTGCGTGCCCTTGTTACCCACGTAACCAGCTTCGACAGAGACGCTGTTGGTCCACTGATACTGGAACGTGACGTTGTACTGGTCAACGCTCGGCAGCACCTGTTTGTCGGGGAGCAGGCGGGTGAAGACGCCGTTGGGCAGCGGGAAGCGCCCGCTGTCGGGCACTGTCGGGAAGATCGGCGACGGCGGACCCTGTGACAGCTTGAAGACCGAATTAATGTCGCCGCCGCTCAGCTCTTGCGCTGACAGCACCGGCAGGTTCTGCGTAACCGAGTGGCCGAACAGCGAGCCGAAGACACCGATGTCATAGCTGCGGCCATAGCCGCCGCGAATCACCATACGGTCGTTGATCTGGTAAGCGATGCCGAGACGCGGCGCGAAGTTGAGGCTGTTTTTGACGCCGCCATTCAACGGGATATCGCCGACGCCGGCGACTTTGATCTCGCCGGTTTGGATGTCGAGGAAGCCGCCGTTGCCGGCTGCGTTCACCGACTGCGGATTAATTACATCGAGCCGCAGGCCGTAGTTGAGCGTCAGCTTGCGGTTCACGCGCCACTTGTCCTGCGCGTAGTAGAAGTGACGCCACTGCCGCTCGCGCGCATCCGTGTTCGGGCTGATGAAGCGGCTGAAGAAGGTCACGTCACCTAACAAGAAGGTTGCAAGGCCCAACCCGCCGCCGCTGGGGCCGCGTGTGTTGCCTTCGTTGAAGGAGAGTTCACCGGAGCGATGGCGGTCGCTCGGCACGCGCAGGTTGTAGGCGCGGCGCAGGTCAACGCCGAACTTGAATTCGTGGTTGCCGGCAGTCTTCAGCAGGTTGCTGACGAACTGGAACTGCTTCTCATTCTGATCGAGCGGGCAGTTGCAGCGGTTGACGCCGAGGCCCGAACCGAAGTTAAAGCCGCCGACCGGGCCACCGACGAAGCCGGCGAACAGGCCCGACGTAAAGGTGTCATCGAGATTCAGGCCCGGCACGCCCACGGTCGTCGCCGTGCTCTGACCGAAGTCGAACGGCAGCACGTTGACCTGATAGCGGAAGAAGCCGAAGCGGAAGTCGAGCACCATCGTGTTCGACAGCGTGTAGTCAAAGCCCGCCGCGATGCTGTGATCGCGCGACTTCGAGACGCCGCCGAGCGAGACCAGTTCTTGGCCGCCGCCCGATCCAAAAGCGGTCGGGCCATTGCGCGTGAAGTCGGCGAAGCTGTAGCGACCGAAGAAATTCAACTTGTCGGTGGTGCGGCTGTCCACACGCACGTCGAAGGTGTCGCCGTTGAAAATCTCGCTGCCCGACGCGACATAGTTATCGCGGATGCCGGCGCGGGTTGGCAGCGGGATGAGGTTGAGGATGGCCAGCGCCTGCGGCGACAGGCGGTTGTTCGGAATGCGATTGCCGGCGAACTGCTGGCGAGCGCCGGGAGCAATAGTGCCATTGGCACCGGGGTCAAAGATGTTGACGCCATACTCGCTCAGGTTGCCCGTGCGGGCAAGCGCGGTCGGGACCGTCAACAGGCGCGAGCCGCCAATCTTGCTGCGCGTGCCTTGATAGTCGCCGAACCAGAAGAGCTTGTCCTTAATGGCCGGGCCGCCAATCGCGCCGCCGAACTGATTCTTCAACGTCGGCGGAATCGCGCGCCCGGTGATCGGGTCAACCTGCGATTGCGTGAATGGGTTGCGGGCTTGCAGCACATCGTTCTGGCGGAAATCGAAGATGCTGCCGTGAATCGCGTTCGTGCCCGACTTGGTCTGCACAGAGACGACGCCGGCGATGGCCTGGCCGAACTCGGCGTCATAGTTTTGCGAGGTGATCTTGGTTTCGCCAATCGCCTCGAAGTTCGGGTTGATGACGATGATGCCAAGGATCGGGTCGCGGTTCTCCGTGCCATCAAGTTGATAACCCGTACCGCTGAAGTGCTGGCCGTTGACCTGAATCTGCGTCGAGCCTTGCGGGTTCTCGCTGGCGGCGTGTTGCCAGCCGAGTTGCTGCGTGCCCGGCGTCAGCAGGATGAACTTGGTGAAGTTGCGGTCAAGGATGGGCAGGTCCGTGACCTGCTTGGTCTCGAAGGTGGTGGCGACATCGGCGCGGTCGGTCTTGAGCAACTGGCCGACTGAAGCCGTCACTGTTACCGTGTCACTGATCGCGCCGGCTTCCAACGCCGCGTCCACTTTGGTCTGGGCGTCTACGTTGACGGTTACTGACGAGATGAGTCTCTGTTTGAAGCCTTGCGCTTCAACCTTCACTTCGTATCTGCCGGGCAGCAGGCGCTCTTTGATGTACAGACCGGATTCGTTAGTCGTCACGGTGTCGGTGGACTTGCGGTCCACGTCCGTTATCGTGACGTTCGCACCCGGAACGACCGCGCCGCTCGCGTCTGTTACCGTGCCGCTAATGCTTCCATAGACAGCTTGCGCCCTTACGTCAAAGGCGAAAGCGCCGAGCACGAACAACAGACCTAGCAGGTACAAGGAAATTCCTTTTCTCTGCATAACTGGTGCCTCCATTGCAACCGGCCTTGGGCCGGCGTTCTAAAGCAGTTTTTTCAGCCTCAAGCGGCTCGCTTCATTTAGCTTGAGGTAATCATTGGGGCGCTCTCGATTGCGGATCGGGAGCGTGACCAACTCGCTCGCATAGATCAAAGGCGACGGTCGAAGCTCCGGTCCTCGACCTCAACGCGCCTCTGTCGGATCAGGGTATATAAAGGACAGACTTGAAACCTACGTCGGTTGAAGGGTAATTAATATCATCGTTTCCGTACCAGAGACCTCACGCCGAAAAGTCGCAGCCAGGCACTCGACTGCATAGTTTATCCAACAGCAGGGCCAGGCGTCGCATCCGCCGGCCTCGATCAACAACCGGAAACTGCATTGAAAAAGCCCGTATAAAGTGGCCCATTTTTATCTCATCTCGATTGAATCTGTCAAGGTAAATCGATTTAATCTGTACTTACTGAATTGCGCTGCCATTGGTGTTCAGGGCGCTTCCTTTAAGGGGAAAACCTCAGAAACAGGCGGTGATAGGATTGAATGCTCAAGGGTAAAGATGTAATATCAGGCTGCTCGTTAGCCGGCGTAATTGGTAAAGCCGCGTCGCTCATCGCTCAAGTCGCCATGAAAAGCCCAAAGCATCAACAGATTTCTAAAGAACTGCTGCGAGCCATCGCCGATGGCGAATACGTCGAGGGCCAGCGTTTGCCGAGCGAGGCCGATCTGGTGGCGCGCTTCGCCACCTCGCGGCCTACGGTGGCGCGGGCGCTCCAGACGCTTCAGCAACAGGGCGTCATCGAGCGGCGCGTCGGGTCGGGAAGTTATGTGCGCAGGGCCACGGCGGAACGCAGCGACCTGTTCGCCTTACTCATACCGAGCCTGACCGAGACTGATATCTTCGGGCCGCTTTGCCGCGAGATGTCACGCGCGGCGCAGAGCAGTCACCACGCCTTGTTGTGGGGCGACCCGACCGATGAAGCGCACACGCAAGAGGAACAGGCCGAACAGCTTTGCGAGCAGTACATCGCCAGAAAGGTGTCGGGCGTCTTTTTTGCGCCGCTCGAATTCTCGCCCAACCGCGACTCGGTCAACCGGCGCATCTGTGATGCCTTTGATCGTGCGGGCATCCCCGTTGTGCTGCTTGACCGCGACATCCATATCTTTCCGTGCCGCAGTCACTACGACGTGGTCGGCATTGATAACCGCCGCGCCGGCTTTATCATCACCGATCACCTGTTGCGGCTGGGCTGCCGGCGCATCGCGTTTCTTGGGCGCGCAGGCTCGGCTCCGAGCGTCACCTTGCGCATCGCCGGATATAAGGCCGCGCTGGCGAGCGCCGGCATCACGGCTGACCCCGACCGGGTCTGCCTTGGCTGTCCTGCCGACTTGCGATTCGTCAAAGCCATCATCGAGCGGGTCCATCCCGATGCCTTCGTCTGCGCCAATGATGATACGGCGGCCAATCTCATGCACACGCTCGACGAGCTAGGGCTGAGTATTCCGCGAGATGTGCGCATCGTCGGCATAGACGATGTTCGTTATGCGCAGTTGTTGCGCGTGCCGCTGACGACGCTGCGCCAGCCCTGCCAGTACATCGGCGCGGCGGCGTTGCGCGCGATGCTCGAACGCATCGCGCAACCCGATGTGCCGGCGCGCGACATTCTCTTTGAATGTAAGCTCATCGTCCGCGAATCCTGCGGCGCGAACATGCAGGGCAAGATCATCTCCGGCGCATTCAACTGACTATTAGCGCACCCGTTTGCGATTTATTCCGTGTTGCCTGCGCGAGCCGCGATTACCTGTTCAAACGCGATCATCGGCTTGCCGCTCGGCGCAAGTTTAGGAGACACAACATGCCAGAACATCATCAAGCGAAAGAGAATCATTTTCGCCGCACGACGGTTCTTTCCGTCATCGTTGTGCTGCTCGCCTCCGCGTCGCTCGCCGCGCTTCCCGCACGGCGAGCCGAGCGCGCGACACCGGCGCAGCTTCAAGCCATCCGCGAATACATCAAGCAAAGCTGGCATACGCTCGAACGCTCAAACGCGCGCCTCGCGGTCGCCGCTGTTGATCCCAAATTCAAGACGAGCGCCACGAGCCGCTGGCCGATCTACGTATCGCGCAAAGAGAACGCCGCCGAGATCGAAGCCGGATTGCGCAAGCAGATGGCGGAGGCCGACTTTGCCCGCATAGAGATTCGCCAGTTGCCCGAAGACCTGAGACAGATCAATCAGCAAGGCTTGCTCTACCTGCCACATCCTTACGTCGTGCCCGGCGGGCGATTCAACGAGATGTATGGCTGGGACAGTTATTTCATTCAAGTCGGCCTGCTGCGCGACGGCGAGATCGAGCTGGCCAAAGATATGATCGACAACTTCATTTATGAAGTGGAGAACTACGGCAAGGTGCTGAACGCCAATCGCACCTATTACCTGACGCGCTCGCAGCCGCCGTTTCTGGCCGAGATGATTCTCGGCGTCTATCGCAAGACACGCGACCGCCGCTGGCTGGCGAGCGCGGCTCCGGCTTTAGAAAAAACTTATCAACTGTGGACGAACGAGCCGCATCTGACTCGCGCGACGAATCTGTCGCGCTACTATGATTTCGGTGACGGCCCCGCGCCCGAAGTCATCGCCGACGAACGCGACGCGCAAGGCCGCACGCATTACGACCGCGTCAAAGAGTTCTATCGCACCCACGAAATCAACGATTACGACGTGAGTAAGTTTTATAACAAAGATAAAGATGAATTGACGCCGCTGTTCTACAAGGGCGACCGTTCGATGCGCGAGTCGGGCTTTGACCCGTCCAACCGCTACGGCCCGTTTAGCGCCGATATTATTAACTACAATCCAGTGTGCCTCAACTCGCTGCTCTATCGTCTGGAGACGGGCACGGCTGAGATCATGCAAACGCTCGGTCGCGCCTCGGACGCGGCTCAATGGACGAAGCGCGCCGCCGCGCGCCGCGCCGAGATCAATCGCCTGATGTGGGACGCCAAAGACGGGCTTTACTACGACTATAACTATGTGGAAAAGCGCGTGCGGCGTTACCCCTTCGTGACGACCTTCTACCCGCTGTGGGCCGGCATCGCCAGCCCCGCGCAGGCTGCTAGAGTGGTCGCTAATCTTTCGCTCTTTGAACGACCGGGCGGATTGCTGACCAGCACGACCGTCACCGGCAGCCAGTGGGACGCCCCATTCGGCTGGGGCAATTTGCAAATGCTGGCCGTCGAGGGCCTGCGTCGTTACGGTTACAACAAGGAGGCCGACCGCATCGCGGCGAACTTCCTCTCGATGGTGCTGAAAGAGTTCATCGCCCACAACACGATTGTCGAGAAGTACGATGTCGAAGGCCGTAAGTCGCAGATCAGCGCCGGCCTGAAGTTCGGCTATACCTCGAATGAGATAGGCTTCGGCTGGACGAACGCGGCCTTCACGGAACTCTTCGCCGGACTCAGTGCGGCGAAGAAGGCCGACGTGTTAAATCTCGATGGCCTCGCACGGCCTGCGACGGCGGGCAAGTGATTTGGACGCGTCGGGCGCGGCTGGGTTATGCTTATCGAGCAAAGGGTGAGGCTTTCAAGTTGTTCACTATGGCCATCAGATTTTTATTGCGACCTTCGCTACCCTTCGTGTGGCTTCTGTTGACGCTCACGCTTGCCGCCGGGCAGGGCAATGCGCCCGCGCCGCAAGCCAGCGCCTCGCCGCTGGCCGGAGCGCAAGCGTTGCTCGCGGCGGGTAAGACTGACGAAGCCATCGCGTCGTTAAAGACGCTGCCGAAATCAGCAGACGAAGCGCAGGTGAATCATCTGCTCGGACTGGCTTATTACCAGAAGAGTGATTTTCAACACGCCGTAGAATACCTGTCGGCATCAATTAAACAATCCAAAGAAGGCACGGCGCAATATCGTCAAGCCGCGCAACTGCTTGGTATGTCGCATTACTTTCTTGGCCACAGCAAAGAGGCGACGGGTTATCTCGAACTTGTCCGAATCTGGTCGCCCGATAACACGGAGAACGCCTATGTGCTGGGCGTCTGTTACCTGCAATCGCACGACAACGAGAACGCGCGGCGCAACTTCGCGCGTATGTTTGCCGTGCCGGTTGATTCCGCGCCGGCCTACCTGCTCAACGCGCAGATGATGATTCGCCAGGGACTCGAAGAGACGGCTGAAAAGGAACTGGCCCGCGCGCTCGAACTCGACCCGAAGCTGCCGCAGGCCAATTACCTGCTCGGCGAGATGGCCGTCTATCACGCTGAGATTGATCGCGGCATCGAGCTGTTGAAAAAAGAGATTGCGCTCAATCCCGGCTTCGCTATGCCTTACTATATGCTCGGTGAAGCTTACTCGCGGCAGTTGAAATGGGACGACGCCATTGCACCGCTGCAAAAATCGATCTGGCTCAATCCATTCTTCAGCGGCCCATACATTGCGCTCGGCAAGGTCTACTTGAAGAAGAGCGATCTGGCAAATGCTGAAGCGATGCTGCGCCGCGCGCTGACGATGGACCCGAACAATTATTCAGGCCACCACTTGCTGGCTCAGGTACTGCAACAGGCCAACCGCATGGCCGAGGCGAAGAAAGAGTTTGAAGTGGCTGAGAGCCTACGCAACGCCACAACGAAGTAAGACCGCATGCCGCAGCCGTTCAATCGCCATTCATCTCTCAGGCGCACGCCGTTCATCATTGCGCTTGCCATCCTCACGATTATTTCTTCAGCAATTAGCGTTCAGCCCATCACGGCCTCGACCATTTCAGCTTACTCATCGGCGCAGGACGCAAGTGGCGCGAGTGATTTCCAAGTCACGTTTGCCGAAGTGGCGGCGCGCGTTGGGCTGACCGAGCCGATCATCTACGGCGGCGTCGAGAAGAAGCGCTACATCATCGAGACGAATGGCTGCGGCGTCGCTTTCTTCGACTACGACAACGACGGCTGGATGGATATTCTGCTGTTGAACGGCTCGCGGCTCGAAGGCTTTCCGAAAGGCAAAGAGCCGATCATCAAGCTTTATCACAACAACCGCAGCGGCGGCTTCACCGACGTGAGCGCGGCGTCGGGACTCGCGCGCACGGGCTGGGCTTCAGCAGTCACTGTCGGCGATTATGATAATGACGGCAACGAAGACCTCTTCATCACTTACTATGGCCAGAACGTTCTTTATCACAACGACAGTAATGGCAAGTTCAGCGATGTGACGGCAAAGGCCGGCGTGGCGACCAGCGGTACGCGCTGGGGGTCGGGCTGCGCTTTCGTCGATTATGACCGTGACGGCAAGCTCGATCTCTTCGTCGCCAACTATCTCATCTTCGACCCGGCCACCGTGCCTGAGCCGGGCAAGGGGCCGAACTGTTTGTGGAAAGGCGTGCCGGTCAATTGCGGGCCGAAGGGATTGCCGACCGACACCAATCTTCTTTATCACAACAATGGCGATGGAACCTTCACTGACGTGTCGCAATCATCAGGCGTAAGCAAGGTGCAGAACCGTTATGCGATGACGGCCATCGTCACCGATTACGACGACGATGGCTGGCCCGATATCTACGTCGCTTGCGATTCGACCGCGAGCATCCTTTATCGCAATAACCACGATGGCACGTTCAAGGATGTCGCGCTTGAGACGGGCACGGCCTACAGCGAAGATGGGCAGGCGCAGGCCGGTATGGGCGTGGCTATCGGTGATTATAACGGCGATGGCTTCCCCGATATTTTTAAGACGCATTTTGCCGACGACCTGCCGGCGATGTACCGCAACACCGGACGGGGCTTTTTTGAAGACGCCTCGCGCGCCGCCGGCTTCGAGCACACGCGCTACATTCAATGGGGCACGGGCTTGACTGATCTGAACAACGATGGGTGGCCGGATGTCTTCACGGTCACGGGCAACGTGTACCCTGAAGTCGAGAAGGTCTTCAAAGAATACCCGCATCGCAGCCCACGTTTGATCTATCGCAACCTCGGCAATGGGCGTTTCAAAGAAGTGACTGCGGAATGCGGGCCGGGCGCGAGAGAGAGGCAATCGAGTCGCGGCTGCGCGTTTGGCGATTACGATAACGATGGCGATGTGGACGTGTTGATTATGAATATGAATGAGCCGCCGTCGCTGCTGCGCAACGATTACAACGGCGCTCGTCGCGGCGCGAACAACTGGCTGACGTTGAAGCTGATCGGCACGAAATCAAATCGTTCAGCCATCGGCGCACGCGTGCGTTTGAAAGCAGGCGCTCGTCAGCAGATGCAAGAGGTCAGCAGCCAGTCGAGCTATTACTCGTTCAATGATCCGCGCCTGCACTTCGGTCTCGGCGACAACAGTCGTGCCGATCAAATAGAGATTCGCTGGCCCAACGGCAACACGGAAATCATCAAAGACATTGGCGCCAATCGAATCGTCACGATCAAAGAAGGCGCGGGTGTTCAAAAACGTTAGAGCAAAAAGACAGGGCAAAGAATCAGGTCAATCAATAGGTGACGAAGCCGTGTTGTGACGAAGCCGTGTTGTATGAACCCGTGCTGTGATGAAGCCGTATTGTGACGAAGCCGTGTTGTGATGAAATCGTATTGTGATGAAGCCATGTTGTGATAAAGCCCTGTTGTATGAACCCGTGTTGTGATGAACCTGTGTTGTGATGAACCCGTGTTGTGATGAAGCCGTTTGCAACGATTCCGCGCCGCGTAGCGGCGAGTTGATTTTAGCCAGGCGTTTCAACGCCTGGAATAGGTGTTGCCCGTATTCGCGTCGCGTAGCGACGCTTGAATCACCTTGCCATCAAGCGTCGCTACGCGACGCGATAATCGTCTCGCGGTCAAGTGCAGGCATTGAAATGCCTGCCTAAATTCACCTGCCGCTACGCGGCATCTTTCGACGGACAATCCGGCTATGCGGCGTTCCCAAAGACGCCGCGTCCCCGTCCGGTAATTACTTACCTTCAACCGAAACGATTACTTTAGCGGCTTCAATCGCGGATCGAGTCGTTTGGCTTTTTGATACTCGGCTTCGGCGGTTTGCTTCTGACCTTTTCCGAGCAGCGCCTTTGCCAGATGGTAATGCGCCTTCGCGTCATCCGGCACAAGTTTGATGGCCGCCTCGAAGCGTTCGATAGCGGCGTCAAGATTGCCCGCCTTCATCTGCGCGAGGCCGGTGTTAATGGCGAACGTCGCCGCCTGCATATCCGACTTCTTCTTATTCAACCGCGCCGCTTCCTGAAACTCAACACGGGCCGCTTCCATATCGCCTTTCTGTCTGAGCGCCGTGCCAAGCGTGTTGTGAATCTCAGGCGCGTTCGGCGCGACCTTGAGCGCCTGACGAAAGGCCGCAAGGGCGGCGTCGAGATTGCCCTGTTGTTGCAGCACGGTTCCGAGCGTGTACTGCGCTTCGGCGTAATCGGGACGCGCCGCGAGCGCCGCGTTAAAGGCGGCAGCCGACTCGTCGAGCTTGCCTTGCTGCAAGAGAATGACGCCGAGCGTGTAGTGCGCTTCGGGTAACGAAGGCTGCAAGGCAATCGCCCGTTTCAGTTCAACGATGGCTTCATCAAACTGGTCTTTATTCTTCAAGGCGAGTCCGAGGTTGTAATGCGCTTCGGCGCTCGCGGGCGCTAGCTCGATCAGCTTGCGATACTCAGCAACCGCCGCCGCGTAGTCGCTCTTTTGAATGTAAGCCATGCCAAGATTGTGGTGCGCGATGAGGTTGTTCGAGTCGAGCTTGAGAGCTTGATTGAACGCCGCAATCGCGCCGTCGGGTTCGCGTCTCGCCACCAGCGCGAGGCCGAGATCGTTGTAGGCTTGAACGTAATCCGGCTTCAGCTTGATGACGGCGCGAAAAGCGTCAATGGCTTCGTCGAGGTCTTCGTTCTCCTGCAAGACCTGGCCCATCGCGTGGCGCGGCTCGACCATCTCAGGCGCGAGCTGCGCGGCGGTCGTGAACTCCTTCATCGCCGCCTGCGAATCGCCGCTCTTGCGCAGCGCGAGTCCGAGATAATAGCGCGCGTCGGCGTGATCGGGCGCGAGCTTCACCGCCGTCTTCAACGCAGTGACTGCGCCCGCTACGTCGTCTGAAAACCACCGCGCCGTGCCGAGGTAATAATAGGCGTCGGCAAAATCCGGCTTCAGCTTGATGGTCGTTTCAAACTCCGCAATCGCGCCGCGCAATTCATTGCGCGCGGCCATCAGGTAAGCGAGATAGAAGTGCGCGTCGGCAAGATTCGGACTCAGCCGTATCGCTTCACGGAACTCTTCAGCCGCGCCATCCACCACGCCCTTTTGCTGCAAGGCGAGGCCGAGCAGAAGGTGCGTGTCGGCTTCGTCGGCTTTGATTGCGAGTGATTGGCGAAGCGAGTCAATCGCGCCGTCAACGTCGCCGAGTTGTTGTAGCGCACTGCCCAGGCTGCGCTGCGCTTTATAGTGCTTCGGGTCGAGCGCGAGGGCTTGACGGAAAGAGTCCGCCGCTTGCTTCACATCGCCTTTGCGTGCCAGCGCCACGCCGAGCATATTATGCGCTTCAGCGAAACCCGGCTTGAGCTTGATCGCCATTCGCAACTCGACCAGCGCGCGGTCAACCTGTTGTTTGTCGAGCAACGCCACGCCTCGACTGAAATGCTGCTCGGCGGTGATGGCTGCCGCGCGCTGCGCCAGCGCCGGCGACTGTGAATAACAAATCAGTGCGCTGATGATTATCAGCTTAATGCATAAGCTCAGTTGAATAACTCTACGCATAAGATGATTGGGCTGTGATGAGTTGATTACTTCGCTTTCGCTTTGCTCGCAGGCACGGCGCGCAACAGGCCCGCGCCTTCTTTGACGGTGATGAACTGGTTGGCGGCAACGTCTGTGAGCGTGTCGGCCTGACCGCTCGGCCAGCGTATCTCAATCGTCTTCACCTTGTCGCGCTTGCCTAAGCCGAAATGAACGCGCAGGTCGCTCTGCGAATAATAACTGCCGCCGCTGCGCACTTCATCGATCTGGTTGCCGTCTTCGGTGACGCACTTGATGCGCGCACCGATGCCGCTGCGATTCGATTTTGTGCCGACCGCTTTGATTGTGATCCAGTTGTTTTGATTCGTTGAATCGCAGCGCAAGAGTTCGGGCAGCGCGTTCACCGTGTTGATGAGAATGTCGATGTCGCCGTCGTTGTCATAATCGCCAAAGGCGCAACCACGCGACGCCGTTGGTTGCATCACCGGGCCGCCGACACGCTCGGATATATCTTCAAAGCGCCCGTTCTGAAGATTGCGATAAAGCACTTTGCGTTGCGCGTAACCGGCTTCGGTGGTCAGCCGTTCGACTTCGGGATAGACGTGGCCGTTGACCAGAAAGATGTCGGGCCAGCCGTTGTTGTCTACGTCGAGAAAGCCGCAGCCCCAGCCCAGCCAGCGCGTCGTCGTGCCGATGCCGGCGGGAAAGGTCACGTCTTCAAAGACCGCCTTGCCTGTGTTGCGGTAGAGCGTCGAAGTGTCGCCCGAAAAGTTGGTCTTAAAAATATCGAGCCAGCCGTCGTGATCGTAATCGCCGGCGGTCGCACCCATACCGGCTTGCGGTTTGCCGTCTACGCTGAAGGCGCAGCCCGCTTCGATGCCGATGTCGGTGAAGGTGCCGTTCTTGTTGTTGTGATAGAGCGCAGCGGGCGCTGAGTCATTCGCTACGTAGATGTCGGGCCAGCCGTCGTTGTCATAATCGGCGACCAGCACGCCAAGCCCGTAGGTGCCGTTGGTCTTGCGTATGCCGGCTTTCTCTGACACGTCGGTGAAGGTGCCATTGCCATTGTTGCGAAAGAGCATATTGACGCCGCCCGTCAGGCCCGGCGGGCCGCACGCGACCATCACGCCTTTGTACATACACGGCCCGGATTCGGGAACCGGCGCGGTCTTCAAATCGAGATCAATGTAGCTGGCTACGAACAGGTCAACGTACCCGTCGCGGTCGTAATCCACGAAGGCGCAGCCCGACCCCCAGCGCGATTGATTGACGGCGACCCCGGCTTTGTCGGCTACGTCGGTGAACGTGCCGTTGCCGTTGTTGCGATAGAGCGCGTTCTTGCCGTAGTAGCTGATGAAGATGTCGTCGAAGCCATCGTTATCATAATCGGCGACGGCAACGCTCTGGCCCCAGCCCGTGCTCGTGATGCCTGACTTCTGTGTGACATCGGCGAACGAGCCGTCGCCGTTGTTGTGATAGAGCCGGCAGGTCGGCGTCTGACCTTGCGGCATCCCGCCCAGGCGCGTGCCGTTGACTAAGAAGATGTCTTGCCAGCCGTCGTTGTCGTAATCGAGAAAGGCCGCGCCGCATCCAGTCGTTTCGAGCAGGTACTTGTTTTTGTGCTCATCGCCGTAAACGGTCGGCGTCGTCAGCCCGGCCTGTTTGGCGACGTTGACGAATGATACGCCAATGTCGCCCTCAGTCGCCGCGCGCGGCAGCGTTTGCGCAGAGACGAGCGACACGCAGGCCGTTATCAGCAGCAGTTTTGAGATGAATCCCCGCAACCTGAAAAACTCCTTGATGGCCATCAATGATAACTGAGGCCGCGTGTCTCTGCCATCAACGTTATCACGACTCTTCATCAGCCCGGATGCGTCATCGTTTCGGGGCGAACAATCTGGTCGAACTCTTCGCTGCTCAGGTAGCCGAGTTTTTCGGCGGCTTCACGCAAGCTGATCTTCTCTTCGTGCGCCGTGTGCGCCAGCTTCGCCGCTTTGTCGTAGCCGATCTTCGGACTCAGCGCCGTCACCAGCATCAGCGAGTTCTGAACGTAATAGTCAATCCGCTCGCGGTCGAGTTCGATGCCGTCAATCAAGTACTCGACGAAGCCGTGACTCGCGTCCGTCAACAGCGTCACCGAGTGGAGAAAGTTATAAATCATCACCGGCTTGAAGACGTTCAGCTCGAAGTTACCCTGCGAGCCGGCAAAGCTGATTGCGGCGTTGTTGCCGTGCACCTGTGCGGCAATCATCGTCATCGCTTCGCACTGCGTCGGGTTGACCTTTCCGGGCATAATCGAAGACCCCGGCTCATTCTCAGGGATGATCAATTCGCCAAGTCCGCAGCGCGGCCCCGACGCCAGCCAGCGTATGTCGTTCGCAATCTTCATCAGCGACACGCTGAGCGTCGTCACTGCGCCGTGCGCAAAGACTAATTCGTCGTGTGCCGACAGCGCCGCGAACTTGTTCGGGTGTGAGCGAAAAGGCAGGCCGGTCAGCTCGGCGACTTTGGCTGCCGCGCGCTCGGCGAACTCCGGCGGCGCATTCAAGCCCGTGCCAACCGCCGTGCCGCCGATGGCCAGGTCGTACAGCCCGTCGAGCGCCAATCGTAATCGATCTACGTCGCGTTCAAGCAGGCTCGCCCAACCGCTCATCTCCTGGCCTACGGTTAGCGGCGTCGCGTCTTGCAGATGTGTGCGGCCAATCTTGACGACGTTGGCGAACTCGCGGGCTTTCGCGGCGATGGCGTGATGAACCTGTTCGATGGCGGGGATCAGGTCGTTGTGAACCCGTGTTGCCGCCGCAATGTGCATCGCCGTCGGAAACGTGTCGTTCGATGATTGCGACATATTGACGTGATCGTTTGGGTGGATGGGCCGCTTCGAGCCTCGCACGCCGCCGGCCAGCTCGATGGCGCGGTTGGCGATGACTTCGTTGACGTTCATGTTGGTCTGCGTGCCGCTGCCGGTCTGCCAGACGCGAAGAGGGAATTGTTCGTCGAGCTTGCCGGCGATAACTTCATCAGCGGCCTCTGTAATTAACTTCGCTTTGTCTTCGGGCAGCTTGCCGAGGGCTTGATTGACGAGCGCCGCGGCCTGCTTGAGCACGCCGAAGGCGCGGATCAACTCCGGCGGCATCGTGTCGCGCCCGATGTTGAAATGCAGCAGCGAGCGGGCAGTCTGCGCGCCCCAATACACATTTGCCGGGACTTCGATCTCGCCCATGCTGTCGGATTCGATGCGGACTTGCTGGTCTGTTGCTTCGCTCATCGTCGCTCCTTTCAATCGAACGCCACACACAACAGCATACCGCGTCCGCCGCCCCCTTCGCATGCAGCGCCGCCCGCCGCTTCTTCACAGCAGGCAAGCGGTCGTGTTAGATTGCGTCTTCGCTTGTAAGGCCAGGCCGTTATGAAGATCGCGCGCCGGTTCATCGTCAAAGGCAGAGTGCAAGGCGTCGGCTATCGCTTCTTTGCGATTCGCGCCGCCAATCGCCTGGGCGTAGTCGGGCGCGTCAGGAATCTTCCAGACGGCACGGTTGAAGCCCTCGTCGAAGGCACGGCAGATGTCGTCGCCGAGTTCCGCGCAGAGTTGTGGCGCGGCCCGGCTTATGCGCAGGTCTCGGCGGTGGATGAAACCGACATCAAGCCGAGCGGGCGTTACCAGAGCTTCGACGTAGAATATTGATCGAGGAGAATTATTCGTGGACAACCTGAAGAAGATGATACGCACGGTGCCCGATTTCCCGAAGCCGGGCATTATGTTTTATGACATCACGACGCTGCTCAAAAACGCTTACGGATTGCGCACGACGATTGACCGGCTGGTCGAGGGCATAGACGACCCGAACATCGATACGGTGATCGGCATCGAAGCGCGCGGCTTCATCTTCGCCCCGGCGTTGGCCTACCGGCTCAAAGCCGGCTTCGTGCCTGTGCGCAAACCGCGCAAGCTGCCGGCGGCGACCGAGTCGATCACTTATGATTTAGAATACGGCACAGACACGCTGGAGATTCACGCCGACGCGATAGGCAAAGGCCACCGCGTGTTGATTGCCGATGATCTGCTCGCAACGGGCGGCACAGCCCGCGCAGTCGTCAATCTGGTTGAACGATTGGGCGGCACAGTCGCGGGACTGGCCTTCGTCGTCGAGTTGACGTTCCTGAATGGACGTGAACGCTTTAACGATTACAAGGTCTCGTCGCTGCTGAAGTATGATGAGTAGCAGCGTTGATAATAGACAACAGAAAAACGAACTGGTAGGCTAAAGCCATTGTGCCCTCGTAGCTCAGCGGATAGAGCACTCGCCTCCTAAGCGAGGGGCCGCAGGTTCAAGTCCTGCCGGGGGCACTCCCCTTTTCTTACAGCTAGCGAGGAATTACTCACTCTTCCCCTTAATCAATCGATAAAGGAGGAAGAACTATGAAGGAGACAACTTATGACCGAGGAAATATCAGCGAATCGGTCCTATTGAATGCTTATCTGAGAGCCGGTTTCATTGTCTCTATTCCTTTCGGCACAGGCGCTCCTTATGACCTGATGGTGGATACAGGCAAACGGGCGTTGAGAATTCAGGTCAAGACCGGCTGGTATAGGAAAGGCTGCGTGATCTTTCGTGGCAGTCGCAGGGTTAGAGAATCACTGCCATACAAAGCCAGAGCCTACAGTGAAGATGAGGTCGACTATTTTGCTGTCTACTATCCACCCGGCAATTCCATTTATGTCGTGCCGCGCGTTGTCTGCGGAAATGGATTCGGTTGCCTGCGCCTGGAGCCGGTGCTGAACGGGCAGCAGAAGCTGATTCGCTGGGCGCGCGATTATACGTGGGAGAAGCACATCTCCGAACTTCAATCTGAATCGTTAGTAGTTCAGGACTGCCGATGAAAAAAAATCTTGTGGTTGTACTTACCATCGCTCTGCTGATGTCGGTTGCCGGCGCGCAGAACAACAAGAAGGGCGGCGCGGCGAGCGCTAATCCGACCGATAAACTCAACCCGCAAATCCAAAAACTTGTCCGCGAGATTTCGGCGGCTAATATCGAAGCAACGATCCGCAAGCTGGTCAGCTTTGGCACTCGCCACTCGCTGTCTGAAACCGAGAGCGACACGCGCGGCATCGGCGCGGCGCGGCGCTGGATCAAGTCCGAGTTCGAGCGTTACAGCCGGGAATCAGGCGGTCGCTTGCAGGTCGAATTCGACGAGTTCACTCAGCCGCCAGTCGCCCGCGTCCCGAAGCCAACGCAACTGGTCAACGTCGTCGCCACGCTGCCAGGCCGCCAGCCGGAATCGAAGGACCGCATTTATGTCGTCAGCGGCCACTACGATTCGTGCGTCTGCGCGCAGGACTTGCTCGATGCGACGAGCGATGCGCCGGGCGCGAACGATGACGCGTCGGGCACGGCAGCGGTGATGGAGATGGCGCGCGTGATGTCGAAGTACGAGTTCGACGCGACGCTCGTCTTTATGACGGTCGCGGCGGAGGAACAAGGGCTGCTCGGCTCGACACACTGGGCCGAGATGGCGAAGCAGAAGAACCTCAACGTCGCCGGCATGATTACCAACGACATCATCGGCAGCTCGCACGCCGAAGACGGTCGCGTAGACAATAAACACGTCCGCCTCTTTGCCGAAGGCGTGCCGCCCACGAAAGAGCTGACGCCCGACCTGCGCACGACGTTGCAGACCGGCGGCGAAAACGACTTGCCGACGCGACAACTGGCGCGCTCGATCAAAGAGGTTGCCGAACGCTACGTGCCGGATATGACGGTGACGGTCGTCTACCGCAAAGATCGTTACCTGCGCGGCGGCGACCATTCGCCATTCCTGGATCGCGGCTTCGCGGCAGTGCGTATGACGGAGCCGAACGAGGATTACAAACATCAGCACCAGAAAGTGCGCACTGAAAGCGGCGTGCCATATGGCGACCTGCCGGAGTTCGATGACTTTAATTACATCGCGCAGGTGGCGCGTGTGAACGCTGCCGCGCTGGCGAATCTGGCGCTCGCGCCGGCGGCTCCGTCTAACGTCGAAGTCGAAACCGCGCGGCTCGAAAACGACACGACCTTGAGGTGGGAAGCGAACAAGGAGCCGGATCTCGCCGGTTATCAAATCGTGTGGCGCGAGACGACCGCGCCCTTCTGGCAACATAAACAGTTCGTCGGCAATGTAACGACATTCACAGTCAAAGGGCTGTCGAAGGATAACTATCTGTTTGGCGTTCAGTCCGTAGACAAAGACGGCCATGCGAGCGTCGCGGTTTATCCGCGCCCGTTCCGACCGCAACGAAGACAGTGATGAGTGATGAGTGATGAGTAAAGAGGGCACGTCGAATGGCGCGTGTCTCACTTATCACTTTCAACTCATCACTCATCACTCATGAATCCCAAGTTGACAGCCGCAGTTCGTGCCCACATACTTGAATCAGTTGGAGCGGTGAGTGTGATCCTCCGAACTCGGCTAATCAAAGGAGGAACACACCGGATGAATAATGATAAAGCCGTAAGCACGTTGAACGATCTCATCGAAACTCTGCGCGATGGCCAGAACGGCTTCAAAGAAGCTGCCGAAAACGCACAGAATCCCGACCTCAAAACATTCTTCAATCAAGTGAGCCTTGAGCGAGCGCAGATGGTCGGCGAGCTTCAGCAAGAAGTTCACGCGCTCGGTCAGGACCCGGAAAACAGCGGCTCGGCGGCAGCCGCGTTGCACCGCACCTGGATGGACATCAAGGGCACGCTGACGGGCCGCGACGATAAAGCCATCCTCAACGAGTGTGAACGCGGCGAGGATTCCGCCGTCCGCACATTCCAGGATGCCTTAAAAGATCAAGACCTGCCGACGAATCTGCGCACACTCATTGACCATCAGTTCAGGCAGGTTAAACTGGTGCACGACCGGGTCAAGCAAATGCGCGACGCGCAGAGCGCCGTCAGCGGACGCTGAGCGAGTCCGATTACTACCAAACAACAAAGATGCGGCGGCCTGTCGCGTCTTTGTTGTTTGAAGACCAATCCTATGAATTCACTCAAGTGAGCCGACGACAATGGCCAGGGAAGAGCTTGAACTGAAACTTCGAGAGATTGATGAAGCGACGGCGGGCTTACAGCGGAAGTTAGAAGACCTGCAAAACGTGGTGCAGCATGCGCCCGGCGCGCACCGACCCGGCGCTATCTCGCCAGAGACGTTACGCGCCGAACGCGAAGTGCGCGACCTCGTGCTCGCTATTGTTGAGATGGATCGTCGCCGCCAGGAAATCAGTGTTCAGTTGAGTTTGCGCCGTTAGCGCGTAGGACAGTCTTGCGCTGGCTAGGATGCTTTGCGCTCCAGCTCATCCAGTCGCTTGCCGTGGCGTCTTTGCTCCGCTCTCAATTCAAGAAGATCATTGTTGAGCACGTCAAACTTGCTATTGACCTTTGAAAAACTTTCCAGCACCTCTTCGCGGAATGATTGAATCTCACCACTGAGGTCACTACGAACTTTAGCCAAGTCCGCACTGAGGTCACTGCGGACCTGAGCGATCCCTGCCCTCAAGCTTTGATCCAGAGCATTGATGCGCTCCAAAATGGTTTCAAGTGTCGGTTGCGTCGGCGGCACGGTTGGGTCATTGCTCATATTGCATCACTCCATTGGCTTGGATGCCAAGACTATAAGACTCGCGCCTTTATTCCGTCAAGTGAATTATAAGTCGCCGGTGGCTGAATTGAAGATTGGCCTCAGTTAGTCGGGCAATCTATCGCTTTATTGGCGACCTGCATCACCGCACGGGCGGCGCGTTCGGCCCCTGCACCGCCGCCAGCTTTCAGCCGTTCGCCCACCTTATCAAGGTCGCGCCGCATCTCGGCCAGTCGCTGTGGGTCGGACAGAATGGCGTGCGCTGCTTTGGCGATGCGCTCGCCGGTCGCATCGTGCTGGATCAACTCAGGGACGATGCGCCGGCCCGCAATCAGGTTGACCATGCCGAACGTGTCCAGGTGAATCAAGGGGCGAATCAATCGCCAGTTCACCTGCGAGGCGCAATAAATAATCACCATCGGCGTTCCCGCCAGTGCCGCCTCGACCGTCGCCGTGCCGCTGGCGACAACCGCGAATGCCGCGTGAAAGAGCGTGTCATACGTGTCACGTTCAATGAGCGTGATCGGCGGCGCGTTCGGCACTTCGGCGATTAACGCTGTCACTTGATCGCGGCTCACGGTGCTGACCAGCGGCAGAACGAATTGCGCGTCACTCAAGCGCCGTGCGGCGTCCATCATAATGGGGACGTGGTAGTGAATCTCTTTGTGGCGGCTGCCGGGCAGTAGCGCAATGATGGTAAGCGATGGATCAAGGCCGTGCCGTCTACAGAATTCATCGCGCGTCGAAGTGCACCGGATGGCTTCAACGAGCGGGTGGCCGACGTATTCGACCTCTAATCCCTCGCCTCTGTAGAACTCCTCTTCAAACGGCAAGATGACCAGCAAACGGTCCACGTCGCGGCGCAAGGCGCGGACGCGGTAACGTCGCCACGCCCACACCTGCGGGCTGATGTAATAAACAATACGAAGCCCGGCGCGTCTGAGCGCGCGCGCCATGCGCATATTGAAGTCCGGCCAATCTATCAGCACAACGGCTGCCGGTCGCCGCTCGCGCGCCGCCTTGATTAGCCTGCGATATGCGCGATAGAGCTTGCCGATGCCGCGCGCGATTTCGGGGATGCCAATGATTGCGACCTCGCGCGCATCCACCAATGTTTCGACGCCCGCTGCGCGCATCGCTTCGCCACCTGCGCCGAACATCTCAAAGGTGACTGCCGGGTACAGCCGCCGCAGCGCCTCGGCGAGCGCCGCGCCGTGCCGGTCTCCGCTCGCCTCGCCGGCCACGATCATCAGAGACAGTGATGAGTGATGAGTGATGAGCGATGAGTGATGCTGTGGAGTGTTTGCCGCGCTCTTGCTCATTGATTATCTCGACCTGAATTCTAACTCATCGCTCATCATTAAATTTCGGGCAAGGCTTCGTTGAGCCATTCATCGGTCAAACGGTCTTCGAGATGGCCGCGCGCGGCGCGGTAGCGAGCGACGAGAATACGCTCGCGCGGTCGCGGCATAATCGGTGGATGATGGTCTTCAATCGACGGGCAGCGCGCCGGGTCGCGTTCGAGAAAGTATTCAACCGTCTCTCGCAGTGCGCGCTGATACGGTGTCGGCGCAAAGCCCAACTCTTGACGGGCGGCGCTTGAATCAACCATTAGAATCTTCTCTTCCGAATAGTAAGGGAAGTGTTGCAGGTTGAATCCCAGTCGTTCGAGCAGAGCAGGGGGGATGTGTTCGACATCCGCTTCAACGCCGGCGGCCTGCGCGATGGCGCGGATGTGATCATTAATACTCACCGGCTCAGCTTGCGCCAGGTGATAGACCTTGCCCGCGACGCCTTCAGCCGTCAGCGCATCGGCGAGCGCGGCGGCAAGGTCTTTGACGTAGAGGGCGAAGATGGGCGTCGCGCCGCTTCCCGCTACAATCACGGGATCGCCGGCGACCAGCCGTTTCAGGAAATAGTTCTCTCGTGATTTGTCGTCGTGCGGACCAAATACGGCTGGCGGGCGCAGGCTGACGAACGGAAAGCCGTTGCGCGCGTGCGCCCATCGCAGCGCCCGCTCGCATTCCGCTTTGTTGTAGCCATAACTGAAACCCGGATCAGTGACCAGCGGATTACTCTCATCGAAAGAATGAGCGGGCACATACTGGCAAGCGGAAACGGAACTGAGATGGACGAAGCGCGCTATTTGGCCATCGAATGTATTGATGACGGCCTGCGTCTCTTCGCGGGTGTAAGCATTGATATCAACGAGGCCGTCAAAGTGGGCATTGCGAAGCGCGGCCAGGTCAGCCGCTTGATGGCGGTCGCCGGAAACGAAGCGGGCTTCAGCGGGCAATCTTGAGCAAGTGTGGCCGCGCGCAAAGACCGTCACATCGTGGCCGCGCCGCACCAACTCTTCAGCCGTGTGCGTGCCGATGTAGCCAGTCCCGCCGATGACCAGGGTCTTCATAGAGGCTAGAGGCTAGAGGCTAGAGGTTAGAGAAAAGAGGCTAGCGGGAAGGCGGAAGCAATCAGCGCCGCTCTCCTGCTAGCCTCTAGCCTCTAGTCTCTAGCCTCTGCGAAGCTATGGGTTGCGTAGCACTTTCGATTCGCCGCTCTTCTTGTCTTTGCTCTTTTTGTCTTTGGTCGTTGAAGTCGGTTGTGCCTTTGGATCGGTCGGTGTGCCCGGTTTGACCTCAACGTCCTGGCCGCCTGGTCCGCTGCGGCGCGGGCGCGTGTCGCGGGTCGTGCTCGTCGTCGAGCCATCGGGCGTGACCGGGCCGTTGGCGCGCTGGCCGCTCAATTCCTGGGCGCGAGCGACCATCTCGTCCGTCTTCTTGTCGCGGTCAATCAGGACGCCTTTATCCGACGTGTCGATGTGCGGGCCGAACAGCAAGCCGGCGAAGCGACCGGGCAATCCCTTGCCTTCGGGGCCGGCTTCGGCGAGCTTGGCCGTGTCGGCTTCAGGCACGGGCTTGCCCCACTTCTTCAATGTCTCTTTGGCGCGGTCGGCGTATTCCGATTTCGGATAGCTGCTGACGATGCGCGATAGGTCGCGGCTCGCCGTCTCGGTGTCTTCCTGCAACTCCAGCGCCCGCGCGTGCAGCCACAGCGCTTCGTCAAAGCGCGTGAAGTTGGGATACTTGCTGAGAATCTCTTCGGTACGCATCTGGCAGGCGGTGGCCGATTCGCGGATGTCGAAATAGAATCGCGCGACCTTCAGTTCGTGCATAGCGAGGACTTCCTGCACCTCGTTCATCAACTGCTCGGTGCGCTCATTATTCTGCGAGCTTGGATAGCGGCGCGTCATCTCTTTGAGCTGACGCTCGGCCAGTTTCGCGTGAGTCGGGTCGCGGTCGGCAGCCTGCACCTGTTTAAGATGAATCTCGGCCATCTTCATCATCGTCTCAGGAGCCATCGAATCCTCGGGGAAGAACTGGAGCCAGTCGCGGTATTCGACTTCGGCTTGCGCCAGGCTCTTCGAGCCGCCTTGCAGGTAGTAGGAATCGGCAATCGCCAGCTTCGCCATTTTGATCAACGGGCTGTCGGTGTAGGTGTTGATCATCGTGTTCAACAGGATGCGGCCCTGATCGAAATTGCCTTTGCGAATGGCGTCAAAGCCGTCACGCATCAACTCGGCGTCGCGGCCCGGCCCCTTCGCCTCTTCGAGCGTGATCTTCGTTTTCGGCTTGCCGCCGCAGGCCGTGAAGGCGAGCGCGAGGGCCAGCGCAAGGATGGTTATCTTTACTACTTTCATAAAACTTCTCGCCGACAGCCGCCTGCCCGGATGGCAGCCAGAGCGGCTGGCTCCTTTGCTTAGGATTTTGAAGGCTGATAATCGAGCACGATTAAGGAACGCCGCCAGCCCGCGCCTCTTGCGCGCCGTTCAATCGGTTAGTCACAGATTAAACCGCCAGCGGCTCCAGCGCCTTTTGGCGCAGCGTGCGGGTCGCCGTCTCCGCGTCGCCCTTGCCGAAGATGGCCGAGCCGGCGACGATCCAGTTCGCGCCGCATCGCACCACTTCGGCCACATTGTCCGGCCCGACGCCGCCATCAATTTCGATTTGTACTGTGAGGCCGCGACTATCAATCATACCCCGCAGCCGACTGACCTTGTCAAGACACGAGCCGATGAAGGATTGGCCGCCAAAGCCGGGGTTCACGCTCATAATGAGCACGTAATCGACATAAGCGAGCGCCTCGTCGATAGCGACCAGCGGCGTCAGCGGGTTGAGCACGACGCCTGGGCGACAGCCTAGCTCGCGTATCGCAGTTAATGTGCGATGCAAATGCGTGACGGCTTCGACGTGCACAGAGATCAGATTCGCGCCGGCCCGCGCAAAGTCTTCGATGTAGCGGTCGGGGTCCGTAATCATCAAGTGACAATCGAGCGGCAGCGAGGTCGTCTTGCGCGCCGACTTAACCACAGGCGGGCCGATGGTGAGGTTGGGCACGAAATGGCCGTCCATAATGTCAACGTGAATCAAGCCAGCGCCGCCGCGTTCGGCAGCCTGTATCTCTTCGCCGAGGCGCGCGAAATCGGCTGATAGAATCGAGGGCGCTATTTCAACCATAAGAGTAGTTCTTAATTGTCGGTTGCTAGTTGCTGACTGCTGGTTCGCTGTTTGCCGCGATGCGCACAGGCAAGAGGCTAGACCAATGGCGACTGAAAACCAGCAACGGAGAACCGGCAACAGGCAACTGATTTTGGCTTTTGGCCGGGCCGGTGCTGACGACGATGCTCAAGGTCGAGTCTTTCTTGACTGAAGCGTTTGGACCGGGTCGCGTTTCGATGACGGTGTCGGCTGGGGCGGCATCGTTGCGCCGCGTGACTTTCACTTTCAGGCCGGCCTTCTCGGCGAGCTTCTGGGCCTCGGCCTCCGGCTTGCCGATAATGTCCGGCACGCGCGTGTCGCCGATGCGGAATAGCGTGTAGATGGTGATCGTGGCGCTCAGGAAAAAGGCCAGCGCCAGCGCAATGACCATGCCGAGACGCCGCGTAAGGGTCCAGGCTATGCTGCGAGCTGCGGGATGATTGCCGGTCGTTGGGGAACTCATCAACGCCAGTCTAGCATTCGCTGATGGCGGCTTTCAACCTCACCGGCTTTCGTGTCCTGCGTGGATCGAGACAACCATTGATTCAATGCTCATCAGAGAATCAGCCCAATTGTCTTCACGTTCTGCGCCAGGCTATCGCCGGCCAACCAGATCAAAGAGAAGAAACCGTACAGGCCAATGAGAAAGGCCGCCAACATCACCGCGTAATAAATCAGCGCCGTCCACGCCAATGCACGCGTCTCTTCTAACAACTCCCGTGTGTCCTGCATATCCGCCTCCTTTGCGTTTGCCGACATCTACGGCGAGGCGGGCGGATTCGGATTTGATGAAAACGTGATAAGAGCAAACGGTCAACTGGCCGCTTGCGCGCCGGCTTCGATGATGACCAGCTCGTTACGCTTGCAGCGTGCGCGCAAGACTTTCTTGTCGAACTTGCCGACGCTGGTCTTCGGCACTTCGCTGATGAACGACCATCGCTCCGGTATCCACCAGCGCGCGACGCGCTCGGCTAGAAAAGCGCGCAACTGTTCGGGCGTCACCGTCGCGCCTTCTTTCAAGACGACGCAGGCCAGCGGGCGCTCGTCCCACTTCTCGTCCGGCACGCCAATAACTGCCGCTTCGATCACGTCGGGGTGAGCCATCAATGTGTTCTCTAACTCGACCGTCGAAATCCATTCGCCGCCCGACTTGATCACATCTTTGGCGCGGTCGGTGATTTGAATGAAGCCGCGCGCATCTACCGTCCCGACATCGCCCGTGCGCAGCCAGCCATCGTGAAACTTCTCCGGCGTATCGTCGGCGTAATAACTGGCTGTGACCCATGGGCCGCGAATCTCTATCTCGCCGACTGACTCGCCGTCCCAATCGAGCACGTCATCGCCCTCGGCCAGGCGAACCTCGACGCCCGGACTGACGCGGCCCGTGCGGCTGCGCCACTCGAACTCATCGTCGGGGTGGCTGTCTTTGGGCGGAAACGAGATTGCCGCAAGCGGGCTGGTTTCGGTCATCCCCCACGCCTGAATGATGCGGACGCCGAACTTCTGCTGGAAGCGTTCCATCAAGCTGCGCGGAACCGCCGAGCCGCCGCAGATGACCATTCGCAGCGACGAGAAATCGTAGTCGTGCGATTCGCTGTAGCGCAGCACTTCATTCCATATCGTCGGCACCGCGCCGGTAAAAGTGGGCCGCTCGGTTTGAATCAATCGGCACAACGGCTCGGCTTGCAGGAAGCGCGACGGCATAATGAAGTCAGCGCCCGCCGTCCATCCCGAATATGGCAAGCCCCACGCGTTTGCATGGAACATCGGCACGATGGGCAGTATGCGGTCGCGCTCGGTGAAGGCAAAGATGTAGCCCGCGCAGCTCGCCAGCGAATGCAGATAGGTCGAGCGGTGCGAATAGACGACGCCTTTCGGGTTGCCGGTCGTGCCGCTCGTGTAACACATCGCCGCCGCCGCGCGCTCTTCGATCTCCGGCCAGTTGAACCCTTGCGATTCGGCAGCGATCAGCTCTTCGTAGCGCAGCACGTCGCCGAGCGCCGATGCATCGCCGTTGCCGACAACGATGTAATGTTCAACACTTTTTAACTCAGGCGCGACGCGAGCCAGCAGCGGAACCAGAGAGTCGTCTACGATGATGACGCGGTCTGCGGCGTGATTGATGACGTAGCTGAGCTGTTCGGGGAAGAGCCGCAGGTTGAGCGTGTGCAGCACAGCGCCCATGCTGGGGATGGCGAAGTAGGCTTCGAGGTGCTCCTGCGTATTCCAGCAAAACGTGCCGACGCGGTCGCCGCGACCAACGCCTAGCCTTGATAAGGCCGCCGCCAATCGCTCGGCGCGGTCGCCGACCGCCGCGTAACTGGCGCGGCGGCTCGTGTCGCCCATACAAGTCACGACCTCGCTGGTGGCGTGAACGCGGCGGCTGTGTTCAAAGATATGGTTGATCGTCAGGGGCTGATCCTGCATGGTGCTCTGCATAAAATCTCCTTTATTGAATGTGCTGATTGACTGATACG
>JBJMGV010000094.1:0-68355 GCA_045807725.1 Blastocatellia bacterium | reverse complement strand
TAGCCGCCGCTTTCATGCTCGAACTCGTTCTCTTGCAGGTGCGCGTAAGCCAGCATGCCTTGCTCTTTGAAGCCGCTGGCCAACTCGAACATGCTGTAGTTGAGCGCGTGAAAGCCGGCCAGCGTGACGAACTGGAACTTGTAGCCGTAAGACGCCAGTTCGCGCTGGAACCGCGCGATGGTGTGATGGTCGAGCTTCTTGCGCCAGTTGAACGACGGCGAGCAGTTGTAGGCCAGCAGCTTGCCCGGATACTCGGCGTGAACCGCTTCGGCAAAGCGGCGCGCTTCTTCAAGGTTCGGCTCCGACGTTTCGCACTACAGCATATCGGCATACGGCGCATAAGCGAGCGCTCGCGCGATGGCCTGATCCAATCCGTGCCGCACCGTATAGAAGCCTTCAATGGTGCGCTCGCCGGTCATAAATTCCTGATCGCGGGGATCAACGTCGCTGGTCAACAAGCTCGCGGCGTTCGCGTCCGTTCGCGCCACCAGCACAGTCGGCACGCCCATTACGTCTGCGGCCAGGCGCGCGGCAATCAGCTTCTGAATGAACTCGCCGGTCGGAACCAAAACCTTGCCGCCCATATGACCGCACTTTTTAGCTGACGCCAACTGGTCTTCAAAATGGACGCCCGCTGCGCCGGCCTCGATCATCCCCTTCATCAATTCAAAAGCGTTGAGCGTGCCGCCAAACCCGGCTTCGGCGTCGGCGACGATGGGCGCGAACCAGTGCGGCCCCTCTTTGCCTTCGGCGTGCTGTATCTGGTCGGCGCGCTGCAAGGCGTTGTTGATGCGGCGCACGACGTTGGGCACGCTGTCTACCGGATAGAGACTCTGGTCGGGATAGGTGTGGCCGATGGTGTTGGCGTCGGCGGCGACCTGCCAGCCGCTCAGGTAGATGGCTTTCAGCCCGGCCTGTACTTGCTGCACGGCCTGGCAGCCGGTCATCGCGCCAAGCGCGGCAACGAACGGCTCGCTATGAAGCAAGCGCCATAACCGCTTTGCGCCCATCTCGGCAAACGTGTGTTTGATCTGCACAGAGCCGCGCCGCCGTACCACATCGGCGGCGCTGTAGGCCCGCTTGATGCCATCCCATCGCTTGTCGTTATGCCATTTCTCTTCCAGTTCTAAAACGTCATTATGCATCGGTCTTGTCTCCTCAAGATAGAATTCGATTCTGTCTCCGCGTCTTTTTTGGGTTAGGTTGTGATGCGCTGGTTGAAGTGATAAGGGCAAATGACTGCGGCATCCTCCAGTGCGTGCCGTGCGGCAGCCGTTTGCCTCGTACGCCGGTTAGACCGGCGTGAACTCGCCTGCCGCGATCATGTCTTCGCTGATGCGGCGGGCGCGGCGGAAGGTTACGAACGCGGTTTCATCCGCGTCCTGCGGCAACTCGCTGAGCAGGCGGCGCAGTTCTTCGTCAAACAGTTCGCTCACGAGTTCGGGCGTGTGACGCACAGTATTGCCGTTGTCGTCCACGATCTTCACAGCATCGCGGTGGCGTATGCGCTGCGCGATCATCAAGCGGTAAATGCGGTCGGTCGCGAGGTCTTCCATATAGCCATCGAGCAGGCTCGCGCCTCTGCCATTCAGCACGCCGTTGCGATAGCGGATCACTGTGCGCACGGCGGCTCTCGTGCCTGCGAGCGTGTGCTTGCCGACACGCTTCGGCTGCGGGCGCAGATCGGGATAGCGCGGAGCATCTGCTCGCCGCGCCTCAAAGTGCTGGCGCTGGCGCGCGGCGTCGAAGTCGGAGCCGATATCAAAGAGATCGCCCGGCCCGTGCTCAAACGGCTGGTCGAGCGCAGCGGTTTGACGGCTCATCTTGCCGTGCTCGACCAGACCCACGCCGTCTACGTCGAGAAGGCCGACTCGCCCGGCTTCGTCAAGATGGACACCTGGGTCGGCAAGCGTATGGAGTTGCATTCGACCGCCATCGGCAAAGTCTTACTGGCCTGGATGCCTGCACCCGAAGTCACCGCCTTGCTCAAAGGGCACAGCTTCAAACGACGAACGCCGAAGACCATCACGACGCACGCGGGATTGTTGCAGGAGTTGGATCGTGTGCGGGTGCGCGGCTATGGGATGGACGACGAAGAGAACAGCCTGGCGGCGCGCTGCATTGCCGCGCCGGTGCTCGATCAGTTTGGTCGCGCCATTGAGGCGGTGGGACTATCGGGCACGACCGGCCAGCTCGACAAGGCGAGCATCCGTAAGGTCAAGGAGATGGTTCAGGAAGCAGCGCGCGACATCGCCCGCCGGTCGCGCCCTTAATCTACGAAGACAATCCACGAAGGACACCAAGAGACACCAAGATGATGATTGTCTTTGTGCTTCTTCGTGTCCTTCGTGGATGAATCATTCTTTGGTAGGATGAAACGTCGAGGTGAAGCGATGAGCAAAGAGAATGCGGAGCCGCTGGCAAAACTGCTTGGCCTGCTGTTCAAGGCCCACCCCTGGCACGGCATCTCGATTGGCGACGACGCGCCCGAAGTCGTTACGGCCTACATCGAGATCGTGCCGACCGACACGGTCAAATACGAGATGGACAAGTCGGCGGGCATCCTCAAGATTGACCGCCCGCAACGTTTCTCGAACGTCTGCCCCGCGCCTTATGGGCTGGTGCCGCAGACCTATTGCGGCGAGCGCGTCGCCGAACTGTTCAGCAAACGGTCGGGCCGCTTAGGCATCGTTGGCGACGGCGACCCGCTCGATATCTGCGTGCTCACCGAAAAGGTCATCTCGCACAGCGATATTCTCTTGAAGGCGACGCCCATCGGCGGCTTGAGTATGATCGACGGCGATGAGGCCGACGATAAGATCATCGCCGTGATGAGCGACGATGTAGCCTACGGCGCGTGGCAGGGCATCAACGATTGCCCGCGCGCTGTCATTGATCGCTTGCAGCATTACTTCCTCACGTACAAGAATGCGCCCGGCGCGCTCAAGAGCAAGACCGAGATCACGCAGGTCTATGGCCGCGAAGAAGCCTTGGCCGTCATTCGCGCCAGCCACGAAGATTACCTGCGGCGCTTTCCCGACATCGAAGGCCGTTTGCTCGCGGCCTTACACGGGTAGAGCTAAGGGGAGAAGAACGAACGAATGGAAACGATGATTGTCACGGGCGGCGCGGGATTCATCGGCGCGAACTTTGTCCGTTACGCGCTCTCGCACACCGACGCGCGCATTGTGGTCGTCGATAAGCTCACCTACGCCGGCAACCTCCTGACGATTGCCGAGTTGATGACGAACGCGCGCTTTGTCTTTATCAAAGCCGACATTGCCGACACCGAAGCGATGGCCTCGGTCTTTCGTGAACACCGCCCAACTGCGGTGGTGAACTTTGCGGCGGAATCGCACGTGGATCGGTCGATAGACAATCCGCGCCCGTTCATCGACACCAACATCGTCGGCGCGTTCGTGCTGTTGGAAACGGCGCGGCGTTACCTGGCGACGATGAATGAAACGGAGCGCGCGGCCTTTCGCTTTTTGCACGTTTCGACCGACGAAGTTTACGGCACGCTTGGTCCCAGTGGACAGTTTTCGGAAGAGACGCCTTACGCGCCGAACTCGCCTTACGCGGCGTCGAAAGCGTCGGCGGATCATCTGGTGCGCGCTTATCACGAGACTTATCATTTGCCGACGATCATCACGAACTGCTCGAACAACTATGGCCCGTACCAGTTTCCTGAGAAGCTGATTCCGCTCGTCACGCTCAACGCTATCGAAGGCAAGCCGCTGCCGATCTATGGCGACGGCGGCAACGTGCGCGACTGGCTCTACGTCGAAGACCACTGCGCAGGCATAATGCTGGCTTTGCTGAACGGGCGCGCGGGCGAGAAGTACAACATCGGCGGCGCGGGCGAGCGCACCAACCTCGAAGTCGTTGACGCCATCTGCGCCGCGCTTGATGAGTTGCTGCCGGCGGTTGAAAATCCGGCGCTCGTCGCGCAGGGTAAGCAACATTACAATGAACTGAAGACCTTCGTCCCTGATCGACCCGGTCACGACCGCCGCTACGCCATTGACGCGACGAAGATTCGCCGCGAGTTGGGCTGGCAGCCGGCCACCGATTTTGCGAGCGGCATCGCGCGCACGGTGCGCTGGTACATCCATAATCGCCAGTGGTGCGAGACAGTGCAGGCCGACCAGTATGGGCGCGAGCGATTAGGCGTCGTCAACAGCATGGGCTAGATGGACGCGCGCTTGAAGGAGTATCATGAAATTACCTCAGGTGGAACCGAGTTCAACGAGTCACGAACCCCTTTGAGCCTTGCGAAAGCCTGAACAAGATTAGGTGATCTGGAGATGAGCCTGTGATGACCTCTGATGAGCGCAGGGCGACGGCCAATGGCGTGCAAACGATTAAAGAGGCGATACGCCTGCACGCCAAGTACACGCTGGCCAAGCGCTGGAACGATATGACGCGGCGCGACGTGTTTCAAGCGACCGCGATGGCTGTGCGCGACTGTTTGATTGACGGCCTGCTCGAAACCGAAGAACGCTATAGCCAGGCCGACGCCAAGAGCCTCTATTACCTTTCAATGGAATTTCTGGTAGGCCGCTCGCTGGGCAACAACCTGCTCAACCTGGGCTTGCTCGATGTCTGTCGCCAGGCGCTGATAGACCTCGGCGTTGACCTCGAAGAAGTGCGCGGAGCCGAGGCCGACGCGGCGCTCGGCAATGGCGGATTGGGGCGGCTGGCGGCCTGTTTTCTCGATTCGCTGGCAACGCTTGGTATGCCCGGCTTCGGCTACGGCATCAACTACGAGTACGGATTGTTCAAGCAGGAGATCGAGAACGGCTACCAGAAAGAGAAGCCCGACCACTGGCGCGCGCACGGCAGCCCCTGGCTGATTGAACGGCCCGACGAAGCCTGCATCATCCCGGTCTATGGCCGCATCGAGCACGTTGACAACAACGACGAGAAATATCATCCGGCGTGGACCGATTGGAAAGTGATGATCGGCGTGCCGGCGGATATGCCGATTGTTGGTTACGGCGGGCGCACGATCAATTACCTGCGTTTGTATTCGGCCATCTCGGACGAAGAGTTCGATATGCAGATCTTCAACCAGGGCGACTACATCAAAGCGGTCGAAGCCAATGTCGCCGCTGAGCGCGTCTCGAAAGTCCTCTACCCGTCGGACTCGGTCGAAGCCGGGCGCGAGCTGCGCTTGCTTCAAGAATACTTCCTGGTCGCCTGCGCTGTGCGCGACATCATACGGCGCTACCGGCGCAATCACACCACCTTTGACGAGTTCGCCGACAAGATCGCCATACAGATGAACGACACGCATCCGGCGCTGACCGTAGCCGAACTGATGCGCGTGTTGATTGATGAAAACGACTTGGAGTGGGACGACGCCTGGAAGATCACGACAACGACGCTCGGCTTTACGAACCATACGCTGCTGCCGGAGGCGCTGGAGAAGTGGTCAGCTTCACTGTTCGAGCGCGTCCTGCCGCGCCACCTGCAAATCGTCTACGAGATCAATCAGCGATTCTCCGAACTGGTGCTGACCCGTTGGCCGGGCGATTGGGAGCGGTTGCGGCGCATGTCGATCATCGAAGAAGGCGAGCGCAAGCAGGTGCGTATGGGCCACCTGGCCATCATCGGCAGCCACTCGGTCAATGGCGTCGCCAAGCTGCATTCCGAATTGGTGAAGTCGCGGCTGGTGCCGGACTTTTATCAGCTCTGGCCCGAACGCTTCAACAATAAGACCAACGGCGTCACGCAGCGGCGCTGGCTGTTGAAGGCTAATCCACGGCTTGCCCGGCTGATTAACCGCACGGTCGGCAATGAATGGATCACCGACCTGACGCGATTGCGCGACCTCGAAAGCTGGGCCGATGACAGTAGCTTTCAAGACGAATTCCGCCAGATCAAGCGGGCGAATAAAGAGCGGCTGGCGCGCGTCATCCGCGACGCCACGGGTGTCGAAGTTGACCCGGCCAGCATGTTCGACGCGCAGGTCAAGCGCATACACGAATACAAGCGCCAGCTCTTGAACGTGCTGCACATCATCCACGATTACGTGACCGCAGTTGATGAAGGCCGCTTGCCGGAGGTGGCGCGCACCTACGTCTTCGCCGGCAAGTCCGCGCCCGGTTACTGGGCCGCCAAGCAGATCATCAAGCTCATCAACAACGTCGGCCAGGTCATCAACAGCGACCCGCGCGTCAACGAGATGATGAAGGTCGTCTTCATCCCCGATTACAAAGTGTCGCTTGCGGAGCGCATCATCCCGGCGGCGGATTTGAGCGAACAGATTTCGACCGCCGGCAAAGAGGCATCGGGAACCGGCAATATGAAGTTCGCTATGAACGGCGCGCTCACCATCGGCACGCTCGACGGCGCAAACATCGAGATCAAGGAAGAAGTCGGCGACGATAACATCTTCATCTTCGGGCTGCGCGCCGAAGAGATCGAGATGATGCGCGAGATGCGCAGCTACAACCCGCGCGAATACTATGACGGCAACGCGGCGGTGCGGCGCGTGCTCGACGCGCTGCAATCGAATCGCTTCTGCACGGACGAGCCGGGGTTGTTCACCTGGATATTCGACAGCCTAGTCGGCCAGGACGAATACTTTCATCTGGCCGACCTGCCTTCTTACATCAATATGCAGGAGATGGTAACGCGCGAGTTCCAGCAGCCGTCGCTGTGGGCGCGCAAAGCCATCATCAATGTCGCCCGCATCGGCCAGTTCTCAAGCGACCGCACGGTGCTCGAATACGCCCGCGACATCTGGGAGATCGAGAGCGTGTGACGACAAGGAAGCAGGAGGCAGGAGGCAGGAGGCAGGCAGCAGTGGCTAGTTATCATTAAAGCTCCGTCAGGAGCGCAATGTTTATAGTCAACGTTGTTAATGACGATACAAGCTCCGTCAGGAGCGCGATGTTTATAGTTCACGATGCAATAGATGATGCAAGCTCCGTAGGAGCGCGATGTTTATAGTTACGCAGTTGATTGAGTCATCAAGCTCCGTCAGGAGCGCGATGTCAACATTGCGCCCCTACGGGGCTTCGTCACATCCTCCAGCCATATCTATAAACATTGCGCTCCTAACGGAGCTTGGGAAACTATCAACTGACCACTGGTACCAACTATCAACTATCAACTGACCACTGCCTCCTGCTTCTTGCCTCCTGCTTCCTGCCTCCTCTGATCTTCGCCGTGTCGCCGTGTCGGTTTTGATGTATGATGACGCTGGCGTCACGGCTGGAGATCAAGACGCCACCCCTTGCAGATAATCCATCCGAAGGAGAAGGCCATCATGGACTTTGAATACTCCGCCAAGGTGCAGGGCTTACGCAAACGTCTGCTCGATTTTATGGACGAATACGTCTACCCGAACGAGCGGCGGTTTTACGAAGAGATCAACACGGGCGACCGCTGGCAGCCGACGAGCGTCGTCGAAGGGCTGAAAGAGAAGGCCCGCGCCGCCGACCTTTGGAACCTCTTTCTGCCCGAAAGCGAATATGGCGCGGGATTGACGAATCTTGAATACGCGCCGCTGTGCGAGATTATGGGTCGCTCGGTGATGGCTCCCGAAATCTTCAACTGCGCGGCTCCCGACACCGGCAATATGGAAGTGCTGGCGCGTTACGGCTCGGCTGAACAGAAGAAGCAGTGGCTCGAACCCCTGCTCGCCGCTGAGATTCGTTCGTGCTTTGCGATGACCGAGCCAGAAGTGGCTTCGAGCGACGCGACGAACATTCAAGCGAGCATCACGCGCGACGGCGATTCTTACATCATCAACGGGCGCAAGTGGTGGACATCGGGCGCGGGCGACCCGCGTTGTAAGATCGCTATCTTTATGGGCAAGACCGACCCCAATGCGCCCAAGCACAGACAGCAGTCGATGATCCTTGTGCCGATGGATGCAGCGGGCGTGCGTATCGTGCGTATGGTTCCGGTCTTCGGTTATGACGACGCGCCGCACGGTCACGGTGAAGTGCTCTTTGAAAACGTGCGCGTGCCGGCGTCGAATATGCTGCTGGGCGAAGGGCGCGGATTTGAGATCGCGCAAGGCCGATTGGGGCCGGGCCGCATACATCATTGCATGCGATTGATCGGCGTGGCCGAGCGCGCCCTCGAAGCGATGTGCCGCCGCGCCAAATCGCGCGTCGCGTTCGGCAGGCCGTTAGCCGAGCAAGGCACGATCAAGGCTGACATTGCGATGTCGCGTATGGAGATTGATCAGGCGCGGCTGCTCGTCTTAAAGGCGGCGGATATGATGGACCGCGTCGGCAACAAAGAGGCGCGCGCCGAGATTGCGATGATCAAAGTGGTCGCGCCTAATATGACGCTGCGCGTGTTGGATCGCGCGATTCAAGCGCACGGCGGCGCGGGCGTCAGCGACGACTTCTTCCTGGCGAAAGCGTGGGCGCATTCGCGCACGCTGCGACTGGCCGATGGCCCCGACGAAGTCCACCGCGAAGCCATCGCTAAACTTGAGCTGAAGAAATACAGCTAGACCAACCCGAAAAACAGTAGCCACAGAGTCACAGAGTCACAGAGCATGATATTTATTCATCTCTGTGACTCTGTGACTCTGTGGCTAAATCGCTTTCTCAATCGCGGCTCATCATTTCAAACGATAAAGAGCCTGCTGCGCCGGGTCGGAATAGGTGATTTCGGCGTACTGGCTGAGAAAGAGGTCGAGCGTCGTGCCGTTCCTCAGTTGAATGTAATAATCGGGCCGCGACTTTTGCAGGATTTCTGAGGTCATCAACGACGCGCTGCCGCCGCGCGCCGCTCCCCACGTGAAGATACTGTAGCCGATCAGCAGATGCGTGATGCCTTGCTGCTTGAGATCATCGGCGATGCCTGTCATCGAATCGCTGCGCAGCAATAGCCGCTGCCAGCCGAGCGTGTCGAGACTGGTGTCGGCGATGTGATCGCGCCGCAAGCCATAAGACATCTGCGCGCCGATCATCATCACCCGCGCATCCAACGGCAACGTGCGATTGATGTAATCAATCATCGGGTAATAAGAGGCCGACAACATGAACTCTCGCCGCGACAGTTGGCCGATCAAGTATTGAGGGCCGCGCAACTGAACCGATTGCATCAGGCTGGTGAAAGCGAGCGGCCCCAGCGTCACGATGAGAGCGATAGCCGGCAGCGCCTTCGACGCGACGCCCAACCAGCGCGATCTTCCTTTCGCCGCCGCCCACTCGCTTAATCCCGTCAGCGCGTAAGCAACCGCGATAGTCAACGGCGGATAGATCGGCAGCAGGTAACGGCTGTGCCAGATCACCTGCGTCAATAAAACGAAGTAAGCAACGCTTAACACGGCCAGCCAGATCACCCGCCGCGACCGCCGCACGATCAGCAAGAGCGGCGCGAAGAGAAAAAGGTAGTTGGGGTCGTGGTACTGCTCTGGCATGTTGTAGCGCTCGGGGTCGGTGAAGTACTCCCAGAAATGCGGCGGGTGTTGAATCGAGCGCGAAGCGACCGCCGCCGCCAGTTCGCTTTCACGCCTTTCAACGAGGGCGGGCAGCGCGCGGCGGGCCTGCTCGAAGTGGGCGTCGAGCCGGGCTTCGTCCGCCGGCGTGAAGTAACTGACGCGGTTTGCATCGAGCGCGGCGACTTCGCCGGTTGCAAACGGATAGATGGGATTGTGAAACCAGACCTGATTCTTGATGAACCACGGGGCGGCGACCAGCAACGTCAGCGCCGCATAAAGCAACACGCGCTTGATGACAAGCATTGGCGGCGCGGACCTGTTTAATAAACTTTCGAGCACGTACATCACACCAAGCAGCACTATCCACACCGCCGCCGTGTGCTTGATGCCGAGCGCAAAGCCGGCCATCAGAGCCGACGCCATCAGCCAGCCGCGCTCGCTTGTGTGCAGGCTGATCATCATCGCATACGTCGCCAGAAACAACACGCAGGCCAGCGACACGTCTACGCGACAGGTGACGGCAACTTCGATGACCATGCCGGCGGCGAAAAAAGCGAACGCCGCGACGACACCCGTGCGGCGCGAGAGAAAGCGCGCACAGAAGCCATAAATCGCCAGCCCGCAGATCAGCGCAACGAGCAGGCTGAAGACTCTCGCGGCAATGTCGGTCTTCGCCATCAAGCAGACGGCATAGATCATCTGCATCAGGAACGGCATATTGCCGGCGGCGTTATCCACGAGCGGATAGATGCGCCCGTGATCAACGAATGCCTGCGTCGCGGGCAAGTGGTAGATGGCTTCGTCATAAGCGTGCGGCGGCGTGAGCGCGCGCATCATCAGGACGGCGACGAGCGCCGCGAATAATAGGGTAAGCGCCAGCCTTGTGCGTGAAGCCGTCGTTGATGCAACAGCCTGCTTAACCGCCGCCAACAGCGTCACGCCTTCGCGCCACGATAGCGCAATTAGTAAGACAAACAACAAAGTGATTGGCAGCGGCGCAAGCATTCGCGCAAGGCTCAGGGCGAGCACGGCGAGGCCGATGAAGCCAACGCCCAGCATTGATGAAAACGAAATCTCTTCGGCGCGATTGGCAAATGATAGCCGCAGCCATCGCGCGCTCCGGCGTCCGACGCAAAACGCAAACGCCAGTATGGCTACAGCGAAAGAGAAATCGAAGAGACGATCAACCGGCATCCACGCGCCTTGATACGCTTCGCCTCGCCTGATCGCCTGCACGTGGGCGTAGGCGAGCGCCCCGCACGCAACCGCGACTATCGGCAAGACCAGATAGCGCCACCTGAATCGTTCGCCCACGGCGTTTGCCGTCAGAGCTATCTCGCTCATCAAGGATTCCTTCGTGTCTTATGAAGTGACCGATGGAGGGGCAGGGTGGTGGCAGGGCAGATTGTAACAAGCGACCGCCGCCAGTTCTATACAAACTTCTTTGCTTGCGCGGGTCGTCGCTTTTCCGCGAAGATAGTCGTAGCCGTGCGTAGACCGAACGTCGCTTTGACCGAGCAAGCAATCATCGCGTGAACAACGATCATCAGCAGCAAACACCGGCGCGGCTCGATCCGCGATTGCCGCTCAGCCTCGTGCTGGGCGCGGGCGGCGTGCGTGGTATGGCGCACGTCGGCGTGCTCGATGCGCTGGTGGCGCGCGGCTTTCGCATCACCGAAATCGTCGGCGCGAGCGTCGGCGCGCTCATCCTCGCCTTCTATGCCGGCGTCGGTATGGACGTGCCGACGCTGAGAACGTTTGGAATCAATCTTACATCGCGTCACCTGCTGGCGTGGGCGTGGCTGCGGCGAGCGCCCGATGCGTTGCGCAAGCGGTTCGAGCACCGCGCCGGCATCATCCCCGGATCGCTCGAACAACTGGCCGCCGTGTCGGGCGGTCGATTGCATCACGGTGTCGAGCGCATCGGCGTGGTCGCTTACGACCTCGTAGCCCGCGAAGAAGTCTTCTTTCATAATCTGCAAGCCGACTTTGCGCTCGACGACGCGACGCGCGGCGCGGTCGCCATCCCATACGTCTACCCGCCGCGCGAATGCACAGTGAGCGGGCGGCGGTTGCGATTGGTTGATGGCGGTCTCAGTAACCTGTTGCCGGTTGATTACCTGTTCGCGCCGCCGTTCTGTTCGCAGCAGGTGTTGGCCGTAGACGTATCGAACCGCGCGCGACAGCGGCAGGCGAATCTCGCTAAGGTCGAAGCGCTCAGCCGCGCACATCCCGACATCTCTATCACCGTGCTGCAACCCGACACGCTGGGCCGCGCGACGCTCGTTTACCGGCGGGCAGAGTTGCAATCGTTGATCGATTCGGGCCGCCGCGCCGCCGATCTGGCACTCGGCGAGAGCAAGATTTTGTGATCTTTGTGTTGCGCGCTGAAAGAAGGACTGGCGCGTTCGGCACTCGACATTTTATAATCGTCTCGCGCAGCGCGGCTGCGTGCCCTGGCTTGTCCCGACGCCCTGACGGTACAACAAGCATAAAACGATTGAGCTGATAACGAACCTGCCGGTCTTGTCATTTGTACGAGACTTGACGGGCCGGCGTGTCAGTAGTGTTGGGTTCCTCAGATGTGGACTAAATTACTTTTCACAATCGCCTTGGTGGCGGTTCTGCCGGTGATGGCTTCATCGTCAGGCAGCGCCGCGTTTCATGTCACTGCGCCCGGCCCCGTCCGTTGTGAGTGCGAGAAAGGGCCGCGCCAGAGCTTTGAGCCATTGCTGCCCTGCGCCTGGAAGCAGGCGCAGTTCGCTGTGGCGACTCGCTTCCCGCAAGTCAGTCGGCGAGTCTACACGCTCGAACGGTCGAAGGTCACGTTCCGACAGGGGCGCTGGTACGACGACGAGTTCAAAGCGTTCATCGTCGGCGACACCGACCTCGAACAAGACCCGCCGATCACGATTGGATTGACCGGCGATACGCGGTTTGATTACGAGACGGCGGTTCACGAGTATAAGCACTTCGTGATTGACAGCCTCAATCTCGGCGAGCCGGCGCACGCCTGGGTCGATAACAGCGACGAGGATCAGTGAGTGACGCAACGCGGCGACGCGGCGAGAGGATGAAACGACGCGGCGACGCGGCGACACGGCGAGGGAAAGACACTATAACGAACTGCTCCTCTTTCTCCGCGTCGCCATCGGCCTGTCGCTCTTTCTCCGCGTTGCCGCGTCTCCCCTTCGCCGTGTCGCCGTGTCCCCGCGTCACTTATCTTCCGGCACTAGCGCGAGGCGAAAGCCGAGCAGCGTCCAATCTGAGTGCGTCTCATTTTGATGAATGTAAGAGAAGTCACCCGGCCCATTCGAGCCGACGGCGTAGCATTTCGCGTTGCCGTGATCGTCGCGGTAAAAGCCCAGCTCCAACGTCTCTGCCTCGCTCCACTCCTGATGAAATATCGTGCCGACCAGATTGAACACCGCCGGCGGACAGATGGTGAGCCGATAGCCTTGCGGCATCCGCTCGCGCTCCCGCCAATCCGCACTCACCACGTTAAGAAATTCGCGCAATGAAGCGTAGTTGTGGCCGAAGCGCGTCCCCGACTCGAAGTGCGCCAGCCCGATGTAATCCGCGAACGGATCAGCCGTCGCGTCGAAGCCATACGCTGTCCCGTAATACTGACGATTGCCCGGCAGGTAACGCGGCTTGCGCGTCGTCTCGACGCCGATGACGTGACCCTGATGTCGCGCGTGGCCTGCCGCCAGCGCGGCGCGGCAGCTCGCCGTGTGCGCGCGGCCCGTGGCAAAGTTGCGCGCGCACATCGGGTAAAGCTTGCGCGCGTACGCCTCGTCAAATGGAACGGCATCTGCATCAGGAATGACGTGCCATTCAATATTGAATCGCGCCAGGTGCTCTTCGAGAGGCGCGGTAATGTTCGGCACGGCGCTTTGATTCTTGAGCAGAACAGCGTCCGGCGCGAGGTCGAAAAACCGGCGCAGCCGCGCCAGCCGATCTTCTAACCATTCCTGCATGTCTGTGCTCCTCCGGCAGCCTGATATGCACGCCGTGTGCTGTAGCCACTTGTTGACACCCGCCGGTCATCTCGCTAGATTTTAAGTAAGTGAGCACTTACTTCTCAATGACCGATAATGGCCCGGCTGTTGCAACTCATCGTCATCGAAGTTGGACGACGATCAAGCCGCCGAGCGCTTTCCGCAACGCTTCATCGAAGGGACGCGGCTGAGTAATCCATAAGCGCACAATTCATCAGAGTGGCTCCAGTAAAACGAGGATAGCTGATTTATGACCGTCCCATTTCAAATTCGCAGGGTGTACGTTTTTATAGCGGCAGGCGTCCTTGTCCTGACGGGCGTGCTGCTGTTTGCCCGGCACAGTCGCTCGAACTCTGAAGAGAAATCGCAGCCAGCCGCCACCAGCGCGACCACAAATGAAGCGAACGGGGCCGCGCCCATTCCTGTTGAGACCGCGCAGGTCGTCGCCCAACAGGTCGAGGCGACGCTGCAAGCCACCGGCAGTTTCATCGCTGATGAAACTTCGGACGTAGCGCCGCAAGCATCAGGTCAGGTCGCCGCGACGCCGATTGACACGGGAGCTTTCGTGACTGCCGGGACCGTCATCGCGCGGCTCGATGATCGTGATGCGCGCTTGCGTCTGCAACAAGCGCAAGCCGCCGAACGTCAGGCCACCGCTGCTTTGCGGCAGGCCGAGGCGCGCATTGGTCTTGGCCCGAACGGGCAATTCAGCGCCAGCGATGTCCCAGAAGTGCGCGCCGCGCGACAGAACTACGAAGCGGCAGAAGCACAAGCGCGACTCGCCGAAACCAATGCGCGGCGCTATGCCAGCCTGGTTGAAACTGGCGACGTATCGCGCGCCGTTTACGATCAAGCGCGAACCCAGGCCGACACGGCTCGCGCACAGGCCAACGCGGCGCGGCAGCAACTCGAAGTCGCCATCAACGTCGCGCGGCAGAGCAACGCCGGCATCGCGCAAGCACAGGCGGCGCTCGAAGCATCGCGCTCGCAAGCGGCGCTGGCGCAGAAAGCCGTCGCCGACACGATCATCCGCGCGCCGTTTGCCGGCTACATCAGCGACCGGCCCGTTGCCATCGGCGAATACGTTACGCCCGCGTCGAAAGTCGTGACGCTGCTCAAGACCAATCCGATCAAGCTGCGTTTGCAACTACCGGAAGCCGAAGCCGCGCGCGTTCGCGTAGGCGCGACCGTAACGGCGACGGTGACGGCTTATCCCGACCGACCTTTCACGGGTCAGGTAACGACGATTGATCCGGCTATTGATCCGGCTTCGCGCACCATCACGGTCGAAGCGCAGATGAGCAACCCAGGAAATGTGCTGCGCTCAAATATGTTCGCCACCGCGCGCATTCAATTGCCGGGCGGCGGCCAGGGCATCTTCGTGCCGCGCACGGCAATCATCAATGACGCGGCGACCGGCTCGGCACGCGTCTACGTTGTTGACAATAACGCGGCGCGGCTGCGCGTCGTGCAGTCGGGCGAAGCCGTCGGCGATCTGGTGCGCGTCATCAGCGGCGTGAATGCCGGCGAGACGGTCGTCACAAGCAACCTCGATCAGCTCTATGATGGCGCGCCCGTCCTGCGGCAATAAGATCAGTTTTCATTTTTTCGTTTTCAGTTATGCAGAAGTTAGCAGAGATATGTGTTCGCCGGCCCGTCTTCGCCACCGTTCTGGTTCTGGCGCTGGTGGTGGTCGGCCTCTTTTCATTCTCGTCGCTCGGCGTCGATCTCTTCCCGAAGATCGATCTGCCGGTCGTTACGGTCACAGTCACGAACCCCGGCGCGTCGCCGCAGGAAGTCGAAACCGAAGTCACCGACCGCATCGAGTCTGCCGTCAACACCATCAGCGGCATAGACGAGTTGCGCTCGACTTCAGTCGAAGGCGTGTCGCAGGTCTTCATCACCTTCATCCTCGACAAAGACCCCGACGTGGCGGCGCAGGAGGTACGCGACCGCGTCAACCTGACGCTGCCCGACTTGCCTGAGACAGCCGAAGCGCCGGTCATTCAAAAGCTCGACACCGACGCCGCGCCTGTGTTGCGCATTGCTTTGTCGGGGCCGCGCTCGCTGCGCGACGTGACCGACATCGCCGATAAGCAGATCAAGCAGCGCATCGAGACGATCAACGGCGTCGGTCAGGTGCAGATTGTCGGCGGCCAGGAGCGCGAGATTCACGTCTGGGTTGACCCCGACCGTATGCGCGCCTTCAACGTCTCGATCACCGAAGTCGTCAACGCCGTGCGCCAGCAGAACGTCGAAGTGCCCGGCGGTCGCGTCGATGCCGGTGCGCGCGAGTTCACCGTCCGCACGATGGGCCGCTTCAGCAGTCCCGAACAGTTCAACGATCTCGTCGTCGCCACGCGCGGCACTTACGCCGTCAAGTTACGTGATATAGGTTACGCCGCCGATGAAGCCGAAGAGCAGCGCACGGCGGCCTACTTGAACGGCCAGCCGGCGGTGACGCTGGTTGCTTACAAACAGTCCGGGCAGAACACCGTCGCCGTCGCCGATGGCATCAAGGAACGGCTGGCCGAGATTCAGCCGACCCTGCCGCCCGACTTTCACACGCAGATCGTCGGCGACCAGTCGGTCTTTATTCGCGCGGCGGTCAACTCGATCAAGACGCATCTGGTCGAAGGCGGCTTGCTTGCGGCGCTCGTCGTCTTTCTCTTCCTCTGGAACTTCCGCTCGACGATGATCGCCGCCATCGCTATTCCGACTTCGATCATTGCGACCTTCGGGTTAATGGCGGCGATGGGCTTCACGCTGAATCAGATCACGATGTTGGCGCTGACGCTGATGGTCGGCATCGTGATTGACGATGCGATTGTAGTTTTGGAAAACATCTATCGCTTCATCGAAGAGAAAGGCATGTCGCCATTTCAGGCGGCGATTGAAGGCACGCGCGAGATCGGCCTCGCTGTAATGGCGACTACATTATCGCTGTTGGCGGTCTTCCTCCCCGTAGGCTTTATGGGCGGCATCGTCGGTCGCTTCATGTCGTCGTTCGGATTGACGGCGTCGTTTGCGATTGCCGTCTCGCTGCTGGTGTCGTTCACGCTGACGCCGATGCTTTCGGCGCGGCTCATCAAGCGACGCGAAGCCGCTGAAGCGCTCGCCACTGACGCGCCGCAGGCTAAAGACGCTGTTGTTGCCGTCGAACCGAACCCTGTCGAAGCGCACAAGGATTCCAAAGAGTCACGCTTCTACAGCCGCATTGATCGCACCTACACGTGGCTGTTGCACTGGTCGCTCGCGCGTCGCTGGGTGATCGTCGGTTTATGTGGCGTTGTGATTCTCAGCATCGTGCCGCTGTTTATGTTCGTCGGCAAAAACTTCCTGCCGGTCGATGACCAGTCGCAGTTCGAGGTTTCTGTGCGAACAGGCGAAGGCGCGACGCTGGCGGCGACGACCACGGTGGTCGAGCGCATCGCCAAAGATATTCATCAATTGCCCGGCGTCACCGACACGCTGATGACCATCGGCGGCGGTCAGCAGCAAGTCGTCAACACGGCCTCGATCTACGTTAAGCTCGCCGACATCGATAAGCGCCAGTTGACGCAGGATCAGTTGATGGTGCGGGCGCGCGACCTGTTGAACAAGTACCCGAAAGAGCTGCGCACCAGCGTTCAGCAAGTGGCGGCGATTTCAGGCGGTGGCCAGCGCAACGCCGACGTGCAGTTCGTCGTCAGCGGCCCTGATCTCGATAAGCTGACAAAGTATTCAGACAACCTGCTGCAAAAAATGAAATCGATCCCCGACGTGGTGGACGCCGATTCATCGCTGATCGCCGGCAAGCCTGAGCTGCGCGTTATGATTGATCGAGCGCGCGCCGCCGACCTCGGCGTGCGTGTCGCCGACATCGCGCAGGCGTTGAACACGCTGGTCGCCGGCCAGAAGGTTTCGACCTTCAACGAAGGCCGCGACCAATACGATGTGGTCGTGCGCGCGACGGGTCAATACCGCGTCGGCGCAGAGAGCTTGCAGCGCCTCACGGTCGCGTCGAGCAAAGGCGGCTGGGTCAGCCTCGATAACCTCGTGCGCGTCGAGCCGGGCACTGGCCCTTCGTCCATTGATCGTTTGAATCGTCAACGGCAGGTGACGCTGTCGGCGAACGTCAAGCCGGGCGGCTCGCAGGCGGCGGTGATTAATCAGATGACCGCCTACGTTAAACAATCGAAGCTCGACCCTGGTTACACGTCAGGCGTCGCGGGCCGCTCGAAAGAACTGGGCCGTTCGGGCTACTACTTTATGCTGGCCTTCGCGCTGTCGTTCAACTTTATGTATATGGTGCTGGCGGCGCAGTTCGAGTCGTTCATCCACCCAATCACAATTTTGCTGACGCTGCCGCTGGCGATTCCGTTCGGCATCCTATCGCTGCTGGTGACGGGGCAGACCGTGAACATCTTTTCAGGACTCGGGTTGCTGCTGCTGTTCGGCGTCGTCAAGAAGAACGCCATTCTACAGATCGACCACACGAACGGGCTGCGCGCCGGCGGGATGACGCGCTACGACGCCATCATTCAAGCGAACCGCGACCGCTTGCGCCCGATTCTGATGACGACGATTGCGCTGGTCGCCGGCATGATTCCGCTGGTGCTGGCAAGTGGGCCGGGCGCGGGCACGAACCGTTCCATCGGCGTGCTGGTCGTCGGCGGCCAGTCGCTCTGTCTGGTATTGACATTACTCGCCGTGCCGGTCTTCTACTCGCTGTTTGAAGACCTGCAAGAACTGCCGGCGTGGCGCTACATCGGCGAGCGTTACAGCCGCGCGAGCGGTTATGCGCGCCGCCGCTTCGCGCAGACCGCCGCCGGTTTGCGCGGGCGCACGGCGAACAAGAGCAGAGGGGAAAGGTATGATCCGACTTCGGGAGATTAGTCTGCGGGTGACGCACTTCAGGCGGCGTGATGGCCGACTAGCCATTGCGATGTTGACGTGTGTGGCATTCATTACAAATGTAATCGTGCCCGCTGTTGTCGCGCAATCACAGCAATCACCAACGCAACAGCCAGCACAACAACCAACGCAGCAACAGCAGGCGCAGCCTGCGTCATCGCCAACGCAGCCGACGCCGCAGAACCCGACGCCGGCGCAAACGACGCCGCAGCAGCCCGCGCCCGGTCAGCCGGTGACGCCGCAACCATCACCACCGACCAGTCCCGCTAACTCGCAACCCTCGGCTGCGCCGCAGTCGCCGTCAACCAGTCCCGCGCAAGCGACGCCGGGCGGCTTGCAAACCGTGCCGGCGACGCCGGGCCAGAACGTCGGCTCGTCAAATGTAATCATTCCTCCACAACTGCCCGCCGAGCCGCCGCCGGTCGCGCCTAACTACACCGCGCCGATTCGTCCGCTGCCGAGCGCCGAGCGCGTCGGCGTTGACGTGAACGATCAAGCGCCGCTCGCCTTGAACGAAGCTATCGCGCTGGCGCTGGCGAACAACAAAGACATCAACATCGCGCGCATCGATGTCGAGATGGCCGGCTTCGTCGTGCGCGCCGCTCAAGGCGTATATGATCCGCGCTTGCAGACCGAAGTGGATTATCAACGCAGCACCGTGCCGACCGCATCGTTGATCGGCGGCGCGAATGGCACGACGACTTCTTCAGGAATCACCGGCGATGTTCGCGTCACCGGCAACTCGCCGCTGCTGGGCGGCAACTACGCGCTCGACTTCAACGCGGCGCGCTCGACGACGAATAATCAATTCGTGTCGCTCAACCCGCAATACCCGACGGCGCTGACGGCGACCTACACGCAGCCGCTGTTGCGCGGCCTGGGCATTGACGAGAACCGCCGCCAGATCGAAATCGCTCGCCGCAACGTGACGCTTTCAGACACGCAGTTTCGTCAGCGCGTCATCGATATCATCACGCGCGTACAACAATCCTATTGGGATCTGGTCTTCGCGTTGCGCAACCTGCAAGTGCAGATCGACGCGGTCAAGCAGGCGCGCTTGCAGCTTGAAAGCAATCGCCGGCAAGTCGAGCAAGGCACGCTCGCGCCGATTGATGTTGTCGCCGCGCAGACGCAAGTCGCCACCTTCGAGCAGAACGTCTACAGCGCGCAAGAAGCGGTGACGCGGGCCGAGAATGCGCTGAAGGCGTTGATGCTGCCCGACCGCAGCGCGCCGCTGTGGTCGCGCGCCATCTTGCCGACCAGTCCCGTCACGCTCGATCCGCCGCGCGTGCCGCTCGATCAAGCCGTGACGACGGCGCTCGCCAATCGACCCGAAGTCGAGCAGGTCGCCACCAGCGCCGAGATCAACCGCATCAACACGCGGTTCTTCCGCGACCAGACGCGCCCGCAAGTTGATCTGGTCGCTTCGTACAGCGCAGCGGGCTTAGCCGGCACGCAGATCACCGGCGGCTTCAATCCCTTCACCGCGAGCAACACGGCGATCATTGAACGCTTGAATCAACTCTCGGCTACTGCCGGGTTGCCGCCGCTCGACGTGCCGACCACATCAGGCAGCAGCTTGCCGGGCTTTCTGGTTGGCGGCGCGGGTCAATCGTTTGCCAATCTGTTCACGTTCAATTTTCCGACGACGCGCGTCGGCATCGTCTTTTCGTTGCCGGTCGGCAATCGCACGGCTGAAGCCAACCTCGGTCGCTCGCTCGCCGAAGGCCGCCGCATCACCAATCAACGGCAGCAGGTTGAACAGACGATTGAGCAGGATGTGCGCAACACGATTCAGGCCATACGCTCTGCCGAAGCGCGACTGGCAGCGGCGGCCTCGGCGCGTGATTCCGCCGAGCAGACCTTTGCGAGCGAACAGCGTCGCTTCAGCGCCGGGCTTTCGACGGTGTTTCTGGTCTTGCAGCGACAGACCGAAATGATCGCGGCGCGCGGGCGCGAGCTTCAGGCGCAGACCGACTTGAACAAAGCCATCGCCGACTTTCAGCGCGCTACGGGGTCAACGCTGCAAGTCAACAACATCACTGTGCTCAAAGACTCGAACGCGCCGCAGCTTCAACAGAGCGCGCCGGCGACGAGCACGCTGCAACAGTGAAACGATAGTCAAAGGCAATGAAAGATCACACAGAAGCACAGAGACACAGAGCCACAGAGATGGCTCCGTGCTTCCGTGCTTCTGTGCCTTTGTGTTTGCTCTCTCTCGTCGTCTTCGCCTGCGTGTTGATCGCAAACGGCTGTCATTCGTCGGCCAATAAAAACGCGGCAACTGATCTCATCGTCGTTAAGGCGACGAGGTCGGGGACCGTTCAGCGCGTGCTGGTCAACGAAGGCACGAACGTCAATGAAGGCGCGACGCTCATCGAGATCGCCGTGCCGGTCGAGCCGTCTTCGATGAATCAGAATCAAGCCGGCGAGCAGGCCCGCGCCGCCGTCAGCCGCACGCAGCGCGACATCAGCGACGCCGAAGCCGAAGTCAATCGCGCCGCCGTCGAAGTGCAGCGCGTCGAGCCGCTGGTCGCCGCTGGAGCCGCCCCACAGGCGCAACTCGATGCGGCGCGGTCGCAGTATCAGCAGGCACAGGAACGGCTACAACGTGTCCGCGACAGCGCCGCGCAAGCAGAGGCTCGCGCTGTCGTTGCCGCAGGCAGCAACGCATCGGCGCAGCCGCCGGCGCAAACCATCGTCGCCGTCAGCGCACCGGCATCAGGCAACGTGCGCGTCATCAGCGTGCGCGCGGGTCAGCGCATCATCGCCGGTCAAGCCATCGCTACTGTTTCGACAAGCCCGCGTTGAGCCGCTACGATTACGCCACTCGCTTTCGCGTTCACGCAACGGTAAGGCAGCGAGAAAGGATGAGAGGAAAGATCATGCAAAAAGCCATACGCGCCTTCGCTTACACGGTCGTCTGTGGGCTTGCACTCGCGGCGCTCGTCGCCCACACCGGCAGCGCATCGTCTACGAATGCTGCCGCGCCGGCGCAGGACGTGATGAGCCTCGACCGGCGCATCAGCACGCTCGAACAGCGCCTTTATATGATGGAGTCGAACATCAGTCAGCTACAGCAGCGGGTGCAATACGCCCAGCGCCCACCGGCCTCGGCTACACCCACACGCGACCCGGAGGTTGATCGCTTGCAAAGTGAGATGAGCCTCTTGCAGAGCCGTTTGAGTGAAGTCGAATGCGCGCTGCTGAAACTCGACGAGCGGACGTTGCCCGCAGCATCACGCGCGGCGCGTGCGAAGACCAACGATCCTTGTCGCGCGCAGCCCAACACGCCCGTGCAACTCTCCAGCCGCCGATAGTAGATGGTCACGCGCCCAACCCGCCTTTGATCGAAAGGCCGTAAGAAAGCGGCGATGCTCAATCCGCTTTGCTGCCGCGCTCCGGCCTTGCCCTGTAATGCGACCCGCCACAAAACCGCACCTTTTCTAAAGCCCGGTTGATGCTCAATCCTCACCGCCGTTCGTGTGGCCGATGATTTGATTAAGAGAGACGCGCGTTCAATTCAGTTCAACGACGCAGCGCGTGGAAGCAGATTGGAATGAATGTCACATTATGTTTACAGGCGAAGGGCGAGCGATTTTCGCAGCTTACAAAAGCGGCGGCGCAATGCCCCATGCGGGGTGATCGTCATCAAAGCGGTCGCCCTCAGCATCACCGAAACGCGACGGTTGAATCACGTTGAATGAAGAGGCGGGGCTGATCTTATAGCGACGCGGCTTCCCTTTTCGGCAAGAATCGTAACGCACCGCCGCCACTGATAAAAAGTAAAGTACGGAGAGCTTCATCCTGGCCCTGATGCGATTGCCCCCACATTCGCAACGCTCAGCTTGGTTCATCCGACCACTGCGGATGGAAGAGGAGTATCAACGTGCGCCCTAACTCAACCTTTCGATTCACTGCCTGGTTTCTCTTAGTCGCTTTAGTGCTTGCCCCGCTCGCCGAGGCCGCGCCGTTTGCAGGCGTGACGGTTCGCATAGACCCCGTGAACCTGACCCTGCCGGTCGGCGGGACGCGCCAGTTCAGCGTGCAAGTTGCGGGCACGATCAACCCCGCTGTCGCCTGGTCGATCAACGGAATCACCGGCGGCAACGCGACCGTTGGCACGATCAGCAGCACGGGCTTCTACGCCGCGCCCGCCGTGCCGCCTTCAGGTTATGCAGTCGCGGTCAAAGCCACCAGCATCGCCGACCCAACGGCGTTTGCGGCAGGCACGATCACCGTGCGCAATCAGGTTCCTTACGTCACGTCGGTCGCGCCGTCGCCGCTGCCGCTCGGCCCGTTCACCATCACAGTCAACGGCAGCCGCTTCGTTAGCGGCGCGCAGGTCTTATGGAATAATGCGCCGCTGCCGACGAACTTCGTCTCGGCCAGTCAGCTCACCGCGACCGGCAGCGCCACACAAACTGGCAGCTTCAATCTCACGGTCGCCAACCCCGGCCCCGGCGCAGTCTCGTCGCCGCTCACGGTCAACGTCGTTTCGAGCGTCGTCGTCGTCGTTAGCCCCGGCTCTGTAGGTCTTGCGCCCACTGCGACGCAGCAGTTTCAAGCCAACGTTTCCGGCACGCCCAACACCGCTGTCACCTGGAAAGTCAACGGCGCGACCGGCGGCGATCCGGCTGTAGGATTGATTACACAAGGCGGACTCTACACCGCACCTTTAGCCGTGCCCACGGCAAACGTCGTGACGATTTCCGCCGTGAGCCAGGCCGATAACATTACGCAAGGCACGGCCAGCGTGACTATTCAAGACCCGCTCGCCATCATCTATGGCCGCTTCCTCGATCAAGCGAGCTTTGGCGCAACGCCGCAACTGATGGCGCACGTGCAGCAGGTCGGCATTCCGGCATTCATCGACGAACAGTTTGCGCTGCCTGAATCAACGTGGCCTTCGCTTGCCACAGCGCAACGCTCTGACGCCGTAGACGCCTTCTTCAACAACGCGCTCGGCGGACAGGATCAATTGCGTCAGCGCGTCATCTACGCGCTCAGCGAAATTCTCGTCGTTGCGATGAACAAGAACACCAACGGCAACGAGCTTGTCCCGTGGTTGCAGTTGCTCAGCCGCAACGCCTTCGGCAACTACCGCACGCTGCTACGCGAGCTTACGCTTGACGCGTCGATGGGCAAGTACCTCGATATGGTCAACAGCGCGCGGCCCGGCATATCGGGCGGCGCGAACGAGAATTACCCGCGCGAGGTGATGCAGTTGTTCAGCATCGGCTTGTGGAAGCTGAACCCGGACGGCTCGCAGCAGCTCGACGCACAGGGCAACCCGATTCCGACTTACACACAAACGGACGTGAAGCAGATGGCGCTGGCGTTGACGGGCTGGACGTATGGCAACTCGACGGGGACGCCGCCCGCTAATCAGAACTGGAATTACTATCCCGGCCCGATGCTGCCGATCCTGTCTTATCACGACCGCACGCAGAAGACAGTACTCGGTCAGACCTTGCCGGCGAATCAGACCAACGTGCAAGACCTCGACGGCGCGATTGACATCCTCTTCAATCACCCAAACATCGCTCCCTTTATCGCCACGCGGTTGATTCGCGCGCTGGTGACGAGCAACCCAAGCCCGGCTTACATCGCGCGCGTCGCCGCTGCGTTCAACGACAACGGCCAGGGCGTGCGCGGCGATATGAAAGCCGTGATACGCGCCGTGCTGATGGACGCCGAAGCGCGCGACGACAACCCGCCGTCGAACTTCGGACGCCTGCGCACGCCTATGCAGCAGACCATCGCCTTCCTGCGCGCCTTGAACATCCCATCAGGCCAGCCATCGCAGTTCGCTTACATCTTCTATGGCTTCGGCGAAGGGATGCTCGATGCGCCGTCGGTCTTCGGCCACTACTCGCCGATGTACCACGTGCCGCGCTCGCCGCTGTTCGGGCCGGAGTTTCAGATCTACTCGCCGACCGAAGCCGTCAACCGCGCCAACTTTCTCTACAGTTGGATGGGCAATCCCTGGCCGATCAACCCGGCGCTGCAACCGTTCGTCAATGTCGCGGGCAACCCGGTGGCGCTCATCAACGCGGTAGACAACGCGCTGCTCTATGGCCGTATGTCATCGTCAATGCGTACGGCGCTGATGAACGCGATGCCGGCGATGTACGACAACAACCAGCGCGTCATGACCGTGCTCTACTTGACGGCCACGTCGGGCGATTATCTGGTCCAGCACTGAGGAGGAGAGAGAAGATGAAGACAGCAAAGATCACACGTCGCAATTTTATGCAGATGGGCGCGAGCTTCGGTATGCTCGCCGCGCTCGGACGATTGCAATCCGTCAGCGCCGCGCCGGTTCAGGATTACAAGGCGCTCGTCTGCATCTTTCTGTTCGGCGGCAACGACGGCCACAACACGGTCGTGCCGCTCAGTAGTCCACAATACACAGCCTATCAAGCGGTACGCGGCGGACTGGCGCTGCCGCCGAGCCAGTTGCTCGGCATAGGCGACGCGGCGCAAGGCGCGTTCGGCTTGCATTACGGCCTGCCGGAGTTGCAGAACATCTACCAGCAAGGGCGTATGGCGATACTGGCCAACGTCGGTATGCTGATGAGGCCGACAACCTATGCGGACTTTCAAAGCAACAACCAGTTGCCAACCAACCTGCGCTCGCACTCGGATCAGGTGCAGCAGATGCAGACCGGCTACCCGAACGCATTCGGCGCGAGCGGCTGGGGCGGGCGCTCGGCGGACTTGATGCAGGCGGCCAACGCCGGCACGAACTTCCCTGTGTCTATCTCGCTGAACGGCCCATCGCTCTTCTGCACCGCGAGCGTCGTGCAGTCGGCCAGCCTGCAACCAGGGAACTATCTCGACCAGAACGCCATGAGCCTGTGGCCGGCAACGGCGTCGCAGGCTCGCGCAACAGCGCAGCAGCAGATACTTGCCGGGGGCAGCAGTAATCAGATGATTACTGCCGCCAACAAAGCAATGAGCGACGCGCTGGCGCTCAACCCGCTGTTGAAATCAGCAGCGGGCGGCACGCCGTTCACGACCGTGTTCCCACAGACGCAGATCGGCACCCAGTTAAAAGAGATCGCCCGCATCATCAGCTTGCGCTCGCAGCTCGGCGCGGCCCGTCAGGTCTTCTTCGCGGGGCTGAGCGGATTTGACACGCACGGCGGTCAGTCTTATCAGCAGTGGAGCTTGCTGTCGCAGATCAGCGCGGCAATGGCGGCGCTCTACAACGCGTCTGTCGAGATGGGCATCGGCGACAGTGTAACGAGCTTTACACTATCGGATTTCGGGCGGACGTTGCAGCCGTCGGGGACAGGCTCGGATCACGGCTGGGGCAGTCACCATTTCGTCGTCGGCGGCGCGGTCAGCGGCGGGCGGATTTATGGACGCTTCCCGCTGATGACCAACTACAGCAACTTCAATGCGACCGGCGATGATTATGCTGATGCACGAGGCGTGATGCTGCCTGGCGTGTCGCTCTCGCAATACGGCGCGACGCTGGCGAAGTGGTTCGGCGCTGGTGACGCGCAGCTCGACACGGTCTTCCCGACGCTCACTAATTTCGGTGTGCGTGACTTAGGGTTTATGGGATAGCGGGTAGTTTGAGATTCCAAGCTCCGCCAGGAGCGAGATGTTATAGAGCGTGTCTGAAAAAGCCCTGAAGGGGCGCGATTCGACAGCCCAGAGCATCGCCCTGGGAGAGCGGCGGGGCTAACCGCCAAGCCTGAAAGGGCGCAATACGTGATCGGTTATTGCGCCCTTTCAGGGCTTGCGGAATGGTCGCTGAGTGTACCCAGCCCGTTGGACTGGGCTATTGAATCGCGCCCCTTCAGGGCTTCTCAGACACGCTCTATAAACATTGCGTCCCTACGGCACTGATTCCAAGAGCCGTGAGCCGCTAATGTATCGGCCAACCGCGACGGCTATGACTCGGTTCTCACATCGAAGCCGACGAACTCTTTGATCGGCACGTTGCCTTTGTATTCCATCTCCTGATGTATGCCGATCTTCGAGGTGTAGTAAGCGTGCGCCGTGCGGCTCTTGATCTCGTGGAAGAATTTCTCTTCGGGCTTCTTCGGCTCTTTCTCGTTTGCGGAGATGCGCGTCAGCAGCGCGACGCGCTGTTCAGGCGTCGCTTGCATAAACGGCTTGCCGTGCATCTCCTGCGAGACAGCATCAATCAATTTCAAGCCGTCGCGCCACTCGGTCTTCGGCTCGTCGGTCCATGACTCGGCCAGCCTTGCATCAATGTAAGCGGCGCACTGGGCGGCGCGTGCGCCCGGCGAATGCTCGTCGGTCGGGATAATCAACTCGCTGATCTCGTCCACCATCGCCAATTCGTCGCGGGTGAAAAAGAGCGGCGCTTTCCATTGAGCCGCGCCGCTCTCGGTCGCTGCGTTGGTTGCGCTGCTCACACCGACGAGCGGAATGCTGATGGCCGCCGTTGCCGTCAGCTTCAACATGTCGCGCCGCGTGACGTGATGATCTTCGCCGCCCGCGCCGCTCAAGTCGCTATCTGCTGGTTTCGGCATTGCATCCTCAACGCCCTTGTCTTCAATCCGCAATCCGCAATCTGCAATCTGCATTTCACAGGTTTCCTTTCTTGAACTGATCGGCAAGGTAATCGCACGAGCGCCAGGCCAGCGCCATAATCGTCCACGTCGGGTTCTGGCAAGACGCGCTGACGTGGCTGCTGCCATCGACCACAAATAAATTCTTCACGTCGTGCGACTGTTGAAACTGGTTCAGCACCGAAGCCTTCGGGTCTGTGCCCATGCGGGCCGTGCCGAGTTCGTGAATCGACCAGCCTTCGGTCAGCACCGTGCGATTGACGCCGATGATTTCGATGCCGGCGGCTTCCATCATCTCCTGCGCCGTCGCGGCCATGTCTTTGGCCATCTTGTGCTCGTTGTCGCTGAACTTGTAATGAAAGCGCAAGGCCGGCACGCCCCACTTGTCGGCCACTTCCGGGTCGAGATCAACGTGATTCTCGTAACGCGACAGCACTTCGCCGAACGCGCCCATCTCGATGAACGCGCCGGCGTATTCGCGCACCGCCTTCTTGTAGCCTTTGCCGAAGCCCGGCGTGTCAAACGCGTTGTAGGGGAACATCTGCGTGCCGCTGCCGCCTTCAAAGCCGTAGCCGCGAATGAAGTCCGGGTGCTTGTCGGCGAGGTTGCGGAAGCGCGGGACGTAGAAGCTGCCGGGTCGCCCGTCATCATTCGTGCGCGGCTTGTTGATCTGATCTTTGACCAGCCCGGTCACGCCCGGCCCCATAACGTGCTCACAAAAATTATGGCCGACGTGACCGCTCGCATTGGCGATGCCGTTCGGGTACTTCTCCGATTTCGACAGCAGCAGCAATCGCGCCGATTCGAGCGTCGAGGCGGCGACGATCACGACTTTCGCTTTCGCCTCATAGGTCTTGCCGGTTTCTGAGTCAATGAAGCTGACGCCTGCGGCCTTGCCGGTCTTCGGATCGACCGTGATCTCGCGGGCGATGGAGTTGGTGCGCAGCGTCAAACGGCCCGTCTCCATCGCCGGGTAGATCAAGCCGGTCGGCGAATCGAAGGCGGCGTGAATGTCGCAGCCGCCCGCGCGCCGGTTGCACGCGCCGCGACCGTAGCAACGGCTGCGATACTTGTTGTGCTTCAGCCCGTCGGTCGTCACACCGGCGCGGTAAGGCGTCAACACGCGCCCCATCTTCTTCAACCCTGCGCGCAGCTTCATCTCGGCGGCGGTCAATCGCACGGGCCGTTGAAAGAGGCTGTCGGGCAGATGCGGCAGGTTCTCTTTGACGCCGGAGATGCCCAGGTAAAGATCAACCTTGTCGTAGTAGGGCGCGATGTCTTTGTAGGCGATGGGCCAGTCTTCGCCGTAGCCGTCGTGCGTCTTCGCTTTGAAGTCATAATCCGAAAGCCTGAGCGCCAGCCGGCCCCAGATGTTGGTCTTGCCGCCCAGCACGCGCGCGCGCACCCACGCATAGTTCGTCCCCGTGTACGGGTGGTCGCGCTCGTCTACGAGGATGTTCTTGCTGTAATCCGAGCCGCCCCAGCCCTGCACATACGAGTAGACGTGATTGAATTTCATCCCCTTCGCGTAAGGCGGCTGGCGCACGGTGTATTCGTTGAGCGACAGCGGGTGCGAGCCGGGTTCCATCTGGCCGCGTCGCGGGTGGTCGTAAGGCCACTCCATTGACTTCAGTTCTTTATCAATGTTGAGCTTCTTGCCGGCTTCGAGCAGCAATACTTTCATACCGTGCGCGGTCAATACGTGCGCGGCCATGCCGCCCGCCGCGCCGCTGCCGACGACGACGGCATCATAGACGGTCTTCAGATCAGCTTCCGGTTGCGCTTGTCGGACGAGACGAATCAGGCTCATTGCACCCCCTCGAAATATTGCAAGTTGTTCGATGAATCAGAGAGCCGAAAGGCTCCCAAAAGCCTATGGTCATCGGCGGCTGATGTCAATAGCGCGGCGGCACATTCATTGCTCAACTACTCAATGCGTGATGGTAGCGATGATTGATGTATTTGATCCGTGCAGGCAGCGCGGCGCTTGTCCTGAAAGGATATGCAGGCGCGCGGGCCGCAAGCGCACACGGCGTCGGCGTAACCGACAAAGGCCGCCGGACGTAATTGTTTAGGAGAGCGCAAAGCAGGCCAACGCGGCGCATCGGTCGCTGAAGCAAGGCGGTCCGAGACGCCGCGCAATGCATGTGGGAGAGTCAGAATGCAGATTAGCGATTATAAAAAATACTTTCAGCGGATGCGGATTGCCGATTACAAAAGATATTATCAGCGGCTCGGTCGTCCCGGACGAATCGCGCTGGCGGTGCTTGGCCTGATCGTCATTGGCGCGGTCTTCTTTATTAGCCCGTTCGGCAGAAAGCAGCAGGCCGCAGGCCAACCGCCGCAGCCGCCGGCTGTGCCGGTGACGGCAGCCAGCGTGACTCTGGAGAACGTGCCGCTGCAAGTCACCGCCATCGGCAGGACCGAGGCTTATTCGACAGTCGCCATCACCTCGCAGGCCGAAGGACAGATCACGCGCGTCAACTTCACCGAAGGCCAGTTCGTGAAGAAGGGCGACCTGCTCTTCAACATTGATCCGCGCCCGGTGCAAGCCAATCTGGCCGGTTCGGTGGCCAACCAGGCGCGCGCCGTCAACGAACAGCGACAGGCGCAGGCCAATCTGGCCAAAGATCGCGCGCAGGCGCAAACCGCCGCTGTTCAAGCGCAGCGTTACGAATACCTCTACAAGCAAGGCGTTGTCTCGAAAGACCAGTACGACCAGATACGCACGAACGCCGAAGCCTTAGCCGCCGTCGCTAAAGCCGACGAAGCGGCGGTGGCGAGCGCGCGCGATGCGGTGAAAGCGTCGCAGGCCGCCGTGCAGTCTTCGCAAGTGCAGGCGAGCTTCACAGAGATTCGCGCGCCGATTGATGGCCGCACTGGCAGCCTGATGATTCATCAAGGCAATGTCGTTAGCCCGAACGGTCAGAACCCGCTCGTAGTCATCAATCAAGTCACGCCGATCTACGTGACCTTCTCTGTGCCCGAGACGCAGTTGCCCGATATCAAGCGGTATCTGGCGGCGGGGCCTGTGCAGGTTTCGGGCGTGATCCCGAATGATGCCGGCCCGCCTGAGCTTGGCACGTTGACTTTCGTTGACAACACGGTTGATCCGGCGACCGGAACGGTGAAGCTGAAAGCGACTTTTGAGAATGCTCAGCAGCGACTGTGGCCGGGCCAGTTCGTCAACGTTTCGGTAACGCTGACTACACAACCGAACGCCGTCGTCGCGCCTTCGCCGGCAGTGCAGACCGGCCAGCAGGGCCGTTACGTCTTCGTCGTCAAAGACGATCAAACAGTCGAGATGCGCAACATCGAAGTGCAGCGCACGGCGGGCGAAAAGAGCATCATTGCAAAGGGGCTTCAGCCCGGCGAGACGGTCGTCACCGACGGCCAGTTGCGACTGCGTCCCGGTAGCCGTGTCCGCATCAGCGAGAGCGCCGGACAGGAGCATCCATAGGATACAGGAGTCAGGATTCAGGATTCAGGGTGGCTGCGCCAATCGAAGAATGTGATTCAGCGTTAGCCTTCCGCACTTGATCTCAAACTGAATCCTGAATCCTGAATCCTGACTCCTGCTAAGGAAGTTATGAACATCGCCAGTCTCTTTATCCGTCGTCCGATTACGACGGGCCTCATCTGGGCAGGCGTCCTGATCTTCGGCATCATGGGTTATCGCTTGCTGCCGGTGAGCGAGTTGCCCAACGTCGATTATCCGACCATCAACATCAGCGCCAGCTTGCCCGGCGCTAGTCCCGACACCATGGCCTCGTCGGTGGCGACGCCGCTTGAAAAGCAACTCTCGACCATCGCCGGCATCGACAATATGACCTCGACGAGCGCGCAAGGCTCGACCTCAATCGTCGTGCAGTTCAACCTCAGCCGCGACATCGACGCGGCAGCACAAGACGTGCAAGCCGCCATCGCCCGCGCCACGCGACAACTGCCGACCGAGATGCCATCGCCGCCGTCGTTTAATAAAGTCAACCCGGCGGACGCGCCCGTCCTCTTCCTGACTATGAGTTCGCCGACGCTGCCGCTCTCGACCGTCGATGAGTACGCCGAGAATCAACTGGCGCAGCGCATCTCGATGATCAGCGGCGTCGCGCAGGTGTCGGTCTATGGCTCGCAGAAGTACGCCGTGCGTATACAGCTCGACCCGAATCAACTGGCGGCGCGCGGCATCGGCATCGATCAAGTGCAGCAGGCCGTCTCGCAGTCGAATGCTAATTTGCCGACAGGCACGCTCGACGGCCCTAACAAGTCGCTGCGCGTCGCCGCCAACGGCCAGCTCGAAACCGCCGACCAGTATCGCCCCATCATCGTCAGTTATCAGAACGGCTCGCCGGTGCGGCTGGGCGAGCTGGGCCGCGTCATCGACAGCGTGCAGAGCGACAAGGTGGCGAGTTGGTTCAACGACACGCGCGCCATCGTGCTGGCCATCCAGCGTCAGCCCGGCACGAACACCGTCGAGGTCGTCGATAACGTCAAGAAGATTCTGCCGACCTTCCGCGAGCAGATTCCGGCCTCGGTTGATCTCAATATTCTGTTCGACCGCTCGCAGAGCATCCGCGAATCGATCAGCGATGTGAAGTTCACGCTGGGGCTGACGATCTGTCTGGTGGTGCTGGTGATCTTCCTGTTCCTGCGCAACCTGTCGGCGACGATCATCCCTTCGCTCGCCGTGCCGATGTCGTTGTTCGGAACGTTCGCGGTGATGTACCTGTTTGGCTTCACGATGGATAACCTCTCGATGATGGCGCTGACGCTATCCGTAGGCTTCGTCGTTGACGACGCCATCGTGATGCTCGAAAACATCGTGCGCCACATCGAGCTAGGCGCGCGCCCGTTTGAAGCAGCCCTCAAGGGCGCGCGCGAGATCGGCTTCACGATTGTTTCGATGACCATCAGCCTCGCCGCCGTCTTCATCCCTGTGCTGTTTATGGGCGGCATATTGGGTCGTCTGCTGAACGAGTTCGCGGTGACGATTATGGCGGCGATCATCGTTTCGGGCCTGGTGTCGCTAACGCTAACGCCGATGCTCGGCAGCCGCTTTTTGCGCGAGCACAAGGGCGACAAGAAACAGGGTCGCCTGTTTCAAATGTCCGAGCGCGTCTTTGACGGAATGCTGGCCGTGTATCGCTGGACGTTAGAAAAAGTGATGGTGCACCGCGCGCTGACGATGCTCGTATCGGCCCTCGTGTTAGTAGCGACGATCTACCTCTTCAACGTCATCCCGAAGGGCTTCATCCCCAGCGAAGACACCGGCCAGATCAACGCCACGACCGAAGCGGCGCAGGACATCTCGTTCGAGTCGATGGTCAAGCACCAGCAAGAAGCTGCGGCCATCCTCCAGCAAGACCCGAACGTCGAAGCCTTCATGTCGTCGGTCGGTTCGGGCGGCGCAAACTCTACGTCAAACAACGGGCGCTTCTTGATCCGACTCAAGCCCCACGACCAGCGCAAGCTGGATGCGGACGCCGTTATACAAGAGCTGCGCCCGAAGCTGTCGCGCATCCCCGGCCTCAACGTTTATTTGTCGAACCCGCCGGCCATCAACGTCGGAGGCCGCACCAGCAAAGGCCAGTATCAATTCACGCTGCAATCGGCGGACAACCGCGAGTTGTACCAGGCCGCGCCGCAAGTCGAAGAGCAACTACGCAAGCTCGACAGCCTGCAAGACGTGACGACCGATTTGCAGATTACCAGCCCACAGATCACCGTCGAGATGGACCGCGACAAGGCGCAATCGCTCGGCGTCTCGGCCAATCAATTGGAAACCGCGCTTTATAGCGCCTATGCTCAACGGCAGGTTTCGACCATCTACACGCCGAGCAATCAGTACTGGGTGTTGATGGAAGTCGCGCCGGAATACGAAGCCGACCCGGCGGCGCTCTCAATGCTCTACATCAAGACTTCGGGCGGCCAGCAGGTTCCGCTCAGCACGGTGGCGACCTTGAAGCCGAGCGTCGGCCCGCTGACGGTCAACCACTCCGGCCAGTTGCCGTCGGTGACGATCTCGTTCAACCTCAAGCCGGGCGTCTCCATCGGCGACGCGGTCAATCAGGTGCAACAGACAGTCAACCAGATGAAGCTGCCTGAAACGATCAGCACGTCGTTTCAAGGGACGGCGCAGGTCTTTCAGTCATCATTGCAAGGCTTGGGATGGCTGCTGCTGGTGGCGGTGCTGGTCATCTACATCGTATTGGGCATTCTCTACGAGAGCCTGATTCATCCGCTGACGATTCTGTCGGGCTTGCCATCCGCAGGGTTTGGCGCGCTGCTGACGCTGATGATCTTCGGCCAGGACCTGAACGTGTACGCCTTCGTTGGGTTGGTGATGTTGATCGGCATCGTCAAGAAGAACGCCATTATGATGATCGACTTCGCCCTCGAAGCGCAGCGCAACGAAGGCAAAGCGCCGGCGGACGCTATCTTTGAAGGGAGCCTCTTGCGCTTCCGCCCGATTATGATGACGACGATGGCGGCGCTGTTAGGCACGCTGCCGATTGCGATGGGATTGGGCGCGGGCGCGGAATCGCGCCGGCCTCTTGGATTGTCGGTGGTCGGCGGCCTGATGGTGTCGCAACTGCTGACGCTCTACATCACGCCGGTCGTCTATGTTTATATGGAATCTTTCAAGGAGTGGACCAGCCACTTCTTCAAGCGCCGCCCGCACGCGCCGGTCATCGAATCGCCGGCGGGCGATTGAGGTTTATCCATTCGCTTGGCGAATAACGAAGGATGCCGAGTCGCGGCAGAACGAAGGATGCCGAGTCGCGGCAGAACGAAGGATGTCGCGTAGCGGCAGAACGAAGGAGGCCGCGTAGCGGCAGTTGAGTTTAGGCAGGCATTTCAATGCCTGTTTAGAGTGGCCCAATCTCTCTGCGTCGCGTCAGCGATGCCTGAACCATCGGCCATTCAGGCGTCGCTGACGCGACGCGCGCTCATTCAACATTCGGGTTCCAGGCGTTGAAACGCCTGGCTAAATTCACCCGCCGCTACGCGGCGCAATAACGACTAGCTAAGTTCAACCTGCTGCTACGCAACGCAACAACGCCTGGCTAAATTCAGGTCGCCGCTATGCGGCGCAATCTCAACGCTTCTCAGACGAAGCCGCCGCCGCGCCGCCCGCTGCCTTCTTGATGTACTTGTCGTACCAGGCCAGGTAACGCTCGTAGCGATCACGCACATAGCTTGGCCGTTGTATGCCGTGAAACTCGTTCGGGTAGATCACCAGTTGCGTGTCAACGCCAAGGCTCTTGAGCGCCTGATACATCTGCTGACTGCCCTGGATGGGCACGTTGAAGTCGCGCTCGCCGCCCAAGAATAAGGTCGGCGTCTTGATGCGGTCGGCGTGCAGGAGCGGATAAGAGAGCTTCACATAAGTCTCCCACGCCTTCGGGTCCCACGGCGGGCCGATCTCGAAGTCGTACTGGATGATGTACTGGTCCGTGCCGTAGAACGACACCGTAAAGGCTGTGCCCGCGCCGCTGGTCGCCGCTTTGAAGCGCGCGTCGCTGGCAATCATATAGTCGGTCAGTATGCCGCCGTAGCTCCAGCCGCCGACGCCCAAACGGTCAGGGTCAGCAACGCCCATCTGAATGACGTGATCGACGCCGGCCTGCAAGTCTTCGACTTCGTGATGGCCCCAGTCGGCGAAGATGGCGCGCGAGAATTTCTGGCCGCGCCCGGCGCTGCCGCGATAGTTCACCGCCAGCACCGCGTAACCATTCGCGGCGAACCACTGCCGCTCGGCGCTGAACGTGTGTTGATCCTGCGCGTTCGGGCCGCCGTGTATGCGCAGCAACAGCGGCACGCGCGCTCCCTTCACGTAACCGACCGGGTAAGTCAACAGGCCGTGAACATCCGTGCCGTCTTTGCTTTTGAAATTGACTTCTTCGGTCGCGCCGACTTCAAGCTCCGCCATCAGCGCGTCGTTCTGGTGCGTCAACTGGCGCAACGTGCCGCCTTCCACCGCGTAGACTTCCGTCGCCTTCGCGTCGCCGCCCGAAAGCACACTTGAGCGCCCTGCGCCCATCGTCCAGTTGCCGATGACAACAGGCGGCGCAAGCAATCGCTCAACGCTGCCGCCCGCAAGAGCGGCGCGCGCGGGATAGACCGAGCGATCATCTGTGACGAGAAACGTGATCGACTGGCCGTCGGCGCTGAAGCGCGGCGACGAGATACCGCGATCAAGGTCCTCGACCGCTTGAATGCGGCGCGGCGCGCTGCTGCCATCGGCGGCAACGATAGCCAGGTGCTCCATGTTATACGCGTCGTACTTCTTCTCGTCGCTTTCGACAAACGCGATCCATCGACCATCGGGGCTCCATTCGAGGCGCGAGCGCCCGCCGCGACTCGTCTCTTGCGTCAACTGCTTTTCGGTCGAGCCGGGCTTTGCGTCAGCGACGAAGAGTTGACCCGAAGGCTCGCGGTCGGGGTCTTTCGTGTGATTGCTCATGAAAGCGATGCGGCTGCCGTCGGGCGACCACGAAGGCGACGACTCATCCACCTTGCCCGTCGTCAATCGCTCAAGCTTCTTCGTGGCGATGTCGAACAGGTAGATGTACGAGTGACGACCCGAAAGCAAATAGCCCTGCACGTCCTGCTTGAAGTGATAACGATCAATGACGATGGGCTTCGGCGCTTTCGGCTTATCCGCAGGCTTATCGCCGGGTTTATCGGCAGGCTTGTCGCCGGGCTTGATGTCAGCCGGTGTCGCGTTGGCTTCATCGTCGGGGTCGGGGTCGCCGATGACTAACGCAAGTCGGCTGGCGTCGGGCGACCACTCGAACCCTTGTAGACGGCCCTTCAGCTCGGTGAGCTGAAACGCTTCGCCGCCGCTGCGGTCGAGCAACCAGACCTGAGCGCCTTTGGCTTTGCCGGGCCGCGACGAGGTGAAGGCGAGATACTTTCCGTCGGGACTCCAGCGCGGCGACGATTCGCTGTCGAGGCTGTAGGTGAACTGGCGGTCGGTCTTGCCATCGAAGCTCGCCAGCCAGATGTGCGACGTGCTCTTGTCTTCTTTCACATCCACGGTCGAGACGACGTAGGCGACCCACTGGCCGTCCGGCGAAATCTGCGGATCGCGCACCTCACGCATGCGCACGAGGTCTTCGAGCTTGAGCGGGTGTCGCGTCGTCTGCGCCGCGAGCGCGGTCGCGCAAACGAGGATGAGTAGCAGAACGCGGGCTAGTCTTGGTAGTGACATGGGCGTAGGTTTCCTCCTCGACTCTTTCGCTTCATCAGCGGCGAAAGAAAATAGAATCCGAATGACTGTCCGATGAATCTAAGGGAAGAGGAATTATACCTAATCGCGTGCGGCGTTGTCCTGATAAAACGTGCGGGCGAGGCAGCGGGAGTTAAGATCGCGGGGCGAGGCGGGCCAACACGGCGGCAACGATTCGATCACAGCGCGCGCCGTTGAATTGAAAAGCCGATACGGTCGCTGCCTGCGTCTGCGCCGTGATGGTTTTGCGCAAGCGCGCGCGGGCGCGATGCAAGCGCACCTTCACCGCTTCTTCACTGAGGCCGAGACATTCAGCGGTTTCCGCCGTGCTCATCTCTTCCATCTCTCTCAACATAAAAACCGAGCGATAAGCGGCGGGCAACTGGTTGATGGCCGATTCCAGAATGACGCCGAGCGTGCGGATCAAGACCTCTTGTTCGGGGTTGGGCGTATTGGCTGCCGGTATCATAGGATTCTCACTCGATTCGGCGAACGCATCTATCTCGACGACGCGGCGACGATGACGCAGCCGCGCCAAGGCTTCGTGCACAGCGATGCGAGTCAGCCAGGTGGCGAACCGCGCGCGGCCATCGAACTGATCGAGATGTTGATAGGCGCGCACGTAAGCTTCTTGCATAACGTCTTCGGCTTCGGCATCGTCGCCGACAATTGAGCGCGAGACGCGATAGAGCCGCTGATTGTAGCGCCGCATCAGGACTTCAAACCACGCGCTCTGGCCGGCGAGCACGCGCTCGACCACCTCTTCATCCGTTAGCAATTCTGCATTCGCCGGCGCAGCGATCATCTCTGCAATCGTCATAAACTCGCTCTCTCTACTCTATAGAGTACGCAGCCGCCAAAAAGTTACCAACTATTTTTCTCGACCGCCTGTAACCAATTCGCCGCTCGCCACTCTGTAAGCGTGCAAGCAGAAACATCCATCATTTCTTTGAGGAGGCGATGTGACATTAGCAGCGATCTTGTTCGGAGTGGCCGCGCTGGGTGGCGTGGCGATGGCAATCATTCGTTTCAGCGGTAAAGAGTTGCCGCCGATGGGCCTGGCTATCCTGCACGGCGTTGCGGCGGCGGCGGGGTTGATCGCGTTGATCGTGGCGGTGATGGGCGGCGCGTCATCGAAAGCGACCATCGCGCTTGTCTTATTTCTGGGCGCGGCCATTGGTGGCTTCGTGATGTTCTCGCACCACCTGCGGCGCAAGGCGCTGCCCATCCCTTACGTCGTCATTCACGGGCTGGTCGCGGTCGTCGCGTTCGTCGTCCTGCTGCTGGCGGTCTTCGCCGCGCGCACATAATCGAGGATAGCGTATGAGCAAAGGCTTGCGCGCATTCGGTCATCCATTGCACGCCGTGTTGAGCGACTTCCCCGTGGCCTTGCTGGGCACGTCGCTGCTCTGGGACGCGCTCGGCGTGTGGCGCGGCGAGGCAGTCTGGTGGGCCATCTCATTTTGGAATATGGCGCTGGGCCTGGTGATTGCGTTAGTGGCGGCGATGGCCGGCGCGGTTGATTACGCGGCAATCAAGGAGCGTGACCGCGCGCTCAAGCTGGCGACGACTCATATGGTCGTGATGCTGTTGGCGGTCAGCCTGTACGCGGCGAGCCTCTTAGCGCGCGGCGGGCCTTTGCCGCCGGCTGGCGCAACGCGCATCGTTGCGTTAATTCTCGAAAGCGCCGGCTTGATTCTGCTAGTGGTCGGCGGCTGGTGCGGAGGCCATCTGGTCTTTCATCACGGCGTCGGCAGCGACCAGTCCGCCGACGGCTGATCTTCGATGACCTGCTCTCTCCGTTTACGTAGCGAATGCTTGAGCGGCGCAAGCTCGAACCGCGCCGGTTATCGAATCATTCCCGCACAATGAAATGATTCAAGGTGTCTGCCATTGAGAGGTTTCAGCCGAGCGAAAGAGCGCATCGATGATGGCCATATTCTGAACCGCGTCTTCGAGCGGGAACGGCGACGGCGTGCCTTCACGAATGCGGCGCGAAAACAGGTCGCCTTGAATCGTGTATTGATCGACGATAGGGAACTCAATGATCTCGGCGCTTGCGCCGAAGAGGCTTGAGCCGTCGTCAACGAAGATGCGGCAAGGGCGGTCGGGCGGCGCGTTGAACGGAATCTCGATCTCGATGCGTCCGCGCGTGCCGAAGATTTGCACGCGTTGATAAGCGACCATCTGCGTGCTGCACGTGAAGCTGGCCTGGCCACCCGCGAAATCCATCATCGCCGAAGTCAGCCGATCAATCTGCATGTCGGGATCGCGTTCAATGAGTGCGATGACGCGGCGCGGCTCGTCTTGAAACAGGTAGCGCGACATCGTCACCAAATAGCAGCCGATGTCCATCAGCGCGCCGCCGCCATACGCGGGCGTGTTGCGGATGTTGTGCGGGTCGCGGTTGAAATAACTGAACGCGCCGGTGACGGCGCGCAGCTCGCCGATGCGCCCCGCTTTAATCAGATCGAGCGCCGCCAGCCATTGCGGATGCGAGCGCACCATAAAGGCTTCTTCGATGCGCCTATGCGTGCGGTCGCGCACAGGGATGAGCGTGCGCGCCTCGTCCGCCGATAAGGCGATGGGCTTTTCGCAAAGCACATCTTTGCCGGCCTCTGCGGCCTGAATCGTTAACGGCACGTGCAGATGATTCGGCAACGGAATGTAAACGGCTTCGATCTCAGGGTCGGCCAGTAACTCTTCATAAGACCCATAAGCTCGCGCAATGCCGAGCGCGCGCGCCGCCTCTTCGGCTCGTTGAATATCTCTCGAAGCGATGGCCGCGACGCTAGACCACTGGCCGCGCTGCATCGCCGGTATGATTTTCTGCGTCGCAATCTTGGCTACGCCGAGCACGCCCCACGAAACTTTTTTCATCGCCCTCGCCCTTTCCGCATTTAATTTTCTTAGGAGTCACGCAGTTGGATTGAGGATATAGAGAGGCTCGGCCAGATAAGCGCGAACCGCCTCTCTTACAATCGAAGTCTTCGCTTCAAACCAACTGATCCCTTTATCATAACAGTGAACCTCCAGACGCAAGAACGCCCGCAACGCCAAGCCAATATGATTGCGCGGCGCTCGCCCGGCTCGCACTTGCGCTCGTTCCACATTACAGAATTGATCTTTTACGAAGGCCCGATCAAAGACCTCTGGCAGAGATGATGCGGGCCGGTGGCAACTATTCTTGGCGATTGGATGAAAGCTACACGAAGGTGCTGCATCTGAAGAACACCAGAATCTAACGGGATTAACACTGATGCTGGTGTGCGGGATAGGTCAATCAGGCGCATCACTGGGAATCTATCGCAAGCGGTCGAGCAGGGCGCGGACTTCGGCAAAGATCGCCGCGTCTGTGTCTGCCGCGAACTCGACGCGCAGCACGCCGCTCGGCGTGAAGCTCGCTGCGCCCCGCGAGACCAGCGCGATCAGCTTGTCCGCATCGATTTTTGCCGCTTCAGAAAACTTTACGGCCAGGCGGTCGCCTTCGCGGTCAATCGAAAGAATCCCCAGCCTTGAGGCTTCGCGCCTGAGGCGCGAATACTCGAAGAGGTTCTCGACCGTTTCAGGTATCGGGCCGTAGCGGTCTGACGTTTCGGCGTGAACGTCGGCCAGCTCAGCTTCGCTCTCAGCCGACGACACACGTTTATATGTACGCAACCGCTGGCTCATGTCGTAGATGTATTCTTCCGGTATGCGTATGTCGATGCCGAGGTTGATGGCGGTAGAGACTTCGTCTTCAATCGGCTCGCCCTTCAGCTCGCGCACCGTGCGTTCGAGCATCTGCGTGTAGAGGTCAAAGCCGATGGCATCAATGTGGCCCGATTGCTGACCGCCTAAGAGATTGCCCGCGCCGCGCAATTCAAGGTCGAGCGCCGCGATGCGAAAGCCCGCGCCCAGATCAGAGAACTCGCGGATGGCGGCAAGCCGACGGCGCGCAATCGCGGTCAAGCCTTCTTCGGAAGGAATCAGCAGGTAAGCGTAAGCGCGGCGGTTCGAGCGCCCGACGCGACCGCGCAATTGATAAAGCTGCGACAGGCCGTACTGGTCTGCGCGGTTGATGACCATCGTATTAGCGAGCGGGATGTCTATGCCGTTTTCGATGATCGTTGTTGCCACAAGCACGTCAAGCTCGTGGCGTATGAACTTCATCAACACGTCTTCCAACTGGTGCTCGTTCATCTGCCCGTGGCCGACACCGATGCGCGCTTCGGGCACGAGCCGCGCGATCAACTCGGCGATGGTGAAGATCGTCTCGACGCGGTTGTGGACGAAGAAGTCCTGGCCGCTGCGCTGCAACTCTAACTCTATCGCCGAACGAATGACGGCTTCGGAAAACTGCACGACCTGCGTTTGAATAGCCAGTCGGTCGCGCGGCGGCGTTTCGATGACCGACATATCGCGCAAGCCGGCGAGCGACATATTCAAGGTGCGCGGAATGGGCGTCGCCGACATAGCGATCACGTCCACCTTCTTGCGCATCTGCTTGATGCGTTCTTTGTGAGCGACGCCGAAGCGTTGTTCTTCGTCAACGATCAACAGGCCGAGGTCTTTGAAGCGAATGTCTTTCGACAGCAGTCGGTGCGTGCCGATAACGATGTCGGGCGCGCCGGCCTCTAACGCTTTAACGACCTCTTTCTGCTCTTTCGCCGAGCGGAAGCGCGACAGCATCTCTATGCGCATAGGGAAAGCCGCGAAGCGTTTCTGAAACGTCTTGAAATGTTGAAAGACGAGAACGGTTGTTGGCGCGAGCACGGCGACCTGCTTGCCTTCCATCACGGCCTTGAAAGCGGCCCTCATGGCCACTTCTGTCTTTCCGTAACCGACATCACCGACGATCAAACGGTCCATCGGCTGCGGGCTTTCCATGCCGGCTTTCACATCTTCGATGGCGGTTTCCTGGTCGGGCGTCAGTTGATACTCGAAGGCGTCTTCAAACTCGGTCTGCCACGGCGTGTCCGTGCCGTACGCGTGACCGACGACGAGCCGCCGCTCGGCGTAAAGCTTCAACAACTCCTCGGCCATATCGCGCATCGCGCGCCTGGCTCGCGCCTTGGTCTTCTGCCAACTGAGTCCGCCCAGCCGATCAAGTGTCGGCTGATGACCTTCGCCGCCCGAATAACGCTGCACGAGGTCGAGCCGCTCCACGGGAACGTAGAGCCGCGCGCCCTCGGTAAACGTCAGCAGCATAAACTCGCGCACGTCGGCGGCGGCGCGCTCGATGCCGGCGGCGACATTGCCAGTGGCCGCGCCGGCGGTCGTCATCTGTTTGAGTCCCTGAAACTGGCCGATGCCGTGATCGACGTGGACGACGTAATCGCCGACCTTCAAATCGCCGAGGTCGGACAGGAAAGCCGACGCCTTGCGCTGCTTGCGCGCTCGTTTCGGTTGCGCGCGAGCGACCGGCGTGCGCTCCGATTCGCCGAAGACATCGCTTTCGGTCAGCACGTCGAGCACGCCTGCGGGCAGCGCAAAGCCATTTGTAAGCTTACCTACAGTGACGACGCGCGGGCTGGCGAGCCGCGTCTCCGGCTCGCGCTCTCTGCGGTTGAGCGACGGCAGGAGTTCAGCGGTAATTTCGTATTCGCCGAGCATTTCGCGGACGCGTTCGGCAAGCCCCAGACTCGGCATCACAAAGAGCGGCGTGCGCCCGCTCGTGTTACCTTCCAGTTCGCGCGCCAGCTCCTGCACGCGACCGTGATAGCGACGCGGCGATTGCGACAAGATGGTGATGTCGGGCGTCTCGTCGTTGACGTTGAAGAGGAAGAGATTGCCCGCGCGTTTGCGGCTCGCGGCAAAGCTCTCTTCGAGCCGTTCGCTTGCCGCCGCTGCGCGCTCGCTGCGTTCGTCGTCTGCATTGCGGGTTGATGATTCGTTTGATTGCGCGACCACAGGCACATCATTGATGGTCAGCGCGTCGATGCGGAATCGTTCGTCAGTCACGGCGGCGGCGCGTCCAAGCAAGCGCATCTCGACGCGTGTTGCTTCGTCAAAGCGCGAGCGCAACTCATCGCTCGTCAGATACAACTTCGACGGCGGCAACGCCAGCTCGCCGGCGTCGTCGGCCTGCGCGAATCGCTCGTCAAGATAACCAAGCAACTCGGCGGCGCGCTTCTCAATCTCTGCCGGCTCGTCAATCACCAGCACCGCGTCTTTGACATAATCGAAGACCGAGCTTGAAAGCGTTCGCGTCAGCGGCAGCAGGTATTCCCAGCCGGGAAAAGCTTCGCCGCGTGCAGCGTGCGCCAACCGGGCGCGCAGGTCGCGGCGAAAGCGATCATCCGTCCAGTGGCGCTCAGCTTCGTCGGCCCATTGCAGAAACTCTTCGCGGCGCACGGCCAGCTCGCGCATCGGCACGATGACCGACTCTTCGACGCGGCCTACGGAACGCTGCGAGTCGGCATCGAACTCGCGTATCGAATCGACGGTGTCGCCGAAGAACTCTATGCGGTGAGGCGCGTCGTGAGCCGGTGAGAAAAGGTCGAGGATGCCGCCGCGCAGACTGAATTCGCCGACCGCGCCGACCGGCTCTTGCCGGACGTAGCCGCTGGCGATCATCAGATCAACGATCAGCTCAGGCGGCATATCTTCGCCGACTCGCAAGGCGAAGCTCGATGATTTCAAAAGTTCGGGCGAGATGGTGCGTTCGGCCATCGCGCCGAGCGACGTGAGCAGTATGCGCGCCTCGCCGCGTGTTGCGCGATAGAGCGCCAGCGCGCGTTGCTCAAGCACTTCGGCGTGCGGCGACGTGCCGTTATACGGATCAGTCTCGGTCGCAGGAATGGCAAGCACAGCAGTCTCGCACGAGTTCAGCCCGTTGAGCGCGCAATAAAAGAACTCGATGTCTGGCTGAAACTCTTCGACCTCGCGGTTCGAGCGCGTGACGTAGACGACGCGCCGCCCGCTCATCTTTTCAAGCGCCGCTATCACCAGCGCGCGGGCGCTGCCGGCCAGCCCCGATACGACGACGTTGCGGCGGCCCTTGCGAATCTCGCGCGCCAGTTGATTCAACTCGTCGGATGCGAGCAGCGAGCCGAACAGCTCGACATAATAAGTTTCTGGCGGAACGTTGATAGACATAAGACGATTTTCATGGCTTGGCGCTTCGCGCCTGCGATTTTGGATTTTAGATTGAGGAACAGGCCGTAACCACTTGATGCTTCAGTCTGCTAATCCAAAATCCAAAATCCAAAATCGAAATGATTGTAGCAAGCGGCGAATCGCGTAGGCAAAAGCGCGCACGGTGCGGTGGGCTTTTGCCTTGGCCCAGCCGGCGATATGATAGGTGGAGCGGACGAATCATTGAAGGTGACTATGCTACTTTTCTGGACAGCGCTGGCGGCTATCTTTCTACTGGCTCTCAACATCTATTTCATCAAGTATTTTTACTGGGGGCCGGGCGGCAAGCCGCCGTCGCCCGAAGATGAAGCGAAGAAGAAAACCGCGCCGCCGCCTACGACTCGCCCCAAGTGGTGAGCCGTGGCGTTGACGCGCGCCAATGCTTTTGTTATCACTTGCCCGACACCAACGCGTAAGGAGAGGCGATGAAAAATCTCAGCGACCGCGTGGCCATCATCGGTATGGGCTGCACGAAATTCGGCGAGCACTGGGACAAGAGCGAAGAGGATTTGATCGTCGAAGCGGCCTATGAAGCATTTGAAGATGCCGGCATCGAACCCGGTCAGGTCGAAGCCGGCTGGGTCGGCACACTGACTTCGGGCATATCGGGCCAGGCGCTCTCAAAGCCATTAAAGTTACAATACATCCCCATCACGCGAGTCGAGAATATGTGCGCGACAGGCCAGGACGCGCTACGCAACGCAGCCTTCGCGGTGGCGGCGGGCGCATACGATATTGCGCTAGTGGTCGGCTTCGAGAAGCTCAAAGACAGCGGTTATTCTGGATTGCCCGGTGCACCTTCGACCGTCATCGGCGCGGGCAACACTGCGCCCGGAGCTTTCGCGCTGGCCGCGAATCGTTACTTCCATCGTTACGGCGCGAGCAAAGAAGACCTCGCGCGAATCTCGGTGAAGAACCACTACAACGGCGCGCGCAATCGCAAGGCCCATTTCCAAAAAGAGATCACGTTGGAACAAGCGATGAAAGCGCCGATGATCGCCGCGCCGCTCGGCCTGCTCGACTGCTGCCCGACGACGGATGGCGCGGCGGCGGCCATCATCACGCGCACAGAGCTTGCGCCGCAATTCACTAAAGATTTCGTGACGATCAAAGCGATGGGGCTTGCAGTGGGGCCGGGCACGGGCCGCCTCGACACAGACTTCGACTTCACGAGCTTCCCCGAAACGCGCGCGGCGGCCAGGCAGGTCTACGATCAGCTCGGCATACGCGACCCGCGCAAAGAAGTCAGCCTCGCCGAAGTCCACGATTGTTTCTCGATCACCGAGATGATCATCTACGAAGACCTCGGCTTCAGCGAGCCGGGCAAAGCGGCAGACGACATCAAGGCCGGCGCGTTCACCTTGCAAGGCGATTTGCCGGTGAACACCGACGGCGGCTTGAAGTCGTTCGGCCATCCCATCGGCGCGAGCGGCCTGCGTATGCTCTACGAGATTTATCATCAACTACTCGACCGCGCGGGCGAGCGGCAAGTGAAAGATATGAAGCTCGGCCTCGCGCACAACCTTGGCGGCAATCCCGGCTCGTTCACCTGTTCGATCATCGCCCTCGGACATCCGTGAAACAGGATTCCTTGGCGCATGAGGCGCTCACGCGCGGCGCGGATTCAGGATTCGGGATTCAGGGGCATTGCGCCGTTTGTAATCAAACTGATGATCCAGCGTAAAGCCATCCGCATCCCGTGCCTAAACTGAATCCCGAATCCTGAATCCTGAATCCTGAATCCTGAATCCTATGTCTTATCTTCTCAACGACGAAGAGCAACTGATGCTGGCGACGGTGCGGCGATTTCTCGAACGCGAAGTCGCGCCGGTGGCAAGCGAGCTTGAACACCGCAACGAATACCCGACCGAGATCGTCGAGCGAATGAAAGAGTTGAACCTCTTCGGCGCGAACGTGCCGGAGGCGTATGGCGGATTGGAACTGAGCTACACCGTATTCGCTATGATCTTTGAAGAGATTTCGCGCGTGTGGATGGGCCTGGCAGGGATACTCGGAACGCACACGGTGCTGTGCGACGTGCTGGCGAGGTTCGGCACCGCTGAGCAGAAGCAGCAGTACCTGCCGGTGATGGCGCGCGGCGACAAGCGCGGCGCGATTTGCTTATCCGAGTCGCACGCCGGCACCGACCTGCAAGCCATCAAGACAACCGCCGAGCGTCGCGGTGACGCCTACGCCATCAACGGCTCAAAGATGTGGATCACCAACGCGCGCCGCGCCGAAGTGCTGCTCATCCTGGCCAAGACCGACACCAAAGCCGAGCCGGCCCACAGCGGCATCAGCGCGTTTATCGCTGAGAAAGGCGAACCGGGCCTGACCGTCAGCCGCGACATTGATAAGCTGGGTTACAAAAGCCTTGAAACGTGCGAGGTGTTGTTTGAAGAGTTCCGCGTGCCGGCGACGAACCTGATCGGCGGGCGCGAAGGCGAAGGCTTCAAGCAAGTAATGACGGGCCTTGAAGCCGAACGCCTGAACGTCGCGGCGCGCGGACTCGGCATCGCCCGCGCCGCGTTTGAAGAAGCGATTCGTTACGCACAACAGCGCCGCACATTCGGCAAGCCAATCTGCGAGCACCAGGCGATTCAACTGAAGCTCGCCGATATGGCAACGAAGATCGAAGCGTCGCGGCTGTTGATCTACGCGGCGGCAGAGAAGAAGGATCGCGGCGAGCGTTGCGATTTGGAAGCGGGCATGGCCAAGCTGTTTGCGACCGAGACGGCGCAGGAATGCTCGCTCGAAGCGATGCGGATACTGGGCGGCAATGGCTATGCCAAAGACTTCCCCGTCGAACGTTATTATCGTGACGCGCCGCTGCTCATCATCGGCGGCGGCACGAATGAATTGCAGCGCCTGGTCATCGCCAAAAACTTGCTCAAGAAGTATTCGATTAAAAATTCATAAGCCGGGCAATCCATTCTCATCAATCTCAACTCGCACGGGAGGGGTTATGATCGCTTGTCGAAAAGTCACGGTCGCGCTCGTTGTCGTTTGTTTGATCGTCAGCGCGACTCGATTCGCACACGCCAATGGCTTCACGCTTGAACAGGTTCTATCGTCGCCGTTTCCGTCTGACCTCATCGCCTCGAAGCAAGGCGACAAGGTCGCGTGGGTCTTCGACCGCGAAGGCAAGCGCAATATCTGGATCGCTGAAGCGCCGCTGTTCGCCGGGCGACAACTGACGCGCTACGCAGCGGACGACGGGCAGGAGATCACCGAGCCGGTCTTTTCGGCTGACGGTAACTGGATTGCCTACGTGCGCGGCGGCGAGCCGAACAGCAACAAAGAGATTCCTAACCCGACCAGCGACCCGGCGGGCGCTCATCAAGAAGTCTGCGCGGTCAACACCCGCACCGGCCTCGTCGTGAAGATAGGTGAAGGCAGCGTGCCGCTCTTTTCGCCGCGCAGCGACCGCGTCACCTTCACCAGCGAAGGTCATCTGTGGTCGGCAACGCTACCGCTCCCGCCTCGCAAAGCAGCGGGCGAAGCGAAACAGCTCTTCGAGATTCGCGGCCAGGTCGAATCGCCGGCGTGGTCGCCCGATGGCTCGCTGCTCGCTTTCGTCTCGGCGCGCGGCGATCATAGCTTCATCGGCGTATTCGACCCGCAGCAGTCGAGCATACGATTCCTCGGCCCTTCGGTTGACCGCGACATCGAGCCGCGCTGGTCGCCTGACGGACGTAGCATTGCTTACATTCGCGTGTTCCAGGTCGCTGACACGCTTACTGCCGATAAAGAACAGGTGCGGCCCTGGGCGATTTGCATCGTTGACGCGGCGACCGGCAAGGGCGGCCCCATCTGGCGTTCGGGCGAGACCGAGGCGGATTCGTTTTCACAGCTTCCGATGGGTGACGACCAGTTGCAATGGGCGGCGGGCAATCGCCTCGTCTTCGCATCGGAGCGTGACGGCTGGGCGCATCTCTACTCAATAGCCGCGACCGGCGGTGCGGCGACGCTGCTCACACCCGGCGCTTACGAAGTCGAGAATGTCGCGTGGTCCCCCGACCGCACGTTTATGGTCGTCGCGTCGAACGCCGACGACATCGATCATCGTCACCTGTGGCGCGTTGATGTGACGAACAGTAAGCCGGAGCGCCTCACCGAAGGCGACAGCATCGAGATGTATCCGGTTATCGTCAATGGCGGCAAGCAGGTTGCCTTTCTGCACGCGACGGCGACCTATCCGTTGCTGCCTTACGTTGCGAACGTCAACGGCAAAGGCGTGAAGCCGCTTGTGGCACAGGCGCTGCCGGCTGATTTTCCTACCGCTCAACTCGGCGAACCGGAAACGGTATTGTTCAAAGCGGCAGACGGGATGGAGATTCACGGCCAATTGTTCAAATCGAAATCGACACAGGGCCGCGCCCCGGCCATCGTCTTTATGCACGGCGGGCCGATTCGGCAGATGTTGCCGACGTGGCACTACAGTTACTACTATCACAACGCCTACGCGCTGAATCAATATCTAGCCGCGCGCGGTTACGTCGTGCTGTCGGTGAATTATCGCAGCGGCATCGGCTACGGTCGCGCCTTCAGAGAGGCGCGTCATCGCGGGCCGCGCGGCGCGAGCGAGTATCAAGACATCGTCGCCGCCGGCAAGTATCTTAAATCACGAAGCGACGTTGATGCGAAGCGCATAGGTTTGTGGGGCGGCTCGTATGGCGGCTACCTGACGGCGATGGGATTGGCGCGCGATTCCGACCTGTTTGCGGCGGGCGTAGACCTGCACGGCGTTCACGATTGGAGCCGCCGGGTTGGCGAGTCGCCGTGGGCTACGGGCGAGTTGGTCAAGCTCGGACGCGAGTCGTCGCCGATCACTTCGGTAGATAAATGGAAGTCGCCGGTGCTGTTGATTCACGGCGACGACGACCGCAATGTTGCGTTCAATCAAACGGTAGAGCTGGTCCGCCGGCTGCGCGAGCGCAACGTCGAATTCGAGCAGATCGTCTTTCCCGACGAGGTGCACGATTTCCTGCGCCACGCCAACTGGCTGCGCGCTTATCACGCTGCCGCCGATTTCTTTGACCGCAAATTGAAGTAGCGCGCTTCGTTTAGAGATTGCCCTTGCGCATTTCGTCGGCGAGGTAATCGCACGCGCGCCACGCAAGCGCGATGATCGTCAGGGTCACGTTCTTTTCCGAGATCGAGACGAATGAGCTGCCGTCAATGACGAAGAGATTCTTTACGTCGTGCGCTTGATTGAATCGATTGAGCACGGCGCGCTTCGGGTCGTCGCCCATGCGGCAGGTGCCGACTTCGTGCGTCGCGTCGCCGGGCGGCGGCGGCGGGTTGCGGCGGTAAGGCAGGACTTCAACGCCGGCGGCGCGCAACAACTCTTCGGCGCTGTCGTACATCGCGTCGGCCATCTTCAAATCGTTGTCGCCCCACTTCGCGTTGAAGCGCAGTTGCGGAATGCCATAACGATCCTTCAAGCCGTCGGGGTCGATCTCGCAGTAATTCTCAAAGCGCGGCAGGCTTTCGCCGAAGCCCGCGACGCCGACCGTCGCCGGGTAATGCGCCCGCACGTCGCGCTTGAACTCCGAGCCGAAGCCATCAATGCCACGCGAAAACCAAGGGAACATCGACGCGCCGCTCGACGGTTGAAACTGCCAGCCACGCAGGACCGAAGATTTGCGCCCGCCTTTGATGTTGGTGTGGCGCGGCACGTAGATGTGCCCGCCGCCCGCGCCATCATCGTTCGTGACACGCGCGCCTTTCAGTTGCGGCAGGAACCCGCTCAGGAATCCCGACTTGATGCTGTCCATCAAGTAGTGGCCGAGCACGCCCGACGAATTGGCCAGCCCCGCCGGGTACTCGCGCGTCTTCGAGTTCAGCAGCAGCCGCGTCGATTCCATCGCGCCCGCGCCGACCACAACCGTCTTCGCATAGGCTTCGTAATCCTGCTTACTTTGCGTGTCGATGAAGGCGACGCCGCGCGCGCGGTTGGTCTTCTCGTCCATCAAGACGCGAAACGCGGCGGCGTGTGTGCGCAGGGTAAAGTTCGGCTTGGCGATCAACTTCGGAATGATAGCATCGAGAGTGCAGAACCTTGACGACGTGTCGCAGCCGCGCCCGCATTCGCCGCAGTAATGACAGGCGGCGCGGCCTTCGTGATTGCGTGTCAGCACCGCCGCGCGCAGAGGAATTACGGGAATGCCGAGACGCGCGCCGCCGCGTTTGAGCAACGCTTCGCCGCAGCGCATCGCCGGCGGCGGCAGGTAGTTGCCATCCGGCAGCGCGGCCAAGCCTTCGCGCGTGCCGTAGACGCCCATCAAGGTTTCGGCGCGATCATAATATGGCGCGAGGTCTGGGTAAGCAATCGGCCAGTCGTCGCCGTAGCCGTCCTGCATACTCTTCGGCTTGAAATCCCATTCGCTCATGCGCAGGCTGACGCGGCCCCAGGTGTTGGTGCGCCCGCCGACTGCGTGTATGCGCGTCCAGTGAAAGTCGGTGCCGGCGGCCAGCGCGTAACGATCTATGCGCGGGTTGACGTAGAGGTGTTCGGTGTAGGCGTCAATCTTCCAGAGGCCATCGTACTGGCCCGGCTTGCCGCGCCCGCGAAACGGCATCTCGTATGGCCACTTGTGCGAAGTGATGTAGCTTACAGTCGGGTCCCACTTCGGGCCGATCTCCAGCAGCAGCACGTTCAGTCCTTTATTGACCAGCACGTGAGCAGCGATGCCGCCCGCCGCGCCGCTGCCGACGATGATGGCGTCATATACGATTTGCTTGCTCATAACTGGATTTTAAAATGATGCCTCACTGCCGCTCATCATTCAGCACTCATCGTTCATCATTTGTTGGTCACACCTTCAGCTTCAGCTTCTCTTCAAGATAGCGCTTGCTGATGATGGCCGACTCTTTCGGCGAGCGCGCCGGGTCGGTCACGTCATCGAGTTCGACAACTGCCCAGCCCTTGAACTTGATCGCGTTGATGGCGGCGAAGACTTCCGGCAGGTTGACGCGGCCTTGCCCCAATTCGACAAAGCGATAGGCCCGCGCCGCGTCGGTCGGTGATTTCGGCGCGATGGCTTCCACGTCTTTGATGTGAAAGAAGAGCAGCCGGTCGCGGTACTGACGAACGGCGCGGGCCGGGTCGCCGCCGCCCTGCGCGTAATGAGCGATGTCCAAAAGCAGCTTGACGTAACGCGAGTCGGCTTCGTTGAGTATGCGCTCGACATCATCGGGAGCCTCGCCGAGTCCGCCCATATGATTGTGATAACCGACGCTGACACCCACATCCGCCGCGCGCTTGCCGATCTCGGTCATGGTTTGTCCGAGCTGGCGATAATCGTCGGCGATGGGCTTGCGGCCTTTGGGCATAGCCGAATCCGTCAACTGCAAGTAATGGCCGCCGACATCGCGCACGAACTCGGCGTTGCGCGCGTGACGAGCGATCTCGTCGGCGCGCTTGTCTGCCGCGCCGCTCACGTCGCCGCTCGACAGCGCCACCAGTTCGAGGTGATGCTGGTTGAGCAGGTCGCGCAAGGCTTGCGGTTGTGAGCCGTACGACTGCACGGCGTTGAAGCGCAGTTGAATGCCGCGATAGCCGACTGCTGAAATGTCCGTGATGGCCTGCGCGTCATTGCCGTGCCAGGTAATCGCCGCGTACGCGAAGCGTATCTCTGCTGCCGCACCGACATTACCGAATGGCACGCGCGCCGATGCAGCCGAAGCCGCCGCCAGCGCGCCGATGCCTTGCAGAAAACTGCGCCGAGATAATCTGTGATTCATAGCTAGCCTGATCGTGAAGGTGTAGAGATATTAACCCGCCCGCCGCCGCTCAATCAACGCAGTATGGCTTGTCGCAAAAGCCTCATCGCAAACAAGCCATTCGATGTACAATCAGCCAGGGAGAAACCACAATGCAGAACATCGAAAAGATCGCCGACAAGCTGAAACGATTACCCAACGAACAACAGGACGAGGTGGCCGATTTTGTAGACTTCCTACTATCTCGACTGCACGCGACGACGCAAGAAGAACAAGCATTGAGCGATACCGCTGGCATCTGGAAAGGCGAAGCAGATGGCACCGCGTACGAAGACACCATGCGCGAACAGTGGAAGCAGCGAAGTTAATGGACTGGCTTATAGACACCAATATATTGATTGACCACTTGCGCGGTGTCCCGCGCGCCACCGCGTTCTTGCGCAAGGCGCGTAAACAACAGACGCTTTGGGTATCTGTCATAACCGTCGCAGAGATTCATGCGGGCCGGCGCATGAAACAATCGAAAGAGCGCGCGGCAGTCGTTCGCTTTCTAAAACTCTTCCGCGTCGTTTACCTTGACGGGGCAATCGCAGTGAAGGGTGGCGAGATTGTACGCGACCACAGCACCGCTTTGCCGGATGCTTTAATCGCGGCGACGGCCATCAGCAAAGGCTTGAAGCTGGCAACTCGTAACACGCGCCGCTTTCAAGGCATCAGTGACTTGATTCTCGAATCGCCCTATTAATCAAGCGTGGGCGGTTGATGCGCAACCGCCCACGTTCCTTACTATCTGCCGCCGACTTTCTGTTTCACCATCACGGCAGGGATGTCCTGATCGCGCACCAGCTTGTTGAAGGCCGGCAGGTCCGACCTCATCACTTGATCCAACGTCGCAAGCTGCGCGTTGATGGCGGCGACCAACTCTTCGTACACCGCGTAAGACTGTGCCGTCGGCGCGGCGTCCGCTCCCGACACAACGCCAGAGAGCGCCGCCAGCCGGTTGTTCAAACGAATCGGATAATTCAGCGGGTCCTGACCGCTCTGGTTCTTCGTCTGGTAGAGCGCCTCTTCTACAGCCGTCATCTTCTCTTTGAGCGCCTTCGCCGCATCCAGAATCGGCTTGCTGTTCGGCTGATCTTTGATGCGCGCGGTGATCTCATCCATCTGCTTGCGGGCGTCGCGTATGCGCGTGATGGCGTCGGTCATCTCGTTGAACTTGTCGCGTACCTTGACGAGCAAGTCGAACTGTTTCTGAAAGTCTTCGGCGGTCGTGTCGAGGCGCGGGTCTTTCATCACTGCGAAGCTCTGCGTGTAAGTCTTATCGCCAACCGTGAGCTTCACTTGATACCCACCGGGCACAGCGCGCGGCCCGCGCGTGTCGCCGGCCCACATAATCAAGCTCGGAAAGCGTTTCGCGTCTTCGTAACGTAAATCCCAGACGAAGCGATTCAATCCCACATCGGCAGGCAGCCGCACCGCTCTTGGGCCGACCGGCCCTTCTTCCTGTTGCTCCATCGTCGGCGGCGTCGGATTAGGCGGCCCGGCTTCGGTCTTGACGGCCCGCGCCGTGTACTTCTTGATCGAGTGGCCCGCCGCGTCCATCACCTCAAGCGTCACGTCCGTCTTCGGCTTCTCTTTCAGGTAATAGTAGATCACCGCGCCCGCCGGCGGATTCTGGCCGACGGCTGCCGCGCCCTGAAGCTGAAAGCCGCCGCCCGGCATGCGATACGCGTCTTCGGGCTTGAACAGGTAAGCGTCCGTGTGCGCTGCGTCGCTCATTTGATGAAGCGCCGGCAGGTCATCCAACACCCAGAAGCTGCGCCCTTGCGTCGCAGCGATCAAATCTTTATCGCGCTTGTGAATGGCGAGGTCCGTGATCGGCACGATAGGCAGGTTGAGTTGCAGCGATTGCCAGCGCTCGCCATCGTCAAACGACACATACAGCCCTGTTTCAGTTCCGGCATAAAGCAAGCCGCGCCGGTTCGGGTCTTCGCGCACGACACGAGTGAACGCCGTATCGGGAATGCCGTTGACGATCTTCTTCCACGTCTTGCCGTAGTCGCTGGTCTTGTAGAGGTACGGCTTATAATCATCGAACTTGTACATCGTCGCCGCGACGTAAGCCGTGCCCGGTTGAATCGCCGAGACATCAATCGAGTTCACTTGAATCCATTCCGGCATCTCTTTCGGCGTGACGTTCTGCCAAGACTTGCCGCCGTCGCGCGTCAGTTGCACTAAGCCATCGTCCGTGCCGGCCCAGATGACGCCACGCTCGGCGGGCGATTCCATCACCGTGAAGATGGTGTCGTAATACTCGATGCTCGTGTTGTCTTTGGTGATCGGCCCGCCCGACGGCCCTTGCTTGGTCTTATCGTTGCGCGTCAGGTCGGGGCTGATCACTTCCCAGCTCTGGCCTTCGTTGGTTGATTTGAACAACACGTTCGCGCCGGTGTAGAGCGTGTTCGGATCGTGCGGCGAAAAGACGATGGGGAAGTTCCATTGGAAACGATACTTCAAGTCCGCCGCGCCGTGACCCATCGGGTTATCCGGCCACGGATTGACGTTGCGCTGCTGGCCCGTGCGCAGGTCGCGGCGCGAGATGAAGCCGCCGTACGAGCCGGCGTAGACGATGTTTGAATCTCGCGGGCTTGGCGCGATCCATCCCGATTCGCCGCCGCCCACATCCGTCCAGTCTGTGCGGTCAATGCTGAAGTCCGTCGTGCGGCTGGCGATTCGCACGGTCGAGTTGTCCTGCTGCGCGCCATAGATGCGATAAGGGAATTCGTTGTCGGTGACGACGCGATAAAACTGCGCCGTCGCCTGGTCCTCTTCGCTCCACGTCTTGCCGGCGTTGAACGACACGGTCGCGCCGCCGTCATCGCCTAAGATCATCCGATTCGGATCACTCGGCGCGATCCACAGGTCGTGGCAATCGCCGTGCGGTACGCTCTGCAACGAAGTGAACGTGCGCCCGCCATCATTTGAACGATAGGTGTCGGTGTTGAGCACATAGACGCTATCGGCGTTCTGCGGGTCGGCGTAGATGCGCGTGTAATACCAGGCGCGCTGGCGCAGGTCGCGTTGTTGATTCGTTCGCTGCCACGTCTTGCCGGCGTCGTCGGAGCGAAAGACGCCGCCGTCTTCGGCTTCGATGATGGCCCACACGCGATCAGGATTGGCGGGCGAAACCGTCACGCCGATGTTGCCGACCGTGCCTTTCGGCAAGCCTTGATTGCGCGTGATCTCTGTCCACGTATCGCCGGCGTCGGTTGATTTATAGAGGCCGCTGTCGGGGCCGCCGCTCTCCAGCGTCCACGGCTTGCGGTAGACCTCCCACAATGCGGCGTAGATTACATTCGGGTTGGTCGGGTCAATGATGAGGTCGGTCGCGCCGGCCTTGTTGCTCTTGAACAGCGTGCGCTGCCAGGTCTTGCCGCCGTCAACGGATTTGAAGACGCCGCGCTGGTCGTTCGACCCCCAGACGTGGCCAAGCGCGGCAACGTAAACGATGTCCGAGTTCTTCGGATGCACGCGCACGCGGCTGATCTGGCGCGAGTCGTCGAGTCCGACTTTCTTCCACGTCTTGCCGGCGTCGGTCGATTTATACACGCCGTCGCCGTGCGAGACGTTGCCGCGAATGGGCGACTCGCCCATGCCGACGTAGACGACGTTCGGGTCGGATTCGCTGATGCCGATAGCTCCGACCGAGCCGGTCTTGAAGTAGTTATCAGAGACGTTCTCCCAGTTCGTGCCGCCGTCTGTCGTCTTCCAGACGCCGCCGCCGGTCGCGCCGAAATAGAAGAGGTTCGGCTGGCCGGTGACGCCGGTCACAGCGGTCGAGCGCCCGCCGCGATACGGGCCGATGCTGCGCCACTTCAAGCCCTTCATCATCGAATCGTCAACGCGCGGCTGCGCGCTGACCCGGGTGTGTGAAAGAGCGAGCGAAAGAATGAAGGCGAGCGCGCCAAGTAGGGCGACGCCGCGCCGCGCAAGATGACCTTTCATCGAGTTGGCTCCTTGTTGGCTGATGGTCTGAATGACTCTTACTTAAAACAACAACGCCTGGTTACGCGCGATTGGGCACGTCGAGCATAAGCCAACGTCTTATCATGACCGGGCGACGGCTGGCAATTGCAACAATCGAGAAGGCGGCGCTGAAGGGCGACGGTGGCGAGGCAGGAAAAGTAATGCAACTCACTTGAAGCTCAAGGTCAGCTTGCCGCTCACAGTGCGCGGGCAGCCAAGCGCGACGCCTGATGAGAGGCTGTCGAAGGTAATCGAGTAAAAAGTAAAAAGGTAAAAGCAAGGCCGAGGAGTGAATAGTTAAGATGTGTCGCTCGCATCACTCACCTCCGCCTGGCTCTGAGAGCGTGGCTCAATAAATGACCGTAGCGCCGAAGGCGCATTGAGAAGGTAGCCAGAGGTGAAACCTCTGGAAGAAGGTAGCCAGAGGTGAAACCTCTGGAACCGGCGGCATCAACCTTCCCGCGTTGAAGACGCGGGTAGATGTTCTGGCGCTCCTTCAGAGCGCGACTACTGTGCGATGTATTCCAGACGTTGCCCGTCTCATGTCCAAACGTTGCACCTCTGGCTACCTTCTCATTGCCGCTTCGCGGCACCACGCTAATTCACAACCGTCGCTTAATCTGGCTTCGCACTGTTGCCTTTTACTTTCACCTCACATCGGCGTCACGGTGAAGTCGTCAAAGTAACTGACGCTGTCGGTCTTCGACCAGACGCCGACGCGGCCCGACACCGGCGCGGCCAGCGTGTATTCCAACAGCAGCTTGTCGTTGAGGTAGGCTTGCAGGCTGGTCCCGTGAACACTGATCTTCAAGCTCGCCCATTGATTCCAGTCGAGGTGAACGTTTTCAGTGCCGCGCTTGACGAAGCTGCGCTTGCCCTTGTTGAACGTCCACAATACGACGTTGTCTTCTTTGCCATTGAAGCGCACCGTCAGGTAATCGCCGTTCGGTTGCAGGTTGAAGAGAATGCCGGCGCACGAATCCAACTGCCCGGAGATCAGCTTGAAGCGCAGACTGATCTCGCCGTTTTGAAAATCGGAAACATCCTTCGCCACCGCGTAGGGGAAGTAGGCGAACGCCTTGACGTTATCAATGAACTCTTCGTGCCGCGCGCCGTAGATGGAACGCGCTTTCTGCGCCAGCCCATTGGCCGGCTGTCCGCGCATCCACTGGCGGCCATCAACGGCGATGCATTTCTTACCGCCGTCATCCACGATGATCCAGTTGCCGACGACCGAAAGGAACTTCGACGACTCGCGCCCGACCGTCTCACGCGACAGGTCAACGCGCACGCCCTTTGTCGCGGGCTTTGCCGCCGCCGCTTTTTTGGCGCGCTGCGCGTCGGCAGGAATCAGCAGGCTCGCTATTGCCAAAGTAAGAAATAATACGAAACGAATCTTCATCTCCATCCTCCTTTATCTACGCATCAACCACCACGACACAATAACCGCGAGGGGCCAGAGCAAATAAAAAACCCACGTCGCGCCCGCCGGGCGAGCGGCCAGCGGATAGCCGGGAAACTCGCTCTCTTCGGCGCGCTCAGGAGCGTTGAGGCCGGTCATCTCGTAAAGCTGTTCGAGCACGATGGCCTCGGTCGTCGAGCGATTCATCTCGCGCCGGTCGCCCAGTTCGTACCAGATTTCGCCATAGTGGTCTTCATCACTTTCAAACAGGCCGGTCTGCGAGCCGGAGGCGTAAGTCACATCAACGCGCGGCAGCACCCGCCGCAGCTTGCCGAGGATGCTGCGTTCAAAGTCCATCAAGCGCGGGTCTTCGGGCGCGAGATAGACTGTCACCTTCAGCGGTTGATTGATCTGTCTGAGCAAGGCTTCATCGGCGGGCGCAAACGAGTTGCGGCGGTTCTCGCTCACGTCCCAGCTTGCCCGCAAGCGCGACGCGCCAAACACCGCAAGCGCCAGCGCGATGATCACCGTCGCGGTCACAAGCAATCGATAGCGCGTACTGCGGCCCGTGTGCAGCCACGCGACGGCGAGCGCGACGCCGGCTACGGTGAACGCCATCATCACGATGACCGTGCTCAATCTGAGCAAGCCTTGCTCAAAGACGCGCAGCGCCGATGTCGGCGTGTAAGCGGCAAGCTCTTGCCACAATCCACCGTGAACAGCGGCGATGAAATTCAACGCCCACGTTCCGACCGTGAAGCCGAGCGTGATGATGGCGGCGCTGGCGGCGCTCTCGGCAATCGCGGCGGCGGCGGCGGCGACGCCCGTGCTCAGGCTCATATAGAGCAGGTGGCCGAACAGCAGATTCAATGTCTCAGGCCCGCAGAGGTGGCCGCCGTAATGTCGCCACAACAGCAGAGCGATCAGGCCCGGCATCCACGCCATCAGCCAGCCGAGCGCGAGCGCCACGACCTTTGCCATCATCGTGGAGGTCAGGCCGGTCGGGAATTGTAAGATTAACTTCAATGCGCCGCTCTGTTTTTCTGCGGCGACCAGGCGAATCACAACGAAAGGAAAGAGCAGCGTGACGGCCAGATCGTAAGCGCCGAAGGTCGGAACCAGAATGCCGTCGAGCGGCGTCAAGCCTTCGGCCAGCGCCGCTGCGCCGCCGCCTATGCCGCTCGCTTCGGCGTAGAGGTTGACCGCCGTGATGAAGCCGTTGCCGACCAGCGGCCCGACCAGCAAAAGCAGAATCCAGTAAGCGCGCGAGCTGATCAGCTCGCGCCACTCTTTCGCAAGCAGCCGCAGCCAGGTCGCGCCAGCCCGCGCCGACGTTGGCGCGGCCTTCTGCGAACGAGCGGTCTCTGTGTCGGCGGCGGCGCGGTGATCTTGCGGCTTCGAGTCCTCGGTCAAATTCCGTCCCTCAGTATTCGCTCAAGTGAGCGCGAGAAATATCTCTTCGAGACCGCCTTCGTTCAGGTGAGCTTGAGCGCGCAACTCATCGAGCGTGCCTTCGCCGACGACGCGGCCCGCGCTCAACAACACCAGCCGGTCACAGACGCGCGCCGCGTCTACGAGTTGATGAATCGACAGCAGCAGCGTGCGTCCGCCCGCCGCGTGCGACCGCAGCAGTTGCATCACGTCGCGTGCCTGGCGCAGATCAAGCCCGTCGAATGGCTCGTCCAACATCAACAGCGGCTGCGGCGTCAGCAATGCTAAAGCCAGCAGCACGCGCTTGCGCTCGCCCTTCGACAATGTGGCAATGCGCGCATTCAACAAAGGCGTGAGCTTCAACGGCTCGACGAGAGCAGCGGCCCGCGTCGGTGAGCCGGGATAGAGCTTTTCAAAGAAGCCGAGCGCCCAGCGCACCGTCTGTTCGGCCCACGGCAGTATGCCGTCGGGCATATAAAAGAGCGCCTCTTTGCGACGCGCCGGCGCGAGCCGTTGATGGCGAAACGCGACCGCGCCCCGGTTGGCGGGCAGCAAGCCGGCGATGCACTCGAACAACGTCGTCTTGCCCGCGCCGTTCGGGCCGATCAATCCCATCACGTCGCCTTCGCGCACGCCGAAGCTGACACCGTCGAGCGCCTGCTGTCTGCCGAAGCGTTTGGAAATCTCTTGAACGGATAAGAGCATGCTTCACGCCATCAGAATCGGAATCGAAACACGAACTGAAGCTCGCGCGCCGGGTCTACGTTAGCGATGCCCGCCAGCGGCGTGCCGAATAGCGCGGGCGGCGCGGTCGCGCCCGTGCCGTAGACGCCGTTGCGACCATAGTAGTTCGAGTAGTTGAAAATATTGTAGCCTTCGGCACGCAAGCTCAAACGATAACGCTCGCTGAAACGAATCTCGTGCTCAACAAAAGCATTCGTGCTGTAGATCGCCGAGCCGCGTCCGGCATTGCGACCAATCACCGCGCTACCCACAAACGGGCGGTCTGTGTTCGAGCGGTCGCCATTCACGTCCTGACCGACAGTGATATTGTAAGGCACGCCCGACGCCAGCGTCGTCACGCCGCCGAACTTAAATCGCAAAGGCAAGTTGACCCAACCGCTGATGACGGCGCGGTGGCGCTGATCGAGCAGGCTGTTGCCCTTCTCGAATGCGCCGAGCTGATTCACATCGTTGATGCTGTTGCCCGGCGCGTCGGCTTCGATGTTGTTGATCGTGTGGGAATAGGTGTAGCTCGCCAGCAGCGAGAAACGCTGGCCGAAGCGCTTGTTCAGATTCACCTGCAAGGCATCGTAGTTGGCCCAGCCTTCATTGATGATTGAGTTGATGGCGCGATAGCCGTTCGGCACGGGCGTAATCGGGCGCGTCGCATCGGCGGCGGCGGTCGTGCGCGTGGCGGTTGCCGACGTGCGAATGAATAAGGCCGGCGCGTTCAGGTCAATCGTGCGGTTGATCTTAATCGTGCGTTGATGCACGTAGTCCGCAGATAAAAACCATTGCGTGCTCAACTGGCGCTCGAAGCCAAAGGTCGTGAGCTGCGTGTACGGGTTGAGCAGCTCGTCTTGATAACGCGACAGGCGATTAATGTCGAAGAACTGGCGGTAGTAATCGCGGCGGCCCGGCTGAATCGTGATGTCGCGCGCCGGCAGGACCGCGCCCGCCGGCAATGACGCAATCGGGCTGAACGAAGTCGGAAAGCCCAGGCCGCCCGGCGATACCGTGTAGGTGAAGATGCCCGCCGGCCCGCCAATGTTCCAGCTCGCCGCCGTGTTCGCAGGAATCTCTGAATAATAAATTCCGTAGCTGCCGCGCAGCACCGTGCGCGTGTCGCCGGCGACGTTATAAGCAAAGCCGACGCGCGGCGCCCAGTTGTTGTTGTCGTCGGTGAAGGTCTGCCGCTCGTAGCGCACGCCGAGATTGAGCGTCAGGTCTGTGCGCACGCGATAACTGTCTTGTGCGAAGAGCGACCACAGCCATTCGCTGACGTGATACGTCTGCGTGCCGAAGCTCTGCGTGAAGCTCGCTACGTCGCTCAGGGTAAGCTGAGAGGTCGGCCTGCAATTCGTGCCGGTCGCCGAACAACCGGCGTTGGTCTTGAAGGTGAACTGGCCGAGCAGGAAGCCGCTGCCGAATTCCTGACCGTTGCCGCCGGACGACGAATGAATCACATCGCCGCCAACCCGCAGGCTGTGTTTGCCGGTCAGAAAAGAGAGTGTGTCGTTGAGCTGGTACTGGTCATTGGTCAGGCGACCGACGCGCGATTCGCCTTCGGTGGAGATGCCCGGTCGCACGAACTGCGGCGACGGCGAAACCGGCTCGAATTCGGTAATTGGATCGCCGAGCTGATACTGAAGGTGCGCTTCGTTGATGGCGCGGCTGCCCAGCGTCCAGGTGTCGCCCAGTTGCGCTGTGTAAGTCTGCTTACGAAAGATGCGCCCGGCGCTCGGCAGCACGAGATTGCTGACGGCGTCCGCCGGGTTGGTGTCTTTGAAGCGGTCGAAGTTGAACTTCGCGGTCAGCAGGTTGCCTTCGCTCAACTGGTGATCGAGGCGAACGAGAAACAGCGGCTGGCGGAACTCGCCGGTGAACAGCCCCGGCGCGATTGGTGAAGTGATGACGGCATCACGATCCTGGCGGTTGTATTCCGCCGCGAGCAAGTAATGCGTGCGGTCTTTGATGATCGGCCCTGAGATGACGCCGCTAATCTGATTCAACTCGTCTTTAGTGCGAACACGCGAGAGCGGCGCGTTGGCTTGCAGACCGCTTGGGCGAGCGAGGTAGAGCAGGTCGCCGTGAACGTCGTTGGTTCCCGACTTGGTGACGACGTTGATCGCGCCGCCGGTCGTGCGCCCGTATTCAGCGGAGAAGCTGTTGGGCAATACGGTGAACTCTTGCAAGGCCGAGAACGGAATGTTGGTGAAGATCGTCTGCCGCCCCCAGGCGTCATCGCCTGTGCTGCCGTCGATCTTGAAAGTCGGCTGCCGGCGTCCGCCGCCGTTAATCACAAAGAGCGTGTTGTTAAGAAAGAGATCGCCCTGGCCGCGCGCCGGCTTGACCGCCGAGTTGAGCAGCGGCAGGTTTGTGAGCTTGCGCCCGAAGACCGGCGTTTCATCAATCTTCTCTAAGTCGAGGCGCGTGCCGATCTGCGGCGAGTCCGAGCGCACGCCTTCAGCCGTTCCATAAATCTGAACGTCGTTAGTGATCTCAACCCCTGCTATATCCAGGAACACATTGATGGTCGCCGTTTCGTCGGCGCGTAAGACCATATCTTTTCGCTCGAAGGGCCGAAAGCCCTTGCTGTTGATGGTCAGCGCGTAACGGCCCGTCAGCGGCAGGCCAGCGAAATGGTAATAACCATTACTGTCGCTGCGCGCCTCGCGCTTGAAGCCGGTGAGCTGATTGATGAGCACGACACTGGCATCTTCGATAGCAGCGCCGGCTGGGTCTATCACTTGTCCACGTACGCTGGCCGTGTCGAGCGTCTGGGCTAAGAGGTTCTGCGCCGAGAACAACGCAACGAGGGCGAGCGCCGCGATGGCGCGCACGGAATTGAATGAAGATTTCCTGATTCGTTTGAGGTAAGCGTGTCTGGTCAGCATTCCTGTTGAGCAAAGAACTGCCAGCGCGTGACAGCCCGTGCCTCTCCTATCGCTTTATTCCGAGTGAACGGATAGATCGAAAACTGTCGTCCCCGGTTGGCCTTTGCGGCTGTTGCGCCGGTTTCCAACCTTACCCCTGGCTCGTCTGAAAATTCCGTAGCGCCGCGCGAGGTATCGGGCGGCGCTACGGTAAACGAGAGAAGATCAACCGAACTTGCACACCCTGAATCGAATCAACCAACACACGAATCAATCAATGCGCGCATCGCTCAATGCACGACCTCGATGTTGAGCACGGGATGAACTTCATACCAGTTGTGGTCGTGCTCGCCGTCGTAGCGGCTGACGCCATAAACGCGCACGCGGCTGCCGACCGCCGGCGGCTTCAATCGTATAGGGTCAATGATCTCGCAGACGATGAAACGCTCCTGCTCGCCTAGGCGGTCAACCAGCTTGAAGCTCAAATCGCCGTCTTCGTCATTGACGCGCACCTCGCTGACGTAGCCTTCGGCGACGACGTGCGGCTTGGTGTTGCGCTCGATGTTGCTGATGCTGACCGGGTGAAACTCGTCCCAGTCTACCGCCTCAAGCGTTTTCAGCCCGGCAGGCTCCTGCTCGGACGCGGCGTGGTGGCGCAAGGCGAAGAACGTGACAGCCGACAGAATCACGACGGCAGCGGTCAGCAGGGCATAGCGCGGCGCGGGCAACAGCGCGCGCCATCGCGGCGTGCGTCGTGACACCGGCGCGGATTGAATGGCGCTTGCCTCTTGCTTGTCTATCGCCGCTTCGATGGCATCCCACACGTCACGCTGCGGCGTCACGCGCGGCAGGTGTGCGGCGAAATGTTGACCGCCGCGCAGCCGCGCCACCGCATCGCGGCAGTCGCCGCAATCGAGCAGGTGGTCTTCCACGCGCTGCACGCGCTCAGGCGTCAATCCATCGGTGACGTAGCGCGTCAACTCGCGTCGCTTGATCGTTCGCCAACACTTCATGTTTGATTACTCCATCTGCCGAACATCGGCGGGCCGCTCACAGGATGCGCTTGAATGGTCGCAGCCGCGATTCCAACTGGCGCAGGGCGCGGCTCAGCCGCGATGCGACGGTCCCTTGCGAACAGTCGAGCACCTGAGCCATCTCGTCGTAAGAGAGTCCTTCGATATACTTCAAGACGACGACGCCGCGCAGCTTGGGCGACAGCTCCATCACGGCTTGGCGGATGATCTCGCGCCGCTCGCGGTCGGCGTGCGCCAGGTCGGGCAACGCGCCCGGATCGTACTCGTCATCGCTGCCGAGAATCTCTTCAAAGGGCACGTGCGCCGCGCCGCGCCGCTGTTGCTGGTTGAGGCATTCATTCAGCGCGATGCGGTACATCCAGGTTGCCGGGCTGGCCTCGAAGCGGAAGCCCGGCAGCCCTTTGTAGATTTTGATGAAGACAATTTGCAGCACGTCTTCGGCCCAGAGGCTGTCGCCGAGTGAATAGAAGATCAGGTTGTTGAGGCGGTCGCGGTAACGCTCGTAAAGCGACCTGAAGGCGTTGCGGTCGCCACGCTGTGCGGCGAGCATCAGCGCGCGTTCGTCCTGTTCAGGTTGTGCGGAGCGCGTTTCGATCATTACTTGTAGACTAAGGCTTCCATATGATTAGACACAAGCCGCGAAATATTCTTCCATCGCGCGACATATAAGCGTGCGCGCCAAAGGCGCGCTGAGAAGGTAGCCAGATGTGCAACGTCTGAACATGAGACGGGCAACGTCTGGAATGCAGCGCACCAAGTAACCGCGCTCTGAAGGAGCGCCAGACGATCTGGCCGCGTCTTCAACGCGGGAAGACTAATGCCATAGGTTCTAGAGGTTTCACCTCTGGCTACCTTCTTCCAGAGGTTTCACCTCTGGCTACCTTCTTCCAGAGGTTCCACCTCTGGCTACTTTCTTCCAGAAGTTTCACCTCTGGCTACCTTCTCGCTGCCGCTTTGCGGCATCACGCAATTTCAAAACACGCTTTTAAAAGATGAACCGCACTTGCATCTGGAACATGCGCGGCGGGTCTACGTTGGCGAACGCCGGCAGCGCATTGGTTGTTGTGCCGACGGCTGCGAGCTGACCGAACGTCGAGTTCGGCAAGGACGAGTTGCCCCAGATCGTCTGCCCGCGACCGAGATAGTTGCCGTGATTGAAAACGTTGAAGCCTTCGAGTCGGAGCAGCACCGCCGTACGCTCCGTCAGCTTGATGCGGTCCTCGACGAACAAGGACACGTCGGAAGTCGGACTGCCGCGAAAGGCCGACTTGCTGATGATCTTGCCGTCAATGATCGGGCGGTCGTTGTTCGCGCCGTCGCCGTTGTTGTCTACGCCGGTGGTGGCGTTGAACGGACGCGCCGAAGCGAACTGCGAAACCGTCCCTGCGGTGATGCCCAGCGGAAAACGGTAATTGAACATAACGACGGCGCGGTGACGTTGATCGAGCAGGCTCGGCCCGCGTTCCTGCTCGTCCAGTTGCGAGATGTGGCTTTCATTCGGGCCGATGCCGTTGCCGTCCGGCTCGCTTGTGTTGGTCGTTTTCGACAGCGTGTAGCTAAGGGCGAAGTACATACGCGAATTGCCGCGATAACTAATCTGCGTCTGCAATCCATCGTAATCAGCTTCGCCGAGGTTCGTCAGCACGTTGACCTGGCGCACGCCGCCATTGACCGGCAGAATCGGGCGAGTCAGATTGGCAGCGGCCACCGTTCTGATTGCTCCAATCGCCGTGCGAGCGAAGGGCAGCGGCGCGTTCAGATCGAGCGTGCGGTCAATGCCGCTCAAGTGCTGATGCACATAATCGGCTCCGACGAAAAATCCCTTTCTCACCTCGCGCTCTGCGCCAAAAGAGAAGACCTGACTGCGCGGGTTCATCAGCTCGTCGGGATAGTTCGGCAGCAGGTCGAAGTTCAGCCCGTACTTGGCGAACTGCGCTTCGTAGAAGCTCCGCTGTCCCGCCCGAATCACGATGTCGCGCGCCGGTAATTGCGAAGCCGGCAGCACTCGCGGATCAACATTCAAGGGAAGGCAAGCGCCAATCAAACAAGTCGGGAAGCCGGTCTGGCCGGGCACTGCCGTGTAGGTCGTCAGCCCGTCCAACCCGTTCACCAGATAGCTGGCGACCGCGTTCGAGCGAATCTGCGTGTAGTACATACCATAGCCGCCGCGAATCGCGGTGCGCGAATCGCCGCCGGGGTTCCAGCCGAAGCCGACGCGCGGCGCGAAGTTCTTCGTCGCGTCCGTGAGCGTCTGCCGGTCATAGCGCAAGCCCGCGTCAATCGTGAGATTGCGGCGCAAGTGAATGCTATCCTGCACGAAGCCGGTCACGAGCCACTGCGATAATTCATAGCTGTCGATCCCGAAATTGATCGGCTGCGTGTAGCTCTGCACGTCGGCCAGCGTCAATTGATCGAAGGGCGCGGTCGTCGTGTTCTTGAAGGTGAACGTGCCGAGTATCGCCGTGCCCGGCTCGCTGCCCGTGCCGCCTGAGGTGTGACGCGTCACACTGCCGCCGAAGCGCAGGTAGTGTTTGCCGAGCGACCACGACAGCGTGTCGGAGAACTGCGTCTGGTAGCCATAGATGTCTGAGGCGCGCGACTGCCCGATGGTGAACGGCACATTGCCGCTGCGCGTGTAGGTGGTCGAGAGCGTCTGCGCTTCCCAGAGCGTCACCGGGTCGCCGTGCAGGTAAGCGACGCGCGCCTCGTTGAGAAGTTTCGGGCTGAAGACTGTCGTGTGATTGAGTTGAGTCGTCCACGACCGCCGCGCGTAGCGGCGCGCGACGCTCGGCGCGCTCGTGCCGCCGACGGCATCCTGCGGATTATCGTCGTCAAAGCGGTCAACATTAAATCGAAGCATCAGGTTCTGATTCGATGTGAGCTTGTGGTCGAGCCTGCCGTCGAAGAGGAATTGGCGGTAATGGCCCGTCACGTCGAGGTGGCCGTCCGCCGGCAAGAGGAAGGCCGGCAACGTTGTCGAGAGGAACGTCGTTCGATCCTGCCGCGTGTAGTCGGACGTGACGAAGAAGAAGGTCTTGTCCTTGATGATCGGCCCGCCGATGGAGCCGGAGAACTGCTTCAGCGCGTCGGGAATGTCCACCGGATTGATGGCCTTGAGCGTGGTCGGCGTGACGCAAGTCAGCAAGGAGTGCGGACAAAAATTCTTTGTCGAAAACGTGTCTGCCTGCCAAACGCCGGGACGAAACATCAACAGCCCTTCCCCGTGCAACTGGTTCGTGCCCGACTTGGTGACGATGTTCAGCGCCGGGCCAGAGGTCCAGCCGAACTCGGAAGAGAAGGCGTTCGAGAGGACGGTGATTTCCTGTATAGCGCCGAGCGGCACGGTGGCAATGGCCGTCTGACGGCCCCAGCCTTCATCGTTATTCGCGCCGTCGAGCAACACGGTGGTCTGCCGGCGACCGCCGACGCCGGTGACGAAGTAAGTCGCGTTGACGAAGAGGTCGCCGGTTCCCTTCGCCTGTCGGAAGGCCGAATTGAAGAGCGGCAGTGTCGTCGCCTTGCGACCGAGAATCGGCGTTTCGTCAATGGTCGTACTGTCGAGCCGGCGACCGATCTGCGAGTCGGCGCGTACGCCTTCGGCTGTGCCGTAGACGGTGACTTCCGCCGAGGTGGAGCCGACCAGCATCGTCATTTTCAGGGTCGCGGTTTCACCTGAGCGCAGCGTGATCGCTTTGCGCTCTTCGCTGCCGAAGCCTTGCTTGGAGACGCTGACCGTGTAAGTTCCGGTCAGCGATAAGCCGGGAATAGTGACGCTGCCTTCGCCGCCGGTTACGGCTTCGCGCGCCGCGCCGGTGGCGTTGTTCACTACTACAATCCGGGCGTCAGGCAAGACCGCGCCGGTTTGATCAACCACAGCGACGATGATGGTCGCCGTGTTCGGAGACTGCGCCGCGACCGACGCCGCGACGAAAACCGAGAGCGCGAGCAGAAGGGTCAAGCGCAGGTAATTCTTCATTGTCATCTCGAACACCTTTCATCCTCTATTCGTTTTTCACAACTTCAACCAGAGCGTGAAGCACAAGACCATATTGAGACTACTTCAGAGGAACCGATGAGAACGGCTTCATGAAATAGTTAGACACAAGCCAGAGAATTTCCTTCCCTGTTTTTCTCACAAAGTCCCATTCGCTCATCTCGGCTGCGGCGGACGGCGCGGCATCATTCTTGACAGTCGCGCACGGCATCGGCTAACCTTTTATGTTGCGTTTAGTAGAAAATCGCTGACAGGAGCACGAAGTGAAATCAGATATCCATCCGAAGTACCAGACGGCGAACGTCCACTGCGCGTGCGGCGCAACTTGGGAGACACGCTCGACCAAGTCGGAGATTCGCCTCGAAATCTGCTCGAACTGCCACCCGTTTTTCACCGGCAAGCAAAAGCTGGTGGACACCGCCGGGCGCGTCGAGCGCTTTAACCGCAAGTACGGGCGCAAGACTGCGACCGAAGCTTAACTCAACGACAACCGAATATTGGTTGCCGGGACTGCCGCGCCTCAACGGGCTGACTGCTCTTCTTCTATCAAGAGCCGCGAGCCGCTGAGACGAAAGCGACGGTTCCGGCAACCAATATTTTTTGGTATAAGAACATCATCGCGCGGCGAGGCAACACCCGCGAGCGCGCCGGAATCGCACAGGCGGAGGCAGTAATGAAAGAAGACCAGATTATCGTCGGCGGCCAGGCCGTCATCGAAGGGGTGATGATGCGCGCGCCGCACTCGTACGCAGTCGCCGTGCGCTTGCCGAATGGCCAGATCATCTCGAAGAGCGAACGTCTGCCGGTGCTCAGCCAGCAGTACCCGATGCTGCGGCTGCCGGTGCTGCGCGGCGCGGGCGTCTTGATTCATTCGATGATCCTCGGCATCAAGGCGCTGAACTTTTCGACCAACGCCATCTTCCACGAGACGACGAAAGAAGCAACGACCGCCGAACCGCTGGTCGAAGCTCAGGCGGCGGCTTTGACTTCGACGGTAGCGGCTTCGACGGCAGCGGCCCCGGTCGCTGTTGTTGAATCAAAGCCAGCCGTCGCAGAGGTCAAGCAAACGTCGAACGCGGCGGCGGCGGGTTCAATGATCTTCGCCGTCATCTTCAACGTCTTGCTGTTCATCGTGCTGCCGCTCGTGTTGACTAACATGTTGTTCGTCTATCTCGGCGGCGGCACGATTGACGCGCATTCGGCGTCGGGCACGTGGTACGCGAACGCGTGGGCGTGGCTGAAAGCGTCGCTGCACCCTGTGCGCCCGTCGGTGACGTTCAACCTCGTGGACGGGCTGATCCGTATGACCTTCTTCCTGGTGATGATCACGACCTTTTCGTGGATGAAAGAGATGCGCCGCGTCTTCGAGTATCACGGCGCGGAGCACAAGGTTGTTTACACCTGGGAAGCGGGCGAGGCGCTGACCGTCGAGAACGCGCGACCCAAATCGCGCCAGCATCCGCGCTGCGGCACGAGCTTTCTGATGGTCGTGATGCTAGTCTCCATCGTTGCCTTCTCGATTGTGAAGTTCGACTCGCTCGTTTTGAATTTCGTCGTGCGCCTGGCGCTGATGCCGGTGATTGCGGGCGTCTCTTACGAGATCATTCGCGCTTCGGCCAACAGCCGCGCGCAGTGGTTCTTTGCAGTGATTACGCGGCCCGGGTTGTGGCTTCAGAACATCACGACGAAAGAGCCGGACGACGAGCAGCTCGAAGTCGCCATCTACGCGCTCAAAGAATCGCTGAAGCTGGAACCGTCAGCAGTGGTCAGTGGCCAGTGATCAGTGGTCGGAGATAATCCTGAGTCTCGTAGGGACGCGATGTTTATAGATAAGGCTGAAGGATGTGACGAAGCTCCGTTAGGAGCGCGATGTTTATAGTTACCGATGCAATAGATGATGCAAGCTCCGTCAGGAGC
>JBJMGV010000093.1:0-62454 GCA_045807725.1 Blastocatellia bacterium | reverse complement strand
TCGCCGCTGGCGCAGGGGTTGACCGGCAACGACCTGGCCGAGAGCTTTTATTACAGCTCCATCTCTGTAATGTCGCCTACACTTGTTTATGTCGCCGGTGATATGCGCAATCCCAGGAACAGGGAGGATCGCGTCGGCGTTTTCGTCAGGACCACCGACGGCGGGCAGACCTGGAGCGAGATGCTTCTCGAACAGGCAGGCGTCGCCGAAATCAGCATCAATGCGATGTCGTTTGCCGACGCGCAGACCGGCTACGTAGTTGGTCGAGCGCTGGGCAATGAAGCGGTGATATTCAAGACCACAGACGGCGGCCAGACCTGGACGTTTTCGCGGCTCCCAGATGTCAAACAGACGCCGACCTGTATCTTTATGGCCGATAGCCAAACCGGCTGGATGGGCGGCTCGACCTCGGCTGACCCTGAAGATGAATCAGACACCAATGGTCCCAGCGACCTGTTGATGACGACCGACGGCGGCAAGACCTGGCAGTCGCAAGTGCGCTTGTCGGTTTCAATCTTCGACCTACAGTTTCTCGATAAGGCAACCGGCTGGGCTTCGGGGTCGAGAGGCGCGATCTATCACACAACCAACGGCGGTGTGACGTGGGATAGACAGAAGTCCGAGCTTGAGCCGGACGAACCGATCTCGTTGCCCGGCAGCGAAGGCGCGAAGATGTTTAAGGTGGTCGGCCTCAGTTTCCCGGACGCCGAACACGGTTATGCCGCCGCTCGCGCCAGCGAAGAAGACACGGGCCGCGTCATCGGCACGACGAATGGCGGCGTGGCGTGGGCCAAGCAGCGCATCGTTGCCGATTCCGGCGCGCGCGACGTGTTGTTCATCAATGCCAACGAAGGCTGGATATTGACCGACAAAGGTTCGTACGTCTATCACACCATGGACGCCAACCGCACTTGGTTGAGCGAGAAGAAAGACCTGGAATTTGACCCGCCGCTTTCACGGCTCGGCGCGGCTGACGCGCAGCACGTCTGGGCGGTCGGCGGCGGCTTCATCATCGTGCGTGTGAGCGACTAGCGATTCACACAGTGGAACTGCGGCGGGCCGATTCGCCGTCGCGGGTCGGCCATTCCATTCTTGCTGGAGACCTCTATGCCTCTTTCACTGCGCCGCGCGCTCTTGATCGCGTTGATCTGTGTCGCCACCTTTTCACTGATTCAATTGAACGACGTTTTGGCGCAGGCGCGGAGACCTGCGCGCGCCGGTGCAACCAGACCGCCTGCCGTCGCCGTGCCGACGCCGAGAGAGGTGATTGGCTTCACGCCCGGCGATGACCGCAAGCTGGCGTCGTGGTCGCAGATCGTCGATTACTTCAAGCGGCTTGAACAAACGACGCGGCGGCTGATCTTCAATGACCTCGGCAAGACCACGCTCGGTCGCCCGTTTGTCGTCGCGTTGATTTCGTCGCCGGCGAATCTGGCGAACATCAATCGGATTCAGGAGATTCAACGCAAGCTCGCCGACCCGCGCTTAATCGGCAGCCGCGATACGGAAGCCGAGAAGCTAATCGCCGAAGGCCGCACCGTCGTGCTCATCACCTGCGGCATTCACTCGACTGAAGTCGGCGGGCCGCTGGCGGCGATGAACATCGCCTATAAGCTGGTGTCGGACGATTCGGCGGAGACGCGCGAGATTCTCGACAAGTGCATCGTGCTGCTGGTGCCTTCGCTCAACCCCGACGGCGTTGACATCGTCAAGAACTGGTATGACAAGACGCTCGGCACACCCGCTGAAGGGACCAGCCCGCCGGAGCTTTATCATCATTACACAGGCCACGACAACAACCGTGACTGGTACGCCTTCACGCAGGTCGAAACGCAGATGACGGTCGATAGGATTCAAAACGTCTGGCGACCACAGATCGTGCACGACATTCATCAGCAGGGCGAAACCGGCTCGCGCTTCTTCATCCCGCCTTACGTCGAGCCGTGGGAGCCGAACGTGCCGCCGCTGATTCAGGCGGGCGTCAACTTCATGGGCAGCGCGATGGCGTGGGAGATGGCTTCAGAAGGCAAAGCCGGCGTTGTCATCAACGGCGTCTATGACGCGTGGACGCCGGCGCGCGCTTATCAGCATTATCACGGCGGCATTCGCATACTGAGCGAGACGGCTTCGTGCCGCATCGCTACGCCGACGCGCGTGCCTTTTGAACGACTGTCGCCACAGATCGGCGTAGACCCGAAGGTGCGGAGCTGGAACTTTCCCGATGTGTGGCCGGGCGGTGAGTGGAAGCTGGCGAACATCGTCGATTATATGCAATCGGGCGCGTTCGCGTTGATGCGCAATGCGGCGCGTTACCGCGAACGCTGGCTGCGCGATTTCTATCGCATCGGCAAAGATGCCGTAGCCGAACAGAAAGCCGGCGAGCCGTTCGCTTTTCTCATCCCACCCGTTGCGATTGAAGACTTCTGGAGGTTTGAAGGCTATGCCAGGCTTCTCGAAATCCTGAAACGCGGCGATGTAAAGATGACTGAGGTAGACGAGCCATTTGAAGCTGACGGCAAAAAGTACCCGGCAGGCACAACCCTCATACTGATGCGTCAGCCTTACGGGGCATTCGCCAAGACGCTGCTTGAGCGCCAGCATTATCCAGACCTGCGCGAGTATCCGGGCGGCCCGCCGCGCCGGCCTTACGATGTGACGGCGCACACGTTGCCCTTGTTGATGGGCGTCAACGTCGCGCAGGTCAATCATCCGTTCCGCGTGCCGACTGAGCCAAAGACATCAGGAGGCATTGGCGCGCAACGACCCGTCAACAACGCTGCGCCTCGCGTTGGGTTGTACAAGAGCTACGTCGCCTCGATGGACGAAGGCTGGACGAGGTGGATGTTCGATCAACTGAAATCGCGCATTGACTGGTTCAAGTTCAGCTATCAGTCGTTGCTCGATGAAGAGGTGCGAGCCGGCAATCTGCGGGCGAAGTATGATTGCATTATCCTGCCGGCGCAGAGCGCGGCGTCTATCGTCAACGGCCTGCCCAAAGACCGCTACCCGGCGGACGTTGCCGGCGGCATCACGGCGGCGGGCGTTGAAGCGTTGAAGCAATTCGTCGAAGAGGGCGGCACGCTCATCACGCTCAACGAGGCTTCGCAGTTTGCGATTGATTATCTGAACGCGCCGGTTCGCAACGTACTGGCCGGCGTGGCGGCGAAAGATTTCTACTGCCCCGGCTCGATTCTCAAGATCAAGCTGGACACGAATGATCCTTTAGCGAAGAACGCGCCGATGCTCGAATCAACGAAGGATGAAAGCGTCGCGTGGTTCGAGTTCAGCCCGGCTTTTGAAACCACGAGCAGCGCCGCGCGCATCATCGCCCGCTTCGCCGACGCTAACGAGTTGCTGTTGTCGGGCTGGCTGTTGGGCGCGGAAAAGATCGCGGGCAAGGGAGCCATCGTTGAAGTCAAACGCGGCAAAGGGCGCATCGTGATGTTCGGCTTCCGCCCGCAATATCGCGGGCAGAGCATCGCCACGCTGCCCTTTCTCTTCAACGCTGTTGAAACCAGCGTGCCGGCATCACTGCGACCGCGCGTCGTCTCGATGCGCTAGGATGCGGTATAATGTTTTGCTGCCAGCAAGACATCTCATCAAAGGGGAAGTTATCTATGAAGCGATCACTACTCATACTCTCAGTTGTTCTCTTAACCTCGCTCATTGCCTTCGCCGTGCAGAAGGGCAATGGCAAGGCCACGGCCAAAGGGCCTGACCAGAAAGCGCCCAATATGATTACGACGGATGGCTTAATGCGTCACATCAAGACGCTGGCGTCGGACGAGTTTGAAGGGCGCGGCCCCGGCACGCGCGGCGAAGACCTGTCGATCAAGTACATCGCCGATCAGTTCCGGCAGATCGGCCTCGCGCCCGGCAATACAGACGGCACCTACTTCCAGAACGTGCCGCTCGTGGGAATTACAACGAAACAGGACGCGGTTATGAAGGTCAGCGTCAGCAACAAGGGGATGAACTTGAAATTCGGCGACGACTTTGTCGCCCGCACGACGCGCGTCGTCGAGCAAACCGGATTCGATGCCGATATGGTCTTCGTCGGCTATGGCGTCGTCGCGCCCGAATACGGCTGGGATGATTACAAGGGCAAAGACGTGCGCGGCAAGGTGCTCGTTATGCTGGTCAACGACCCGGCAGTGCCCGACCCGACAGACCCGAAGAAACTCGACGACAAGATGTTCAAAGGCCGCGCGATGACCTACTACGGTCGCTGGACCTACAAGTTCGAGATAGCCGCCGCCAAAGGCGCGGCGGGTGTGCTGGTCGTCCACGAGACCGGGCCGGCGGGCTACCCGTGGGCCGTGCCGAAGGGAAGCTTTACGATTGAGAACTTCGACCTCGTGTCGAAGGACAAGAACATGTCGCGCGTCAACATCGAAGGCTGGATCACTGAGCCGAAGACGCGCGAGCTGATGCAGGCCGCCGGTTTGAACTTTGATGAGCTGAAGAAGCAAGCCGCTCGCAAAGATTTTCAGCCGGTGGAATTGAAGGCCCGCGCCAGGCTCGACATCGAAAACAAGATTCGCACGATTGAATCGCACAACGTCGTTGGCAAACTCGAAGGCGCTGACCCGAAGCTCAAGGATGAATACGTCATCTACACCGCGCACTGGGATCACCTCGGCATCGGCCTGCCGGACGCGAAGGGCGACAAGATTTACAACGGCGCGCTCGATAACGCATCAGGCATCGCCGGCTTGATTGAGATGGCCCGCGCTTTCAAGGCCACCGCGCCGCCGCCGCGCCGTTCGATTCTTTTTCTTGCCGTAACGGCGGAAGAGAAGGGGCTGATCGGCTCGAAGTACTATGCCGAGAATCCGATCTATCCGCTGGCGAAGACCGTAGCCGAGATCAACATGGATGGCCTGAACCAGTGGGGCGTGACGCGCGACTTGACCGTCATCGGGCTGGGCAACTCGACGCTCGACGATGTGCTGAAGGAAGCGGCAACAGAAAAAGGCCGCGTCTTGCGCCCGGATGCCGAGCCGGAGAAGGGCTTTTATTATCGCTCGGATCATTTCAACTTCGCCAAGCAGGGCGTGCCGGCGCTCGATCCCGAAAGTGGCATCGACTACATTGGCAAGCCGGCGGGCTGGGGGATGAAGAAACGCGACGAGTACACCGAAAACGATTATCACAAGCCGTCGGACGAAATTAAGCCGGACTGGAACCTGTCGGGCGCGGTCGAAGACGTGCGCTTGCTGATGACGGTGGGCTACCGCGTCGCCAACACCGACAAGTATCCTGAGTGGAAGCCGGGGACGGAGTTCAAGGCGAAACGCGACGAGATGCTGAAGCAGTGACACGGCGACACGGGAACGCGGAGACGCGGAGAAAGAACGACAGGGCGATGGGGTGATGGGGCGATGCGGGGAGAGATGAGCGATTCGTTTCTGTGTCCTTCCGTCGCCGCGTCTCCCCGTCGCCGCGTCCCAGCAAAAGAAGAAGGCCGGAGAAAATCTCTCCGGCCTTCTTCTTTTGCCGATTGACTACCAGCGTGGTTCGCGGCGCTGGCCGCTGCCGCCACGACCGCCGCCGCCGCCGCCACCGCCACGATTACCGCCGAAGCCGCCGCGACCGCCGCCGCCGCCGCCGCCACCGAAGCTGCGCTCGGCGCGAGGCCGTGCTTCGTTGACGTTGATCGTGCGGCCCTGAAACTCGGTGCCATTGAAGCGCTCGATGGCCTTGTTGCCTGCGTCGGTGTCCATCTCGACGAAGGCGAAGCCGCGCGAGCGGCCCGTTTCTCTGTCAGTCACAATCGTCGCCGACTCGACCGGCCCGACCTCACCGAACAGGTCGTTCAGTTGATCCTCCGTCGTGTTGTACGACAGATTACCTACGAATATTCTCATTGTCTCTCCTGAGTTTCTTCAGAAACTGGTTGGAAGGAACTCGCGCTGGCTATCCGGGCGGAAGTTGAGCAGTGTCAATCTAGCAGACCGTTCCGAACAGAGAAGACGCGCTCCTCGAATCTAACACCTTGCGACGGCCACGCGCGCCGTCGCTACTAACCCTGTCATCGTAACAACAAACGCATGCTTTGTCGAGAATTTTAGCCGCCTGCCAATTTTGGATTGGCAGAACAGAGCCGGCTCAAGAAAGCCCCGTTCTTCCCTTAATCCAAAATCTAAAATCAACCGAGGTTCTTGACCATCAGGTAGCCGTCGTCGCCGCTCGTGTAGTAGCGCGGCATGCGACGGACGATCTTATAGCCGAGGTGGAAGTAGAGTTTCTGCGCGGCGTCGTTGCTGGTGCGGACTTCGAGGCGAACCGTGGTGATGCCGTTCTTGAAGAAGCCTTGCTCGACGGCGCGCATCAGGTGGCGGCCTAGCCCTTGCCGCCGTTGTTCAGGGGCAACGCCGAGCGCGACCACATGGCCGGTGCGGTCCGGTTCGATCATACCGACGACGAAGGCCAGCATCTCATTTGTGCCGGAAACTACTTTGTAACAAACGGCCTGCTGATGCGAAAGCAGGTAGCGAATGGTTTCACGGTCGTAAGCCTCACCGTCCGAGAAACAGCGTTGATCGAGACGCCAACAGTCGTTGATATCGACCTCGGTCATCTCTGCTATAACAGGCTGAGTCGTCGCTGCCATCAGGGCCTCGTTGCGATTGCTTCTTCCTTTTAGCCATCTCGGCCACATCGTCGCGTCCTGGCTACGTCATCGGCATTTTCAATTCTTGCAGAAGGATTTGAATGACTCATCGGCTCATCAGTTCACGGCCATTATACGCCAACTGGTCGCGCCACGCACCTCTCTATTTATGTCTCCGCACCGTTCAATAAAGCAAACTGTCGAGGGTGTCGGCAGCGATTGACTTCTCGCGGGCTGGCGAATAGGCTTCTGGGTCGCAGCGCCCGCCCGATGCCGGCGCTCGATGAAGGCAACGGAGAGCGCCTATGATCTATCGCGAAAAAATAATGACCGCGCTTGAAAGCCGCCGCGCTGACTTCGCGCACTATGATACGGATTTCCGTGAGCAGGTGCGACTCTATGCCGGCGCGCTGGATCGACTCTCTTCGTTGACTTTTGCTGAGCTGCGCGCTCGCCTCGCCGAGCATGATGCGCCGGGCGCGCTGCCGACGGCGGAGCTTGAGCAATCCGCCGCTTTGATTCGAGGGTTCGCTCACGATTGGCAGACGCACGAAGACGCGCGGCGCTGGAGCCTCGAAACGCTTGCGGGCCGAACGACGTTTGCCGCCGACGGCAGCCAGATTCTTCCATCGAAGGATTTCTCCGTGCCCGTCGCCGCCGTTCAGGTCGCGTGGTTCGAGAATGCCCACACGCCGGCGGGCGGTTACGTCAAGGATGTGGCGTTCGAGATTCTGCCGCCGACCGAAATCCTTGTCCGCACCGGCGGCGCGACAGAACTTTCAGAGCAGGTCGTCCACAAGCGGCGCTACGGTATGGAGGCGGCGGCGCTGCGCAGCTTTATGCTCGGCGTGGCCTCGCGCGGCTTTGCCGAAGACAAGCCGCCGGTCGTCTTCTTTGATAGCCTTCTTGTGATTTCATTCGCTGAGTTGTTGCCCGACGAGCAGCGCGATTTTTATGTGAGCGAAATTATTTCGTTGCTCGATACCTCCAGGCAGACCGGCGTGCCGCTGGTCGGTTACATTGATTCGAGCTACGCGCGCGACCTTATCAATCTGCTGCAAGCGGCGTTCGATCTTCCCGACGCGCAAAGGATTTCGGATGCGTCATTGCTTGCTGATCGCATGGCTTGGGGCGACCGCACGGCGTTCTTCTGTTGCGCGCGGCGCGGCATACTGGAATCGTATGGCGACGAGTGGCGACGCGGCGTCGGCTTCACTTATTTGCAGACCACAGGCGATAGGCCGCCGTCGCGGCTCGACATACCGATGTGGGTGGCCGAGCGCGGACTGCTCGACTATGTCGTTGACACGGTTCGTGGCGAAGTCGTCGTCGGCAACGGCTACCCCTACGCGATTGAAGCGGCGGACCAGGCCGCCGTTTTGAGCGGGCGCGACCGCGACGCCTTCTATTCGCTCTTTCAAGAGTTCGCCGAGCGCGAACATCTGCGGCTCCGCGTCGCCCGCAAAGCGATTAGCAAGGCACAGAGGAGATAGTGGCCAGTGACCACTGGCCATTGACCATGACTGATGAAAATTGCACGGATAATAAAATCGAATTCGCACGTTGATTACATCGGGCGGGTGCTGGACAAACTGGAGACCGCCGAGCCGCCCTTGCCAGAGCATTTTCAGTTCGGCCAGTTCGTCGCCATACCGACCGCCGAGACGACGATGGTCGGCTTGATTTATAACTCGCAGCTCATCAACCCGGAGTTCGGCAGGCTGGGGCCACGCCTGTCGAGTTCCGCCGAAATGAACGCTGTCTTCAGCCCCGATCTGGTCAACGAACAGGGCATCTTCATCGGCCTGCTGCTGGTCGGTTGGACCGAAAGCGATGGCTCGCACCATCAGGGCATCCCGCGCCCAGTCATTGCCGTCAACTCCGACGTGACGACGATGAGCGACGAGCAGGTGCGGGCCTTTCACACCGATAAGCGCGAGCGGCTGGCGATGCGTTATTACTCGCACGTGCTGACCCACGCGCGCCAGTTCGCGCCGCAACTGCTGCTGGCCGTGCTCGATCAACTCGAAGCCTTATTCGGCAACCAGTCGCGCTCGGAGATCGCCGTTCTGCGCCGCACACTCAACTGGCAACAGGTCTTTCAAGGCAAGTCGCTGTGATCGGATCAGCGATTTGCCTTGCCGCTGAATCTCTCAATCGCCTGCTGCCTTGTTCTTCGATTTCGGCGCGGCGGCCTCGTCCTTCCAGAACCGCACGGGCGTCAGCATAGAGACTTGCCGGCGATAATTCTCGTAGCTCTCGCCGTGCGCGCGCAGCAGGTCGCGTTCCTCGAACTGGATGGCAAGAATCATATAAGCCGTGGTCATTACCGCGAAGAAGAGGTGGCCGAGCGACATTCGCGGCGTGCTCCAGAAGGCGATAATGAATCCCAGGTAGAGGGGATGCCGCACGCCCTTATAAAATGCTTTCACCTGAAACGAGGGCGGCGGGTTTTCTTTGTCTCGCAGATAGCAATAGCCTTGCTTCAGACCGAAGAGATCGAAGTGGTCAATCAAAAATGTCGAGGCCAGCACGATCAGCCATCCAATCCAGAACAGACTTTGCAACACCAGCCGGCCCGTCGAATTATGCACGTCCCACAAAACGCGCTCAGGGGATATGCCGACCGCTCGCCACTGCCAGAACACCAATAGCAGCGTGAGGCTGGCGATCAGCACGTAAGTGCTGCGCTCAAGCAGCGGCGCGACTACCTGTGTCCACCGCTTCTTGAACCACTGGCGGGCCATCACGCTATGTTGAATGGCAAAGAGGCCGAGCAGCAAAGCGTCAATGGCAATCCGTAGCGCCAGCCCTTCGGCTCTGGTCTCGTCCCACAGGTCAATGCCTTTGGGCGTCACCAGGCGCTTGGCCGGCCCGTAGAGATTCCCTCCGCCAACGAAGCCGATGGCATATAGGAAGGTTGCGAAGAAGATCAAATAGCAAATCACCGCGTAGACGAAACCAATAACTCGTTTCAGCATAAATCTCCTTCCGGTTTACAAAGGTGAAGACCATCCGAAGAAAGGTCCGGCCTGTCAGCCGCTTCTCTCTCCGATTCCTAAGGCAAGAGGTGTTAAGATAGCGAGTCGTTGAAAACCTATAACCGATGATTGGTCGCTCGCATTATATCTTCAGGCTGGCTAATGTCAAACGGACGAGCCGCGTCTGTGCAGCGCTCTCTGGTTGAGACGGGCGGCCATCAAGAACGCAGGGGAGGTAAGCGTGCAATGATAGAAATAGATGGCGCATCATTAACCCTCGAACAAGTCGCTGCCGTCGCTGACGGAGAAGCTGTTGCCCTCGCAGAAACGGCGCGGCCCCGCGTCGAGCGCGCGCGCCGCTTCGTTGAGCAAATCGTCGAAAGCGGCGAAGTCGTTTATGGCATCAACACAGGCTTCGGCAAGCTGGCCGACGTGTCGATCCCGCATCACCAATTGCGCGAGCTGCAAATCAACCTTGTGCGCTCGCACGCCTGCGGCATCGGCGAACCGCTCAATGATGGCGTCGTCCGCGCAATGATGTTGCAGCGCGCCAACGTTCTGGCCAAAGGTCATTCGGGCTGTCGCGTCGAAGTGATTGAGACGTTGATTGCGATGCTGAATGCGGGCGTGCACCCGGTCGTGCCATCGCGCGGCTCGGTCGGCGCGTCGGGTGATCTCGCGCCGCTCGCTCACCTCGCGCTCGTCGTCATCGGCGAAGGTGAAACGAATTACCAAACTCAACGAATCCCAGGCGGCGAAGCGATGCGCCGCGCCGGCATTGCCCCGCTTACGCTCGAAGCGAAAGAAGGACTGGCGCTGCTGAATGGCACGCAGGCGATGACGGCAGTGGGCGGCCTCGCCTTGTTGGCCGCCGAGCGATTGGCCAACGCCGCCGATGTGACCGGCGCGTTGTCGCTCGAAGCGTTGATGGGCACGCCCGTGGCGTTCGACCCGCGCATTCATCGCGCGCGGCCTCATCCGGGTCAGGTCGAGAGCGCGCGGCGTCTTACGGACTTGATTGAAGGCAGCGAAATCCGCGAATCGCACCGCGATCACACGGCAGACCCGCGCGTGCAAGACGCTTATGCGTTGCGCTGTATGCCTCAGGTTCACGGGGCCGTGCGCGACGCGCTCACGCACGCCCGCCGCATCATCGAGACTGAAATCAACAGTGTCACCGATAACCCGCTCATCTTCGCCGATGACGAAGAAGTCATCTCAGGCGGCAACTTTCACGGCGAGCCGGTGGCGCTGGCGCTTGATTACGCGGCCATTGCCATCGCCGACCTCGGCACGATCTCCGAGCGGCGCGTCGAGCGACTGGTCAATCCCGACCTGTCGGGACTGCCGGCGTTTTTGACGCCGCAGCCGGGGACTAACTCCGGGATGATGATCGCGCAGGTCGCCGCCGTTTCGCTGATCGCCGAAAACAATGTGCTGGCTCACCCGGCTTCAGTCACGAACCTGCCGACCTCGGCTAATAAAGAAGATCACGTCTCGATGGGGATGACCTCGGCGCTCAAGTTCGCGCAGGTGGTGAAGAACGTCGAGCTGATTCTGGCGATAGAATTATTATGCGCGACGCAAGGACTCGATTTTCTGAAACCGCTCAAGCCCGGCCCGCGCTTGCAGCTTGTCTACGAGCGCGTGCGCCGGCTTGTGCCCTTCATCGAGCGCGACACGCCGCTATCAGCTTTTATTGAATGGTTAGTCCCGCTGGTGAGAGAGATTGGGCAGTAATCGGTGGTCAGTGGCCAGTAGTCAGTGGTCAGTTGATAGCTGAAAGCTGATAGCTGAAAGTTGATAGTTGATAGTTGATAGTTGGTACCAGTGGTCAGTTGATAGTTGCTAGTTCCCCAAGCTCCGTTAGGAGCGCAATGTTTATAGTTCACGATGCCACAGATGATGCAAGCTCCGTAGGAGCGCGATGTTGACATTGCGCCCCTACGGGGCTTCGTCACATCCTTCAGCCATTTCTATAAACATCACGCTCCTACGGAGCTTGCAGATTAAGCTGCCCGCGTAACTATAGAGCGTGTCTGAAAAGCCAAAGAAAGCCCCGCAGCGGCGCGATTCGACAGCCCACAACCGGGAAGGTTATTCTTGCAAACGCGAAAAGAAAGCCCTGAAGGGGCGCGATTCGACAGCCCAGGGCATCGCCCTGGGATAGTAGATGCGGTGCAAATCGGTAAGCCCTGAAAGGGCGTAATAAGGTTGGGTATTACGCCCTTTCAGGGCTTGAGGGATTGTCACTGCTTGTACCCGGCGCGCTGCGCCGGGCTATTGAATCGCGCCCCTTCAGGGCTTCTCAGACACGCTCTATAAACATTGCGCTCCTGACGGAGCTTGATTCATCTATTGCATCGTGAACTATAAATATCGCGCTCCTAACGGAGCTTGGGGAACTAGCAACTATCAACTATCAACTGACCACTGACCACTGACTACTGGCCACTGAATTACTGATTACTGGCCACTATCCAAAGAATACGATGAAGGTATGATAGATGCAGACGAGCGCATAGATGCCGGCGACTGCTTTGATTCCGAATTGCGCCAGGCGTCGTTGCGAGAAGCTGTAGCAGAACAGCAAGCCAGCCGCGGTCAGACACATCTTGACGAAGAAGAAGAGGGCGGCGTTGCGCTGGATCAGCGAATCCATCAGCGGGTTGCCTTCGCTGGCGACGCCTCGGCAAATGTGCTCGATGGTCGCCACTGCATCATAGGCCGACATCAGCAGTGAAAGAAGAACGTACATAAACAGCCGCGTATTGTGCAGCCGGTATTGCTGAGATAATACACCACTCCTCACCTGATCACCTCTTCTGCTCAATCTGCCGCAGCGGCGAGCGGAAATGGGGCTTCCGGTCATCTCGCGCGCGGCCTGCGCTTAAAATTCCTGGCAACGTCGGTGCCAAAGATACGCCCTTACCCGAAGCGAATCAATTCCCTGTGCAGGGTATTCAGGGCGGCTTTTTCAACATCGCTTCACTTTAATTATATTGATAATGGTCGCAAAAACTCACAAGCGTTCCAATCTCACTTCTGCTTTAACGCGCAGTTCATTCACGCGTTCCGGCTATGTTAGAATGCGGCAGGAAAGCCGCTGCATGGCAATCTCAAATAGCCAATGGATTCTTCTATGAGCACACCGAAAAATATCTCAGCGCCGCGCGGCAGCCAGATCAGTTGTAAGGGATGGCATCAGGAAGCGGCGCTGCGCATGTTAATGAACAACCTTGACCCGCAAGTCGCCGAGCGCCCCGACGACCTCATCGTTTATGGCGGCACAGGCCGCGCCGCGCGTGACTGGCGCGCGTTCGAGGCCATCGTGCGCAGTCTCCGACAACTCGAAAACGACGAGACGCTGCTCGTTCAGTCCGGCAAGCCGGTCGGCATCTTTCGCACGCACGAATACGCGCCTCGCGTGCTGATCGCCAACGCCAATCTCGTCGGCCACTGGTCGAACTGGAATGAGTTCCACAGGCTCGAACGGATGGGGCTGACGATGTACGGGCAGATGACCGCAGGCTCGTGGATATACATCGGCAGCCAGGGCATCGTGCAGGGAACATTTGAGACGTTCGCTGCCGCCGCTAAAAAACACTTCAACGGCTCACTCGATGGCCGGCTCGTCGTCAGCGGCGGGATGGGCGGTATGGGCGGCGCGCAGCCGCTCGCGGCAACGATGAACGGCGCGAGCTTTCTCGGCATTGATGTCGATGCGGCGCGCATCGAAAAGCGCATCCGTACGGGCTATTGCGACCTGATGACGACGAGCCTCGATGAAGCGTTGCGGATGATCGAAGAGGCGCGCGCCAAAGGCGAAGCCGTTTCGGTCGGGCTGGTCGGCAACTGTGCCGATGTGTTGCCGGAACTGGCGCGGCGCGGCATTGTCCCTGACGTGTTAACCGACCAGACGAGCGCGCACGACGCCTTGAACGGTTACGTGCCGAATGGAATGACGCTTGAACAGGCGGATGAGCTGCGGCGGACGAACTCCGAAGACTATATTGCGCGATCAATGGAGGCGATGGCCGCGCACGTCCGCGCGATGCTCGACTTGAAACGGATGGGCGCGGTGACGTTCGACTATGGCAACAACATCCGTACGCAGGCGAAACAGGCAGGCGTCGATGAGGCGTTCGAGATTCCGGGATTCGTGCCGGAATACATTCGCCCGCTATTCTGCGAAGGACGCGGCCCGTTCCGCTGGGTGGCGCTCTCTGGCAATCCCGCAGACATTGCCGTGACCGACCAACTGGCGATGGAATTGTTCCCTGATGATGAAGTGCTGTCGCGCTGGCTGAGACTGGCCAAAGCCCGCGTACAGTTTCAAGGCTTGCCGGCGCGCATCTGCTGGCTCGGTTATGGCGAGCGCGCCGAGTTCGGCGAAGCGATGAATGATCTGGTGCGAACGGGCAGAGTCGAAGCGCCCATCGTCATCGGGCGCGACCATCTCGACACCGGCTCAGTTGCGTCGCCTTACCGCGAAACCGAAGGTATGCGCGACGGCTCGGACGCGATTGCTGACTGGCCTTTGTTAAACGCATTACTCAACACCGCGTCGGGCGCGTCGTGGGTCTCAATTCACAATGGCGGCGGCGTCGGCATCGGCTATTCGCTGCACGCCGGTCAGGTGAGCGTTGCCGACGGCACGGCGGATGGCGCGCGGCGTTTGAATCGCGTTTTGACCAATGACCCCGGCATAGGCGTCGCGCGCCACGTTGACGCCGGTTACGAAGAAGCGGAACAGACGGCAACAGAGAAGGGCATCAAGATTCCTTCCCTGGACATTTAAGCCTTGCTCAACCCCACCATCTGAACTCGTCGCGGCGGCGCAGATTAGAGCGCGCCGCCGTCTCTACCTTTCTTGATCGCGCCTGTCATAAAGGCATTCGACTTGCTCTTGTCATCACCGTGGCGCTGTGCGTCGTGCAAGCGCATTCAGCAAGCGGCCAGCGGGTTTCGCACTCGCAATCCTGTCCGCCCGCTGTCGAACGTTTGCCTCATTACATCAGTTCAAGGAGCAATAATGAAAATACTGAAACCGCTGCCGCACGCCATTATGGATTATGCCTGGGCGGGAATGATGATGGCCTCGCCCTGGCTGTTTGGCTTCCGCAAGAACAAAGTCGCCACCGCGCACGCGGTCGCTTCGGGAGGGGCGATACTCGGCCTTGCGCTGATGACGCGTTATCCGCTCGGTGTTTTCAAATACATTCCCTTTCCAGTTCACGGCGTCATCGAAACCATTGCCGGCGCAACGACAGCGACCGCGCCTTGGCTAATGGGCTTTGCCGATGACGACCGCGCGCGCCGGACTCACGTGGTGAGCGGACTAATGACCTTCGCGGTCGTGGCGATGACCGATTATCAAGCCGCCGAAGCCGGCGCGCGCCGCTCTGTACAACGCGGCGCGGGGATGGCCGAGCAGTTACGCAATCAGCCGGTCGAACGCGACGAGCACGTCAACGTCGGGCCGCAGGCGACTTACCCGCTGGCTTCGTAAAAGCCGCCGTGGTCGCGGATAACTTGGCGCATATCTGAGACAGCCATGAGAAATGAAGGTCGGCTGGGCGCGACGGTAGTCTGTTTAATGCCCAATACCGGCGCAGAGATTGCCGCCGGCTGCCCTCTTCTTCAAATGGCATTTCTATTGCAATGTCCAGGACGGTCGAAGCACTCGACTATTAGAAGCTCAACCTAAAGTTCAAACATGGAGGAAAGAAGATGTCGAGAAGACAGGACCGTAATGACAAGAATGCCGAAGGGGATCAAGAGTCGAATGTGAATCAGGGTCAGTCAGGCGAAAGCGATGTGATCGGTGGCGGCGGTGAAGGCCGTGCGGGCGGCGGTAGCGATGTCGTCGGCAGCAGCAGCGACCTGGGGCCGGATACCGGCACGGCTTCGCGTCAGCCTGATGGCGGCGGCGAAGTCTATTAGGCCGTCTCTGCAACCGAAGTCCAGTAGCTATGCGTTTCCTGGCTTTGATTGTTTGATTGAAAGCGCACTCACGTTGCCCGTGCAAGGCGAGCCGGTCAATGGTTCGCCTTGCGACAATAGGTGCGGATAAAGAAGGCGCGGTCGCCGATCTGCGAGTCTGGATTCTTGTTGGGGCCGAACATCGCGCACAACTGGTAATTCTCTTCAATCCACTCCATCAACCGCTCGCAATAATCCCGCCCGAAAACTGCCGGCCCGAATTCGTCCGTCTTGCGATTGGTGATGAAGATGAGCTTCGTATCGGCGTCGCGCAACTGGCGAATGGCGCGCTCTTCTCCTGCCGCGTCAAGAAAGCCCGGCGTCGTGATCTCTTCGCGCAGCGGATTGCGCCGCCCGCTGAAGAAATTGAGCGACGTGCCTTCGGGCATCACCGCAATGGCGTCGGTCGGCGTCGTTTGTTGCTCGATGAAGGGAAGCGCCTCGTTCCACGCCTGTCCGATTTCAGGCTCCGCGATGATTGTGCCGCGCGCGGTTGAGATGGCTATCGTATTCTGTGTGCGGAAGCGATAAGCGAGCAGCCCCGCCGTCGCTACAATGTCGGCGAAGATCAGACCCAGAGCGATATTGCGCGCCAGCCGCCGCGTTCGTGTATCTTTGAACATCGCTGCGAAAGGCCCAACCCACCCGTAAGTGAACATCACGACAGAGGCCGGCAAGAGGTATGAGCTGTAGGCCCCGCCGCTGCGCACACGCAGGATGATGCGAGCCAGGCTGGCCAGCGCGTAGACGGCGCAGACGATCAGGATCATCGTGCGAGGGTTTATTGAAAGGCCAGCCGTTCCCTCTTTCTGAAAACGGATGAGCATCACGACGAGGAAGGCCGCGAGCAATAAAGGCATCGCCAGGTAAGGCCCTTTGTCCCACTCGATCTTGAAGGCGAATGGCAAGAGCAATAGCGCAAGGATAGAGATGACAAGCAGAGCCGCTACGGGTAAGGCGCTCGTGCGGCCTGCGTCCGTGACCTGCGCTCCTTGCATAGCGACGTGCCCGGTTTGCGGGCCGCTCTTGAGGCGAGCCACCGCATAACTGATCGAGGCAATGATCGCCGCCAGCGCGCCGAGCTTGACCAGCGCGCCGAGGATTTGCAAGAGCGACTGGCCGGGCTGATTGAAGCCCGACATACGCCTGTTGAAGTAGACCAGCTCCGGCGCGAGATTGCGCAAGAAAAGCCAGCTTTCCGATGACAGCGTGTGCCAGCCGACGCGTGCGATGAAGAAGCCATACACGCCGACGACCAGCACCGCCGCCGGCGCAAGGAAGCAGGCGACCAGCTTCGCGCCGCGCCAAAGATTCGGATAGACGACGAGCACGCCTGCCGCTATTCCTGCGACCAATGCCGCCAGTCCCATCTCCGTCTTCGCCAGTGTCGCTAGTCCTGCAAGCAGCCCTGCAAGCACGAATGCGTAAGGCGACGGATGACGATCCAAAGCCGAAGGCCGCCCAGCGCTCGACGCTGCCAATTGGTCTGTCGCATCTTGCAATGAACCGGCGCGCTGTTGATGGCCGCGCAAGGTTCGGACTAATAATGCCAGCGTGGCGAGGCCGAGCACAGAGCCGTGAAGCGCGCCATACGAATACGGCAGGATGTAATTGCCCGCTTGTTTGAAGGCGCAGAGCCACATCACGGTCAACGTCGCTGCGGCAGAGGCCGCCGGACTCATCAGTTGCCGCGACAGCCAGTAAACAAGCGCGAAGATCAAGGCCGCCGTGAGTATGCCGTCAGCGTAAAGCACGTTGAGCGATGCGCCGAAGATGCGAAAGAGCAATGCGTGCAGGTAAGGCGACAGCGGCCCGTAGATATGGCGCACGTCGGAATAGAGCATCTCGCCGCCGGCCAGCCGCAGCGGCTGATTCATCTCGCGTCCGCAGTCTACGAGCGGATTGCCCCACCGCTGCCACGAGACGACGAGGCCGAAGGCGTAGGAGATGGCGATAAGAGCGATCCAGACGAGATCGCGCCGGTTCATCTTTGCTGTCACGGTGAAGCGCGATTATAGGTGATTCCCGTCGCGCGTGACAAATCAAAGAAGCAACCACAGATGCACACGGATGAACACGGATCAAGAGAGAGCGTATGATTGCGCCTGCCTTCTCATCGATGTTCATCTGTGTTCATCTGTGGTTGCATTCTTCCTCTTCTGTGCCGGCGTTGAGCCAGCCGTTATTGTATGGTTCAATGATTGGCGATGCGAACTTCATTCTGACACGGCGATCAATATTATGACTAAACTCGACACGACGAAATCATCAGCACTCTTTGCGCGCGCCGAGCGTGTGATCCCCGGTGGCGTCAACAGCCCCGTGCGCGCCTTTCGCGCCGTTGGCCGCGAGCCTTTATTCATCCGCGAAGCTAGCGGCGCGACCGTCACCGATGCGGATGGCAATCGCTTCATTGATTACGTCGGCTCGTGGGGACCGATGTTGATGGGCCACGCGCACCCGGCCATCATCGAGGCGCTGCGCGACGCCGCGATACGCGGAACCAGTTATGGCGCACCGACCGAGATCGAGATTGAACTGGCTGAAGAAGTCGCCCGCGCCGTCCCTTCTATCGAAAAGCTCCGCCTCGTCAGCTCTGGGACCGAAGCGACGATGAGCGCCATCCGCGTCGCGCGCGGATTCACGGGCCGCGATCTCATCGTCAAATACGAAGGCTGCTATCACGGTCACTATGATAGCTTGCTGGTCAAAGCCGGGTCGGGGCTGGCGACCTTTGGCACGCCCGACAGCGCCGGCGTTCCTGCCGACTTTGCGCGGCACACGCTGGTCATCCCTTACAACGATGAAGAAGCGTTGCGCCAAACGTTCGCCGAGCGCGGCAGCGAAATCGCCTGCGTCATCATCGAGCCGATTGCCGGTAACATGGGTTGTGTGCCGCCCACCGATGGCTACCACGAACTCTTGCGCGAGCTGACCGCAACACACGGCGCGTTGTTGATCTTTGATGAAGTGATGACCGGCTTTCGTGTCGCGCGCGGCGGCGCGCAGCAACTCTTTGGCATCAAGCCTGACCTGACCTGCCTCGGCAAGATCATCGGCGGCGGCTTGCCGGTCGGCGCATTCGGCGGTCGCGCAGAGGTGATGAATGTCGTTGCGCCGCTCGGCCCGGTCTATCAAGCGGGAACGCTGTCGGGCAATCCACTCGCGGTGAGCGCAGGGCTGGCGATGCTGCGGCTGATACGCGAAACGAATCCTTACGAGGAACTTGAACGCCGTAGCGCCGCGCTCGAACGCGGACTGCGCGACGCGGCGGGCGAGGCGGGCATTCCGGCTACGATCAATCGTGTCGGCTCGATGATGACGGCCTTCTTCAGTGAAGTGAAGGTGACGAGTTGGGATACGGCGAAGCTAGTTGACACCGCGCGCTACGGGCGGTTCTTCCGGGCGATGCTCGATGAAGGCGTTTACCTCGCGCCGTCCCAGTTCGAGTGCGCGTTTGTCAGTTATGCGCACGGCGACGCCGAGATTGATCGCACTATCGAAGCAGCGCGGCGGGTGATGCGTTCATTGACGGATTGATTCGCCTGAAGACTTGCGCTTACTCGATGGCGTCCATCGCAATCTGTTCGAGAATGAGCGCGGCGGCTTCGCGCGGCTTGGCACACACGCCGCTCTGTTGCGCGTCGTAGTAGAAGTAGGCGTGCTCTCGTTCCTCTTTAACCCAATCCAGAAACTCACGCGCATCCAAACGGCTCAAAGCCGAGTCAATCGCTTCAGGCAAGATGTGTGCGCGAATCTGTTCAGGAGATGCGCCAGCGGCGCGGGCGGATTGGCAGTGCGCGACGAGCGATTGAACTTCTGCGCGCGGTCGGCTCTCGTGATTCATTGTTGCTGGAATTACAAATGGCGCGGCGCAGTCACGGCTTGCGATGGAATGCGCCGCGTGTTCGATCAGCGACTTTGCGGGTAGCGGTCTTTGTTCGAGTCGAGGTGGCGTGTGGTCTGCTCGGTCACGCTTGGCGGCGGCAGCGTATAACCGGGCGGCTCAGGCGGCAATTCGCCAGTCACTCTTCTTGCCGGTATGCTTGCTGTGGTTGGCTGATTGCCTTGCATCTGCTTCATCGTCGCCCGCGCGCTCACCATCTCGGAAACGCCTTTGCCGAGCATACCGAAGGCCGGGATCAACATCCAGAACCACCAGAATTTGCCGCCCGGAAAGAAGACCGCGATGCTCAGCGCGGCGAACAGAAATCCCAGCCCCGTAAACAACTGATTGATGCCATGCGCGAGGTTCGGCGGCCCGTCGTTGCGGCGGCGCTTGCGCCCGCGTCGCGTCTCGCGGTCGTCGCTCAACTGTCCGGTCAGCGCTTGCGGAACCAATGAAAGATTAGCGCCACAGGTCCGGCAGTACGTCGTTCCGTCAGCGTTTTGTGACCCGCACTTCGGGCAAAACATAATTTCCACCTCGCTATTCTTTCCGAAGCATAAACGCAAGCGCAAGGCTTTGCAAACTATTGCCTGAATCAATCCTTCTTAGTTCGGACTGACGAAGACCATCTCGACGCGCCGGTTCGATGCTCTTGCCGCAAGCGTGCGGGCTTGCGACACGGGCACGCTCGCGCCGCGCGATTCGATCTTGAAGTTGCTGTTCGAGACGCCGAAGGCCGCGATGTAATCGGCGACGGCCTGGGCGCGTCCCATCGCAAAATCTTCGGCGTTTGGCCGCTGGTCCGAATGGCCTTCGATTGTGAAGACCGCCGTGTCCTTATGGGCTGCCAGCGCCTGACCGAGCGCATCCATCTTTGACTTGGCGCGCAGATGCAGCGTCGTTTGATTGGTGATGAAGAGATTGTCAGGGATCACCGCGACGAACCCATTCGTCGTCGGCTTGACGGTGAAGAGGCTGCCGACAGCGGCGCGCAACTCTTCAAAGCTGCGACGGCGGGCTTCGGCTTCGCGGCGTTCGCGTTCGGCGCGCTCGACCGCTTCGAGCCGAGACGTATTCTCATTGAGCTTTGCTGCGGCAGAGGAATTCTGCGTCGTCAGTTCTTGTATGCGAGCTTGCGCTTCGTTGAAGCTCTGACTGAGCCGCTCATTTTCCTGGCGCAAGCGGTCGTTCTCGATTTTCAACTGGCGGTAATCGGCGCGCGCTTCGGCTCCTTCACGCAACGCGCGGTCAAGCTGATTGCTGATGTCGCCGCGCACCAGCTCGGCGGCCTTGAGTCGCGCTTCGGTGTCAGCCAGTTTCTCGCTCAAGTCGGTTGCGGTCTCGGTGGCGCGACGGACTTCGGCATCGCGGCGAGCGATGTCGGCGCGGCGTTCGGCGGCGACGGCGCGTTCTTCAGAGACTTCGCGGGCGCGCTCGGCTAAGGATATGGAATCGCGCGACACGCGGCCAATCTCGTGAACGTTCGCGCCTTTGCGGTAGAGGTCTTCGGCTTGATTGAGCAGGTTGACGGCCTGATTGTAATCCTGCGGCGTGTGGCGCTCGGCGTCGGCGAGCCGCGCGATCTGCACAGCCCTGCGCGCTTGCAGCAACTCCACCGGCGTCTTGTTGTAATCGCGCTCGGCGACTTCGGGCACGGTGGTGTCCTTGTAGAAATTGCCTGCGTCGGTGTTGAACGAGACTTCCGTCGTCTGCACCTGAACCTTGTTCGTCGCCGGCGCAAGGTTTTCAAGCACGACCCGGCTCGAAGGCAGCTTGACTAGGTAATGCGGCTCGGCAGTGACGATCAGCGCGAAGGTCTGATTGGGCGTCGCCGCTTTCAAGCGCGCGGAGCCTCCCGATAGACGGAACTCGCCGAGGTTGTCGATCTGCCCGGCAGGCGTGATGGCCCACAACACGTAGGTCGTATAGTCGCCGCCGAAGTTGAAGGCCGGGATCATGTTCTCGATGGTGATATCAATCTCACTCTCGTTGCGCTTGCGCCAGCGTTCGACCGTCGCTTCGCCGTGCGCCTGCGGGCGCAGCGTCGTGCCAGCCAGTCGCACAGTGACGGGGTCTTTAAAGTAAGTGATGGCAATCGTGCGGCGACGCGTATCGCCTTGCGCATAGGCAAAGGCCGCGAGTGCGAACGTGACCATCAACGCGACAACGAAGAGAACAACTACATTTTTCTTCATACCAATCAGCAATCCTCTCTCGACGAATATGAGCAGAGCCGGCGCTAAAAGAGTTGAGGGCGCGCTGCTGCTGCCACCTGCCTGAATCAAACGCTGGTCGTGTGGCGAGGTTTCAGAAGAGCCATTCTAGCAAGCTGTGATGGCGAGTCACAAGAACTGGAGCCGTCAGCCGGTGGCTATCATTCGTTCCAACACAGCGGCGACTTGCGAAATCACCTCTGCCCATTTACCGGGCGAGGCTTGTCGGAACAGTCGCATTGTTGGATACCAGAGGCTATCAATGCGATGCTGCATCCATCGCCAGTCTGCCTCGGCTTGCAGCAGAGTCCAGACCGGCACACCCAGCGCGCCGGCCAGATGTGCCGTCATCGTGTCCACAGAGATCAGCAGATCGAGCGCGCGAATGATGCGCGCATCTTCAAGAATGTCGCTGCCGCCAGTTCGCGTGCCCATCCCTTTGCGCCACCCGCAAGCTTCGGCATCTCGCTGAAGGATGTGCCAGCGAACGCCCCTGACATCAAAGAGCGGTGCGATCACGGAGAAGGGAATGCAACGCCGCGCATCCCAGTCGCCCGCCGTCCAGACAACACCGACTTCGAGATGATCGTCGCGCTCGAACGAAATAGGCTCGACGTGCAAGTAGGGAATCTCTGTCGGTATCGTCTCTAATGTTGTTCGGAAGACGTGCGGCAGTTCCATAGTCTCTACGTCGGCGTCGAACTCGACTTGCGGTTCGCCGTCATCCAAAGGCAAGAGGCGGTCAATGCCGCGCGCGGTCGTAAGCAGTGGGATGAGGCGCGGCTGTGCGAGTACGAGAACTTCGGTAGCGACAGCTTTGAGCAGCGGCGCGTAACGAATGAATTGAATCGTATCGCCAAGCCCGTGATAACAGCGCACCAGCACGCGCTTGCTATTAAGCGGCGTGCCGTCCCATATTCTCTGCAAGTGGCGAGGCAGTTCGGCGCGAGGCGTAGCAAGGCGCGACTGCAAGACCGCGTCACTGATCTGCCAGGCGGCCTCGAAATCGCCGCGCCGCATCTGCTCCATCCATAAATCGGCAAGGTGGTCGGTCACTGCGAATAGATGTCGGTCTGCGGTTTGTAGGCGATCCACGCGAACGCGAAGTAATCGCCGTGCGGAATGCGCTTCAAGCTCTTTCCACGCAGCGGGCCGCTGACCGCCTGGCCCAGTATGTTCCAACGACTGCCCGTCGCCGCATCAACGAACTCGCCGTTGTCATAGCGGAACTCAAGCCGCTGCCCATCCAGCAGCGGATCGAACACGCCCGTCGAGCCTGCCGCCTTCGAGTCGCGTAGGTACTCTTCATCGAGCGCCGCAAGCGTCCCTTCAGTATGAAAGACGACAATCTCCTGCGCGCCAATGCGGTCGGCGATGACGTGCCGCGCGCCGCTAATCGCGTAAGGATAAGCTCTCGCCTTATCGCCGCTCTCGACGCCGATCACTTTCTCCATCGGCTTCAACCGGCGGTCGAGCTTGCCGCGAAAATGGCTCGGGTAGCCATTCAGGTTGTCATACTTGAGATGAGGATTGCGGCCATAGTCGCGCTTGTAGCCGGTCTGCCGTGACATCACCTGCCCGCGCGGGAAAGCGGCGGCGAACTCGGCGAAGCTGATGATCTGCGCCGGCAATCGTTGCAGCCGCGCGCCGGTCAAATCGCCGACCAGACCGCGCCCGGTGAATTGCTGCCACCACGATTCAGTCTCGCGGTCATACAAGACCATATTGGCTCCGTAGATAAATCCGCTGACGCCGAATGAAAGCACGCGGCCTTCAACGCGGCGGTCATAAACAATGGCGCTGTGACAGACCGAGCAGAAGGTGATGGCTACGGGAACGCCGCCGATCACATCGTTAGCGACTTCGTGCCAGATGAGGATTTGCATCGGGTAAGCGCGGCTGACGCCGTTGACCTGCAAAGCGATAACCGGCTCGCGGTCGCCGAGCCACGCCCGCGCTTCGGCGCTGATCACGAATCGCGGCTGGTCTATCGCGGGAATGCCATCTTTGGTTACGCCGGGGCTGTCGAGGTCTTCAAGGTTGATCGCGTGCTTCGCCGTGTTTGTGCGCCACTCAGGATAGAGCGGGTCGCGGTTGTCCTTGCCGACCTGCGCGGCGGTTGTGGTCGCGTTTAGAAAAGTAGTGAACATGACAAGGGCGGCAATCAGCAATGGCGTTCTTCTCATCAGCATCGCAAGCCTATTATAAACGCCAGCCTTGATCGCCCGCGAGCGCAACCCAATGAAAACTGTTCAGCCCGATGAAGCGGACTTTCCTTAGGCCGTGTCTGAGAAGCCCTGAAGGGGCGCGATTCGACAGCCCAGGGCATCGCCCTGGGTGAGCGGCAGGGCAAACCGCCAAGCCTTGAAAGGGCGCAATAACCGATCACCTATTGCGCCCTTTCAGGGCTTGCGGAATGGTCGCTGAGTGTACCCGGCGCGTTGCGCCGGGCTATTGAATCGCGCCCCTTCAGGGCAATGGCATTAAGTTAAGGATTCAGCGACCTGGAATCGCCAAGTTGAGGCAATGCAAATGGTTGAACCCATTCAAGCTCTCCGAAACGGGTTTTTCTTAACTTAATGCCATTGCCCCTTCAGGGCTTCTCAGACACGCTCTAACGACATTTACCGCGTGATCGTGCATACAGAAGACTACACACTAGCCCGCTTCAGCGGGCTTTCCCGCAGGGCCATTAGGCCAGCCGTTTACGGCTGGTTCAAAGCGGCGAATTATCCCTTAGCCCGTTTTAACGGGCTTCTCTCAATCGGCTTTAGCCATTGAATGCGTGGCTAAAGCCGGTGCGAGAAGGACGCTGAAGCGCCCTTCAGAGATTTGCTGTGGCTGCTTAAACCAGCCGTAAACGGCTGGCCTATCTGCCCTGCGGGCAACCGGCCTGAAGGCCGCTGCGAATGTGTCGTGAGGAACGCGACGATCAGCATCCTGAGTGGCACAGGGAATTTGTTGCAAGTGTGTAGAAGCTATCCCAAAACCTAGAAAAGCCTAAAAAAATGCGGTTTTAAAGTAGGTTTCGGGATAGCTTCTACACTAGAATGCAGAAGCTTGGGACACTCCACATTGATAATTGGCCCTGTTTATCAGCCTTCTCGCATCATCGAGTGTGCCAACCTCTTGATTTCTGATTTAGTGTGTCGGTTCTTCGCGCGCCGCGCTCAAGCGAGCACGTGGCTCAACGTCGCGTTGATGTCATCAAAACGGATGGGCTTGCTGATGATGTCGTTGACCAGTAGATGGCGGCGCTGGTCCTGCTCGCATTGCAACGCGTAACCCGTCACCATCACGATTTTCAGTTGCGGCCAGCGGCGGCGTATCTCTTCGGCCAGCGCCCAGCCGTCAACGTCCGGCATTGATAAATCAGTGAAGACCAGATCGAACGATTCGCGCTCAAGCCGCAAAAGCGCCTCGCGTCCATTCGGCGCAAAGTCTGCGCGGTGGCCTGCCAGCTTCAACATCCCGACCAGCACATCGCGCACGCGGTCGTCATCATCTACGACCAGAACGCGCGCCGTCTTCGTCATCATGTTGTCGGTCGCCTTAATCAGGCCGTTGTGTTTGTGACTTGATGGCAGGGTAATCGTAAAGGTCGAGCCGCGACCGGGCACACTGCGCAGGTCGATCTCGCCGCCGTGACGCTCGACGATGCTGTAACTGACAGCGAGGCCGAGGCCCATGCCGGTGACGCCTTTGGTGGTGAAGAATGGCTCGAAGATGCGCTGTCGCACATCACGAGTCATACCGATGCCGCTGTCGCTGAAGCTGACGCGGACGTGGCCGTTCTTCTCTCTGGATGAGATGCGTAGCCGTCCGCCTTGCGGCATTGCATCGAGCGCGTTGAGGATGATGTTGACGAAGACCTCGCGCAACTCTGAAGCCGCGCCGCGCACCGGCGATACGTGCCGCAAGTCGAGCGCCACGTCATAGGTCAGCCCGCGCGCCTGCGCTTCGTGCTGCCAGCGCGCCTGCGTCAGTGTGGTTGAATCCTGCAAGAGTTGATTGACATCGAATGTATCGTAACCTTCATCACTTTTTTGCAGGCCGAAACTCTGTATGCGCTTGACGGTCTGCGCGCCGTCAAGCGCGGCTCTCTCAATGATGCCGAGGCTGGCCGTCAGGCGCTCGTCGGCGGATTCGCGCCTCATCAGTTGCGCGTGGCCGAGTATGGCGGCGAGGATGTTGTTGAAGTTATGCGCGACGCCCGCGGCGAGTTGGCCGAGCGCCCGCAGCTTCTCAGCTTGCGCGGCGCGCTCAGCCGCCATCCGTTCTTCGGTGATGTCGTGCGCGATGGCGAGAACGCTGGTAACGCCGCCTTCGTCGTAGATTGGCGTCAGCGTCATCAGCATCAACCGCGATTCGCTGTTGCGACGGAAGGTGCGAATCTCGAACGACTGCGCCGCGCCTGTGAGCGCGCGGCGGAATCGCTCGGCAATCTCCGGCTTCTCGCTTTCAGGCACGCAGTCGAGATAAGTGACCGCCCGCAGCGTATCGCGCGAAAAGCCTGACTGTTTTATCAACTGGTCGTTGAACCAGATGAAGCGACCTTCGGGTGAGAGCGCGAAAATAGAATCGTTGGCGTGCTCGATGAGCTTGACCAGAAAATTACGTTGCTCGCGCGCGACGGCCTCGGCGGCGCGAAGCTCCGACAGTTCGCGCACAATGCAGACCGCGCCGCGCGGGCTGGCCGCCGGCTCATTTTCAGCGTGGCCTTCCGCGCCGGTCCCAATCGGCGCGATAGTGACGAGGACCGGGCGCTTCAAACGTTCGGGAATCAGTTCGTAGGTGTGAGGCCGGCTCGTTTCAAGCACCTGCGAGACGCGGCAGACTTCGCCTTGAGCGCCCTGCAACAACGTGCAGCACTGGCGTCCGATTAAGTCGGCGACGGTTGAGTTTTCGAGCGCGGCGGCGGTCTGGTTCACGCGGCGCAGCAATCCGCTCTCGTCAAAGATGAAGACGCCATCGGTCAGCGCGTCAAAGGTGGCCTCCCATTCAAATTTGCCTTGCGACACCAGATCGAACAGCTCTGCGCGTTGCAGCGCGATGCGTACGTGATTGGCGGCGGCGCTCAAAACTTCGACCTCTTCATCAAGCCACTTGCGCGGCCCGCTGCGCATCAGCGCGGTGATCGTCAGATGCGACTGGCCATTGAAACTGACGCGGACGGTGATGAAGCTGCGCGTGCCAATGTGACGTAGTAAAGAGGTTGCGGCGGGCGTCAGTCGCCCATCATTCTCGACATCGTTGCAACGAATCAAATCGTCTTCAAACAAGGCGTCGAAGTCGCTGGTCTCATCATTCTTGAACGAGCGCCGCGCCTGCGTCACCTGGCCTCGGTTGTATTCGCATTCGTTCAGCCACATCTGATGGTCTTCCTGGCGGCGAGTGATCGTGACGTTATCGACAGCCAGGTGCTCGCCCAGTTGGCGGGCGACGATGGGAAAGATCTGGTCGAGGTAATTCGATTGATTGATGCCGTGAATGATGCGGCTGATGAGCGCCGCGCGTTCTGCCGCCTGTCGTGTCTCTTCAAAGAGGCGGCTGTGGCTGACGGCGACTTCGACTTGCGCGCAGACCTCTTCGACCAGCGCAATCTCGCTCGAACTCCACTTGCGGTGGCAGTCGGTCTGGGCAATTGCCAGCGCGCCCCAGAACGTCTCGTTGACGAAGATCGGACAGACGATCAGCGATTGCGCCAGGTGCTTCACTTGCCAAAGGCCGACGCCGGTGGCCGCGTGCGGGTTGGCGCTGATGTAGGCCGGCACGTCATCAAAGACTTGCGTGCGCCGCGTGCGTATCAACTCTTTCACGATGTAATCATCGCTTGAGGTGTCCACGCTCTTCAGACTCAAATGCGGGTCGCTCAAATATTCAGTAACGACGGTGAACCGATCACCAACCACCTGTCGGAAGCAGGTGCGGTTCGCGCCAAGCGCGCGGCCCACCTCTTCGACGGCGACCGCAAGCGTCTGTTGCAGGTCGAGCGAACGCCGGATCGAGGCGACGATTTGATTAACGAGCGCCCCGCGCGTTGCCGACTCGCGGACTTCTCTGTATAGCTCGGACTGGCGCAAGGCGACGGCGGCCTGCTCGGCCACAGATTGCGTGATGTCGATCTCGCTCGGCGTCCATTGATGTTCGTGCTCGCAGTGATAGAGGCTGAAGACGCCAATCGGGCGACCGCTGAAGCGAATCGAAGCCAGCAACATAGACTTCACCCCGGCGTCTCGATAACGCTGGCGGGATTCGCCGAAACGATAATCGGCATCCGGGTCGTTGATGATGATCGGCGCGGAGGAGCCGAGCAACTCTTGCAGCATGAGATTGTCGTGCGTGCGGATTTGTGTAAACGGTGGCCGCCGCTCTTTGCAGCAGTCGGCGACGAACTCATGCGTGATGGGAAAGACTTCCGGCAGCGGGCTGGGCAACAGCGCCAGCCGGCAGCGGCATACGCCGAGCGCCGCGCCCATCTCGTTGACAATGGTTTGCAGCACGTCGCCTTCCAGCGAGCGGTGAATCGCCGAGTTGATGCGGCGTATGAGCGCTTCGCGGCGCGCGTTCTCTTGCGCTTCGCGGAACAGCGTCGCCTTGTCGAGCGCCGCGGCAGTCTGTTCAGCCACCAGGCGAACCAGCCGCAACTCTTCGCTGGTGAAGCGGCGCGGATGGTCGAATTGTTCGAGCACAAGCGCCGCAACCAGATGGCCCTGGTTTGCGATAGGCGCAATCACCAGCGCGCGCACGCCCAGCCTCACGCTTGTGGCGCGGATCATTAAGTCGTTTTGGCCTGCGTCTGAGATGACCACGAGGTCGCCGGCAAACAGGTGGTTCCTGAGCAACGCATCGCCAAGATCGAGGCCGTTGCCTATCAGCGTCGGCACTAGCGCCGACTGTCGGTATTCGGCCCGCGTCCCAAGCAGTTGATTCCAGCCCGCGACGCCGGCGCGTTCGGCTTCGCCTTCGCCCATAAAGATAACAACGCGTGACACGTGCAGCGTGGTCCCCAATCCTTCGACGGCGGCTTTGAGAATCTCGTCTGTCGAGACGGCGTTGCGAATGGCGGCGAGCAGTTGATGAGTTGACTCTTCGCGCTGGGCGGCGTCGCTGGCGCGCGCCAGCGATTGCAGGTGGTGCAGGGCGAAGTTGATGACCGAGGCAATCGTTTGCAGCGCGTGACGTTCGGCGAGCGAGAATCGCTGCGGCTTGACTTTGTAAAGCACCAGCGCGCCAGTGGTCTTTTCGCGCTCACGCATCGGCGCGAAGACAAGGCCCTGCGCCTGCGATTCGCCGGGCGCATCCGCGAAGGCTTGCGCGAATGCGGCTCTCAAAGCCGGTTGTAGATCGTTGATGTGAACCTGACAGGTTGTCGTCTCGCGGCTCAACTCGTGAGCAAGGTCGGCCTCGACGGCGCGCAGCTTTTCGCGCGTAGCCGATCCGAGACCGGCTGCCGAATATTCACCGGCGCACTTCCACCCGTTGTCGTCGAGCAGTATGGCCAAGCGCGGCAGATCAAGCGCCTGCCCGATTTGATCCGCAAGGCTGGTCAGCAATGATCGGGAATCGCCGGTTGAGCGCGCCGAAAGAATCGCGCTTTCGACCAGCGCGCAGTAATCGGTTTGCCGCTGGCTACTGCGCAATCGCTCTCTGATAAACGCGAAAAGATTCATAACGAAACTAAAGGGCCGCGACGGGTATTGACACCGCAGAGCAAACTGGTAACGCAAAGAGGGCCGGCCTGTCTTCTCGATCTTTCCGCCAGCCTTCTTTAGCTTTGGCGCAACCGTGTCGCGCGCTCACTTCACCGCGCGGTTACGGGTCAGGCGATCACCGGCGATGGTCAACAAGCTGAAGTCGAGGTCGCTTTTCCTCGCTGCGTCTTTTTCTGCCGCCGGCTCGCCCGCGCATTCGCGCAGGTCACGCCAGAAGGCCAGCGGTTTAGTCAGAAAAACCTTGACGATCTCTGGATCGAAATGTGTGCCGGCGCATCCCAGCAACTCTTCAACGGCGGCTTCAAACGTGCGCGCCTGATGGTAGGGCCGGTCTGAGGTGATCGCATCGACGGCATCAGCGACCGCGAAGATGCGCGCGTTGATGTGTATCTGTTCGCCGCGTAGTCCGTGCGGGTAGCCGCTGCCATTATACTTCTCGTGATGCTGGCCGATGACCGGAGCCGCTCCCTTCAAGAAATCGATACCACTGACGATGCGCAGGCCGTGATTAATGTGCTCGCGCATCTCGACCCACTCTTCGGCGGTCAATGGTCCGCGCTTGAGCAGGATTGAATCGCGCACGCCGATCTTACCGATGTCGTGCAGCAACGCGCCTTGCTCCAGCGCGATCAACTCGCCCTGCGAAAGCCCGAGCATGCGACCAATCTCTAGCGAAAACGTGACGACGCGATCCGAATGACCTTTGGTTTCGACATCCCGCGCTTCGAGCGCCGTCGCCAGGGCGCGCAGCGTGGCGCGGTAATTCATATAGAGTTTTTCGAGCGCTTGATTGAGGCTGGCATTGGCGGCGGTCAACTCGTTGGTGCGGATATACACGAGTTCTTGCAGGCGTTGCTCGTACAGGTAGTTCGATTTCAACAGGCGTTGGTGGCGCAATGCGCGCTCGACTGCCGCCTCGACATCCTTGAGGTCGAACGGCTTGGTGACATAATCGTAAGCGCCGCGCCGCATCGCTTCAATGGCGCTCTGGATGTTGAGATTGCCGCTGATGAGAACGACGACCGTCAGCGGGTCGAGCTGATTGATCTCGCTGACCAACTCAAGCCCGCTCATGCCGGGCATCATAATATCGGACAGCACCAGATCAAAGGACTCGTCCTTCAGGTGTTCGAGCGCCTCAAGTGCGCTTGTTGCAGTCTTGCAGTCGTAGCTTTTGCCGAGCAGCGAAACGAGCACCGATAACACATTCGGCTCATCGTCGATGATGAGGATGCGCGCCCGCCAGTCTGAATCGAGATTCAGCGGCACCCCGGTCTGTCTGACCATGACCTGCACCTCTGTCCATAGAATTGTCGCGTCCACACAGGCGCGAGAGGCGCTGCCGAGACTGCGCGTGAGGAAACAGCAGCGGTTGATCGCACGACTATCTTTGGGTGCAACGTGAGGATAAATTGTCTTGGGGACGCGGCGATGATAGTACAGAACGGCAGTGTTGGCAATACTTTTTCCCACCAACACGGGGCGTTAAGGGTGAACCCGCCGCGCGCTTAAGGGGCCGGCTCTTCGTTGTATTCGTACTTGCTGTAGCTGCCGGCGTCGCCGACGATAAAGATAAAATCCTTGCCGCCGACTTTCACATGGGTGACGCCTTCGGGCTTCATACGGGCATCGAGCGTCGCCTCCTCGCGCGGGCGCGAATCGGCCTTCGATTGATCGGGGTCGCCGTTCCATTCCCAGAGCTTGAACTCGGTCTTTTCGTGATGTTCCGGCGCGCCGGAGATGATGAGAAATCCTTTCAAGCGGCTGTCGTATTGAATGTCGCGTACGCCCAGGCCCCCCAGCGCTAATTGAATCGCGTTGGGCGTGGCCACTTGCATGTTTTCAATCGTGAACGGGCCGCTTGGGTCGCGCATCTTGATGGGCACGATCAACGCGTTACCACTGACGAGAGGCGAGCGCAGCCCTAGCAACAAGCGAGCATGATCAGGGTCCCAGCTAATGCCTTCGATATTCAATCCGCCGTCCGCGCCTTTCGTATCCGCGAGGCCCTGCAACTCCGGGACGTTCTGAACGAGGAAGTCGCGCAGCCCGGTCAACGCCTCGGCCTTCGTGACCGTCTGCGTGGCGGGGTCAAGCGTGAAGCGCACGAGGCCGCTGCTCTGTCCCGCTTTCAGTGATGACTGCGAGCCGACAACGTAGAAGTATGAGCCGTAGGTGGTGATGGCTTCGGGGTCTTCGACCGACGCGCCGAGCGACACTACCTTCATCGCGTCGCCGACCTGCTGGCCCGAAGCGTCTACCTGCATCCAGACGACTTCACCGGGCCGGCTGTCGTCAACGATCAGCACGCCATCCGTATCGGGCACGGCGACGACGCCCGACGGCTCGAAGCCCGAAGGCCCGCCGCGAAAGGCCGTGCCGCCGCTTTCTTTGATCTTCAGCTTGGCCTTGCCCTTTGAGTTGGTTTCGAGCTTGGGCTGGTTGCCGCCCATCTGCCGCGAGGTGATATACAAGGCCAGCCCAACCGACAAGACGACGGCGAAGATCTGCGCGAGAATGCGACTGAGGCCGCTAATGTAGGCCGCTTTCAAGCGTTCGTCGCCTTTCTTTTTTTTCTTCTTTTTCTTCTTCTCGCCTTTGTCGTCGTTGTCGCTCTCGTCTTTGAGGTTTGCGGCAGGCGCGGCGGCAGGCATATCGACGCGCGGCGCGATAAAAGCGGGCGGCGTTGAGCTGTCAACCTGCGCGAACGACTGCGGCGATGGGGCGCTTGCTGCGGCCATCTCGCGTTCCGCCGACGTGTCCATCTGGGCAGCGCGGCGGCGTATCTCGTCCAGCGCGTCGGGCGAAAGCGTCGCCGTCGTGTTGGCCACGGTCTGCGCGCGGTTGCGGAAAGTCAGCACGGTCTGACCCAGTTGCACAGAGTCGCCGTGTCGCAGCGTATGCGATTGTGTGCCGAGCCGCTCGCCGTTGACGTAAGTTCCGTTACGCGATCCGAGGTCAACGATACTGTAACCGCCATCACGCGCCAGCAGCATCGCGTGCGTGTTGCTGACCGTCGGGTCATTGAGCACGATGTGATTGTGCGAAGCCTTGCCAATCTCCATCTCAGGCTGCGAGACGAAGTATTCGACGCGCTCGCTTGACGGCAAAACGGCGATCAGGCGCGGACCATAAACGCGGTCAACCAGTTCGTAGATGGCCGAAGGCGTCGCCAGGCGAATGCTCAAGTCGCTGCCGATCTCGCGGCGCGCTTCTTCAATGACTGCCGTATCGGTTGGGTCGGCGACGGCAAGAATGACGGCATTGTCTTCTTTGCCGGCGACCACCATCTGATTCTGGCGCGCGAGTCTCGGAGTCAGCTTGGCGGCAATGGATGAGTCCACCTGCGCGTATTGCAATTCGATGGTCGGCAGTTGAAAGGCGCGGCTCATCAAATCACGCAAGGCCTCTTCACTGGCGAGGCGGTCTTCGATGATCGCGTTGTAAAGCCGTCTGCCACGCTCATCGCCGCGCAGGCGCGTGATGTCGCCCTGCGAAACCACTCCCGCTGAGACGACGGCATCAGCGAGCGTCGCTTCGGTTGGCGGCGTCGGCGCGGGTCTTTGAATGATGAGCGTGCGGTCGGGCGCTAGAGTGGCGCTGGTATCGGTGGCGTCGGTCAGTCGAAACGTCAGCTTCGATAGTCCTATCCCAATGACATCGCCGTGCTGCAAGGCTTGTGGCTCGGTCAGGCGTCTGCCATTGACGAAGGTGCCGTTGCGAGAGCCGAGGTCGCTGATCGTGAATCGCTCGCCTTCGGCGCGGATCACTGCATGCCCTGAGGACACGGCAGGGTCAGCGATGACGAGATCGTTGCGCGGGCCTTTGCCGATTTGCGTCTCGGCCTGCGTGAGATTGCGCTCGTAAGCGTCGCCGGTCGGCAGTAGGACATGCAGCAGGGCCTTTGGCTCGCTGGTCGCAGGCGCGGCGGGCAGAGTCTCGCTGGTGACTTCGGCGCTCTGGCTGCCGAACATCTGCGTGGCCTGCGGCGCGGCTGGCGCTGTGCTCACGGCTGAAGGATTAGCGGGCGCGGCGGGCGGCGCGTCACTCGGCATCCGTTGCGAGTCCCACAGCGACGCCGAGTCTTTGACTTCGATGTTGAGCGCGGCGTAGACCTCGCGCAGATCATTGCCGCAGCGATAGCAGAACTTCTGGCCTTCGCGCGCGATGGATGCCTTACATTTTGGACACTCAAGCGTCATGACTTTGGGGTTCTTTGATTGGCTACTTCGTCGCCGTGACGAGTTGAATCTGGAAGACCACGAATTCAATCGAGAGCCGCTAGCGCCCACGCGCTTAATGACTCAGGACTCGCGCAGTATAGCCTTTGCTTCGCCCAAAAAGCAAGAAACGAGCCGCGTTCAGGCGCGTGCATTGACAGCCCTGATGGTCACGTCTACAATCAAGCCATCCGATTTCACGCGTGAAGGAGCATTATACAATGGGCGGACTTGGAATGCCTGAGTTGCTGATTATCCTGGTGATTATCCTGGTGCTGTTCGGCTCACGCCGCATACCCGATTTAGCGAAAGGCCTCGGCGAAGGCATTCGCAATTTCAAGTCTGGAATGCGTGGTGGCGATGACGACCGGCGCGAGATTGATGAGCGCAAGTACCGCGAAGAAGCCGAGCGCCGGACGAACTAAGATAGAAGCTGTCTCTCCCCTCAGTGACTCTCTTATCTTCTCTTCATAGCCCAAACAGCCTGACTTGACCCGACGTAGTTTTGCGGCGGCGGGGTCTGTGTGTCTGGCTCCCGATTAAATAGACAAAGGCTTACTTGAACTCGTCGGTGAGCGGCTGGCGACCGCCAAAGCCGGCGTCCGTTTCGTGCCACCAGTTGATCTCGTCTTCGTCGGGCTTCCAGCACAGCAAGACGATGCGGCCTTCGTATTCGTAGGGGAAGTCAATCAACCCCTTTCCAAAGTCTTTGACCTGCACGCCGAGCGTTTGAATTTCCTGGATGGCTTCGGTGAACTCCAGCATGTGTTTGAGGTAAAGCGGGCCAACCGTCGAGCCGCCGCCGTAGCGCGCGTTCTCGCGCGCCAGGTCGATCTCGACGCGCAGGTCGAGCAAGCGGTCGCGCGACTTCGCCATATGCGCCAGCAGACGCCGCAAGGTTGGGATCAGGCTGCGCGCCTCGACCAGCGTGAACACTCGGAACTCTTCGTCGTCTTCAATCATTCCTTCTCTTCCTGCCGTTATGCTGCATCATCGCTGCGAGCGGGGTCAAGCCGTTGTAATGTTCTTCTGGCTTTATCCACTCCTATGCAAGTCTGTGATGTAGGTTACTTGAAACCATCTTTGCTTACTGCGCTTTGATCGGCGCAGGATTCGGCTTCGGTTGTTGCCCGCCTCGCCGCTTCACGATGGCATCGGCGGCGCGGCGCACATTCAACTAACGGCTCGCCGCCGCGTTTGCCTTCGTCAGCCCGTGACCGATTGGATAAAGGCCGGGCAGATCAATCGGCAGGTGGCCTTTGAACTCGATTTCGCCGAGGATGGCTTTCAACGCCGCCTCTTCCGCCGCCGGGTAGTACTCGTAAGTCAGAATGTAGTTCGGCAACTCCGGCACGAACGACAGCAAGTAAGGGCTGCCATAGACCGTGAAGGCGAACGGCTTGTCCATCGCTGAAAGCGTCTTGAGCAAGTTGATCTCGCCTTCGCTCAGGTCAATCGAGCCTTTGTAAGCGGCGACGCGAATGAAGCCGTTGACGATGACGACATCCGAAAACGCCGCCAGCTTATTCAGCAGATCAAGCTCAGCGGGCGAGGTCTTCTCTGACACATAGACATGCGTCGCCTTCGGGTGGCGTTTAATCAGCCCTTGCCAGAAGGCGCGGCCCGGCCCCCAATCGCGCCAGCCTTCCTGGTTATCGACCATCGTCACGCACAGGATTTTCTGTTCGGGCGTGAGCTTAAGCGGCATCGCTTTTTTTTCGTCGCGCACCAGCGTCACCGCATTATCGATGATATGCTGCGCGGTCTGTTGGTGTTCGTTTGAGCCGAGCACCTGGCCGACCTTGTTCAAATCAACGAGCCGATTCTTATCGAGTCCGAGCCGTTGCTTGGCCGCGAGAATGCGCCGGATCGATTCGTCAATTCGCGCCTCCTTGATGTCGCCTGTTTCGACGGCGCGCTTGACGGCTTTGAACGCCTGCTCGACGCTCGGCGGGTAGAGCAGGATGTCCGCGCCCGCTTTGACGGCGCGCACGGCGGCTTCGCCTTCGGGGTAGTGCGCCGCGACGCCACGCATATTGAGCGCATCGGTGAAGATGACGCCGCCGAAGTGCAACTCGCCGCGCAACATCGTAGTCAACAGCTTCGGCGAAAGCGTCGCCGGCAACTTTTCAGGCTCAATGCGCGGCAGAGCGATGTGCGCGCTCATCACGCCGCCGACGCCTTCTGCGATGGCGGCGCGAAACGGCGGCAACTCGATCTGCTCTAATCGCGCCGCGTCGATGTCGATGGTGGGAAGCTCCATATGCGAATCGGTCGAGGTGTCGCCGTGACCGGGGAAGTGCTTGGCCGTCGCCATCACGCCCGCTGCCTGCGCGCCGCGAATGTAGCCCCGCGCCATCCGCGAAACCAATTGCGGATCGCTGCCGAACGAGCGGATGTTGATGATTGGGTTGCGCGCATTGTTGTTCACGTCAACGACCGGGTAGAAGTTGACGTGAAAGCCGAGCGCCCGCGCTTCTTCGGCGGTGATGCGTCCGGCTTGAGCGGCAAGCTCCGGGTCGCCGGTTGCGCCCATCGCCATCGCGCGCGGCAGGCGGGTCGCGCCCGTGTAGCGGTAGCCGACGCCGCCCTCGAAGTCTGCCGTGATCCACAGCGGCACTTTCGCCATCTCTTGCAGGTGATTGAGCATCAGCGCCACGCCCGCCGGCTCGTGCAATCCGTTCACGTCGCCGAGCAGGTGATAGCCGCCGACGTGAAACTCGGTGATGTCGCGGCGTATCTCCTGATAAGTTTCGCTGCTATCTGTCAGCCACAAACCTACAGTCGCCGGGATGATCAACTGGCCGACCTTCTCATCGAGCGACATCGCGGCAAGCGTCGTCTCTACCCACGAGTTGCTTGTGGGCGCGGGCTTCGTCTTCGACTTTTGCGCGTTCACAGATGGCGCGACAAAGACATTCGACAGGCTCAGGACGAGCAGGGCGAGCAGTAGCGTTTTGATCTTTCGCACGGGTTCCTCTTGTCTTGCTGAATCGTTAAGCCGGGGCCGGCACGTTTGATGCGCCTGCCCGTTAAACCGATGGGGAATAGCGAATAACTCTAGACAGAGTAGTGGGCGGTGGTCAACCGCGAATGAGGAAAACCGCGCCGCTGATGTATACTCTTCGAGTGGCGCGGCCTTCTGTCGTTCAACCAGAAAACCTCTAAAGAGGAACGATGATGCGAAAGCTCTCTCTACTTTTTTCAACCGGCCTTCTGTTGCTCACCCTCGCCTGTGCGCGAAACGACAATGCTAATCACGCGAACGCCAACGCTTCGGCCAATGCGAATCGAGCCGAAAGCAGCACGGCGCGCAGCGATAGCTGGATTGCGCTGAAGACCAAGCTCGCGTTGATCGCCAACAGCCCGACCAGCGGGTATGAGACGGATGTCGATGCTAAGGACGGCGTCGTCACGCTGACTGGCAAGGTAGACACCAACGAAGTCAAGAGCGAAGCCGAGCAGGTGGCGCGCAAGGTCGAAGGGGTGCGCAATGTCAACAACCAGCTTCAGGTCGTCCCCGAAGCGCGGCGCAATGAGGTCAACGCTGCTGACGAAAGGATCAAGGATGCTATCGGCAAGTTGATGGATACCGACCCGAACCTGCAAAACCTGTCGCTTTCGATTGACAGCAACGCCGGCGTTGTCTCGCTCGACGGCTCAGTGGATAGGCTCGATCAGTTATGGAAGGCGGCGCAGGCGATTCGCAAAGTGCCGGGCGTGAAATCGGTCATCACCAGCGGTGTGAGCGTCAGAGACGAAACGTCAGCATAAGCCGTCTATTTCGGGTAGTGGGGAAGTCAGGTGGGGCGCAGTGAGAGATTGTAGCGATGAATGAACAGACGCAAACAAATCTCGTGCATTCGATCCGACTTCGAAAACGACAGCGTTTTCCTGACGAAGCGCGCCAGCCGCTGTCGCAGGGTGTTGTTCCAGCGCTCGACATGCGCCGTCAATCCACTATCTTTGCCGCAAGCCGTATGCTGCGATTTAGGAATGACATTTTGATAAGCCTCCCAGAAATCTGTGTAGCAATGCGCCGCCCGATATACCTCCGGGAGGCGCTGCCAAAGTTTCTGACAGGTCGCTTCGCTACGGTCGCCAATGACGTAAGCAACGACTTGGCGAGTGCCACGACATAGCGCGATCCAAATCCAGCGCTTGCGGCTCTTTTTGAAGACGAATGACCAGAGTTCATCGAGTTCCAACTCCGCCGCCACTCTTGCCGCTGCCGCCACCAGAGTGGCGCTCAGGTCTGGGAGTGCGGCTTCTTTTTTTTAAGCCATTGGCTGACGGTTTTTCGCGAGACGCCGAAGACACGCTCCAAGCCACGCAACGAAGAACGCTCTTCGTAAGCCGCAAGGATTCGCTCTTTTTCGGCTTCGCTATAGCCACGTGGCTGTGGGTTGTCGCGACTGCTGCGGTTGCAGTCGTGACACCAATAGCGCTGTTTACCATTAGGCGTGAACCCATCACGGACTAAGTTTTCGCTGCCACAGTGGAGACATTTAAGAGTGAGAGTAACCATATGTTTTGATTATGGACTATCCCACTTCATTTCCCCACTACCCTATTTCGATTCTTCCTTCGAGCCGCCGAAGAAAAATTCTTTCAAGCTCTGGCCGATGCTCGCCGGCGTCGCGTCGCCGCGCACGACCAGCACGGGACATTCGGCGCGGTTGACGATCTCGCGCGTGATGTTGCCCATAATGTATGTTCGCAACGAGCCGCTTTCAGGCGATGAGCCGGTAACGATTAAATCGTAATCGCCGCGCCGCACTTCTTTGAAGACCTCGCCGATGACCAGCCCGTGACGCAAGCGCACTTCGCTGCGCACACCCTGACGTGACAACGCCTCCTGCTCGCAGCGCAGGTTGTCGCCGAGCGCCGAGTTGGAATGCAGCAACAGGTTCACGTCTTCTTCCATACGGATCAAATCGGAATAGACCGGCGGCGGCTCAGCCATAACGTGGAACAGCATCACCGTGGCTTCGGTAGCTCGCGCCAGTGCGCCGGTGAACTCGACGGCGCGGTCGATGTACTTCTCGCCGCCGCTGCACACCAGTATGCGCTTGAGCCGCACGCGGTCGCCGATGACGACGAGCACCGGCGGCGCGACGGCTTTGATAATCTTGTACGCCTTGGCCGACATCAGGAATGGGCCGCGTGTGCCTTTGCGCGCCGCGCCGATGACCACCAGATCATAGGCGGTCTCTTCGGTTCGCTTGACGATCTCTTCAATCGGCTCGCCTTCTTTAATGATGATCTCGGCGTTGACCTGTTTTTCGCGTAAGAGCTGCTGCGCGTTCTTGAGCGCCTCAAAGATAGCGTCTTCGTGGCCGGCTTTTTCGGTAATGCCGAGGATAGTCGTTTCGGCCCGGCAGCCAGCGGCGATGGTGGCGGCAAAGCGCACGGCGTTGCTGGCCTGCTCGGATGCGTCGCTGCAAATCAGAATCTTCATAAGCCGATTTCTACGAGTCGTGGCAGTGATAATAACCTATCGAGCCGTGTGCAGAAAGCGAAGCATGCTTCAGATAAGAAATGATGCACGATGAATGAAGGAAGAAAGCGGTAGAGGATTGTCGATAGAGCGTGTCTGAAAAGCCAAAGAAAGCCCCGCAGGGGCGCGTTCGACAGTCCAGAGCATCGCCCTCGGAGAGCAGCGGGGCAAACCGCCAAGCCCTGAAAGGGCGCAATAGGTGATCGGTTATTGCGCCCTTTCAGGGCTTGCGGAACGGTCGCTGTGTGTACCCAGGGCGATGCCCTGGGCTATTGAATCGCGCCCCTTCAGGGCTTCTCACACACGCTCTATAGATGACCCCTCTTTCTTAGATGATCCGCCTTCCTTATTCCGCATTCATCATTCTCTTTCTCATTGCTTCTGATTGGGCGCTCTCTCGTTGCCGTTTACGGGATTCACTTTTGGCGGTGTGCGATCTTTGCGCCGGTTGGCATTGCGCGAATCAGCGTCCGGCGAAGTCACAGGCTCGACCGCAGGCGGCTCGATGCGCCGAGGCCGGTTGGCATTCGCATTGCGGCCTTCCGCCTGTCCTTGCCCGCCGGCTTCGTCATCCGCAGCGTCATCATTGGCGTCAGCCGCTGCTTGTCGGTTGGCATTCGCAGATGATTCGCTGACCACAGGTCGATTCTCATTCGGCTGAGAGGGTGTCGTCGCAGGCGCGTTGGCATTGGCAGGCACTTCGCGTCCGAGCGCCGCGAGCGCAACGCGCGCTTGCCCTGCGATGTCATCGGCCTGCTGGCGGTAACGCTCGGCCCGCCGTGTCACTTGCGGGTCGTCGTCGCTGACTTTGTTGTAAGCCTTCAACTCGCCCTGCCATTCGCGCAGGTTGGTCTGGTAGCTCTTAAGCGGGTGGTCTTTTGGCAGTAAATCAATAAGCGCAAGCGCAGTCGTCACCGACTGCTGCGCGTCCGTGACGGCTTCGCGCGCCGTCGCCGGCCCGAACATACGGTGGCCGAAGATGAGATAAGCGACGATGCCCGCTGCGATCACTGCCCCAATCAGCGCGACCCAGATAACCGTCGAGTTGCGACGATGGTCGGCGGCCACAACATAAGGGCGACCCGGCAAATTGTAGCCTTCATTACGAACATAGGGACCGGACACCGTTCCGGCGGGCGGCGTATTCGCGCGTTGATCTATGGGCGTATCAGCGCGGCTCAGCTCCGCAGGTCGCGCACGCACGATGGTGGCTTCGTCGGTTTCCGTTGGCTCGGGAACCGGCGGCGGCGCGTCGCCGAGCGGAACCTGTATGCGCGAAAACGCGCCGCGATTGCTGCTGGCGCGCGCGGGCTGATCGAGGCCGGCGGCTTGCTCGAAGCGTTGCGCCAACTCGCCGGCGCTCTGCGGGCGATGCGTGGGATTCTTGGCGAGCGTCTGCATCACAACCGCTTCAACTTCGGCGGAAAGGTCTGGCCGTTTCGAGCGCAGCGGCTCAGGCGGCTCTGTGGCGTGCGCTACTAAAAGTCGCGTGGACGAGTCGCCCTTGAAAGGCACTTCGCCGGTGAGCATTTCGTACAAGACTATACCGAGCGAATAGATGTCGCTGCGCGCGTCAACCGGCAGTTCTTCGCACTGCTCAGGCGACATATAACGCGGCGTGCCGATGAGGATGTTCTCGCCGGTCAGCGCGACGCGGCGGTTCAAGTCCTCTTGAATCTTGGCGACGCCGAAGTCAACCACCTCGACCCAGTCCGAGTTGCCATAGTCGGCGATGATAATATTGTCGGGCTTGATGTCGCGGTGGACGACGCCGACATTGTGCGCATCGTCGAGCGCGCCGCAAATCTGCCTGAGTATATTGGCCGTGCGCTCAAGCGACAGCGCCCCGTGGCGGCGGATCAACTCGCCGAGCGTGACGCCGTTGACGTACTCCATCACGATGAAGGGTGTGTTGCCTTCGCCGATGCCATAATCCATCACGTTGATGGCGTTCGGGTGATGAATGCGCGAAGCGGCGCGCGCCTCCTGCTCGAAGCGTCGGCTGATGGCCACATCGGCGGCTAGATGCGGCCTGAGAATCTTGAGGGCGACTTGCTTGCCCATCTGTATGTGCGTGGCGCGGTACACATCGCACATACCGCCTGAGCCGAGCAACTCTTCGATGCGATACTTGCCTTGCAGCGTGCCGCCTATGCGCCCTTCGCCACCGACTCTCCCCAGGTCCACCGTCTCGTTGTCCGTAGCCATCTCACACCCATTCGATTTTCATAGCTTGGCGCTTCGCGCCGGCGATTTTAGATTTTGGATTTTAGATTAAGGGAGCGATTGCGACTGTTCCTCAATCCAAAATCGGCAATCTAAAATCCAAAATTTCTACATAAACTCGGTCAGGTTGTACTTGCGAATCTTGCTGTACAGGCGCGGGCGATAGATGCCGAGCATGTTGGCCGCTGCCTGTTTATTGCCCTTCGTGCGCTTCAGCGTCTGATAGATCACTTCGCGCTCGATGTCTTCCAATTTCATGTCGGCGGGCACATGAAAATCGTTGTTGTGCGTAGCACTCATCGCCGGCATCTCAAGCGCCGTGAAGGGCAGGTCGCCTGGTTCAATCGAGTCGCCCTTCGAGAGCAGCACGGCGCGCTCGATGGCCGACTCCAGTTCGCGCACGTTGCCCGGCCAGTGATAGTTGTACATCGCCGACACGGCGGATTGCGAAAAGCCGTGCACAGGCTTGCCGTACTTGCCGGCGAATGAACGTAGAAAGTAATCGGCTAGCAACTGCACGTCTTCGGCGCGCTCTTTGAGCGGCGGCACTTCGATGGTGATGGTTGAGATGCGGTAATAGAGGTCTTCGCGCAGCAGGCCGTTGCGCACGGCTTCGGGCGGGTTGCGGTTGGTCGAGCAGACCAAACGGAAATCGACTTCGACGGGCCGCTCGCTGCCGAGCCGATAAAAGACGCGCTCTTGCAACGCGCGCAGCAGTTTCGGCTGTAGCTCAAGCGGCATCTCGGCGATTTCGTCCAGCAGCAGCGAGCCGCCGTTGGCCCGCGCGATCAAGCCTTCTTTGTCGCGGGCCGCGCCGGTGAACGCGCCTTTGGTGTGGCCGAACAATTCGGATTCGATCAACTCCTTCGGCAAGGCCGCGCAGTTGACTTTGACGAACGGCCCTTTGGCGCGATGCGAGTTGAAGTGGATGGCGTTGGCGATCAGTTCCTTGCCGGTCCCCGATTCGCCGACGATGAGGATGTTGGCGTCGCTCTTGGCAACCGCTTCGATCATCTCGAAGATGTTCTGCATCTGCTTCGAGCGCCCGACGATATCGCTGTAGGTCGTGCGCTGTTGCAAGGTGCGGCGCAACTGGTCGCTCTCTTCCTTCAATGTCTTGCGTTCGAGGGCGCGCTCGATCAGCACTTGCAGGGCGTCGAACTCAAACGGCTTTTCGACGAAATGGAACGCCCCGGCCTTGGTCGCCTCGACGGCGTTTGCGACCGAGCCGTAGCCGCTGATGATTATCACTTCGATAGACTCTCGCAGTTCGCGCAAGCGGCGAGTCACATCGGTTCCCGACGTATCGGGCAGTTGCAGGTCGCACAGCACCAAGTCGAAATCGCCATTCTCAAACAGGGCGATGCCTTCCTGGCCGTTGCGCGCGGTCGTGCAGCCATACCCCGCCTGCGACAGATTCAGGCGGAGCGAATCGAGAATCGGTTCTTCGTCGTCGATGACTAAAATGTTGCCTCGTGTCTTCACTGGGTTTCACCTCTGCGGATTCTGGCTAAATATTCAATCAGTCCGTTAATGCCGGAGAGCATCTTTTCTATCGTCTGCTTCTCATCGCCGTCCGGCAGTTTTTTGGTAAGAAAGGTCGCGTAGAGCTTCAACGCGCCGATGTAGTTTTTAATCTCGTGCCACTGCTTGCGATAGACCACCGAATCGCCTTCTTCGAGGCTCGCGGCATTGGCTGACACGACGGGCGCAAGCGTCAGCGCGAAACCATATAATTCATGGTCGCACATCAGGCTTTCGAGGCGCAGGTGCAGGAGCGTGTCGCCATTTTCAACCTGATGCTCGATATAGTAATTGTCTTCGCGCCGCGCCTGTCCAAGATGATCCGTCAGCCAGCGCGTGATAGCCGAAGTCTCGCCGAATATCTCTGAGAAATGCTGGTGCGCGGTCGGCGAGCAGGAGATTATCTCCTTAGGCGCGTTGGCCGAGATCGCCAGCATCCGTCCCGCCGCGTCGCAGATGACCAACGTCACGTCGCTTACGCGCGGGCCGCTGCTATTGCTTTGTGCGCTCATATCTCTCGCATCCGTTTCCATCTCGGTTATCGGCAAGTCCTGAGACGATCTTGTAGTCGCTTGTTTAAAGCGTGGTGGAATGTATGACAGGCAATCTTCCACCCGTTGTCCTGCTAATCACTTCACCGCACATTCGATCCTGATGCCTTTCACGCAAGCCGAGCTGGCCCGCGCTTCTCCTGACGGTTCTGGCCGCAGCTATCATTAGTTATCATTTTTCGGTCATTCGATGACAAACGCGCTCTATGATTAATTGACCGCCCATCGTACAATAGGCAACCTGTATGCCAGCAGGCGATCACAATTTATAGAAGAAACAGGTAGCTCGTAACCTTTTTTGCAGCAAATCGAGACGCTTATGCGAGGAAGTGCGACCTATTTGTGTACAACACGGAGATGGATACGGTAAGGTGCAGGATATTGCGAAAATCCGATATTGAATGTGAGTGGCATCGCGTTTGATAGCCAACTCGTCAAACCTTTGCCGGGTTAAGTGGAAAACGAAGGATAGATCAATGACGAACTCTGCTAAGCGCGTCCTGGTAGTTGACGATTTCGACGACAGTCGATTTTCGCTCTCAAAGCTGTTAGAGATTGAAGGCTATGAAGTCATCGAAGCGACCGATGGCGCACAGGCCGTAGCCAGAGCGTTGGCCGATAAGCCCGATTTGATCTTGATGGACTTATCGCTACCTGTCATTGACGGGTTGAGCGCGACGCGGCAGATTCGCCAGAGCGACGAGATGAAGCGCGTGCCGATCATAGCCCTGACCGCGCACGACCTGATCGACATACAAACCCAGGCCGCTGATGCCGGCTGCACAGACTACGCCGCAAAGCCGATTGACTTCACAATCCTCACCGATATGATGGCCAGGTATCTGAACCAGTAGACCGCGCCTCAATTCGTCTGGGCAGAACAGGCGACCTCTCAACTCAAAGTCCGTTCAGGACATCGCCGACTCACCCGTGCAATCGTTCAGCCGCAAGACAGAGGGCGGCTTCCAGTTTCGCCGCATCCGGCCCGCCGCCTTGCGCGAGGTCGGGCCTGCCGCCGCCGCGACCGCCGAGTAGCTGGCAGGCTTCCGCGAGCAACTGGCCCATGTTTTGATCGAGCGAGGCCGAACGCGCAAAGACCAAACGCGCCGCGCCCGCATCCCTTGTGCCGAGCAGCGCCACGGACGGCGCGGCCTGCGTGATCTTCGAGGCGAGCAATCGCACCTCTTCAATATCACGACCCTCGAACATGCGCTGCACCAGCTTGAATCCGCTCGCCGGCGTCGCCTCGGCCAGCATCTGCGCGGCTTCGACTTCAATAGTGATTTCGAGCAGATCGCGGATGCGCTTCTTCAGCGACTTGCTCTCCTGAAGCGTGCGCGCGACCAGTTCAGGCGTCGTGTCGCGTTCGGCGCTGAATAACTGGGCGACGGCGAGCGCGGTCTTGTTCGCCGTTCGGTATTCTTCAAGCGCGCGATGGCCGCAGACGAACTCGACGCGCGTCATCCGCTTGGCGCGCTCGTAGCCTTTGATCGCGATGAGACCGACCTGGCCCGTCCGCTTCGCGTGCGTGCCGCCGCACGGCGACCAGTCGAAGCCGCTGACCTCAATGACGCGGATCACGCCTTCGACAGCGGCCTCTTTTCGCAAAGGCAGGCGCGCGGCTTCTTCTTCGCTGACCAGATGCACATTCATCGGGCGGTCTGCAAAGATCACCGCGTTAGCGACCTCTTCGGCGGCGCGCATATGATCGTCGCCTGGCGATTGCAACTCAATATCAATCGTTGAGCTGCGCGCGCCGAGATGCATTGAGCGAGTCTCTGCGCCGCACGTCTCGATGAATGCGCGCGACAGGATATGCTGGCCGCTGTGTTGTTGCAGGTGGTCGAGCCGTCGCGCGCGATCAACGCGTCCTTGCACGGTCTGCCCTGTGATGAATGCGCGAGCATCATCAACGACGTGATGAATCAAGCCGCCTTCGTCTTCGATCACGTCTACAACGCGCGCGCCGTCGAGCAGGCCCGTATCATTCGGCTGACCTCCGCCGGTCGGATAAAAGGCCGTGCGGTCGAGAACCACACGCGGCGCTTGTCCGCTTGTCTCTATGGCGATGACGGTCGCGGGAAACTCCAGCAAGTCTGAATCGGTGAAATAGAGTTTTTCAGTCGGTTGCATGATGGCCTCAATGGATTAAGAACGGTGTTGTTTCGTCGCCGGTCGTTACAGCGTTGACGCCCTCATCGGGGATTTCCGGTGAAGCCGGCAAGATATTCCTTGCGGCCTTGAGCGCCACGCTCCACGACTCGAACGCCTGCTCGAACACGGCGGGAGCGAATGGTGAGAACTGCTCAACGTCAACCAGATCGGGCAACCGTCCAAGTAGTAAGGTCAGCCGCTTGAGTTCAAGTTGTAGAGCGCGCTTTGACGCGCCGCCGCGTCGGGTCGGTCGGGTTGTGCGCTGCCACGACGAACGCTTTTCTTGCAAGCGCCGGTCGGCGACATTCAAATATTCATCAGCCTGCTCAACCGCAATGAAGTGACGGTTGAGACGCGCGGCCACGAGCGCCGACGTGCCAGTCCCGGCGAATGCATCCAGCACAACATCACCGGCATTGGTCGTTAGCCGGATGATGCGATCAAGCAACCGCTCAGGCGTCGCGCACGGGTGAGCCTTCACGGCTTCAGTCATTTTAATCGGGCGGCGCTCGCGGTGTATGTCGTGCCAGATGTCGGTCAACTCGCCGCGCCAGGTCTGCGACGAGCTTCGTCGTTGGCGAACGCAAGCCCGTCGCTGACAAACGTCGGCGCGGTCGGGCGGGAAGACGGCTTCGTCAAACGGCTGCCAGCCTTGTTCCATCGAGCAGTAATTGAACCGCGCCGGGCGCTCGCCTTTGGTGAAGTAGAGCAGCGCGTAATGCGCCGGCATCAATACGCCCTTCGGTTCAGGCAGCGCGTTCCAGACGATCCAGTTTTGCAAGTAGAGACTGTGGCTGCGTAATAAAAAATCGGCAAGCCCGACCGCCCACTTCGGCAGGTTGAGGATGACCAACGCGCCGCCCGGTTTCAGCACTCGCTCGTATTCAACCAGCCACCGTTTGCACCAGCCGAGGTAGTCGCGCTCGGCGAGGTCGTCTGTGTAACCTTGATAACTTTTCGTCAGGTTGAAAGGCGGGTCGGCAAATGCCAGATCAACTGAAGCGGACGGGATGCGGCGCAACACATCGAGACAGGGCGCGCGGTGCAAGCGATTGAGCAAGGTTTCAGGAACCGCCCGGGTTTTCGCGGCAGCCTTTCCTCGTTGCTTGTGCGCCAGCGGGTCGAATGAACACAGCCGCTCCGCTGTTTCTATTGGCCTTGCGAAAGGATTGGCCGCGTCGGGGATCACTAACAGGAGCGAATCGCGGTTGTGGCCGGCGGCAAGATCAAGAATGCGCTCGAAGATTATCGCAGGCAATTGTTCGTCAGGATCAACGACCATATCCATCCACACGTCCGAGAGCCTGACGCCTTGCGGGTGCATCAAGTGCGACTTGCCGCCCCAATCCTTGAGCGTGCGGTCGCAATGGCGGCAACGTGGATGCGGGATGCGCAGGGGATTGATGGCCGCGCCCGGCTTTGACAGCACCAGCAGGCCGGTGTGCTCAGGCCGCAAGCCGGCGGCTTTCAGGTCTGTCATTGTGCGAATGGCAATCCAGTAACGGAAAGACAATTGATCGCCCAACGCCGTCGCCACTCGTGCCAGATCGCGCGGCAGTCCATAGACGAACATCACGCCATTCTCATCAAGCCGCGTCGCCGCGCTCTGGAGTTGCGCGCACAGTCGTTCCATTCGATGCCGGTCAGCTCGACGTGCATTGAATGGCTGATAGCGGTCGGCAGGCGAGGCCGCCAGCGCCGCGACGCAAAGGGAATAGAAGGGCCGCTCCTTGCCGTCAAAGGGCAGCCGCAGTTGAGTGGTGAATCTTACATCTTGATAACTGCTCGAAACTCGCGCGCTCAATCCGGCGCGCCCGGCCATTGCGATCAGCGATTCAAGATTCATCATGAGTTATGAAGAAGGAAGTCAGGAGTCAGGAGTCAGAAGTCAGAATGGAAAAGGAAGGAAGCGTTTAGAAGTTATAATAGAAGCGGAGGCGGCAGCCGACCTCCCTGTTCATTCTGACTCCTGACTCCTGACTCTTGACTTCTGGCTTCTGGCTTCTTCCCTTTCTGACTCCTGGCTTCTGACTTCTTCTGCTCAGACTTCCTGGAACTGTTCGTGAGGCGCGAGCAGGCGCGGCTTCGGCTCGGCCTGGACGACGCGCGAGCCGGGCGGAACCGACTCGGTCAGCCAGACGTTGCCGCCGATCACGCTGCCTTCGCCAATGACGGTGTCGCCGCCGAGTATGGTCGCGCCGGCGTAGATGACGACATTATCTTCAATCGTCGGGTGGCGCTTCTGCCCGCGTATCAGGCGGCCCGATTCGTCCTTCGGAAACGACAGCGCGCCGAGCGTCACGCCCTGGTAGAGCTTGACGCGGTTGCCGATCTCGGTCGTCTCGCCGATGACAACACCGCTGCCATGATCGATGAAGAAGCTGTCGCCGATCTGCGCGCCGGGGTGAAGGTCGATGCCCGTTCGTGAGTGCGCCATCTCGGTCAGCATGCGCGGCAGAATCGGCACGTTCATGCAGTGCATCTCGTGCGCGGCGCGATAAGCCATCGTCGCGTAGGCGGCGGGGTAGCTGAGAATGATCTCATCGATGCAGTGCGCCGCCGGGTCGCCATCGTAAGCGGCCTCGATATCCTTTGCCAGTTGTTGGCGCAGGCGCGGCAGCGATTCGAGGAACTGATAGGCGCATTCTTCGGCCTGCTCGTCGGTGGCGAATGGCATCTCGCCTTCGAGCTGTTTCATATGATGAAAGCCGCGCGAGATTTGTTCGCGCAGGTGCTCGAATAGCCAGCCCGTGCGCTCCTGCACGCGATAGATGATGCCGTGATGAGTGACGCCGCCGGCGCTGTGATAACCGGGGAAGATGATCTCTTCGAGCGCCTGCAATATGGCTGCGGCATCATCGCGTGACGGCAGTGGCATGCGGTCGATGTGGTGAATCTTCGGCCTCACTTCATTATATGAATCGGCGATGCGTTCCATAACTGTCGCAAGCCTTGTCTGTCGCGCTGCGATGGTGTGTGTGTCGGTCATTCTTCACTGCTCCATTCCATGCCGTTGAAGCAAGCGTTATGTTGCGCTGAAGCCTGTGCAAAGTCAACTGTCGTTATAAGCGGCGACAGCGTTATTGCAATACGGCGACGACGACGTTAGCCTTCGGGTGATGAGAAAGTCTTATCGCCTTGCCTTGCCCGGTGGCGGCGCACTTGAAATGGGCCGCCGCACGCTCGTCGTCGGCGTGTTGAATGTGACGCCGGATTCGTTTTCTGACGGCGGGCGATATGACCAAACGGAGAGCGCCTTAGAGCACGCCTTACGGATGCAGGCGGAGGGCGCAGACATCATCGAGGTCGGGGGCGAGAGCACACGGCCCGGTTCCGAGCGGCTATTGGCGAGCGATGAGTTGGCTCGCATCACGCCGGTTCTTCGCGCACTCGGTAAGCGCATCGGCATTCCCATCGCCGTTGATACTTACAAGAGCGAAGTGGCGCGTGCCGCGCTTGACCTTGGCGCGACCTTAATCAATGACGTGAGCGCGCTGCGCTTTGATGCGAAGATCGCCGATGTCGCGGCGCAGGCGCAGGCGGCGCTCGTGCTGATGCATATGCGCGGCGAGCCGGCGACGATGCAGAAGATCGCGCCCAGCCCTGACATCTTCGCCGAGATTGAAAGCGACTTGAATGTGGCCTTGCGCGAAGCCGAAGCGCGCGGCGTGTCGCGTGAACAAGTCATCCTTGATCCGGGCATCGGCTTCGGTAAAACAGCGGAACAGAACCTTGCCTTGTTGAATCACCTTGAATGCTTCGCTTCCTTTGACCTGCCGCTAATGATCGGCGTATCGCGCAAGCGTTTCATTGGCTCGCTAACCGGGCGCGGTGAAGGCGAACGCGTTTATGGCACAGCGGCGGCGGTGGCTGCCGCCATCCTGCGCGGCGCGCACCTCGTCCGCGTCCACGACGTGCGCGAAATCGTCGATGTAGTCCGCGTTACAGACGCAATACGTTCAGCTTGAGTCGGCGAATCCCCTGTGTTGAGGTCAGGCAGGGAGGCACGAAAAAGTTAGGGCTGGCCGCTTGTGAGCCGCCAGCCCGGTTGAAGGTGAGAGTGAGAAGCGGGCGGGCCGAAACTCGCCCGCTTCTTCGTTATGCTACTTCTCGGTCGGGGCTGCACCGCCGCCCGCACCGCCGCACAGACAGGTGTTGTTTAACACATTGTCATCGCGGATGGTGCAGCGGAGCGTGCCCGCCGGGCTTTGCAAGCTGGCGTTGCCCTTGCGTGTGCTGCCATCCACCGTCGCCAACACGCGCCGGTCAACCGGGTTGTGCGTCAACGTGTAGATGCTGCCCTGCTGCTTGACCGTGCCCTTACCTGTGAAGACCGTGCCATTGCAGCAGAAGCGGTAGTCGCCCGTCACCGTGTTGAACAGCAAGGTCGAGTTGCAGCCTGCCGACTCGTCTTGCAACGAGACGTTGAAGACCGACACGGTGAAGCTGCACGAAGCGGTGTTGCCGCTGGTGTCAGTCGCCGTGCAGGTGACGCTGGTGGTGCCGACGCCGAAGACTGAACCTGACGGCGGCGTGCACTGGGTGGTGACGCCGGGGCAGTTGTCCGAAGCGGTCGGAGGCGGATAAGTGACGACCACGCCTGTGCCACCGACGACCGGCGTGATTGCCGTGACGTTAGCCGGGCAGGTGATGGTCGGCGCTTGCGTGTCATTGACCGTGACGGTGAACGAGCAGGTCGGCCCGCCGCCGGCAACTGCTCCTGAGGTGCCGAGCAACTGGAAGATGTTGTCCGGGTCAGAGCCGGTCACACAGGTGGTCTTGCGACCCCAGTTGGGCGAGCAGCCAGCGCCAAAGCCGTTACCTGGGTTGATCCAGGCCGCGCCTGAATTCGAGATGGTGGTGCGGTCTAACCAGCCCCACTGGCCACCAACTCCGAAGTCCATGTTGGCCTGCACCGAGACCCAGTAGGTACCGGCGGTGAGCGCCACGGCGCTGGGCAGGGTGATCGAGAAGTTGCCAGCCGTATCCGTCACCGCGACATTGCTGAAGCTCTGCAAGGCAGAGGCGGCAGGCAAGGTCGCCGAGTCGGCGTAGAATTTGACGTTGACGTTGCGGACCGGGCCATTGCCGTTGAAGTAGACGCCGCTGACGTTGACCTGATTGACCATCCAGGACTGACCAGCCGGGACGACAAAGTCATCGGCGGTCTGATTGTCGAAGGTGTCGAAGGACGCCTCGAAGTTCTGCGAGCTGGTGGCCGCCGCGCTGGGGTTGCTGGTCTGGTCATACAAGACCACGAAGGGCGAGGCCGGGAAGCCGATCTGCCCAAGCCCCTTGAGACGGACTGAGGAGGTCGGCTGGCCGGGTTTCGGACCCGAAACCGCGACTGAAGCGGTGCCGCCGACTGACTTCCCATCATCCGCCGGTGCGACCGGGAAGCTGGTCGGGGCCGTGCCGCCGCCGCTAGACGAGCAGGTGACGGTGGTGACGCCCTTCGGGAAGAAGGAGCCTGAAGCCGGCGAGCAAGTGACCGTGCCGCACGAGCCAGTGGTGGTCGGGGCCGGGTAAGTGACCACCGCGCCGCACTGGTTCGGATCGTTCGACTTCACGATGTTAGCCGGGCAGGTCAGCGAGCAGGTCTGAGCCGCGCAGGTCGCGCAGGACAGTGAGGAGATACTGATGGTATCCACAAACTGGCCGGTGCCAGAGACGCTCGAATCGCTCGCTTCGCGCCAACGGAATTGGACGGTCTGGCCAGCCAGCGAAGCCGGCAGGTTGATGACGGTGGTAACGTAACCGCCGCCGTTGCCCGTCCACGCCATGCGCCCAGCAATGGGCGAGCTGAAGTTGACGCTGATCGTGCCGTTGTAGCCGCCGCTGACGAAGCTGCCGCCACCGGTGATCACGTCTGTCCAGGTTCCGCCGGCGTTGGTCGTGAATTCAAGCACCGCGCCGTCGAACCCTGATTCAAGGTTCCAGTTGTTTCTGAACGACAGCTTCGCGCCAGAGGTGATGCCAGTGATCGGCGGCGACACCAGGAAGCCATCGCTGATGCAGTTCGGGTCATTGTGGAAGGCGGCGTTGGGCGCGGTATCAGGAGTCGTCGTCGTCGTCGCCCAGTTGCTGCCCAGCGCGCAGCCAGCGCCATTGACGAACGAGGTCGTCCAGCCGGCAGGCAGCGCCGGCGCGGTCACGCCGTCGAAATTCTGTGAGAAGATCGAGGCAGTCGCACCCAGAGTGAAGGTGTAGGTGATCGTCCCCAGGTTGCTCGCGCCATCCTGAAGTTGGAGGCTCGCGGTGATCGTACCGCCGCAAGTGCCGCTGGCGGTGAAGGTGAAGTTACGGCAAACAGGCGCGCCGCCGGCAACGACGACGCCGTAGGTCTGCGGGCTGCTCGCGCCAGTCACGCCGCCGGTGTTCTGCAACGTGCCGACGAGGTTCGTCGAGTTCGTCGTGCCCGTGTTCTGCACACAGAGGCTGACCGTGACGGTCTCGTTCGGATCAACCGCGCCGTTGGCCGGTGCGCAGCTCTCGCTGACCAGCGTTGCGCCAGCAGCGACTATCTGTGCCGTACCCGCGAGGCAGCAGTTGACAACAGTGTTGCCGCCCGCGGTCACGACCACGTTGTTGGTCGTGCAGACCGAAGAATTCGGAGCCGTGATGGTCACGGTGTAGGTTCCCGGCGCCACCGTCATGCTGTAAGTGCCGTTGGCCGCCGACTGGCGGAGGTAGCCTTCAGCCGTTTTGATCGAGGCACCCGAGATCGGAGTGCCGCCAGCGCACGCCGTCACCGTGCCGGTGATGGTTCCGGTCTGTGACGAGACGCAGGCCGAGTTGACTTTGAAGCTGAAGACACGCGTGTTCCAGTCGAACGACGCGGTCGGCGAGTCAACGTATTCGTATGCGCCCCAGAAGGTGCAATCATCTGCCGGGTCAATGAACAGCGAACTGTAATCGCCCCAGCGTGAAGAGGTCGCGGTCTGCACGCCGCGCGTGACGGCGGACATCGCATCGACTTCGCCCTGCGGCAGCGTGTTGACCGGGTCGCCTGCGAGGCGGCCCGTGTAGATAGCCGTCGGGTTCAAGGCTGGAGGCGTCGGGCCAGGAGCCGTAGCGCTGGCCGCGAGGGCGATGTTGCCCTGGCCATCCTGATCAACTGATGCCATCCAGAGGTCGCGTCCGACGCCACTACCGGAGCCGGGCGCATAGGTCGCTTGCTGGTTAATGGTCACGACGCCGGTTCCAGAGTTGCGCCGCAATTCCATCCAGCGCACGCCGCCTTGATAAAGCGCCGCGGTGGTCGGGTTGACGCCGCTGACGTTGACCGTGAAGTTCAACACCATGGATTGCACACCGCCAGGCAGCACGCGGAAGTTCAGCGCGTGCATCAGGCGGTCGGCGATGGCGTCGAGACCTTCACCGGGCGACGGCTGCTGAATGATGGCGCGGCCTCCGGGCGTGCGCGCGTCAAACGCGGCGGTCGCGATGTCCGGCCCTTGCGTTACCGTCGAGTTGGCCGGCGTGACGTAATCAGCGTGGAACGAGAAGAAGCGCACCAGATCGGTGGCCGCGCCGAATTCATCCGCATCGAACTCGCCGAACAGGTTCGGCGTGCCGGCGGGCGGCGGCGTCAGGCCTTGCAGGTTGCTCGGCAGCATTCCACCATGCGTATTATCAGTGGCGAAGCCGATGATCTTGGCCGTCTGGTCGCCGACCAACATCTTTTGGCGCTCCATCGTGTAGAGGCCCGCGCCGAGGAATACCGTCCCCGCCGTGTTGAAGTTATTCGTCGACATATAGTAGCCATCCGGCCACACGCCGACGTGCGGGTAATCGGTGAAGGTATTGGCGAGGGTCAGGAAGTCGTAAGCGAAATACTGACCGGTCGGGTCGCCCGTCTTCGACACGGCGACGTGCATGTGCATCTGGCCAGACCCATTGAATCGCAGGTTGAATTGAAGGAGGAACCAGCGATCCGCCAACTGGTCGTAAAGCACAACCGGGTCACCGTCGTCATCCGCCGCATTCGGGATGCCGACCAGCAACGTGCTCAGTTTGCTCTGCGGAACGAGCACCGTGCCCGTCTTGTTGTAGACCGTGAAGCCGCCATTGGTAATAGCGATTACATGATTCGGGCCGACAGCGGCGTTGGTGTCAGGCGGTGCGAAACGACCGCCGAAGAGAGCCGAGCCGGTATCCATATCCGGGCCGTCAAAATTCTGTATCGGGTTGGTGACGGTGTCGGGCTGGACATCTCCGTACTTGAAATTATTCAGCGCCGGGTCGATGAAGGAAGCCGCCTTCGAGACAGGCTCAGGCTTGACTCGATAGGTGTTCCTCTCGTTCTTCTCCCGCTCGCCATTCTTGAGTATGGCCTGTTCGACTTCATCGGGACTGATGGTTCTGCGCGGGATGTCGCGCAGGGCCGGCGTCTCAGCGAAGGCGACTGCCTGAGAATAGTATGGCGTGCCGAGTGAATTGGGTGGAGCTACCCCTACAGTGCCGCCCTGTTTTTGCGGCGAGCCGCCAAACAGGAAAACAGTCGGGGCAAGAATGAGGATGGAGCTGACCAGGAGTCCGATGGCAAACATCTTTGCCATTCGATAGGACCTCCTGGTCGCCTGATCGGTGCGAATCTCGCGATTCCCAACGATACTGCGCAATTTGGAGACTGGTTTCATAACTTCACGATCCTCCCTATACCTGAAAGAGCATTTTCATTGAAAACTTGCCTGGGGCTTATGCGCACGACCATTGATGTGTGGCGTGGCGCGGTAAGACCAAGCACAACTGTGTAAACTGACGAAGTGGTGAGCCGCCGGCTCGCCACCTGGAATGTGATTGCGAATCTTTGGTGCTGCTTGTCGAGCTTGCCATCTGAGGCCAGCGGCTAAACTGAACGGCTCGTATGTTATTCGCAATAGAACAGGGAGTCAAGCCAAGTGTGAAAAAGCAGGGAAGAAAAACCCCTCTCTCGGTGTCGTCTAAAAACGAAGAAACTTCGGTTTCTAAGCTGTGAGCGGGCGGCACGATCACGCGCCGCTAAACTGATTTTGATTGAGGCTGTTGAGGCTCCATTACGGGAACTGTTGGTGGGTTCAATTATCGCTGCGGTTATCGAGCAAGCTGGAAAAGAAATCGGGCTGGCCGCTTGTGAGCCGCCAGCCCGGTTGAAGGTGAGAGTGAGAAGCGGGCGGGCCGAAACTCGCCCGCTTCATCATTGTGTTACTTCTCGGTCGGGACCGCGCCGCCGCCGCCGCTAGACGAGCAGGTGACGGTTGTACGCGTCTTTCACCTCCGCGTCGGCGCGGGACTTAGCGGAATAATCTTCCGTCGTCAGAGGTCAGTCGGGTCAATTGGCCGGGGTAAGGCGCACAGGCAAATTCGCTTTTGCGCATTCGAGCTTGAGCCAGTTAGAATAAAGGCCAAGCACTCACAGCGCAGCATCAGGCGCGTTGCCGGCGAGGGGGTAGCTGTTGGAACAACTCGTCAGTTTTCTGTTCAAGTACCGCGAAGCCATATTCGCCAAAAGTCAGTTCGCCTTCGGTGCGCGTCCGTCCGTCTGGTCGCTCGCGGCGCTCGCCGTCGTGCTGGCGGCGCTGCTTTATTACCTGTATGCCGGCCAGAGCGTGCGGCTGCGGGCGAACTGGCGTGTAGCCTTAATTACGATTCGCCTTGCATTGCTGGTCGTCATCGTCTTCTGCCTGATGCGCCCGGTCATCGTCGTGCCGTCGGTGGTTCCGCAGTCGAGTTACGTCGCCGTGTTGATGGATGACTCGGCGAGCATGAATTTAATCGACGAAGGCGGGCGCACGCGGCTCGACTCGGTCAAGCAACTGATGTCGCCGGATGGAACATTTCTGGCGCGGCTTGCCGACCGCTTCAAAGTGCGGGCCTTCAAGTTCTCGTCTTCAGCCGAACGCGTGCAGGCGGCGACAGAGTTGAGCGGCGCAGGCGACCAGACCAACTTAATGGCGGCGCTTGAGCAAGCCGAACGCGAAGCCGCCGGGCTGCCGCTGTCGGGCATCGTCGTGATGAGCGACGGCGCGGCCAACGGCGACAACGAAACGGCGCAGAGCCTGGCCGCGACTTTGAGCAATCTGCGTTCACGCGGATTGCCGGTCTTTACGGTCGGCGTCGGGCCGCAGGCGCTCGATGGCGACATCGAGTTGCTGCGCGCCACCGCGCCGCGCCGCGTGCTCTCAGGCTCGCCCGTGACCGCCGAAGTCCTCGTGCGCGGCGGCGGCCAGCGCAGCGTCAAGATCGATTTGATGGAAGACAACCACCTGCTGCGCTCGCAGGAAGTTCCCGTGCCGGGCGACGCCACCAGTGTAGCCCGCGTTACTTTTACGCCTTCATCGCCGGGATTGCATCGTTACACGCTCAACGCGCCGCCGTCGCCTGACGACCCGGTGAAAGATAACAACGCCGTCGAGCTGCTGGTCGAAGTCGTTGACGCGCAGCCGCGCATCCTCTACATCGAAGGCGAGCCGCGCTGGGAGTACGGCAAGCTGCGCGCGTCTATCGCTGAAGAGAAGAACATCGTGCTCGCTTCGGTGTTGCGTTCAGCGGACGGCAAGTTTTATCGGCAGGGCATCGAGAAGGCGGACGACCTTGTCGCCGGCTTTCCGAAATCCGAAGAAGAGTTGTTCGCTTACGACGCCATCATCATCGGCTCGGTCGAAGCGACATTTTTCACTTTCGATCAACTGAAAACCATCGAGCAATTCGTTTCGCGGCGCGGCGGCACGCTCATCGCGCTCGGCGGCACAAAGTCGTTCAACGCAGGCGGCTATGGCAACACGCCGCTCGCGGACTTGCTGCCGGTCTACATCAACGGCAACGCGACGCCGGGTGACAATCAAGAGTTCAAAGCCGCGCCCGCCGACCGGGGCCGCGATCATCCAGCGGCGCGGCTGGCCGAACAAGCCGACGCCAACCAGAAGGCGTGGGAGCAAATGCCCGCTCTCACGCTGCCCGAAGTCATTAACGATGTGAAGCCCGGCGCGACCGTTATTCTCGAAGGGCGCAGCTCGAAAGATCGCAACCGCGTCGCGCCGCTCTTGGTCGAAGAACGCTATGGACGCGGGCGCACGATGGCCTTGATGGCCGAAGACACCTGGCGCTGGCGAATGATGCTGGAATCGAGCAACAAGTCGTTCGAGACTTTCTGGCGCAACCTGATGCGCTACGCGGTTGATAATGTGCGCCGTCCCGTCGAGGCTTCGACCGAGCGCACCTTTTACGATACCAACACGGCTGTGCAGTTGCGTGCAGAGGTCGGTGATGAAAAGTATCTGCCGATCCCTAACGCGCAGGTCACGGCGCATATCACGTCGCCTACGGGTCGCGCCACCGATGTTGAGTTGAAGCCGGTCAGTGAAAATGGCTTTGAAGGATACGCCGCCCCGTATCGCCCGGATGAGCAGGGCGCGTATCGCGTTGAAGTGACCGCAACGGCGCGCGGCGCTCAGGCCAAAGCGTTACGCCCCGTGCAGACCAGTTTTCTGGTTGGCCCGCTCAACCGCGAAGCGCGCGACGCGGCGCAGAACCGCGAGCTTCTCAAGCGCATCGCCGCTGACACCGGCGGCCACTACTACACGCTGTCGAACGCCGAAGACTTGATCGAAGACCTGACTCACACGGATGGCGCTGGCTCCATCCGTGAAACCAAAGAGCTATGGGATATGCCGATCAATTTCCTGTTGGTCATCGCGCTGGCGGGCGGCGAATGGTTCATCCGCAAACGCAAGGGCCTGGCCTAGCGGCATTCAGGTATACAGATGCATTATCAAATGAGCAAAGCGCCGCGTCTCCGCGTCATCCTGATTGCTTGCCTCGCGCTCTGCGCGTGCAGCGCCAGCGCCGGGCGCGCGACGAATCTCAATTCATCACCGCCGCAGAGTGCGACGCCAGCCGCGACGCAAGAGAAGACCGAAAGCGAAAAGAAGCCGCGCGCGGCGGTTGATCCGAACAAGTTCGCGCTCGTCGTCGCCGGCGTCGGCGGCGAAGAGGCTTACACCAAGAAGTTCACCACGCTGGCCAATCAACTTTATGATGCGCTGACGAATCGACTCGGCTTTGATGAGAAGAACGTCCACCTGCTGACGGAAACCGCCGGCACGCCCGCCGAACCCGCGAACGATGCCAACCTGCCGCACACGGCGCGCGCCACCGCTGAAGAAGTCCGCAAGGCGTTCGCTACCATCAAGTCATCGGCTAATGCAGAGAGCCTCGTCTTCGTGATGTTGATCGGCCACGGCTCGTTCGACACGCAGCAGGCGAAGTTCAATCTGGTCGGCCCCGACCTCGCGGCAAAAGACTACGCGCAGTTGCTTTCGTCTCTGCCAACGAAGCGCGTCATCTTTATCAACAGCGCCAGCAGCTCCGGCGAATTCGTCAAGCCGCTTGCGGGCGAAGGCCGCGTCGTCATCACCGCGACGCGCAGCGGCAACGAGCAGAACGCGACCGTCTTTGCTGAATACTTCATTGCCGGCCTCAACGATGACGCGGCGGACGCCGACAAGAACGGGCGCGTCTCGGTGCTCGAAGCGTTCAGCTATGCAAAGAAGCTGACGGCGGATTATTACAACCAGAAGAACCGGCTGGCGACCGAGCACGCGTTGATAGACGACAACGGCGACGGCACAGGCCACGAAGAAGCGACTGCCGGCGACGGCACGTTGGCCAAAACGATGTACCTCGATTCCAAACCGCTGGCGCAGGCGAGCGGCGATGCTGAGCTTGCGCGTTTGCTCAGCGAGCGCCAGCGACTCGAAGAATCGGTTGAGAAACTGAAGGCGCACAAAGCCGAGCTGAAGCCTGAAGAGTACGACCGCCAGCTTGAAGACTTACTCGTCGAACTGGCGAAAGTGAATCAAGCGATCAAGGCGCGGCAGAAGTAAGATTACTACCGCGATAGGCTTCTCTGTAGGATGAAGAAGTGTTTCTGTTGAATCAGGCCGCGTCGCGGCAAGGCTGAGCTTAGTCCGGCTTTTCAAAGCCGGGATCAGATGAATCAGGCCGCGTCGCGGCAAGGCTGAGTTTAGCCGGGATCAGGTGAATCTGGCCGCGTAGCGGCAAGCTGAGTTTAGCCGGGCGTTTCAACGCCCGGAATCGAGGAGGTCAGCATCCCGCGTCGCGTCAGCGACGCCTGATTCAATCGTCGCTGACGCGACGCGGGCGTTGCCCAACTAACGACCGTGCGCTGAAGCACACGGCTAAACTCAGATGCCGCTACGCGGCATCATCCAACATTTTATGAACAAGCCGATGAAGCGACTCGCATTCTTGATTCTGTTATTCCTATTAAGTTGCACGTTCAATTCGGGCGCGGCGCAAGAGGTCTCTGTCCAGCGCGCCGACCAACTCTTCAAACAGGGAAGCTACAAAGAAGCGCTCGCTATGTTCAATGCGCTGCTCGGCAAGAACAGCAATGATGAGCAGGCGCAGCGCGGCTTAATCAACGTGCTGGTTGAGACCGGCGATTATACGCAAGCCGAGAGCAAAGCCAATGCGATGCTCAGCGCGCGGCCTGCGGACGCGGCCATCCGCAACGCGCTTGCCGAAGTGCGTTACCAGACGGGCCGCTATGCGGAAGCGGCTGCCGAGTTCGCGCGCGCCGCACGCGACGCGAAAGGCGCGGTGATGTTGCGCGCCGTGCTCGGTCAGGCGCGGGCCTCGCTCGTTCAAGGCAAGACCGACGAAGCGCAAGCCGCCGCTCAACAACTGGTGCGTTATTATAATGACAATGCGCCGCACGCCGCCGAAGAACTGACGCTCATCGCTGAAGGCTTAGCCCTGCTCGAAAAATACAAAGACGCTAACGAACTCTTCATTGACGCGCGCGAAGCCGACCCGACCTATGCCGAAGCCTTGATCGCGCAAGGCGAGTTGCTTAACGAAAAGTACAGCTACGGCGACGCGCTGTCTTTGTTTGAAGACGCGCTGAAGATCAATCCCAACTCGCCGCGTGCGTTGCTTGGCCTGGCCGAGTGCAAGCAGAACGGCTCGATCAGTTCGTCGCGGCAGAAATCAGCCGTCGCCATCGCCAACGAAGAACCGCCCGCCGTCATCGCTCACACGTTGTCGGTCAATGCGAATCTCGCCGACGCTCACGCGATGGATGCGTGGCTGGCGCTTGAAAGCGAAGAGTTCGATTCAGCGAACAAAGCCATTGACCGCGCCCTGGCGGCGAATTCAAACTCGCTCAAAGCCATCGCCGTGCGCGGCGCGATCTTCTATCTCACCGACAACAAGACCGCGCTCGACGCCACAACGCAACGCGCGCTGGCTATCAACCCAAAAGCGGGCGAATACTTTGACACGCTGGCACACTTCGCGGTCAACAACCGTCGCTACACCGAAGCAGTCGAGTTTGACCGCCGCGCCGTCGAGCTGTCGCCGCGCCTGTGGAGCGCGCAGACGCAACTCGGCATACAACTGCTTCGCGTCGGCAAGGTCAGCGAAGGTCGCGCCGTGCTCGAACGCACATTCGCGGGCGACCCGTTCAATGTGTGGGCTAAGAACACGCTCGACCTGCTCGATTCGATGAAAGATTTCAATGACAACGTGCACGGGCCGTTTCTGATCAAGACGGCGTCGAAAGAGACCGGCGTGCTGGCCGAATATGCCAGCGACTTGCTCGACGAAGCGCACAAGAAATTGACGGCGCGCTATCGCTTCACACCGCGCGGGCCGATTACGGTTGAGGTCTTCAATAACCATGAAGACTTTGCCGTGCGCAGTCTTGGTCTGCCGGGACTCGGCGCGCTTGGCGTCTGCTTCGGTCAGGTCATTGCGATGGACAGCCCATCGGCGCGCGACATCGGCGAATTCAACTGGGGCAGCACGCTCTGGCACGAGTTCACGCACGTCATCACGCTAGAGACTACCGACCACCGCATCCCGCGCTGGTTTTCCGAAGGGCTGTCGGTCTTTGAAGAACGCCGCGCCCGCGCTGGCTGGGGCGACAACTGGTCGCCTGAGCGGCTGAAGGCATTCGCCGATGGCCGCTTCGCGCCGATCAACGATCTCGATGCGGCCTTCACGCGACCGAAGACGCCCGACGGCGTCACCATCGCTTACTTTCAAGCTTCGCAGGTTTGCGAGTTCGTCGAAGAGAAGTATGGCTTCGACGGCATCTTGAAAATGCTGGCGCTGTATAAAGAAGGACGACACACGCCCGACGTTTTGCAGCAGGCGTTGAAGCTCACGCCCGCAGACTTCGATAAGGCATTCAACGATTACTTGCGCGCGAAAGTCGGCGGCTACATCGAAGCGCTCGGCAACAGTCTGCGCGCGCCTGCTGCCGGTTCGCCGTCGAAAGACGAACTGGTCGCCGCGCTGCGCGGGCGGCCTAACGATTACTTCGCGCACTTGCGACTCGGAACGATCTTGAAGCAGGGCGGCGATGTTGATGGCGCGATTGAGCACTTGCAGCGCGCGGCGGAGATTTATCCGCACTACACAAGCGCCGGCAACCCTTATGCGCTGCTCGCGGAAATTTATGAAGCGCGTGGCGACAAAAAAGCGGCCATCGCGGCGCTCGAACAACTGACCGCGCACAACGAAACGAACGTTGAGGCGATGGCGAAGCTGGCGCGGTTGAAGGCGACCACGGGGGACCGCAAAGGCGCGGTCGAAACCCTGAAGACAAGTTTTTACATTCAGCCGTTTGACGCTGCCTTGCACAAGCTCGCGGGCGATGTTTATCTTGAATTGGCGAACGCCAGCGAAGCCGCAAAAGAGTATCGCGTCGTTATCGCGCTCACGCCGGCTGATCTGGCCGCCGCGCATTACGACCTCGCCCGTGCGCTCGAAGCCGGCGGCAATCGCAGCGATGCTCGCCGCGAGGTGCTCCGGGCGCTTGAGATCGCTCCGGGCTTTGACAAGGCGCAGGAGTTGTTGCTCAAACTGAGAGGAGGGAATTAAGGATACAGGAGTCAGGAGTCAGGATTCAGGGGCGGCTCGACGGCTTAACTGACTCCTGACTCCTGACTCCTGTATCCTGAAGTGAATATGCGTAACCTCATCCTCACACTGTTGCTGCTGGCGTTGTCGTCTGTAGTGTTCGCTACGTCGAGCGTGAGCGACCGCTCGCCGAAGTACGAAGACGAACGCTTCGGCGAGAAGAAAGATGAGTCGGACAAGTTCAAATTCGCGCGCGTGAAGACTGGCCCGGTCGCGCCCTGGAACTGCATCGGCGATCACTGCGCGCCGTGGTCGCACGATTACCCGGAGGCCGGGCTGCACTTCTCGAAGATACTCAAAGAGCTATCCAAGCTCGATGTGGTGTTGGACGAGAATGAATATATCTTCAGCTTCGATGATCCGAATCTGTTCAAGTACCCCTTCGCCTATATGTGTGAAGTCGGTTACATGGATATGACCGACGCCGAGATTCAAGGCTTGCGCGAGTACCTGCTGCGCGGCGGCTTCCTGCTCGTCGATGATTTTCGCGGCCCCTATGAGATGCAGAATTTTCAGTACTACCTGAAGCGGGCGTTGCCGGAGACTGAGTATGAGATGAAGCCGCTCGACATCTCGAACCCGATATTCAACTGCTTCTTCTCGATCAAGTCGCTGGAGCTGCGCCCCATCTATCGCGGCAACTTCACGCCGCAGTTCCTCGGCATCGAGGACAAGCACGGGCGGTTGATGATGATCATCAACTATAACTACGACGTGAGCGATTTCTGGCAATGGTCCAACGATCCGTTCCAGCCAATCGAAGATACCAACAGCGCATACAAATTCGGCGTCAACTATGTTTTTTACGCGCTGACGCACTAATCACGGACCAGGGGCCGGGGGGCAGGGGCCGGATGAGGGAAAAGGGTGAAAGGTGAAGGGGCAAGGGAAGAGATCGTTGCTCGACTGCGCTTCCCTATGCCTTCTCCTCTTTTCTTTTTCTCCCG
>JBJMGV010000092.1:0-38862 GCA_045807725.1 Blastocatellia bacterium | reverse complement strand
GCAGACCTGAAGACCTACCTGCACGAGTTGTTGATGAAGCAGGATCAGATGAGCATGGCGGCATCGATAGAGAGCCGGGTGCCGTTTCTGGATCACAAGCTGGTGGAGATGGCTTGCCGCTTACCTGAGAAGATGAAGCTGCGTGGGCTGGAGACGAAGTACATCCTGCGGCAGGCGATGAAAGAGGTGTTACCGCAGGAGATCCTCAATCGCAAGAAGATGGGCTTTCCGGTGCCGGTGGGAAGGTGGTTGCGCGGCGAGTATCGTCACATCGTCGAAGAGTACGTATTGAGCGAGCGGGCGCAGGGGCGAGGGCTGTTCAATGGCGGCTATGTGCGAGAGCTGGTGGCGCGACACGAAGCGGGCGAGAACCACGCGGAGCGGCTGTGGATGCTGATCAACTTTGAAATCTGGCAGCGCCGCTTCTTTGACGGTGAAGTCGCAACCCAGAGCGAGGGCCGCATTGAATCAATCGCGGACTGCGTCGCGCAGGCGCATGTTTGAGTCATAAAAGATGATGCGAATTCTGTGGGTCAAAGCCGGCAAGCTGCTGCCCGTTGATACGGGAGGCAAGATTCGTTCGTTCAACATCCTGCGCGAGCTTGCCGCGACTAATGCCGTGACGTTGCTGAGTTACTATGGCGGCGAGCGTGATGAAGATTACGAACAGCAGATTCAAGACCGCTTTGCCGGCGCGATGACGATTCACACCGCCGCGCCCGACGCTACGGGGGTTGAACGCGCGCTCGATTATTTGCGCCGCCTGCCGAGCAGCGCGCCTTACGCGGTGACAAAATTCTATTCGCCCGAAGTCGAGCAGTGGATCAACGACCGGCGCGGCACTCGGCAATTCGATGTCGCGGTCTGTGACTTTTTATCCGCGACGCTGAACTTTAGTGAGCCGCTCGTGATGCCGACAGTGCTCTTTCAACACAACGTCGAATCCGTCCTCTGGCGGCGACAGGCGGCGCACGAGCCGAACTTGATTCAGCGCCTCGCCTTCAAGATCGAAGCAGCGAAGATGGCGCGGTATGAACGCAGCGCGGTCAATCGCTTTCATCACATCATCGCCGTCTCTGAACAGGACCGCGAGCAGATGGCCGTGATGACCGACGCGGCGCGCATCAGCGTCGTGCCTACGGGAGTTGACCTCAAGCAGTTCACCGCGACGCTGGGCGTGCGCGCGTCGCGGCCCGTTGTGGTCTTCGTCGGCTCGATGGACTGGGAAGCGAACATTGACGGCGTTGACTTCTTTTGCCGCGACGTGTGGCCGCTGGTCGTGCGTGCTGTGCCCGACGCGACGCTGCGGCTGGTCGGACGCAATCCGCACGCGCGGGTGACGCGATGGGCCGACGAGTCGATTGAAGTGACGGGCACCGTGCCATCGGTCATCGAGCATTACGAAGAAGCGATGATCAACATCGTACCGCTGCGCATCGGCGGCGGCACGCGCTTGAAAATTTATGAAGCGATGGCGATGGGCAAGGCGACCGTTTCCACTTCGATTGGCGCGGAAGGTCTGGACGTGGAAGACGGACGTGACATCCTGCTCGCCGACGACCCCGCGAGCTTTGCCGACGCCATTATCCAACTCGTCCGCGACGATTCGTTGCGGCGGCGCATCGAAGACGCAGCGGCCCGCAAGGCGGCGCAGTACGATTGGTCGATGATCGCCGGGCGCTTCGCCGATATTTTGGCGCGTGTGGCGAAGGCGACAAACGCAAACCGCATTGAGCGGGCGGCACAGGCTTCATCAGCGGCGGTCTAAGCTCGAATAACCATCAAACGATCAGGGGCATTATATGACGCTGAGCATTTTTGGATTGGGTTACGTCGGTTGCGTGTCGGCGGCCTGTTTTGCGCGTGAGGGCCACGAGGTCATCGGCGTTGATGTCAATCAAGTCAAAGTGGACATCATCAACAGCGGGCGCAGCCCCATCGTCGAGCCGGGCATCGAAGAGTTGATTAACGAAGCGGTCGGCGCAGGACGCTTGCGGGCGACGACCGACACCGCCGATGCGGTGGCCAACTCTGACGCTTCGCTGGTCTGCATCGGCACACCGAGCAATTCAAACGGCAGCTTGAATCTGACGTACATCAAGCGCGCCTGCCAGCAGATCGGCGAAGCGATTGCCGCGAAGAGTCGTTATCACATCGTCGTGATGCGCTCGACGATGCTGCCCGGCACGATTGAGCAGACCGTCATCCCGACGCTCGAAGTCTATTCCGGCAAGCGCGCGGGCCGCGACTTCGGCGTTGCTATCAATCCTGAGTTCCTGCGCGAAGGCACGTCGATCTACGACTTCAATCATCCGCCCTTCACGTTGATCGGCGCTGATAACGAAGACACGTCGGGGCCGCTGGCGCGGCTCTACGCGAACATTGATGCGCCGCTGCTGGTCGTGCGCGTTAAAGAAGCCGAGATGGTCAAGTACGCCTGCAACACTTTTCACGCGCTGAAGGTGACGTTTGCCAACGAGATCGGCAACCTCTGCAAAGCGATGAACGTTGACAGTCATCAAGTGATGGAGGTCTTCTGCAAAGATACCAAGCTCAACCTGTCGCCTTATTACCTGAAGCCGGGCTTCGCTTTCGGCGGCTCGTGCCTGCCCAAAGATTTGCGTGCGATTAATTACAAAGCCAAAGAACTGGACGTTGACGTGCCGATGCTCGGTTCGATACTCGCAAGCAATCGACGGCAGGTCGAGCGCGTCGTCGAGATGGTGCTGGCGACGGGCCGCAAGCAAGTCGGGGTGCTCGGCCTGAGCTTCAAGTCGGGCACGGACGACCTGCGCGAAAGCCCTATGGTCGCGCTGATCGAAACGCTGCTCGGCAAAGGGCTGCGGCTTTCGATCTACGACCGCGACGTTGAACTGGCGCGGCTGTTTGGCGCGAACAAGGAATACATCGAGCGCGAGATTCCGCACATCTCGTCGCTGATGTGCGCCGACCTGAGCCGTGTGATCGAGCACGCGGAAGTCCTCATCGTCGGTAAGAAAGAAGACGAGTTTCGCGCGCTCGCCGATTCCATACTCAGCGGGCGCACGGTCATCGATCTGGTGCGGATGTTCGACGCGCACGACAATCGCCCTCACTATCACGGCCTCTGCTGGTAGAATCGCAGCGGCTCCAGGGTTCCGGTTGGCGATCAATGATGAACAACCTCACGAATCAGTTTGCGAAGAACACGGTGACTGACGGGCGTGTCATCGAGTCGGCAGGCGTTGCGCAGGCCGAGGCCGTGCTGTCGAAGTGGTTTCAAGCGATGCAGCTCGTGAGCGGTGAGGCGCGGCGTTTGCGCTTCACGGCGCGCGGCGGCAGCGCCGGCATTCTTGTTCAACTCGAAGCGCTGCACCCTGCGCTAACGAGTGACGCGCGGCAACGCGAACTGTTCTATCTCGAAGCCTATGCGGCGGCGAAGTTCTCGCACGTCAACGTCGCGCGCACGAGCAAGCCGCAGGAACTCGAGGGCCTTCATTTTCGCGTCGTCGAATACAAACCCGAAGCGCGTAGCTTGCGCGACCTGCTCGGTCGCAACGGCTGGCTGGCGGTTGATAAAGCCTGTGACATCGCCGATCAAATCAGCCGCGCGCTCGACTGCGCCCACGCGAAAGGCGTTTTGCACTTGCAGCTCTCGCCCGACTGCGTATGGGTCGAACCGAATGGCCGGGTGATGGTGGCCGGCTTCGGCATCGACGCCGCGCCGCAACTGGCGTGGGCGCACGCCGAGCGAGCGCGACACCTGGCAGCGACATATGCCAGTGTCGAACAAGCCAGCGGCGGCGTCTGCACGGCTCGTAGCGATCTTTATTCGCTGGGCGCGATGCTTTATGAGATGATGACCGACCGCGTGCCATTCGATTCGGATGATATGGATTATGTGCGCGAGCGGCAGTTGCAGTTTCAGCCTGCGCCGCCGCATCTGATTTCGCTCGACGTGCCGGAGTCCGTCTCGAATGTCGTGATGAAGCTGCTCGAACGCGAGCCGCAGAACCGCTTCAACAGCGCGGCTGAGTTTCAAGTCGCGCTCGACGAAGCAAGAAGAGAGGCTGGAGACTAGCGGCTGGAGACTAGCGGGAAAAGGAAGCGCTTGGCGTCCTTCTCCTACTAGCCTCTAGCCTCTGGCCCCTAGCCCCTGCATTGAGGAGGGTTGTGGATGTACCTTGAGCATTATGGGCTGAAGGAATGGCCGTTCAGCCTGACGCCGGACCCCAGATACGTTTTCAAGACTGAAAGCCACCTTGAAATGCTGGCGACCGTCAAGTACGGCGTCGAGCAGAACAAAGGTTTAATCGTTGTCACCGCCGAGGTCGGCTGCGGCAAGACGACCATCCTGCGCGCCGCGCTCTCGACCTTCGGCGACGAAGTGCTCGCCGTCTACATCTTCAATCCATTCCTCACCGCCGCCGAGTTCTTCGAGCAGGTCGCCGTCGAGATGGATTTGCGACTGCCGCGTCGCGCCAGCAAACCCGAACTGCTCGCGGCGATGGGCCGCTTGCTTGCCGAGCGCCACGCCGGGGGCCTCCGCACGGTGCTGATCGTTGACGAGGCGCACGGATTGCCGACCGCGCTGCTTGAAGAGATACGCCTGTTGATGAACTTCGAGACGAACAGCGAAAAGCTCTTACAGGTGGTGCTGTGCGGCCAGCCTGAATTGGCCGAGACCTTGAACCGCCCGCAACTGCGCCAACTCAAACAACGCATCTCGCTGCGCTGCGCCATCAAGCCGCTGAGCGTCTTCGAGATTAACAAGTACATACGCTTTCGCCTGAAACAAGCGGGCGCAGAAAACGTCGGCCTGTTCGACAATGCGGCGGTGAAGCTGATCGGGCAGGTTTCGCAAGGCATCCCGCGCATCATCAACAACGTTTGCGACAACGCGCTGCTCTACGGTTACGCCGCTAACACTGACGTGATCACGCGCGAGATGGTCGAAGAAGTCGCGCGCGCGCTCGACCTCGCGCCGCCGAGCGCCGGCGAGAACAACGTGGTGGACTTCGGCAACGAGTTTACATCCAGCCGCTGACGGTCGCTCCCGTGCAATAAGCTGTGATCTTTCCCGCCGCACGCCGGCGACCTCGCCATCAATTCATTCGCTGTCGCCAAACTTTGGTCAATGATTGCCCGCCGGCATGGCGCGGAAGAGAGGTCTCTTTCGCGCGATTCGTTTATGGGAATAAGGCGCGGCGCGATTTTCAATCTCGCGCCTTTCGGTTTACGATTATCACTGTTATGAGCAAAGGCGATTATCCGGTGACGCCGGCTGTGCGCGCGTTGCGCGACCGTGCGGTCAGCTTCGAGCCTCACCTTTATGAATACCAGGAGCACGGCGGCACGGCGCGTTCGGCGGCGGAGTTGGGGGTTGATGAACACGCCATCGTTAAGACCCTGGTGATGGAAACCGACAAGCGCGAACCGCTCATCATTCTGATGCACGGCGACTGCGAAGTCTCGACCAAGGAGCTGGCGCGCGCTATCGGCGCAAAGACCGTCGCGCCGTGCAAGCCCGACGTAGCGCAGAAACACACGGGCTATATGATTGGCGGCACGTCGCCGTTCGGCACGCGCAAGAGCCTGCCGGTTTACGCCGAGCGCACCATCTTTGACCTGCCGACGATCTACATCAACGGCGGCAAGCGCGGCTTCCTCGTGTCGCTCGACCCGCAGGCGCTCAGAGCGTTGTTGCCGGTGACTGAGGTCGCCGTCGCCATCCCTTCACGTTGAACCTACAGACCCGTTGAATAAAGAGAGACCAACAAGCGATGACTGAATACGAAGAGAGCGGTGAGATGCCTGAGCTGAGCGAGGCAAGCGTTGACGCGGACCCGATCAAGCAGTTCGCGCGGTGGTTCGGCGACGCGAATGCGGCGGGGTTGAAATTGCCGAACGCGATGACGCTGGCGACGGCGACGGCGGACGGTATGCCATCGGCGCGCGTCGTCCTGCTTAAAGAGTTTGATGGCGACGGCTTTGTCTTCTACACCAACTACGAGAGCCAGAAGGGCCGCGAGCTTGAACAGAACCCGCGCGCCGCGCTCTGCTTTTACTGGGCAGAGCTTGACCGCCAGGTGCGTATCGCGGGGAGTGTAATCAGGACCACACGCGAAGAATCGCAAGCTTATTTCCACACGCGGCCCGTCGATAGCCAGCTCGGCGCGTGGGTTTCACAACAAAGTGCGGTCATCGCCAGCCGCGACGTGCTCGAAGATCGTATGCGCGAGATGGTGCGGCAGTACGAGGGCGGCGAAGTACCGCTGCCGCCATACTGGGGCGGCTACCGGCTCGCGCCCAAGGTGATCGAGTTCTGGCAGAATCGCCTGAGCCGCCTGCACGACCGGCTGCGTTACACGCGGCAATCGGACGGCGCGTGGCGCATTGAGCGGCTGTCGCCCTGAAGAGGCGACGCGGCGACGCGGGGACACGGCGAGGGGAGACGGGGCGATAGGGCGATGGGGCGGTGGGGCGACAATGACATCAAGACATATCAATGCTCTTTCGCCTTGTCGCCTTATCGCCTTGTCGCTCTTCCCCGCGTTGCCGCGTCGCTTCACGCGAAGCGTGGACGTGCGCCTTTGAACTTCACGGCGGCGCGCGGCGGTTCGCCGTCTTCTACGCGTATGACCTCTGCCGTGTACTTCATCCAGTTTTCTTTTTTGAATGGCAGCTTGATGTAAACATCGAGCCGCATCCCTTGCTGAACCGGCCCGGGCAGGTCAAAGAATGCGCCGCCAGAGCTGATGTTGAGTAAGCGGCCTTCGCCGCTGATCGCCGTCTTGCCGTCTCCGCTTTCCACCTTGATCGGCCAGTTCACCGCAAATCGCTTTCCGTTTCGTCGTTCAATCAATGGCCGTCCTCCAGTTTGAAAGAACCAAGCTGCGGCGCTGTGAGGCACACAGCGGCCTGGCCTTGCTTCTGCTCGTCTACTTAATTGAATAAATAGTGCGAATCCGCCCGGCCATCCTTGTTGAAAAAATAAAAAACGAAAAGCGCAAGGAGATGCAAACGGAGAATACTGGCAGGTCGAGTTTATGACGTGGCGCGGGACAGAGCAAGCGCGCTCGGAGAATTGTTCATTCCCTTTCCAAAGCACGCGCTGAGCATAAAAAGAGGGGGCCGGATGGCCCCCTGAGTTACTTAGGAGAAAAGTTACTGAGGAAGTTGCTGACCTAGAAGATGAACTTCACCGCAAGCTGCACGTTGCGGCGATCCTGTGAGCCGTCATTGCGCAGACCGCGCGTCACCGGAATGTATTCCGTGCCACTAATGTCGGTCTGATTGCCGATCAAGTACAGGTTCGAGTGGTTGAACACGTTGAAGAATTCGCCGCGCAGTTGCAGGCTCTTCGACTCGGTGATGCGGAAGTTCTTGTAGAGGCCGGTGTCCACGTTCCAGAATCCCGGCGCGCGGAAGGCGTTGCGGCCCGTCATATTCGACGGGTACGGCCCGAATTCCGAGTTGCCCGTTAGCGGATTGATGAACGCGCCCGGCGTCAGCCCGGCGATCTCCAGGTAGCGGAACGTGTTCGGCGTCGCCGCGTCGGGCAGCGGGTTGTTCGAGCCGCTGGTCGGCTGCGCGCCGGTCTGAATGGCGCGCACGCAAGCGGCGGCGGTGAATTGATTGTTCGAGCAATCGAAGATCGTGAACGGCGCGCCGGTGTGCGCAGAGAAGATGCCGTTCAGGCTCCAGCCGCCGAGCGCCTTGCCGAGCAGGCCCTTCTGCTCTCTTCGGTAAGGAATCTGCCAGACGAAGCTCGATATGAAGCGGTGACGGATGTCGAAGTCGGCATCGCCTTTATCGAGGCGCGGGTTGAACGGGTCGAGCAAGCCCGTGTTGTTGTTGTTGACCGCATCGCTGAAGGTCGAACTGAGATTGTCAATCGCGTGCGACCATGTGTAACGCGCCGTCAGTTGCAGACCGATCTTCTGAATGAACGGCGTCTCGTAGCCGAAGGTCAGGCCGTTGTAGTTCGAGAAGCCCTGATTGCCGCGCGTGTTGAAGTTTGAATACTGCGTGTTCAACCGCGTGTTGCAGTTGACGCCCGCCGTGCAGGGGACGCCGAGATAAACATTGGCCGTGCCCGGACGATTCGGGTCGGTGAGGTCGTAGAGATTAGCGCCCTTCGAGCCGGAGTATTCCGCCGACGCGACGCCGCCCCACACCTTGCGTTCAAGAGCGGCGCTCCAGAAGTGGGCATACGCGTTGACGATGTTTTCGTTGATGTGTCGCAGGCTCGACACTGGCAATCGCTTTGTCCCTGTGCCGGCGAGCGGGCCGGCGTTGTTGCGCGTGATGTCAAGCACCGGCACGTCTGTCCCGGCGATGATCGACACGACCGCGTAGTTGGGCGGGTTCTGGATGACGTTGAACGTGACGTTGCCAAAGTTACGTTCGTAGGCGATACCATAACCGCCGCGCAGACTGGTCGAGCCGTCGCCGAAGATGTCCCACGCGAAGCCGAGGCGCGGCGCGAAGTTATTGTAATCTGGCTTCCATAATCCGCTGGCGGGGCTGTCTCCGGCAATTTGCACGCTGCCATTGCGAATCTGCTCGAAGAGATTCGAGCCGCTGCCGTAGTAGAAGTTGGAATCCAGTCGCGGGTTGCTGTTGTGCTGGACTCCGTAATATTCATAACGCAGCCCAAGATTGAGCGTGAGGCGCGGGCGCACCTTCCACGAGTCGTTGAAGTAAGCCGCCCACTCGTGATAGCGGTAGCTGCGGCTGAAGTTCGGCTGGCTGACCGGCAACGTGATCGTCTCGCCGGGGAAATGGCCCTGCGGATCAATCGCGCCCTGGAACTGCACCAGGCGTCCGCGCACCAGATTGTCGAGCGCGTTGCCGAGATTCGTGCCGAGCGTTTCGACCGAGTTCATGAACGCGCCGAACGTGCGGTTGCTCTGAATGTAGGTGTACTGGCCGCCGAAGCGGAAGGTGTGCGCGCCGCGCGTGTGGTTGACATCCTGATTGTATTGCAGCAGGTTTTGCGGCCCGCCCGCTGGAATCGCCAAGCCCGGCGTGAACGGCAGGTAGCCCGGCAGCGCCACCGGCAAGCCGTTAATGTTGGTCGCCGCGCCGCGCAGGTAGAGCGTCGGCCCGGCAGGCGCGTCGCCGAGCGGCTGCTGATTGTTCTGCCGGCTGAAGGCGAGCTTCGATTGCGACACCCATGTCGGCGTGAAGGTGTGCGTCAGCGACAGCAGGATGTTGTTATTGACGTTCGTGAGGCCGGTGTCGAATCCGGCATACGGGCTGACCGCGTTAGTGCCCGGAAAGAGGTCCTGATTCTGTAGCGCGTAACGGCCATAGAACTGCGAGGCCGTGCTGATGTTCCAGTCCACGCGCCCGACCAGTTGATACTGATTCTGCGGCAGACCGCCGCCGGCGTTGGTCGGCACGTCGCGGATGACTTCGCCGAAGATGGGCAGGCTCGCCGGCAAGGCCGCGAACGGGCCGCCGGGGTTGAGGCCGGTGATCTCGCCGCGCGTGATCAAACGGCCATTGATCGGCGTCGCCAATTGAAAGCCGCTGAAGAAGTCGCGCGTCGCGGCTGAAGTCTGCGCTAAGAACTGCGGCGTCGGCACGATGGAGATGAACGAACCTGTGCTGCGCACGCGAATCCATTCGGTCGAGTTGAAGAACAGCAGCTTATCTTTGATGATCGGGCCGCCGACCGAATAGCCGAACTGGTTGCGCGTGAAGACGCCCTTTGGCGCGCTGTTGGCATTGTCGTTGAAACCCGCCGACGCCAGCGCCGAGACGCGGTTGAATTCATAAAGCGTGCCGTGAAAACCATTCGAGCCGGATTTCGTAGCGACGTTGACGACGCCGCCCGACGCGCGCCCGAACTCGGCGGAGAAGTTACTGGTGACGACTTGAAACTCTTGCACGGCATCGAGCGGCACGCTCTGGCCGACGGTCGCCGTGAACAGGTCGTTGTTGTCCACGCCGTCGAGCAGAATGTTGGTCGAGGCCGAGCGCTGCCCGTTGATGGCGAAGCCCGCGCCGCGCGCCGCTGCGCCGGTCGGATCGCCTTCGTCGCCGGGCGAGACGTTGCCCGCAAGCTGCACGAGCGCGTACGGGTTGCGCGTCAGAGTCGGCAGCTCGACGATCTGGCGTTCGGAAACGGTGTTGGCGAGCTGTTGAGTTTCGGTGTTGACGGCGACGCCGCTTTCGCCGGCGACGACGTTCACCTGTTCGGACGCGGCTTGCAGCGACAGGTCGAAGTCGAGCGCCAGTTTCGCGCCGACCGTGACTTGCGCGCGCTGCGTTCTCGCGCCAAAGCCTTGCGCTTCGACGCGCACGTCATAGACGCCGGGTTGCAGGTTGCTGATCGTGTAAGTGCCGTTGTCGGATGTGACCGAGCGGCGTTCAGCTCCGTTGTCTACCGATTTGACGGCGACGTTCGCCCCGGCGACGACTGCGCCTTGCGGGTCTTTGACTGTGCCGGTGAGGGTGCCGGTTTCGGTCTGCGCCAGCGCAACGATGGCGGTCTGCGCCAGCAAGGCCAGCATCAACGCTAACGAGCTGAGCGCGCGCCATTGGCGGCGGCTCCTCTTTTTGTAATTTTGTCTACTTTTCATTTTGCCTCCTGAATTGAGCGGTTCAAACGGCTCTCGCCATCACCACGCTGCGGCGTGCCGCGAGCGACGGGCTGGTTGATGAGCAAACACGTTTGGCTGAAGCACCATCGAGTCTAGAGGCGCGCGCGCGGCCCGTGAACAAGTATGGGACGAGCGCCCACATTCGTGTGACCAGTTGGCCTGAACGGATGACGAATCTCATGGCCGCTCTCCGCTTATCGCCTCGCCAGGTGTGTGTGAACCTTTTCCCACGCCGCCTCTTCGCCCCACTGCAAGCCGTCGAGTACTTGCGTTATCTTGCGAGTCGCCGGGTCATACACAAACATACCGCGCGAGGTGATCGTGAAGACCGGCACGTTGCACTTATTGGCGGTGATGATGTCGCCGTCTTCGGGGCGCGGCGGGCTGCTGGTGGGGTGCGTGTGAACGATGGCAATCGTCGCCGGGTTCCAGGCGAAGGTGAAGCTCTTGTATTCGTTCGTCGGGTTCGGCAGGCGCGCGCTGTAGCTGCCGTCGTTCATCCTGAGAATGAGCACGACGCTCTCGCGCGGCGACGTGCCGTTGCCGGCGCGCTGCCAGGCTTCGCGGAATTTTCCGATGATCGGCTTACTAAAAGTCGAAAGAACAAAATCGAGGTTCGCCCCCTGAAGCGGAGGGCGGTTGACGCGCTCGGCCTCACCCTCGGCGAGCAAGGGGCGCGGCAAGAAGCGCAAGGGCGTTGAGAAGGGGAAGGCGTGAATCAGTGAAGGCGAAAGACAGAGAGCGATAAAGGCAACCAGCGTGATTCGTTTCATAACGACTCCGACCACAGAAGCTGGCGGCCAGCGCGTTCCGCCTCCATCGCGCTGGCCGGTACGCTCGCAGTTTAAGCATCACGCTCGATTTACTGTACAACTTTGGGATGATAAGGAGAGGGGTTGTGATGAAAGCGGCTAGAGGAGGGATGAAATGATGAATGATGAACGGTGAACGATGAATTAAGGGAGGAGAGGGCAGGGGATCATCTATAGAGCGTGTCTGAGAAGCCAAAGAAAGCCCTGAAGGGGCGCGATTCAATAGCTCAGGGCATCGCCCTCGGAGAGTAGATGCGGTGCTAATTGGTAAGCCCTGAAAGGGCGCGATAGGTGATCGGTTATTGCGCCCTTTCAGGGCTTGTGGAATGGTCGCTGTGTGTACCCAGCCCGTTGGGCTGGGCTATTGAATTGCGCCCCTTCAGGGCTTCTCAGAGGCAGGGAGCGACGGCGGCGGCCCAAAGGGGAGAATTGAATCGCGCCCCTTCAGGGCTTCTCAGGCACGCTCTATAGATCATCTATAGATAATCCGGCTTCCTTTTCCTCTTCAGTTCATCCTTCATCATTCATCCTTCATCATTCTCTTACAGCGGTCTGCCGATGGCTTCGTGCAATCGCTCGCGGTAGCCGCGCGACAGCGTCAGTTGTACGCCTTCGCCGAGCAGGATGCGATACTCGCCGTGAAACCAGGGCTGCAATTCCTGTATGCGATCAATGTTGACGATGGCCGAGCGGTGAACGCGCACGAACTTGCGCGGGTCGAGTTGCGATTCGAGCGCCGTGATCGTGTCGCGCAACAGGTAAGACTCACGGCCTGCGTGCAGGCGCACGTAATTGCCTTCGGCTTCGAGCCAGTCAATCTCTTCGGTCTTCACGAAGAAGACGTGGCCGTTCATCTTGATGACCAACCGCTCCAGGTGCACGGGCCGCGCTTTCATCTCTTCGAGCGTTTTCAGTATTCGCTCAGTGATGTTCTCGCTCTTCTCAGTCTGAATGTTGGCAACGGCGCGCGCTAAGGCTTTATCGAAGCGCTCCTGATCGAACGGCTTGAGCAAGTAATCAAGCGCGTGAAACTCGAAGGCGCGCACAGCATACTGGTCATAAGCGGTGACGAAGATGACCGCAGGCAAGCGATTCGGGTCGAGCGCCTCAAGCACGGCGAAGCCATCTTTGCCGGGCATCTCGACATCGAGAAAGACGAGGTCGGGCGCGAGTTGTTGGATGGATTCGGTGGCCTGTTCGCCGTTGATACATTCGCCGATTATCTCGATGCGGTTGTCGTCGCCGAGCATATCACGAATGCGTTCGCGCGCCAGCGGCTCATCGTCTACGATCAAAACGCGGATACACTTCTGCCCAGACATACCCTTGCTCCTTTGCCTCTTTAACGAAGGAACATCGGCGCTGGTTCATTTTTGCCGGCGAGAATGTAAAAGGATGTGAAAAGAAGTTAAATCTTGAAAAACTCTTCGCCGTCAATGAAGGCGAACGAGAATTGAGGCCAGGCGGCGCAAAAAAAAGGAGCGCCCGCCTTGCGGCGACCGCTCCCACATTCGGATGAATGGGTGTGAAGGGAGATTACTTCTCGACGATGTCGCCCTTCATCGGGCCGAGCGCGCCAAGCAGCGCGTTCTTGGCATCGGCGCTGACGTGATTAGCGTCGAGCGCCTTAACCAGATCTTCGACCAGCGCGCCGAAGTCGTCCGAGCCGATGCCCATACCTTTGTGCGCCGTCTTCATGTCTTTGCCCTTGTACTTGCACGGGCCGCCCGACGCCTGACAAATCTGATCGACCAGTTTGCCTTTGAACGAGGCCAGGCGCTTCTTGTCTTTGGCCGTGTCGGCGAAGAACTTGTTGATGCGGTTATCGCCAGCGACATTGCCGACGAAGTCACCGACGACTTTCGTAATGCCCTTCTTGCCGCCCAACTGGTGGTACAGCGATGGTGCCTTAGCCATCTTCTTGTCTTTCGCTGCGACCACCGGGCCGAGCGAGCCGAGGGCGAAGACCAACGCGATTGCAACTGCTAAGATCGTTTTACGCATGTGGGTGTACACTCCTTCTCTTCGTTTAAGGGTTATGGAATAAGCGGCTGTCGCCGCAGTGTGCCGGTTGATTGGCTCTCGATCCGGTTGCCGAAAATGGGCCGGACAGAATCTGAACACGAGATGATACCACACGATGAAACCATAACGCCTGTTTCTCTTTGAAACCTGAGACCGTCGCTTGCACACCAGCTTTTACGCCGACCGATGCAGATTGGATTTCCGAACCGCCAAAAACAATCAAGGGAAAATGCAACCACAGATTACCACAGATAAACACAGATGAAAGAAGGGGCAATGGTGCAAGTTCCTTCTCCTCCGTGTCCGTCTGTGTTCATCTGTGGCTGCTCCCTGCTTTGCTTGACAAGGCGGGCGGCGGATTTCATAGTTCGCATTTCATGATTGCTCGACCATTAATACCACTGACGGACTTCAGCGTCGCCAACCGAAGGAGGATCAACTTTGTCGCGCAAGCGTAATCATCGCCGCGTAATCGTTGCGGCTCGGATCAGGGGCTTCTCTCAGCGGATGCTCGGCTCGCTATCAACAAGGCGGCATCTTTTCATCGCCGTCCTCATCGCCGGCGCGGCGTTGATGGCGGGCTGCGGTCATAATGCCGGGCAGGAAGTAACGACCCAGACGGGACTCAAATACGTTGACGAAGTCGTCGGCACGGGTGAAAAACCGAAGCTGGGCAAAACGGTCGTTATTCATTACACCGGCACGTTCACCGACGGCACCAAGTTCGAGAGTTCCGTAGACCGTGGCCAGCCATACGAGTTCCGCATAGGCACCGGCTCAGTCATCGCCGGCTGGGACGAAGGCATACTGAGCATGCGGGTGGGCGGCAAACGCAAACTCATCATCCCTCCGAACCTCGGCTATGGCGCGCAGGGAAGCAGCAAAATACCGCCCAACTCGACGCTCATCTTTGAAATCGAATTGCTCGGGGTTAAATAACTCGGTCGCATTGCGCGACGGCTCATCTCACCTGTGAACCAACTGCGACTACTCATCGGCGCATCGTTCCGCTCGCAACTGCGCTGGGCGGGCGAACACCTTTATTACTGGCTGGTGCTGGGGCCGGTCGTCGTCGGCTTCACTACGTTCACGGTCGCGCGCGTCGTTGATAACCTGTCGGCGTGGCAGCCCGCGCCTTTCATCATCATCGCCGCCGCCATCGGTTTTGAATTGATGCTCGTCGCGCTGAGCCTGTCGCGCGCCGCCGCAGAGGTCTATCACCTGCGCCGCCCCGAAGCCTACTTCGACGCGCTGCCGGTTCGTCATTCCGCGCACCTGCACGCCGCAATGGCAGCGCGCGTAGGCCGCACGATAGTCGTCGCCGTCGCCGCCATAGTCGCGCACTGGATGGCGGGCGCAGGGTGGATCGAGGCGATAAGCTGGCTGCCGCTGGCGCTGTTCGTCTTCGTCACCTCGATGGCAGAAATCCTTGCCGCGCTCAACTGGATTCATTGGGGCCACAGGCGACAGAGCGCGCTTGCCGCTCTCGCCTTGTTGCTTCTCTTCCCTGCCGTCATTGTCGGCGGCTTGCTGCTTGCGCTGGTCGTCCGCGACGGACTCTTTACGGCAAGCGCGCGGCTGTGGCTGATCTTGATTACAGCGTTGATTGGCGCGGCGCTCTATCTCATCACCGCGCGTCAGCACGAGCGATGGCGCGCAGCCGACATCGAGTATGCGCGGCGCTTGCAATCGGCCAACCGTCTGCGCCTCGTCAGCGCCGAACGATTACGCCGCCGTTTAGACTACGCGGTGGCGGCGCAACTGGCGCGCGACATGCAACTGACGCTGCGCGCTTTTTCGTCGGCGGTTTATGTCGTGGCCGGCATCGCGGCGTTGTGGTTGGCCGGTTTAATCACGGCGCTCGTGACTAACCTGTTGCCGGCTGCCTCATCGAGCGCCGGCTGGCTCAACTTGACGTGGACGCCGCAGGCGTTAGCCATCAAGAGCGCCTGCGCGTTGATGGTTGCAACGCTGGCTGCGCTCGCGCCGCTGCTGGTCGCTTACGAGTTGCCGATGATGTGGGTCGAGCGCGCGACGGCGGCAAGCGGCCTCGATTTGTGCGCCGCGAAGCTTTGGTACGCACGCGCCGTCAGCCTCGTCGCGCCGCTGGCCGCGTGGTTTGTAGCATTGATTACTGCACAGATTCCGGCTATCTATCTGCTGCCGCTTCTTGGCGAATGCCTGTTGCTGTGGTGGATGATGAGTTCACTGGTCGGCTGGCTGACCTTCGAGATGCCGGCGCGGCCCGGCCTCGCGCTGATCGTGATGACCACAGCGGCGCTCGCGTCGGCGGCGCTGGCCGTCATCTTCTGGCCCATTGCCTTCATCATTCACGTGCAGGTGACGCATTCGCTGAAGGAACGTGGCCGCCATATGGCGCGACTCTATTTAATGACGGAGGGCGATTGACCAGCGCGCTTATCGAAGTCGAATCCGCCGTGAAGCATTACGGCCCGGTCGTCGCCGTTGGCGGCGTCAGCCTGAGCATTCGCGCCAGCGAAATCTATTCGCTGGTCGGCGCGAATGGGGCGGGCAAGTCTACGTTGATTCGCATGATTATGGGACTGACCGCGCCGGATGCTGGCCGCATCCTGATTTGTGGCGAAGACCACACGCACCACGCGGCGATGACCAAGCGCCACCTCGGCTACCTGCCTGAAGAGTTGACGCTGTACAACCGGCTGACGGGCCGCGAATACCTTGAACTGGTCGCCGGCTTGAAGGACGCCGACACCGCGCAGATTCCCGAAGCGTTGCGTTTCTTTGAGCTGGAGCACGCGGCGGACAAGCTGGCCGGCGGGTATTCGCTGGGGATGCGCAAAAAGCTTGGGCTGGCGGCGGCGATGCTGGGCGAGCCGGAGGTCTACGTGCTTGACGAGCCGCTCAATGGCCTCGACGTAGAGATGATGCGCAAGCTGCGATTGCGAATGGACGCCGAGCGCGAGCGGGGCCGCGCCATCCTCGTCTCGTCGCACGTGATGAGTTACGTCGAGCGCATCAGCGACCGCGTCGGCGTGATGCGCGCAGGGAAACTCGTCGCCGAAGGATCGCCCGCGCACCTGCGCGAGATCACCGCTATGCCCGATTCGCCGTTTGAAGATGTCTTCTTTCAGCTCGCCGGCCAGCCCGCGGCTAGAGGCTAGAGGCTGGAGGCTGGCAGGAGAAAGGCGCGAAGCGATTCCGTTCCCCGCTAGTCTCCAGCCTCCAACCTCTAGCCTCTATTCCTCGACACTGATTCGGGCGCTATGCAACAATCCTTGCGAGCGCCCTCCCCACATTAAGGCGCTTGGTATAATTGAAAACGCATGTTTCGAGTCAAGCTCTTATCCGCAAGCAGACTGATGGCGCTGGCGCTGTTTGTCGCCATCGCCGTGGCGCTGGCCGTCTATCTCGTGCATCGTCAAAAACGCAATGGGCCGGGCCAGAATGAACCTAAGCTGCAAGGCCCCATCGTCGCCATCTTCAACAACACGCGCTACGCGCACGAAGTCGAAGGCAAGGTGCGTTTCGTGCTGACCGCCGGCACAGACAAGACGCACCAGGACGGCACGCACGAACTGGAACAGGTGCAGCTTGAATCATTCGGCACGGACGCCAACCGGCACGACGTTGTTACCTCGGACCGCGCCGCCGTCAGCAACACGTCTGACCTGACGAAGCTCGACGCCGAGTTTATAGCGAACGTCGTTGTGCAGACTTCAGACGGAATGACGGTGAAGACCGAATACATGCGTTACCGCAGCGAGAAGAACACGGTCGAAACCGACAAGCCGGTGACTTTTGAAGGTCGCAACTTCGCCGGCCAGTGCACCGGCGCGCTGATCGAAGCGACCGAAGAACGCGCACACCTGCTGGCTGACGTAGACTTCACGATCAAGCCGGGCGACGAGAAGAAAGGCGCGTCTGCGAACCAAGCCGTCGCCAAAGACAACAAGCCGAACGAAGAGAGCGCCGCCGAGCGCGAGGCGCGACGCGCTCGCAAACGCGCCCGCAAGCTCGCCCGCAAACAAGCCGAGGCCGCAGCTAAAGCAAACACAGAAGCGAACGCCGGCAATGCGAAAGCAACAACCGGCGCGGCAACAACCAGCGCCAAAGCCGCCGCGCCGCAGTTTCAATCGAAAGAGCCGACGCACGTGCGTTGCAACACCGCTTTACTCGAAAAGAAAGAGCATCGCATCACGCTCGACGGCAGCCCCGTCATCACGCAGGGCGCGGACGAGATGCGCGCCAATCAGATCGTCGCTTACACGGACGACACCAACCACATCGAACGGGCCGAAGCGCGCGGCAACGCTTACCTGAAACAGAACGACCGTGCAGAGATTCAATCGACTGATATGGATTTCTTCTTCGGCGCGTCGCACCAGATTGAGCGCGCCGTCGCCACAGGCAATGCGCAAACGCGCTCGCTCGGCGCGGGCACGCTGCGCGAAGCGCGCGCCGATAACATCGAAGCGACCTTCACGCCGTCGCCTGCCAGCAGCGCCGTTGATACCATCAAAGCCACAGGCAATGCGAACGTAAAGATGCACGCGCCGAAGCCGGCCAACGATAAACAGAACCCGACCGCGCGCGAACTGAGCGCCAGCAACGTCACGCTCCAGTTTCATCCCGACGGCAAGAATCTGCGCGCCGCCGAAGCCACCGAGAATGCGGTGATGACCGTGACGCCCGTGCGCGCAGAGAAAGGCGCGGACAAAAAGACCATTCGCGCGCCGCAGATGAATGCTGTCTTTTTCGAGCAGGACAATCGCATCAAAACCTACACGGCGACCGGCGGCGTACAGATCAACGTCGAAGCAACCGTAGTGGGCGCTCACCCGCCGCGCATCACGACCAGCAAGACGGCAACGGCGGACTTTATCGCCGACTCGCAGGACATCGAGCGCATCAATCAGGAAGGTGATTTCAAATACGAAGAAGGCGACCGCCACGCCGTCGCCGAGCGCGCGTTGTACGACGGGCAGCGCGAGATTCTCAACCTGCGCGGCAAGCGCCCGCAGGCGTGGGACGCGAAAGCGCGCACGCAGGCCGACGAGATCGATTACGATCATCAGAAAGACGAGACGCACGCGCGCGGCGACGTGCGCACGACTTATTACAGCCGCGAAACCACCAACGACGCGACGCCGTTCAAGAACACCAAATCGCCGGTCTTTATCACCGCCGAACGCGCCGATGCGCGCAACGAGGAAGGCATCGCCGTCTACACAGGCAACGCGCGCGGCTGGCAGGATGATAACTTCGTCAAAGGCGACCGCATCGAGCTTTATCAAAACGACAAGCGCATGGTCGCTATCGGCAATGTCGAGAGCGCGCTCTATCAAGCCAGGCAAGAGACCGCGCCGGGCAAGCGCGAAACGGTTCCCGGCTTTGCCACCGCCGAACGCATGAATTATTCGGACATTGACCGCCTTGTCCATTACGAAGGCAACGTCAAAGCGCGGCAAGGCACTGACCGCATCGACGCCGCGAAAGTGGATGTCTTCTTACAAAAAGAGACGAACGAAGTCGATCACATGCTGGCCGACGGCAATGTGATTCTGACGCAGCCGACACGGCGCGGCGTCGGCGATCATCTGGTCTACACAGCGAGCGACGGGCGCGCTGTATTGACCGGCAAGAGCGCCCGCGTTGACGATGCCGAGCAGGGTTCGACCATGGGCACTGAATTGACTTTCTATAGTCGCGATGATAGGATTCAGGTCGAAAACAAACAGGGCACTGGCCGCGTCAGATCAACTCATCGTTTGACAAAATCCAAAGAGAATTAGCAGAAGCGGATGGTCGAAGAATTATCTGTGATTGAGTCGCCGCCTGAAAGTCCGACGCCCTCACCCGACCCGGACGCCACCCGTTCAATCAAAGACGCCAGCGTGCTCAGCGCCGTTGGCCTGCGCAAATCTTACCGTAAGCGCACGGTCGTCAACGACGTGTCGCTAGAGATCAAGCAGACTGAAATTGTCGGGTTGCTGGGGCCGAACGGCGCGGGCAAGACGACTATCTTTTATATGATCGTCGGCCTCGAACGGCCCAACAGCGGCAAGATCTTTCTTGATGCGAAAGACATTTCGCGGCTGCCGATGTACCTGCGCGCGCGCAACGGCATCAGCTACCTGCCACAAGAAGCGTCGGTCTTTCGCAAGCTCACGGTGGAAGAAAATATCCTGCTGGTCTTGCAGACGCTGCCGCTGACGAGGCGCGAACGCCAGCACCGGCTCGAAGAGTTGTTGAACGAACTGGACATCGCTTACGTGCGGCACACGAAGGCGTATCAGCTATCAGGCGGCGAGCGGCGCAGAACCGAGATCGCCAGATGCCTGGTGATCGAGCCGCGCTTCATCCTGCTCGACGAGCCGTTTGCCGGCATTGATCCCATCGCCGTCATCGATATTCAACGCATCTTGCAAAAGCTGCGCGGGCGTGGCATCGGCGTGCTGATTACCGATCATAATGTCCGTGAGACTCTGGCCATTACCGACAGAGCGTATATAATAAATGATGGGCAGATATTTCGGGCAGGGACGCCTGATGAGTTGACCAGCGACGAAGAAGTCAAACGAGTCTATCTGGGAGAGAACTTCAAAATGTAAGGCAAAAGACAAAAGGCAGAAACCGAAAGGCAAAAGTAGCATCGAGCCGAAAAGCTCACAAGCCTATGCAATGATAAGATCGCGTTTTCATACTTTTGCTTTTTGCCTCTTGCCTTTTGCCTTCTGCCTTCTCAGTAATTGTTATGTCAGTTAAGCCACATCTTACAACAAGTCTACAACAGCGGCTGGTGTTGACGCCGCAGATGCGGCAGCGTATCGAACTGCTGGCGATGACCAAGCTCGAACTGTCGGATATGGTCACGACTGAGCTTGCCGCCAACCCCGTGCTGGATGAGGTCGCGCCCGGCGATGGGCCGGACGAACACACGACGGTTGCCGACGACATCGCCGCCATTGATGCGACGACCGCCGATTACACCGCGAGGAATGATGTGACCGGGCCGGTTGATGGTCAGGCCAGCGACTTCACGACTTCAGCCGAAACCGCTACGGTCAACGCCGTCGAAGTGCCGGTCGGCGAAGCCGACATCGAGCCGGAACGCGAGCGCGATCCGTTTCAAGAGATTGATTTCGGCGAGACCTGGGAACAGTACCTCGATCCCGGCTACAAGACGCACGAGTATGAAGCGAAGGATGAAGTATCGTTCGAGAATATGCTGACGCGCCGGCAGTCGCTGTACGAGCAATTGATCGAGCAGCTTCATCTCATAGATATTCCCTCGGACGTGCGCACGGCGGGCGAAGCCATCATCGGCAACCTCGACGACAACACCGGCTTCCTCGACGCGACGCTCGAAGAGATCGCGTCGATGGGTCCCTGGCCGATGGAGACGGTCGAACAGGCGTTGCACATCGTGCAGCGGCTCGACCCCGTCGGCGTCGCGGCGCGCGATGTGCGCGAGTCGCTGTTGATTCAACTCGAGGCGCGCGGCTACGGCGACAGCCTGGCGACGCGCATGGTGCGCGATCATTTCGAGAGCCTGCAAACGCATAAGCTGCCTGAACTGGCGAAGACGCTCAGCGTCCCGCTCGAACAGGTCATCGCCGAGATGGAGATCGTTAAGAAGCTCGACCCCAAGCCGGGCCGCAAGTATTCCGCCGAAGAAGCGCAGCCGGTCGTTCCCGAAGTCACTATCGAAAAAGTCGGCGACAGTTACGTCATCCGCTTCGAGGACGAAGGGATGCCGCACCTGCGCATCAATCGAACCTACCGGCAGATGATGGAGTCGAAAGACTCGACCAAAGAGACGCGCGATTACATCAAGGAGCGCTTTCGCTCGGCGGTCGATTTGCTGAAGAACATCGAGCACCGGCGGCAGACCATCTACCGCGTCTGCCAGTCCATCGTCGAGCGCCAGCAGGAGTTCTTGGATAAAGGCATCGAGTGCCTGCGCCCGATGATGCTCAAGGATGTCGCCGAAGACATCGGCATGCACCTGAGCACGGTGTCGCGCGTCGTCAATCGCAAGTACGTCAACACGCCGCAGGGCGTTTACGAGTTGCGCCGCTTTTTCACTGAAGGGATGAAGAGCGACAGCGGCGAAGACGTTTCGACGCGCGTGCTCAAGCTCCAGATCAAAAAGATGATCGAGGCCGAAGACCCCCACCGCCCGATCACCGATGATGAGATCGCTAAGCGGCTGGCGAAACAGGGCGTCAAGATGAGCCGGCGGACGGTCGCCAAGTACCGCGACCAGATGCGCATTCCCGGCTCGCGCGAACGCCGCGCCATCGTATGATGAACTACCTGTCCAATTGCGGATTGCCGTGGCGGAGATGCGCTTCGCGCGCGGCGATTGCGGATTGCCGTGACGGAGATGCGCTTCACGCGCGGCGATTGCGGAACCGTCGAGCAGGTTCCGGCTATCAGATCGCAATTCGCAATTCAAATTCTAAAGAGAACCGCCTTCCCCTAGTTCCGCAATCCGCAGTCCACAATCCGCAATAATCAAAGGAGACGAACATATGGACTTTGAATTCACTGGTCGTCACATGGACATCACCCCGGCGATAGAGCAGTTGGCCCGGAAGGAGTTGGGAAAGCTCGACAAGCTACTCGGTTCGACGCCCCTGCGCGCGCACGTCACCGTGACGAGCGAGAAGCACCGCAAGGCGACAGAGATTGTCGTCTACTGGCGCGACAGCGTCTTCACGGCTATTGGCGAAAACACTGACGCGGCGCAGTCGGTCACCTCGGCGGCGCAGCGCGTCGTCAAGCAGGCGATGCGTTTGAAAGAGAAGTTCCAGACGCGCAAGCGTGCGCGCTCATCGGTCAAAGAAGTTGCGCCGGTTCCCGATGGCGCTATCGAAGCCGCGCCGTCCGCGCCGCGCATCATCACGGCGCGGCGCTATCGCGTCAAGCCAATGACGCCGGAAGAAGCGGCGCTGCTGCTGGCGGATTCCAACGACCTCTTCATCGTCTTCCGCGACGCCGAGTCGAACCGAATCGGTGTGCTCTATAACCGCACCGATGGCAATTATGGATTGATCGAACCGTAAAGCAGGGACTAGGGACTAGGGGCTAGAGGCTAGCTTTTATCCAGCCCCTAACCCCTAACCCCTAGCCCCTAGCCCCTGTTTTTATGCAAGTCTCTGTCGTCATCATCACAGGCGTGTCGGGGTCGGGGATGTCTTCGGCGCTCAAGACGTTTGAAGACCTCGGCTACTTTGCGATTGATAATCTGCCGATTCAACTGATCCCGACCTTCGTTCGCCTGTGCGACGAGTCGAGCGAGATAGACCGCACGGCTTTTGTCGTCGATGTGCGCTCGCGCGAATTCCTGGGGCTGTTCCCACACATCCATCAGGAGTTGAAAGATAAAGGCGTTGCTGTCACCATCGTCTTTCTCGAAGCGGATGATGATGTGCTGCTGCGCCGCTACAGCGAGACGCGGCGGCCACACCCGCTGCTCGATCAGACGGTCATCGCCGCGATCAGGCAAGAGCGAGAGTTGCTGGCGCAGATCCGCGAGCTTGCCGATATCGTCATCGACACGTCGGAGCTGACCGTGCACACGCTGCGCGACGTGATCAAAGACCGCTTCGCCGAGCGCAGCAACGCGCTTGAGCTGAGCGTGACGCTCTCGTCATTCGGCTTCCGGCACGGGCTGCCGCGCGGACTCGATATGCTGTTTGACGTGCGCTTTCTGCCGAACCCGCATTTCGTGCCGGAGTTGCGACCGCACACCGGGCGCGACCGTGCGGTGATCGATTACCTGTCGGCGCAGGAAGAGGTGGGCGAAACGATCAACCGCTTCGCCGACTTGCTGGTTTACCTGCTGCCGCGATACCAGCGCGAAGGCAAGAGCTATTTGAGCATCGGCATCGGCTGCACCGGCGGGCGTCATCGCTCGGTGATGATCGCCGACGCGATTCACGAACGGCTCGCCGCGCGCGGCTTCAAGACGCGAGTCGTCCACCGCGACATCGGCAAGGACGAGCAGCGATACAAGACCTGAAAGGGGACAGGATTCAGGATTCAGGATTCAGGATTCAGGCGGGAAAGGAGCCAAATGCACTGCGCGCTCCTCTCTTCCCTGAATCCTGAATCCTGAATCCTGAATCCTCTTCAAATGATTGGCGGAGTCATTGTCACACATGGTCAACTCGCTACCGAACTGGTTTCGGCGGCGGAGATGATCGTTGGTGAGATTCATCACATTATGGCTGTCTCCATCGGTTGGCACGACGACGTAGACGTGGCCCGGGAAGAGATCGAGCGCGCCATTCAGCGTGTAGACGCGGGCAATGGCGTGCTGGTGCTGACCGATATGTTTGGCGGCACGCCGACGAACATCGCTGCCAGTTTTCTGGGTCAGGTTCCGGTCGAGATCGTCACCGGCGTCAACCTGCCGATGGTCATCAAAGTGGCGACGCAGGAAAAAGACGAGCCGCTGATGGAGCTGGCGCGGCGCGTGTGCCAGGAGGGCCAGCAGCAGATTCATATCGCCAGCGACATTCTCACACCCCACAAGAAATGAGCGACCATCAGCAATTGCTCGAAGTCGCCGATCTGCGCGTCTTCTTCCGCACAGACGCGGGCGTGGTGCGCGCCGTGGACGGCGTCAGCTTCAGCATCGGCGAGGGCGAGACGCTGGGGCTGGTCGGCGAATCGGGCTGCGGCAAATCGGTGACGGCTTATGCCATTCTGCAACTGCTGGCCGCGCCGCCCGCTGAGTATGCCGGCGGCGAGATTCGCTTTCGCGGCGAGAACCTGTTGGCGCTCGACGAGCGGCGCTTGCGGCGCGTGCGTGGCAATCGCATCTCAATGGTCTTTCAGGAGCCGATGTCTTCGCTCAATCCTATCTTGAGCGTCGGGCGGCAGATCACCGAAGCCATCCTTGAGCATCAGGCCGTCAGCAAAGCCGAGGCCCGCGAGCGCGCCATCGAGATGCTGCGCCGCGTCCATATCCCTGCGCCCGAAGCGCGTTTCAACGAGTACCCGCACCAGATGTCCGGCGGCATGAAGCAGCGCGTGATGATCGCTATGGCGCTCGCCTGCCGGCCTCAGTTGTTGATCGCCGACGAGCCGACCACTGCGCTCGACGTGACGATTCAGGCGCAGATACTCGACCTGCTCAACGAACTGCAAAGCGATCTGGGAATGAGTGTATTGCTAATCACACACGACCTCGGCGTCGTCGCCGAGACCTGTGATCGCGTTGCGGTGATGTATGCCGGAAAGATCGTCGAATACGCGCCGGTCGTTGAACTATTCGAGCGACCGAAGCATCCGTACACGCACGGGCTGTTTCGCTCGCTGCCGACGTTGAATGAGAAGCGGTCGAGGCTGGCCGTGATTCCGGGCGCAGTGCCCAGCCCGCTCGACTTCCCTTCGGGCTGTCGCTTTCGCACGCGTTGCGCGATGGCGCAGGAGGTTTGCAAACAAGAGCCGCCGCTGCGCGAAGTCGTCGCCGGACACGGGGCGGCCTGTCACTTCGCCGAACAAGCGTGAAAGTCAGTGGCCAGTGGTGAGTTGCTAGTTGAAAGTTGATAGTTGATAGTTCCCCAAGCTCCGTTAGGAGCGCGATGTTTATAGAGCGTGTTTGAAAAGCCCTGAAGGGGCGCGATTCGACAGCCCAGGGCATCGCCCTGGGTGAGCGGCAGGGCAAACCGCCAAGCCCTGAAAGGGCGCACTAGGTGATCGGTTATTGCGCCCTTTCAGGGCTTGCGGAATGGTTGCTGAGTGTACCCAGCCCGTTGGGCTGGGCTATTGAATCCCGCCCTTTCAGGGCTTTTCAGACACGCTCTATAGTTACCGATGCAATAGTTGATGCAAGCTCCGTCAGGAGCGCGATGTTTATAGTAACGCGGGCGGTTTAATCTGCAAGCTCCGTTAGGAGCGCGATGTTTATAGATAATGCTGAAGGATGTGACGAAGCCCCGTAGGGGCGCGATGTTTATAGTTGATGAAGCGATAGATGAAGCAAGCTCCGTCAGGAGCGTGATGTCTATCGCGCCCCTACGGGGCTTCGTCTCTTTCCGTATTAATAACTATAAACAGGTCGTCCCTACGGGACTAACAACTGACCACTGACCACTGGCCACTGGCCACTGACTCATGAACGATCTACTCATTGTCGAAAATCTGGTGAAGCATTACCCGATCCGCAAAGGCGTAGTGCCGCGCGTCGTCGGCGAGGTTCGCGCCGTGGATGGTATCTCGTTTTCGATTCCGCGCGGCAAGACGCTTGGATTGGTTGGCGAATCGGGCTGCGGCAAGACGACGACGGGGCGGACGATTCTTAGATTGATCGAGCCAACCGCTGGCCGCGTTGTTTTTGATGGCCGCAATGTGTTCGCGTTGAACGCGCGCCAGATGCGCGAGATCAGGCGCGAGATGCAGATCATCTTTCAAGACCCGTTCGCCTCGCTCAATCCGCGAATGACCATCGGTGCAACGCTGGCCGAGCCGCTGCGCGTTCACCGCCTGGTCGAGACGCAAACGGATGGGCGCTCGACGCGGCAAGCCGTGCGCGAACGCGTCGCCGAGTTGCTCATGCTGGTCGGCCTCAGCCCTGACTACGCGAGCCGCTACCCGCACGAGTTCAGCGGGGGTCAGCGCCAACGCATCGGCCTGGCGCGGGCGCTGGCGCTCAAGCCGCGCTTCATTGTCTGCGACGAAGCCGTGTCGGCGCTCGACGTTTCGATCCAGGCGCAGATTCTCAACCTGCTCAGCGACCTGCAACAGCAATTCAACCTGACTTATCTGTTCATCGCGCACGACCTCGCGGTGGTCAAACACATCGCCGACCGCGTGGCGGTGATGTATCGCGGCGAGATTGTCGAAGAAGCGGATACTGAAGAAATTTTCGCGCGCCCGCTGCACCCGTATACACAGGCGCTGCTGGCATCGATCCCCGTGCCTGAGCCGAAAGCGCAACGAGAGCGGCGCAAGTTGGAGGGCGACGCGCCGCCGCCCGCTGCGACGACGGCAGGCTGTCGCTTTCACACGCGCTGCCCCTTAGCGGTCGAAGATTGTCAACGCACACGCCCGCAACTAATCGAGATCACGCCCGGCCATCGCGTCGCCTGTATTCGCGCCGAATAATCCGCCGCTGTCATCAACGCAAAACGCGAGGCCATCAAGAATCACTCGAATGAATGAGTCCTGATGGCCTCGCGTTTGATCGCAACAGCAGGGGCAATGCCGAGTTAGTCGGCAACGCCGGCTTCGGCAGATTCCGCGTCGGGCGAAGCGCAGCCCGCGCTCTTACCGGCAGACGCGTGCGCGTCGGCCACAGGCTGTTGACTCTCTTCGTCGTGTACGCGCACGTAGCCGCCCGTCGGCAAATTGTTCGGGCTCAGATTACCCGTCACCGGCGCACTGGCGTTGAGCGAGTTGGCGTTCAGATGGCCTGTGTTCAAGCTGTTCGGGTTCAGGTTGCCGGTGTTGAGATGGCCGGTGTTAAGGCTGCCGCTCGGTCGCGTCTGCACGACGTGCGAGCGGTGATTGTTTTCGTGATAGTGGTTGTAGCGGCTCTCGGATTTGCAGATAGCGTCGAGGTGCGAATCCAGTTCGAGGAACTGGTCGGCCACATCGATCAGGCGCGGGCTGGTGTTGCTGCGAAAGCCGGCCAGCTCCACCCGCACGCCTTTGTAAGCTACCGCGTTGATCGCATAAGCGAAGTCTTCGTCGCCTGAGACCAGCACCGCCGTGTCGTACTTGTCGGCGAGCGATAGCATGTCAACAGCGATCTCGACATCAAGATTCGCCTTCTTCGTTCCGTCAGCGTAAGTCTTCAATTCTTTCTCGACGACGCGATAACCGTTGCGCCGCATCCAGAGCAGGAAGCCCTGCTGGCGCTCGGCCTTTTCGTCTACGCCCGTGTAAAAGAACGCGCGCAGCAACGGCGAATCGTTGCGAAGGAAGTTCAAAAACTTGGCGTAGTCAATTTCGACACCGGCTGATCTCGCTGCGTGGAACAGATTGTTTCCGTCAATGAATATCGCAATTTTTCCGCGCATATAATCCTTTTATGTTGAATTCAAAAAGCCCTGCTGTGCTTTCAATGATTAACACAGCCAACAAGCGCCGTGCAAGCTAAACGGCCCGGCGCGTTCGGCTTGAACCGCTCGCCGAGCGAGGTGTAGCATACCGATGGTTGTCGCAATTCTCCCGTTGAATTATCTCTTCATCAATTCAGACAGGCATAGGGAGTCAGACGGATGTGGATCGCGCTCTTGAGCTTGGCGTTTATGGTCAGTCACGGGTCAGCCGGCACACAGGCCGTATCGCCTGCGCGCCCGCCTGCCGCTAAACAACTGGCGGCGGTGCGCGGCGAAGTCGTTAAGATCAGCGCCGGCGGTCGCGGCCTGCTGTTGATCACCGTGCGACCGGCGCGCGATTACGCCGAAGTCACCGTGCTGGCGCGCGAAAACGATCTGGTCGGCGCGGGCGTCGGGCGCGAAGGCGGAGCCGACCTGCTCGGCCTGCTGACCGACGACGCGCGCGATGACGAGACGATCAGCGCCGCCGAGTTGAACGAAGGCGATATCGTCTCGGTCATCTACGACCCGCAGGCGCAGAACCGCGTGCTCGAAATCTACATTCATTAGCGCGGCCCTCAAATGCGAAGAGAAGCAACCACCGATGAACACCGATGGACACAGATGAAAAGAGGCTTCGTTTGTCTTTCTATCGGTGTTTATCTGTGTTCATCTGTGGTTCAATTTTTCTCGACTGGCGGGGTCGCCGCATCGCAGGTATAATTCGCCTCTGGCTGCCTCTCAGCCGAATTACCCAAGTCGAAGGAGCGAAGCAAGAAGTTATGCGTAAAGCCATTGTTGCATTTTTTGTGTTGACGCTGATCGCTGCGGCGGTCGCGGCGCATGTCGCTGACGGCGAAAAGAAGAACGTCACCAACAAGCTCTGCCCGGTTAGCGGCGGCCCGGTCGTCGAAAAGTACCGCGCCGAATACACCGATAAGGCGTCGGGCCTGAGCCAGTACGTCTACGTCTGCTGCGAAGGCTGTATGAAGGAATTCAGCCAGTCGCCGGATACCTTTGTTGCCAAGATGTCGAAGGAAGAGCGCGCGGCCATCACGCCGAACACCACCTGCCCGGTCTCCGGCGAGGCGGTCAGCAAGGACAAGGTCGTCGAGTTTGAAGGCCGCAAAGTCTATTTCTGCTGCGACAACTGTGTCGCAAAGTACAAGAAGGACCACCCGGCAGCGAAGTAATCGCGCGCCCATGACCAGCGCCACGTTTCAGTTCCAAATCAATCCGTGCAGAACAACGGCGGCGGACACAGCATCACGAGGCTGGTGCTGATGGCCGCCGCTCGCCTTTTTGGAGGACTCGTCTATGACCAAGACCACAACGCTACGCGCCTGGCTCGCGGCGTTTGCTCTCGCGGTGCTTGCGCTGTCGCTCGTCGCCTGTTCGAGCGAGGAAGCGAACAAGAATGCGGCGGCAGCGAATGGCAACAGCGTCGCGCCGAACACCAACACCGCGCCGGCTCCTGCGGCTAAGAATACCAACACGACCGCCAACACAAACACAACCGCCAACGCCAATCAGGCTGCCGCGACTCCGGGCCAGAAGCACACCGTTACTATCGAAACCTCGATGGGCAAGATACGGTTCGAGCTGCTCGACAAAGACGCACCCGTCACCGCCGAGAACTTTCGCAAGCTCGCCAGCTCAGGCTTCTACAATGGCCTGATCTTTCATCGCACGATCAAGGGCTTTATGATCCAGGGCGGCGACCCGAACGGCAATGGCACAGGCGGGCGCACGGCGGATGGCAAGCCGCTGCCGAATGAAATCAACCGCACGTCGCCACTTTATCAGGGCGGCTATGCACGCGGGTTGGTCGCTATGGCCAATCGCGGCGCGCCAGAGACGGCGACGAGCCAGTTCTTCATCATGCACCAGAACTATCCGCTGCCGCCGAACTACACCGTCTTCGGGCGCGTCGTCGAAGGCATGGATGTGGTGGACAAGATCGCCACGGCACAGACCGAGGGCGACCGTCCGGTCAACCCTGTGAAGATGACGAAAGTGACGGTGCAGTAAAGCAGGGACTAGGGGCTGGGGACTAGAGGCTAGTAAGAAGGAGGCCCGAAGGGCATCCATATTCCCGCTAGCCTCTGGTCCCTAGTCTCTAGCCCCTATCCTGTGTTACTTTTGCCATTGGTTGTTGCTTGCTGTGCTCGTTGGCTTGCTACCTTTTGCGGCAGCCGGACGATGCCGGCACGAGCCACCGTGAGTGTAGAGCCAACCCATTCCACTTGAGCTGACGGTCGAGATGTCCCTCACGCGCATACCCGAAAATCAATCCGAGACCCAAGCCGATGCGCTCAGCGGCGATGTGCCGGCAGACAGCGCGACGCCACGGCGCGAGACCGCGCCCGCTCGCCTGAAGCGCCCGCGATTGACGCGCGCCCTCATTCGCTCGCTGACTGCCATCATCGTCGGCAGCCTGGTCCTGCGGCTCGCTTCGCAGACCACCGGGCAGATGCTGCAATTTTACTTCAGCCACATTGACACGCATTATTATCACCTCTCGTATACGCTGACGGGATTCATCACGGCGTCGTTCTTCATCACCGAACTGTTCGGCTCACTCGTTCTCGGCGCGATGAGCGACCGCTATGGGCGGCGGCTGTTCATCCTGCTCGGCCCGGTCTTCGGCCTGATCGCCGTGCAGATGACCGCAATGACGGTCGTGCTGTGGCTGCTGGTCATCACGCGATTGCTCGAAGGATTATCGACGGCAAGTTCGGTTCCGGCGACGCTCGGCTACATCTCTGAGGCGACGGTCGGGCGACCGGCGCTGCGTGCCCGCATCATCGGCTTGTTTGAGATCACGCTGGTCGGCGGCATCGCGCTGGGGGCGTCGGTCGGCGGCTACCTGTGGCGCTACTTCGGCCACCGTATGACAGTTCTCGAAGTAGACCTCACCAGCCCGGCCTTCGCCATCAACGGGCTGATCTACCTCGTCAGCCTGATCATCTTCGCCTGGGGATTGCGCGACCTCAAGCGGCCACCTGCCTTGATCGCCGGCGCGCACGGCAAGCTCGATCATTATCGCAAGGTGCTGCGGTCGCGGCGCGTATGGATGTTCATCCCGGCGTGGCTGGCCATCTTTTCGATCATTGGCGTCTGGATCAACAACAGCATACGGCTGCTGACGGGCGATCAGCCCCGCGCCAGGCAACTGCTCATGGGACACGTCTCGACCGTGCAGTTCGGCAATGGGCTGGCGGCGCTGGCGGTTATCTTTGCGGCGGGCATACTGGTCTGGAGCTTCGCTATGGCGCGCTACCGCAAGACCAGCGTGATGCTGATTGCGGTCGGCGGCCTGTTCATTCTGCTCGTCACGGTCTACGGCTTGAATCATCTGGATTCATTCAACAGCCCGCTCTACTATCCGCTGATGGCGCTGTTGCTTGTGGGCGTCGTCCTGTTGAGCGGCTTCACGCCGGCAGCGCTCACCTATCTGGCCGATGTGACCGAGAGCTTCGCCGAAGATCGCGGCTCGATTATGGGCTTGTATTCGGTCTTTCTCGGCGTCGGGCAGTTGCTCGGTGCGGCCACCGGCGGCTACTTCGCCGAGCAGCGCGGCATCGACGGCCTGCTGTGGCTGAGCGCCGCTTTCGGCCTCGTCACCCTGATCAGCCTCGTACTGTTGCGCCGCCTTCACCCGCAGGAAGCGACGCGGGGCGTTGCCACGCCCGGCTCTGCGCCTTGATCGCGCCGCTATCCGGCTCTCCATTCTTTTGGAAAATTTCCAAATTTTTGAATCCTCGCCGCCCCTGGTTTGCCGAAGGCGACCTCGCCGGTAAGTTGAAGTCAAATCATTGCCGCATTTGATTAGACCTCGTGGCGCATCCCCATTAAGGCCCATAACTTGCCTGATACAGTAATGCTCTCTGCTGATCCTAATCGTTGCAAGCTTTGCTGTAGGAAAAATGATCTCGTGCTTCTCAGTTGAACGCGGCAGCCCGTCTGCCGCCTGCTTGTAATGAGAGCGACGCCTGAAGAGATGAATCACAAGCCGCAACAACACAGTAAAACCATCTCGACAGGTATCAAGTAACCTTTCTAGCTCTGTTCTATAACTTCCTGCGATGAGCGATTCGGCCCTATGCAGGAAGGCAACCTTCGGCAGCAACAGAAGCCCGCCACAACGGGCCTAAAAGATTCATCAGGCTGCCCTAACACTTAGGAGGAAAATCAATGACTACCAAAGGGAGTACCTTGAAGAGGGCCGTCGCCAGTCTTCTGGCCGCCTTTCTTCTTCTGCCGCTCTCGGCCTTCGCGCAGGCTGAGACAGGACAGATCACTGTAAAAGCTACTGACCCGCAGAAGGCTGTCGTCGCCGGCGCCAGCGTCACCGTCCGATCAGTCGAGCGTGGCACCACCCAAACGGCGACCACCAGTGATGAAGGCATCGCCACCATCACCAACCTGCAACCCGGCCTGTATGAAGTGACCGTCAGCGGTTCCGGCTTTGCCGCCTACACGCAGCGCGCGCAAGTCACGGTCGGCGCGAGGCTGTCGGTCGAAGCCGAGTTGTCGGCGCAGGCGCGCGGCGAGGTCGTCAACGTCGTCGCCGGCGAAGGCGGCGTCGAAGTCAACACGCAGACGCAAGAACTGTCCGACGTGGTGTCGGGCAAGCAGATCACCGAACTGCCGACGCTGACCCGTAATCCGTATGATCTGGTCGGCATCGCCGGCAACGTCTCGGAAGAACAATCGGGTTCGGGGCGCGGCACCGGCTTCGCCATCAACGGCCAGCGCGCTGCCTCGACCAACATCCTGTTGGACGGCGGCGAGAACGTTGACCTGTTCACGGCAGGCGTCGGCCAGACTGTGCCGCTCGATGCCGTGCAGGAGTTCCGCGTCATCACCAGCAACTTCTCTGCCGAGTATGGCCGCGCTTCGGGCGGCATCGTCAACGTGGCGACCAAGGCCGGCTCGAACGCGTTCCACGGCTCGCTCTACGAGTTCAACCGCATTTCGGCGCTGGCCTCGAACGGCTTTGACCGCAATGCCAACGGCCTGCCGAAGAGCGTCTTCACGCGCAACCAGTTCGGCTATTCGCTGGGCGGGCGCGTCATCAAAGACAAACTCTTCTTCTTCAGCTCGACCGAGTGGACGCGCGTGCGCAGCAGCGGCACCGTCATCAGCCTGGTGCCGACGCCCGAATTGCTGGCCCGCACGAACGCCAACACGCGAGCCTACTTCAATGGCTTCCAACTCGTCACGCCGATCAATGGCCGCGTCTACAGCGTCTCTGAGGTGCTGAATAATTTCGGCCTGCCGGCGACCGGCGCATTCGGCACCTTGCCGGGCGGCCTGCCGGCCTTTGGCGAAGTTCGCACCACCCGCGCGGCGGACTTCGGCGCAGGCACGCCGGTGAATGACTGGCAGACGGTCAACCGCCTCGACTACAACTGGAGCGACCGCACGCAGATCTACGTGCGCGGCGTCTACGAAGAAGGCGCGAACCCGCTCGGCTCGGTGAGTTTCAGCCCGTACCAGGGCTTCAACACCGGCCAGACCGTGGGCGACCAGAACTACCTGGCCAACGTCACTCACTCGTTCTCGCAGACGATGGTGTCGCAGACCAAAGTAGTCTTCAACCGCCTGCGCAATGGCGACCAGCCGCTCGGCGAACAGCCCGTCATCCCGACGCTCTACTTCACCGATCAGGGTGTGCTGTCGGCCTTTGGCCGTTTCTTCCGCTTCCCCGGCTACCTGCCGACCAGCCCCGGCAACGGCATTCCCTTCGGCGGGCCGCAGAACTTCTTGCAGCTCTATGAAGACATGAACTGGACGCGTGGAGCGCACACCTTCCGCTTCGGCGGCAACTACATCCACATCCGCGACAACCGCACCTTCGGCGCGTACGCGTACGCTTCGGCGGTGCTCGGACTGAACGCGCAGTCGGCGCTCAACAACTTAGTCAACGGCCAGTTGCGCCGCTTCACGGTGGCGGCCTATCCGCAAGGCAAGTTCCCCTGCCACAACAACCCGCTCACGGGCGCAACGATTGTGACGCCGGAATGCACGTTGCAGACGCCGCTCACGGAGCCGAACTTCAGTCGCAGCAACCGCTATCACGAGTGGGCGACCTACTTCAACGATTCGTGGAAGGTGAAGCCGCGTCTGACGCTCAACCTCGGCGTGCGCTACGAATTCTATGGCGTGCAGCACAACGCCAACCAGGGACTCGACTCGAACTTCTATCCCGGCCAGGGCGCGAACCGCTTCGAGCAGATCGCCAATGGTCAAATCCTGCTTGCGAAAGACAGCCCGATTGGCAAGCTATGGAATCTGGACCCGAACAACTTCGCGCCGCGCCTCGGCATCGCCTGGGACGTGTTCGGCGACGGCAAGACCAGCATTCGCGGCGGCTACGGTATGGCCTACGAACGTAACTTTGGTAACGTTACGTTCAACGTCATCCAGAACCCGCCCAACAACTCGACGATTCAGTTCAACGCCGGCACGGACGTGCCAAGCATCCCGATCACGCTGGACAACCTCGGCCCGCTGGCCGGCAGCGGCGCAAGCAAAGTCTTCGCTCGCGTCAGCCTGCGCGCGGTTGACCCGGACATCAAGAACGCCTATGCCCATTTCTGGAGCGCGGCATTCGAGAAACAGCTTGGCAACGGCACGGTCGCGTCGATTGAGTATTCCGGCTCGGCGGGACGCAAGCTCTACTCGATTGCCAACATCAACCGCTCGGGAACAAGCAATGCGTACCTGGGCATCGGGCCAACCTCTAACCTTTTCGGCGACGGGCCTGTAAGCGTCGGTCGTTTGAACAACAACGGCGCGGCGGCGATCAACTTCCGCGGCAGCGATGGTCGCTCGAACTACAACGCGCTGATCTTCTCGCTCGATTCGAGCCAGTTGCGGCGCTACGGCCTGCGCGCCGGTCTGCGCTACACCTACGCCGTCAACAAGGACAACCTGAGCACGACGTTCAGCGAAGACCAGAACGGCAACTTCAACCTCGGCTATCTCGATCCGTTTAACCCGGACCTCGACTATGGCTACTCGAACAACGACGTGCGTCACCGCTTCGTCGCCAACTTCACCTGGGACATCCCAGCGCCGCGCGAGGCGAAGGGTTGGGTCAAGCAGGTGATCGGCGGCTGGCAGTTGAACGGCATCTACACGGCCCGCAGCGGCGCGCCCTTCAGCGTCTTTGACTGCACCTTCGCCGTCAACGTGTGCAGCCGCGCGATCCTGAGCGGCGCCGTCAACCTCACAGGCAGCGTCAACCACGACGCCGTCGGTGTGGCGGACACGCCGAATCGCTACAGCTTCATTGACCTGAGCAACCTGACGTCGGGCGAGTTCCGTGACGCTCAGGGTCAGGCCGAATTCGGCCCGTTCCCGTCGAATATGTCGCGGCGCAACCTGTTCCGCGGCCCCGGCTTCTGGAACCTTGATGCCTCGCTGTACAAGAACTTCCAGATCACCGAAGGCCAGCGTTTGCAGTTGCGCTTGGAAACCTATAACACCTTCAACCACGCCAACCTGTTTGTGTCGGGCGGCGAGGCTGAAGTCAACACGGGCTACGTGCCGGCCTTCTTCGACGGGCGGCGCAATGTCCAGTTGGCCATCAAGTACATCTTCTAAGCTTGATCGGCTGGCAGTCCGACGGGGGGAGCCTTGCGAGGCTCCCCCTTCTTCATGGCCTATGCCTGCGCACGCAAGGCGCGGCTTGCTTCATCCGAGTGCGGCAGCCCATCGCCGACGCGCCCATCGCTCATTGCCCGCAAAACCGGCGAAGTGATAAGCTATGGTTCCTTCGACATTGTTCTCAATCCAACTCGACAAGGAGCGGCTATGAAGCGTCTACGGCCATTATTCGCTTTGCTCATCACGCTGACGCTGGCAGCAGCGGCGCTGGCGGCAGATGATAAAGACAAGTTGAGCGCCGCCGAAATCATCAACAAGCACCTGGCAGCGGTCGGCGGCAAAGAGGCGCTCACGAAATTCAAATCGCGCGTCGCTATCGGCACGGCCCGCAAAGACAGCGACGCCGCCGCGCCGATGGCCATAATGTCCGAAGCTCCGAACCGCGTCTCGGCTATCTATCAGTTTGAAGGCTTCAATTGGCAACTGCTCTATGACGGCAGCAAGGCCACGGTTAGGCCGGTGCTGACGCGCGCCAACGCGCCGGTACTGGAGAAGTACGAAGAGATGCTGGCGACCGGAACCCTGTTTAACGGCATGACGCTCTACAACGTGCTCGCGCAAGACGACCGTAACACCAAGTTCGAGGCCAAAGGCACGAAGAAGGTTAAGGGCCGCCCGGCCTACGCCGTCGAGATGCGACGCGGCAAGGATCGCGCCGTGCTCTACTTCGACACCGAGAGCTTTATGTGGGTGCGCACCGATTACGGCAGCGTCCGCCTTACTAAAGAGATGAGCACCTTCACCAACGCCGTCGAGTCCAAAGACCAGGAGACGACCTACGATTTTTACGTCGAGACATCGGACTTCAAAGAGATGGACGGCGTGAAGCTGCCTTACAAGTTCGAGATCGTTGCGACCGCGCCGATCCTCAAACAAAAGAGCGTCGGCACTATCGTCGCCACGATCAAAGAGTATCGCCACAACGTGCAGATCGATCCGAAGATGTTTCAATGACCGCTGGCCGAGTCCGCTCGTCGGCTCATTGGCAGCGGGCGCGACCATCGCAGTTATACCGAGCAATCATTTATGCGTCGCTTTCTTTCTGTAGCCTTCGCCACATTTTTATTGATCGCCGCCGGCCTGGCGCGGCAGGCCGTCACGCCCCGTCCAGGGCCGCGCGCCGGCTATCTGTCGTACGAGCAGGCGCAGCCACTGCTCGACGCGCTCAAAGAAGAAACGCCTTCGGAGTTGCGCTACGCGGCGGCAGAGCGCCGGGCCGACGCCTGGCGTGACTGGGCGGCGCGACGCGATACGGACATCCGTTCGCGGCTCAAGCGCGGCGATGAAGATTCGGTGGTGAACTTCCTGCTGTTCGGCACATCTTACACGCGCCACCCGCGCCTGACGCTCGCCGACATCGCCCGCATCAACCAGAAGAACGACCAGCAAGAAGCGGCCAAAGCGTTCGAGCTGATTCGCGCCCGCGCCGACGATCTCGTGCAAGCCACACTCGCGGCCAGCACGAACGAGCGCGTCTTGTTCGTGCGGCGAATGTTTGAAGAGAAAGGCTATGATCTGAAGCGGCCAGCGACGCCGCAACAGTTAATGCTCGACCTGCTGACCAGCCTGTCGCGCGTGCTCGACGAACAATCGAGCTACGGGCGCTTGCTCGAAGCGGCGCGTATGCAGGGCGACGTGTCGCAAGAGTTCGTCGTGCGCTCGCAGCTCTATAAGGATCGCGGCCTCAGTTCGGACACGTCGCTGCCGCCGAACTTCGCCCTCGAACGCTCGCTCGCGGCGTTGAAAGCCAGGGGGACGCTTGCGCCGCGCAGCGTGCGACGCGTTGCCATCGTCGGGCCGGGACTCGATTTCACGGATAAGCAGGACGGCTTCGACTTCTATCCGCAGCAAACGATTCAGCCGTTCGCCGTGATGGATTCGCTGATGCGGTTGGGGCTGGCCAGGCCGAATGATCTGCGTGTGACGACGCTCGATCTCAGCCCGCGCATCAATGACCACCTGACGCGCGCCCGCGCACGCGCCACGAGCGGGACACCTTACATCGTCCAGCTTCCGCGCGACGAGCAGTGGAAGCCTGAGTTGTTGGCTTACTGGGCGAAGTTCGGCGATCAAATCGGCACGGCCATTGCGCCGGTCGCGCCGCCCACCGCGCTCGGTACTTTGAAAGTCCGCGCCGTCAGCATCCGCCCAAATGTGGTGTCGCTGCTTTCGTCCGCAGACGTAGACATCGTGCTGCAACACCTGAGCCTCGCGCCGGCGGAACAGTTCGACATCATCATTGCGACCAATATCCTGGTCTATTACGACACCTTCGAGCAGAGCCTGGCGCTGGCCAACATCGAGCAGATGCTGCGACCGGGCGGGCTGCTGTTGTCGAACAACGCGCTGCTTGAAGTGCCCGTGCTGCATATGCGCTCGCTGGGCTACGAGAGCGTCGCCTATTCCGACCGCGAGGCCGACGGCGATCACATCGTCTGGTATCAACGCCAGACGCCTTGAGCGACAGCAGACATTTGTGAGTGTTCAGATTATCCCGATGACGCGGGTGAGCGATTCGCGCCAGCGCGGCGGGCCGTTTCCTTCGTTTCGACGGCTGTGTTATTATCGCGGCGTCCCGCGATCCTCACTGTTCGGTTCATCCATTATCGTTATTGCGAGGAGGTCGAGTTATGTTTCACTCGTTAGCCAACGCGCTCTGCGCTCGCAGGCCCGCGCGCCGGTCGCTGATCGCATCGGGCGCGGCGTTGCTCATTCTACTTTGCGCGACGATGACCCGCGCACAGGTCGGCGGCATCGATCCAGACCCCGGCGACCCTGGAACCGGCGGCAGGAACACGATCCAGGGCGTGATCTTCTTTGGTAATGGCCGCCGCGTTGATCGGCGCGTCAAGGTGCGATTGCGTGGCTTGAACAACGACAGCTTCACGATGTCGGATGACAGCGGCGCGTTCGCCTTCCGCCGCCTGGCCGGCGGCAGTTACACCCTCACGATTGATGCCGGCAATGAGTTTGAAGTCGCCACGGAAAACGTCGATATCATCGAGCCGATGCGGCGGCGCAACGACCCCGGTCAGCTCTACAATGTGCAGATCACGCTGCGCACGAAAGCCGCCGCCAGTCAGCCAGTCGGCACGGTTGACGCCTCGATAGAGCCGGCGCGGCAGCTCTACAAAGAGGCGCTCGATTCGATTCAGGCGGGCAACTCTAAAAAGGCCATCGAGCAGTTGAACGAAGCCTTGAAGCTCTTGCCGACCTTCGTGCCGGCGCTCAACGAACTGGGCTTGCAATATATGCGGCAGAAGCAATATGACAAGGCCGAGCCGCCCTTGCGCAAGGCGGTCGAGCTTATGCCTGATGCCTTCACGCCGCAGCTCAACTTCGGCATTCTGATGACTCAGAAGAAAGATTACGTCACTGCCGCAACCGCGCTCGAACGGGCTGTGCAGAAGGAGAGTTCATCAGGCGTCGCGCACTTTCACTTCGGCAAGGCGCTGGTCAATCTCGGCATTTATCCGAGGGCTGAAAAGGAGCTGCTGCAAGCGCTCAACATCGGCGGCGACTTCACCATCGAAGCGCACCGCTATCTCGGCGCGGCCTACATCGAGATGAAGAATAACGCCCGCGCCATCGAGCAACTGGAGCAATACCTGAGCCTCGCGCCGAAAGCCAAAGACGCCGATCAGATTCGCCAGATCGTCAGTCAGCTTCGCGCCAAGTAGTGACGCGGTGACACAGCGACGCGGCGAG
>JBJMGV010000091.1:0-27245 GCA_045807725.1 Blastocatellia bacterium | reverse complement strand
CTCACCGCCCCCCTTTGAGAGATTGCCAACCGAGAGCCGATCAAATAAAAACTCCTGAGAGCTTGACTGTTCAAATCTCGTCTCTCAGGAGGACATCTCGGATGTCTTGGTCGGATTTATACTTGCTGGTTCGCCAAATGACAACGGGCTGGCGCCTCGGTGGCCGCTCCTGCTTTGCCGCTCTGGTCTCCGCCTTCCTCTATCACGAGCGCTTCCACACCGCCAACGCCGTCGATCACCTGGCCCGCACTCGCCGCTTTGCTCGCCGCAAGGCCTATCGCAAGATTGAGAAGTTTCTGCATCGCCAGACCATGAAACTCGACACTGTCTGGCAATGGCTGTGGGATCATTACACAGCACAGATCAAAGACTGCTTCGTGCTCGTTGATTGGACGATGTGGAAAGACGGGCGGCAAGTCCTGATGGCGGCGCTGAGCCACGCGGGCCGCTGCTTACCTTTCCTGGCCGTCGCTTACCAGATTCAAAAGATGCTGCGCTCGCAGAATCAAGCTGAGCATGCCTTCTTCTTGCTGTTGAGCTTGCTCAAGCGCCCCAGCCAACAGGTAACCTGCATCAATGATCGCGGTTTTGCGCGCATTAGCTTGATCAAACAACTGCGTCTGGATGGTCTGCGCTTCATCACCCGCGTCTGTCACAACACCTATTTTGCCAGCCAGCAGTATCAAGGTTTGCTGCGCGATTACGCCATCAAAGAAGGCGGGCTAGTTGATCTGGGCGAAGGCCAGTTAGGCAAAGACATCAAGAATCAAGCGCAGGTGCGCTTGATCGTCTATCGAGGTCATAGGCACAAGGCGGCCTGGTTCATCGCCACCGACCGCCTTGATCTAACGGCTAATCAAGTGGCGAGTCTGTATGCCAGACGGATGGGCATTGAGAGTGGGTTTAGAGATACCAAAGGCAGCCGCTTCGGATGGGGATTGAAGCAGATCGGTTTGCACAGTGATGTGCAACTGACGGTACTGTGGGCGGCGGCGATGGTGGCGTATGCCTTGAGGATGGGAGCCGGAGCGAGTGTAGTGAAGAAGGATGCGCAGGCGCAGTTCAATTGGACGACGAAAGGACCACGCCGGAGTCTGCTGTCGGTGGGGCGCAATGCGCTGAGTTCGGGGCTGCTGAAAAGCGAGGAAATCGTCAAACAACTGCCGAAGTTGGCCTTGCGTTTGGTTGATCTGAAGTTGGTGAAGGAAGAAAAGCCTACAAAAAGCCGCGCCAAGGCGGCTGGAGCCAAATCTTGAAGACGGGGGGCGGTGAGCTTTTGCTTTACCTTGACGCGGCCCTTTGCGCACGTATAATCATTCGTTAAGCCCACTCGCACGGCAGCCGATATGTTTTCATGAATGACTTCCGCATACTGCTCAAACAGGTCAGACCCTACGCGGGTCTTTTTGCCATCGCTTTCGCCCTTATGACGATGGTGGGCGTGTTTGAAGCGGGGCGCACGGCGCTGCTCAAATCGATCATCGATATTCTTTCCGGCAACCCTCAGGCCGCGAGCGCCGGGCTTGCGGCGAGTCTCGACGTGAGCCGCTATTTGCCGCCGGGGACCAATGCCTTACCCTTGATCGCGGCTTTGCTGGTCACCTTCACGTTAATTCGCGGCGGCTCCGAATACCTTTCCAACGTGTTGATGTGGCGCATCGGCGTTCACGCGGTCGTTGATCTCAGGCAGCGGCTTTATGACCACATTCTTATTCAATCGAGCGAGTTCTTCACCGACTATCCAACTAACTCACTGACCGCGCACATCATCAGCGACGCCGAAAAAGTGCAGGTCGCGGTCTCCAGCCTGCTCGCTGATCTTTTGCGCGAAGGGCTGACTTTCATCGCGCTCTTCACGCTGGTCTTCATTTTGAACTGGCGGTTGACGCTGGCCGTGTTGCTGGTCGGGCCGCTGATTTATGGATTGACGGTGAGGTTCGGTCGCCGCCTGCGCACCATCGCGCACTCAACGCAAGAGGGAACTGAAGAAGTCCTCGACCTCGCGCAAGAGACCATCTCCGGCAATCGCATCGTCAAAGCATTCGGGATGGAACGATTCGAGCAGGGACGTTTTCGCGCGGCGCTCAACCAGCTTGCGCGTACGCAGGTGCGTGCGGCGGGCGTGGTCTATCTGTCGTCGCCGATTCTGGAACTGGTCGGTGTAATGATCGCCGCCGTCTTCCTGCTCTACGCCCAACGGCTGACGGCGGCGGGGCTGATGACCATCGGCACGTTCGCGGCCTACATCGTGGCGATGTTGCAGATGTATGACCCGTTACGCAAGCTCTCGCGTATTCAGAATTACTTTCAGCAATCCTTCGCGGCGACGACGCGCATCTACAAGCTGCTCGACACGCACACCGAGAAGTCAGACAAAGCTGATGCTGTCACGCTGCGACCGTTCGACAATCGCATCGAATTTCGCAACGTCTCGTTCAAATATGATGACTCCGCCGACTGGATCATCCGCGACGTGAGCCTCGATGTGCGGCGCGGTGAAGTGGTCGCGCTGGTCGGGCTTTCGGGCGCAGGCAAGACGACCCTGACCAACTTGCTTATGCGCTTTTATGACGCGAGCCGGGGCGAGATTCGTGTGGACGGCGTCAACATCTGCGACGCCCGCCTTGCTTCATTGCGCAGCCAGATGGCGCTGGTCACGCAGGACGTGATCCTGTTCAACGACACGATTCAAAACAACATCGGGTATGGCAGGCCGGACGTTACCGCGCCGCAGATTGAGCAGGCGGCTCGCGCCGCTTACGCGCACGACTTTATAATGGAACGCGGCGGCTACGAGACGATGATCGGCGAGCGCGGCGTGAAGCTGTCGGGCGGCGAGCGGCAACGGCTTGCCATCGCGCGAGCGTTGCTGAAAGACGCGCCGATTCTGATTCTCGATGAAGCGACTTCGGCGCTCGACACGCAGTCCGAGCGGCTGGTGCAACAGGCCCTATCGAATCTTATGCGCGGGCGCACGACCATCGTCATCGCGCACAGGCTGACGACCATTCATCGCGCCGACAAGATCGTTGTGCTGCATCGCGGCGAGGTCGTCGATGCCGGCACGCACGCGGAGCTGATGTCGCGCGGCGGCATCTATCGAGAGCTTTACGAATTGCAATTCTCCGATGACCTCGTCGCGGAGGACGAAGGGAGGTTGGTCAGCCGTTAGCCGTCACGAAACAGAACCTTCAAGCGGTCACAGCGACCGTTTTGAATTCTGACTCCTGACTTCTGACTGCTGACTCTGGTTTTATGATTAAGAGTATGACAGGGTTCGGGCAGGGCAGCGCCGAAGGCGATTCGTTCAAGGTGCGCGTGGACATTCGCACAGTCAACAACCGATTCCTCGACGTTCACGTGCGGATGCCGCAGGAGTTCGCGAGCCTCGAACTGACGATCAAGAAACAAGCGCAGGCGGCGCTGCATCGCGGGCGCGTGGACATCACCATCGCCGTCGAGCAATCGAAAGAGGCGACGTTTCAGATCAACCGCCCGCTGGTTGCCGGCTATCTTGCCGCGCTCAGCGAAATGAAACGCGACTTCGGACTTGAAGGCGACCCGTCGCTCGAATTGATCGCCAAGCTGCCGGGCGCGTTGCAGGTGTCGCAGGACGTGAATCAACTTGATGAATCGTTATCTGCCGGCCTCGTCGCCGCTGTTTCGCAGGCGCTGGTGTCGTTATCAGAGATGCGACTGGTCGAGGGGCAGGAGCTGGCGACAGAGTTGAAGTCTCGCCTCGATAAGATCGAGGAGCAACTGCCGACCGTTGAAAGCGAAGCGGCGCGGTTGCCTGGCATCTACCGCGAGCGTTTGCAGAAACGCTTGCAGGAGCTTGCCGCCGGCGCGCACGTTGACGAGACCCGCGTCGCGCAGGAAGCGATTATGCTGGCCGACCGCTCCGACATCAGCGAAGAGATCGCGCGCTTGAAAAGTCACATCACACAGATGCGCGACGTGGTGCACGCGGATGAAGAAGTCGGCAAGCGAATCGACTTCATCCTTCAAGAGATGAACCGCGAGGCCAACACGATTTTGTCGAAGGCGAGCGACATCGCCATCAGCGATGCGGCTATCATCATTAAGACCGAAGTCGAGAAGATGCGGGAGCAGGGGCAGAATGTCGAGTGAGACGGACATGGCCCCGGAGGAAACAGCGGGGCTACAGAAGACGCGACGGCGGGGCTATATGCCTGAGCGCGGGACGCTCTTGGTCGTGTCGGCTCCTTCGGGGGCGGGGAAGTCGTTCCTGGTTACGCGGGCCATTGAGCAGATCGAGGGCTTGCGTTTTTCGATCTCCTACACGACGCGTCAGCCACGCGGGCTTGAGCGTCACGGCGAGGATTACTTCTTCGTCAGCGAAGCGACGTTTTTGGAGATGCGCGAGCGCGGCGAGTTTCTAGAGTCGGCCACTGTGCACGGCAATCTTTACGGCACGCACAGTGGCACGATTGAGCGGATGCTCGCCGAAGGCTACGATGTGATTCTCGACATCGACGTGCAGGGGGCGGCGCAAGTGCGCGAGCGTTTGAAGGACGCCGTGACCGTCTTCATTCTGCCGCCGTCAAAGCGTGTGCTTGAAACCCGGCTGCGACGACGCAACTTGAATGACATCGAAGACCTGGCGCGGCGGCTCGGCAATGCGACGGAAGAAGTGCAGCTTTACGAGCGCTTCGATTACGTCATTATCAACGATGATCGTGACCGCGCGTTCAGCGCGTTGAAGGCGATCATTATCGCCGAACGGCGTCGCCCGTTTCGGCAGCAGAATATGATCAAATCCATACTGGATAAATTCGGAGGTGAATAGAGCATGGCAGATTCAGAGAACGAGTGGACGACTGCGATTGATAGCAAATACCGCCTGGTGTTACTGGCAGCGCGGCGCAGCAAGCAGATTCAGAAGGGGGCGCGCCCGCGCCTTCACAGCTCGGCGCGCAAACCGACGCGCGTGGCGTTGGAAGAGGTCGAGCGCGGCCTTGTGCCTTACCAGCCAACCGCAAAGGCGGAAAAGGGCGATGAGTAAAAAGTTCTACTGAATCTAACGAGTCTGCCGAGTCTACCGAGTCCGACGACACAGGCAGACTATTCCCGGCTCGATAGACTCGTGATTCGCTAGACTTTCTTCGGGTGTCGATGATGCGCGTAGTCCTCGGAGTGACAGGCTGTATCGCGGCTTACAAGGCCGTCGAAGTGTTGCGCGGCCTGCAAAAACGCGGCGTTGACGTGCAGGTGGTGATGACTCGCCATGCGACGGAGTTCGTCGGCAAGCTCACCTTTCAGTCGATCTCTGGCCACGAAGTCGTCACCGAGATGTTTACGCCGACCGCTGATCCTGAGATCAAGCACATACAGATAGGCCAATCGGCTGACCTCTTGCTGGTTGCGCCGGCGACGGCCAACACGCTGGCGAAGTTCGCTAATGGTTTAGCGGATGATTTTCTCTCGACGCTTTATATCTCGACCACCGCGCCGGTGTTGATTGCGCCGGCCATGAATGTCGAGATGTGGGCACATCCGGCGACGCAGGAGAATGTCCGCAGGCTGCGCGAGCGCGGCGTCCATTTCATTGACCCCGGCGAAGGCTACCTGGCTTGCCGCACGGTTGGCGCGGGACGGCTGGCCGAGCCGGCAGAGATCGTCGAGCGCGCTATTGGATTATTCGAAGCGCAGACGGCTTGCAGTAGTCTTCAGTCATCAGGGCTGCCTGTTGAGACTTTCATTCAATCGAACGGAAACGCGCAGGGCGCGGCGTTGCTCGCGGGCGAGCGCGTTTTAATCACTGCCGGTCCGACTTATGAAGCCCTCGACCCTGTGCGCGGAATCACCAATCGCTCATCGGGCAAGATGGGCTATGCGCTGGCTGAGTCGGCAATGTCGATGGGAGCGGAGGTGACGCTGGTGACGGGGCCGGTCGCTCTGACGCCACCAGCAGGCGCTTGTGCGATTCGCGTCCGTTCAGCCGCCGAGATGTTGGAAGCCGTGCAAGCCAATCTCGATACGGCGACCATCGTCGTGATGGCAGCGGCGGTTGCCGATTATCGCCCGGCGCGCGCCGCTTCGCAAAAGATCAAGAAAGCGGACAGCACGCTCACGCTTGAGCTTGAGCCGACCGATGACATACTGGCGACCGTCGGTCGTAATAAAGGGACTCGCTTGCTGATAGGCTTCGCCGCCGAAACCGAGAACGTCGTCGCCAATGCGCGCAAGAAGCTGGAGAGTAAGAACGCGGACTTGATCGTCGCCAATGACGTTTCGGCGACTGACGCCGGCTTCGACGTGGACACCAATCGCGTAACGCTCGTTTCAGCATTGGCGACCACCGAGCTGCCGTTGCTCAGCAAGCGGCAGGCGGCTGACCGTATCCTCGAAGCCGCGATGAGCCTGAAGGAACTCCGCGTCTCCGGCTGATTGTCGCGTGCGGCGCATCCGACAGGTGACGACAACGCGCCGAGCCGTTCTGCTGAATTTTTTTTGCGGAGATTAGAGTCGTCGAAGCAATTCGGGACATACGCAGCAGGCGCTGCGCAATGGCTGTGGCAAGATTGAACCGCGCCAATCCCGCACGCCACAGCCATCAAGCCTGGCTTCGCCGCAACATACCGATCAACGCTTCATTGTTTCTCGCCTTGTGGCTCCTGAACTCTTCTACCCACTCTTGCGCATTGGCCAGAAGCTTACCAAATGAAGGCTCTTGCGCCGGCTTCGTCTCGTTTGTCTTTTGCTGATTCTTTTTTACTAGTTTGACTGTCATATCATTCTGCCCTTGATCTTGTCGTCGTGACGCAAATACATTGGCAAACGCAGTGCCACGAACGACCGCTGCGAAGGAAAACTGATATTGCTGGGGGATTTTGAATGATCGTCAACCTGGCTGAGCCGAATCAATACGCAAATCGGGTAACGCTGTATGAAACTTGAGACGAGATCGTATAGACGCGCGCAATCCGCGTCACGCACCAGGCGGATCACTATGACCGATGACGCAAAAAGTGTTTCGCTTGATAATCACCGCGACGACCGATACCATAGGCTTAGACATTGAACCAGCGTTTCCGGTTGAAAGAAGATGAGCCGTTCCGCCGAGCTTTTCAGATTCATTGAGCAATTGCGATTTACCGATCTGGTAGATTTTGTCATCGTATGGGCGATCATCTATGGCCTCTTGAAACTGGTGCGCGGCACGCGAGCGGTTCAAATGGCGGTTGGCCTGCTTGGCGTCGGCCTGCTTTACCAACTCTCGGTGATTCTCGGACTGGAGACGCTCCAGTTCGTGATGCGCAACACGCTGCTCTATTTCGGCTTTGCCATCCTGGTGATCTTCGCGCCGGAGATTCGCTCAGCGTTAATGCGTGTAGGGTCGAACATCCGCCGCCCGTTCGGGCGCGTGCGCCACAACCACGAAACCTATGACGAGATCGTTCTGGCGGCGACCACGCTGTCATCACGCAAGATCGGCGCATTGATCGTGCTGGAGCGCAATGTCGGCTTGCAGAACTACATCGAAACCGGCGTCGCGCTGAACGCACAGCTTTCGTATGACCTGCTGGTGACGATCTTTGATCCGCATACGCCCTTGCACGACGGCGCGGCCATCATTCGCAATTACAAAGTCGCCGCCGCCAGTTGTTTCTTGCCGCTGACACTCAACCCGCGATTGTCGAAAGAACTCGGCACGCGTCACCGCGCCGCCATCGGCATCACCGAAGACACGGACGCGGCGGCGGTGGTCGTCAGCGAAGAGACCGGCATCATCTCATTTGTCGAGCGCGGCGAAATCACGCGCTACTTGAATAGCGCCGCGTTGCGCGAACGACTGCGCGAAGCCCTTGAGCCAGCCGGCGGCATCGCCGATATTATTCGCCCGCGTCGCAGCGCGCGCCGAGCCAGGAAACGTGAAGCGGCGCGCGAATCGATCAGCGAGTCATTCATCAAATAAACCGTCAAACAGGAGTGAACCGACTGTGCAGCGCTACCTCACCGCCATCAAGGAGTATCTGAAGGATTACATCCTTGAGAACACTGGCCTGAAGGTACTGGCCCTGCTGATTACGGCTGTGCTGTGGCTGTCGGTTGCCTCGCGCCCGCAGCAGCAGGTCGCGCTGCGAAATGTGCCAATCGTCTTTCAGAACCTGCCTGATTCGCCGAACCTCGAAGTGACCGACACCGACGCGCCTTCGGCTCAGGTCTACCTCGAAGGCCCGCGCGACATCGTTGATTCGATCCGTCCAAACGAAGTCACTGTCTACGCCGATATGAAAGGCGTCGAGCCGGGCGTGCGCGTCAAGCCGTTGATGATTGATACAAGCCGGCTGCCGTCGAGCGTCAAAGGCGTCGTTGAGCCGCGTGAAATTCGCATACACGTCGAGCGCGTGATCGAGAAAGATGTGCCGGTCAAGCCGCGCTTTGATGGTGAAACGTCGGCGGGCTATGAGATGATCGGCTGGCAGATCAACCCGCCCACCGTTCGCGTCGGCGGCGCTGAGAGCCGCGTCCGTGACATCAAAGAGGTTTCGACGGAAACGGTTCGGCTGACGGGCCACACCGAACCGTTTTCGGAGTTCGTAGCGATTGACATCGGCTCAGCCAACGTCAATGTCACCGATCAGAGCCAGCGGCGCGTCCTGCTTTCGGTGACGATCAGCGAACAGCGCAAAGAGCGGACGCTGACCGGCTTGCCTCTGACGTTGATCAACGCGCCCGGTGGCGCGCGGGCCATTCCGGCGATGCTGACGGTGACTTTCTATGGGCCGCGCTCGCTGGTCGATGACATCACGCCTGCTGACATCTCCGCCGTAGTTGATTACAAGGCAGAGCCGGCAGGCGCAAACCACTTCACTCCACAGATCGACTTCACGCCTAATTACGCTGACAAAGTGATGGTTCGCGCAGTCGAGCCGCCGACCGTCCGCGTGCGCCCCTGAACGGAAATGATGAATGATGAACGATGAATGATGAACGGTCAGAGGCTGCGCCCACTGCGATGGGATTTGTCTCTTCAATTCATCAGTCATCATTCATCGTTCATCATTCATCGTTCATCATTTTCTCGCACTCCCGATTCGGCCCGCCGGCTGGTATGATTCCGAAGTCAATTAAATCGAATCAGGGGGTTGTTGAATGTCGCAAGGCAAAGCGGCGAAGCTTTTCGGGACGGATGGCATCAGGGGAAGGGCGGGGGAGTTCCCGCTTGATGAAGCGACAGTCGAACGCATAGGCCGCGCTCTGGTTATTAATATTGGCGATAATTCGGGGCGCTCGCCAAGACTCTTGATAGGCCGCGACACGCGACAGTCCGGGCCGCAGATCGAAGCGGCGTTGACGCGCGGGGCATTGTCGGCGGGCGCGAGCGTTGAATCTGCCGGTGTCATCACGACGCCCGGCGTCGCTTATGTGACCCGCGCTTGCGGCTTCGACGCGGGCGTCGTCATCTCGGCTTCGCACAATCCATTCCACGACAACGGCATCAAGGTCTTCTCGCCTTCAGGCAAGAAACTCGCCGATGATATGGAGCGGCGTATCGAACGTGACATCGCTCTGGCTGCGGCGAGGCCCGATGCGCAAGCCGCTAATCTCGTTTCATCAGACGCTGAGCAACGGTCGCACGATCACGAAGCCACGTATCACGCGGCCTACCTGGACTTCCTGGCTAAACAGATAGCCGGCGATTTGAACCTTGAAGGATTTCATCTCGGCATTGATTGTGCGAACGGCGCAGCCTGCGAGTTTGCGCCGGAGTTGTTTCGCCGTCTGGGCGCACAAGTAGAAGTCATCGCCAATACGCCTGACGGGCGCAACATCAACGAAGGCTGCGGCTCGCTTCATCTCGAAGGCTTGCAACGTCTCGTCCGCGACCGGCATCTCGATTTGGGAATCGCGTTCGATGGCGACGCCGACCGCGCGCTGTTCGTTGACGCGGCAGGGAATCTGGTTGACGGCGACGCGACGCTGCTGATTCTCGCCGATGAAGTAAAGCGCCAGGGCCATCTCTCAGGCGACACAGTGGTCGCTACCGTAATGAGCAACATCGGGTTGGAGCTTGCGCTCGGCGAGCGCGGCGTCCGGCTGGTTCGCGCAAACGTCGGCGACCGCTACGTGCTCGAAGAGTTGCTGGCGCGCGGCGCGAGCCTGGGCGGCGAGCAGTCCGGTCATATCATCTTCCCGAATCTTTCACTGGCAGGCGACGGAATGATAACGGCGATTGAGATGTTGCGCGCCGTCCACGCGTCGGGCCGACCGCTTGGCGAATTAGCGGCGGGGTTGAGGCGCTTTCCACAGGTGCTCGTCAACGTCGAGGTCAGCCGCAAAGTGCCGCTCGATTCGATTCCCGAAGTGAAGCAGGCGATGGATCAAATCGAAAATGAGTTGCAAGGCCGAGGCCGACTGCTCGTTCGTTATTCTGGCACTGAAAACCTGGCGCGTGTAATGATCGAAGGGGAAATGCAGGAACACATCGAAGCGCAAGCCCGGATACTTGCCGATTGCATTCGCGCCGCTATCGGCAAATGATGCCAGCCGTGCCATCATTCTTCTACCAGCGTTGCAAATTTCAATGTTCTTGACCCCGCTCGGAGGGTGGAATAAGATCGAAGCAAGCGTGTCCGAAGCGCTCAGGAGGTGTGTGATGAAACGAGCAGTTACTATTCTTTTATTACTTACCATTGTCGCTCTGTCTACCGCCGTTGCCCGCCCGCAGGCGTCGCGCGAAGTAACGATAGAGACTGACACAAAGGCCAAGCTAATTCTACAAACGCGGCTCAGCTCGAAGCTCAACGAGGTCGGCGACCCCGTAACTGCCGTGCTCGACGAGCCGCTTTATGTCGGCAACGACGTGGCCATCCCGCGCGGCACAGAGTTTCGCGGGCGCGTCACGGCGGTCAAGGCGGCAGGGCGCGGCCAGAAGGCCGGCAACATCGCCATCGCCTTCGAGCGCGTCTCGATGCCGTGGGGCGATGAGCAAGTCTTCATCGCGTTGGCCGGCATTGACGATTGGGATAAGAACGAGAAGCTGAAGGCCAACGACGAAGGCAAAGTCAGCGGCGGCCATCGCGGCGACAAGACGGCTGAAAACGTTTACCGCAGCGCCGGTATCGGCGGCGCAGGCGCAGGCGTGATTCTGCTTTCCGGCGGCGGCGCGGCGGCTGGCGCGGCAACGCTCGGCGGCGGCTTGCTCGCTGGACTCTTGCTGACCAAGGGCGGCGAAGTGCAGGTTAATCCGGGCGCTGTTTTCCGCGTTAAATTCGTCAAGCCGATGACGCTGCCCGTTGTCCAGCAACCCGGCTCGCGCCCGCGCCCGATTGATCAGCAGACGGACGACAACAAACCGCCGACGAAGAACAACTGAGAAGAGACGGCGCGCTCGCTAATCAGGTGAGCGCGCCGCCGAAGGTTTCCTGATGTGGAATCGAACCAAGCGGCTAATCAATTCTTACCTTGACGAGTTGATCGAACGAACCAGCAGCCCCGACCGAGAGGTTCGCCAGATTACGCGCGCCGAGATCGCGCGCTTGAATGAGCTTGAGGTGCAGACCCTCGCGTCGGTGAAGATGTTCGAGAAAGACCTCGCCGAAGTCGAGCTGAAGATGATCGGCGTCACCGAGCGCGAACGCATGGCGCGCGAGCGTGGCGACTTCGCGGCGGCTGAATCGGCGGGGCGTGAATTAGTCAGGCTGGGCGAACACCGCGATCTGCTCAGACAGCAGATTGGCGAAGCGCGAGCCTCGGCAGCCCGCGCGCGCCAGTTGCGCGAGCAGCGCCGTGAGCAAGGCGAATCGCTCGCGGTTGACACACATCTGACGACGATGCGCGAAAACCTTGCGGGCCTGCACGCGCCGTTCGATGCGACCGATCCGTCGGGAACGATTGAAGAGATGCGCTCGCGCCTGCAACGTCCGGGTATGTCAGAGACTGATGCACGGCTCGCCGCCGCCGAGCGCGATTACGAAGAGGCGCAGCGTCACGCGAAGGTTGACGATATGCTGGCGCGTTACAAAGAAACTCTGACTGGTGGCGATGCGGCGGATGTCGCTCCGCGTGTGCCGCAAAACGCGCCACCCGCCCAGACGGCTTCTCCCTCAAAGCCGATTGATGAGGAGCAGCCTGAACAGCCCAAGACGCTTGGTCGCAACGACGGCCCCATCCGCCCAATTGATTGAAGCAGCGCGGGCCGCTTACTGGCTGCGCTGCTTCAATTCAACAACCCGCTACTTCAACCCCGGCGCTTTGAGATAACCTTCGTTGGTCCGGCAGTTTTTCAGCTTGATGTTTTCGAGGTATTGGTTAAGTGCTCGCTTGACGGCAGCCGCTGCCGGCTGACTTTGCGAACAGCTTATGAGTTAGGGGCGCGCTGATTCGAGGAATGCTTTCAGTTTGCGTGAACGCGACGGGTGACGCAGTTTGCGCAGCGCTTTCGCCTCAATCTGGCGTATGCGCTCGCGTGTGACGGCGAAGTGCTGACCGACCTCTTCCAGCGTGTGCTCGCTGCCGTTCGGCCCCAGCCCGAAGCGCATCTTAATGACTTTCTCTTCGCGCGGCGTCAGCGACTTCAATACTTCTTCGGTTATCTCGCGCAGGTTCGACGTGATGACGGCGTCTGCCGGATTGGCGATGTTCTTGTCCTCAATGAAGTCGCCGAGGTGCGAATCGTCTTCTTCGCCAATCGGGGTTTCAAGCGAGATCGGTTCCTGCGCGATCTTCAGCACCTTGCGAACCTTGGCCACCGGAATGTCCATCTTGTGAGCGATCTCTTCCGAGCTTGGTTCACGACCCAATTCCTGTACCAGCGCACGCGACGTGCGGATCAGCTTGTTTATCGTCTCGATCATATGAACGGGAATGCGGATGGTGCGCGCCTGGTCGGCGATGGCGCGCGTGATCGCCTGCCGTATCCACCACGTCGCGTAGGTCGAGAACTTGTAGCCGCGTCGCCACTCGAACTTGTCCACCGCCTTCATCAAGCCGATGTTGCCTTCCTGGATCAAGTCGAGGAATTGCAGACCGCGATTCGTATACTTCTTAGCGATTGAGACGACCAGTCGCAGGTTGGCTTCGATCAACTCACGCTTGGCAATATTGGCTTCGTGCTCGCCGATGTGGATTGTCGTAAGCGACCTATCCATCTCAAGCGCCGAGACGTGCCACTTCTCTTCGGTCTCGGTCAGCCGCCGCTCGGCGTCGCGCAGGTTGCGCCTTAGCTCGCGCTCGTCTTCATTCCACTTCTTCTTTTCGATTGCGCGCCGCGCCTTCTCGATGCCGGCGCGAGCGTCGCGGGCCTGCGCGACGCATTCACGGATCAGGCTGGCGAAGTAATCTTCCTGCTGCGCGAGCAGGTCGAGCGCGCGTGCGCGGCGGCTCACGTCGATGCGCGCGCGGGCGAGCTTGCGGCGCATACGCGGCAGCTTCACAGACTTCCTGGGTTCTTCTTGAAGCTTCTCTTCGAGCTTCAACATTCGCTGATATTCTTTTTTAAGCTCAGCGATGTCATTGACCGTCGCGTTCAGATACTCTTCGATGCGCTCATCCGTGATGGGTTCCTGTTCGTTGAAGGTGATGATCTCTTTAATGTGCAGCTCGCCGTTCTTGAGCCGCTCGCCGATCTCGATCATCTCTTCGATGCAGACGGGCGCGCGCGAAATCGCTTTGTGAATGCGCAGCCTGCCGCGTTCGATGCGCCGCGCAATCGAGACTTCGCCGTCGCGTGTGAGCAGCGGTACGATGGCCATCTCGCGCAGGTAGAGGCGCACCGGGTCGTTCGTCTTATCAAGATGGCTCGTCGCCAGATCGAGATCAATCTCTTCTTCAATCGCGCCGTCGATTTTGCCGTCGCCGTTCGACTCCGAGCCGGCGGCGACTTCGATAAACTTCTCGTCGTTTTCGGAAATGGAGATGCCTTCCGCGCCAATCACGTCGAAGATCGCTTCGATATCGTCAGCCGAATTCAATTCCGGCGGCAGCAGCCGATTAATGTCGTCAAAAGTCAGGTACTCCTTCTCCTTGCCCATCTCAAGAAGTTTCTCGACTTCATCCGAATATTTTTCGTTGAGGTCTGACACGCTCGGCTCTCCTGTGGGGGACAAATTCACCGTTCCTTCCAAGTCACTGTGAATTCCTACCCGCATTGAATCATTCTGTCAAGATGTCTAGGCGCGGACTTGGCGCGCACATGCAAAGGGACATACGAAACGTTTACGATAATAGATTACCACAACAAAAAAAGCATAACTCAAGACTCCGCAGGGCTGGCGGCAATGGCCAGCTTGCGGCGATTAAGCTCGGCTTTCTCCGTGTATAATTCACGCACGCGCAATTCATTCTGCTCGCTTGCGGCCTGTCCAAGCTCGATATGGATGACCTCTAGCCGACGTTCGATCTGTTTGCGCCGCAGTGATGAAAGCGCCTCGGTCGCCTTCTTGAACAGCGTTTCAAATTCAAGGCCGCCGGCCCATTCGAGGTCGCTCATCAGCAGGGCGGGCAACATCGCTCGCTCCTCTTCGCTTTCAAGCCGCGCGCTGATGTTGTCAAAGTCAGGCTCCAACCCTTCGCGCTCGACCTGAACGACGGCGGCGAAGACTGCACCCATCGCAAGGTCGGCGTAATCCTCTTGCTGTAAGTTCGTCACAATGGCGCGGCGCACGTCGCCGTGAGCAAGAATCAATTCCAGCAGTTGCCTTTCAGCTTGAGTCACGTCGGCGGCGGCACGCAAACGTTTCGGGTCGAGCGTCTGTTGGCGATTGACGGCGACGCGCCGCATCTCGTCGCGGATGACGCGCGAATCTACCTTCAAGCGATTGGCAATCTGGTCGGAGTAATCGGCGCGCGCCACCTTGTCACGCATTCTCGCCAGGTGCGGCATGATGGCGTTGACCGCTTCGACCTTGCCGGCAGGACGCGTGATGTCGTGCTTGGCGATGGTCATATCGATGATGTATTCGATGTACGGCTGCGTCGTCTTGAGCAGCGCGCGGAACGCATCGCCGCCATAGGCGCGCACATATTCGTCCGGGTCGTCATCGGTCGGCATCTTCAGGATGTTCACCTTGAAGCCTTCGATCAGCAGCATCTCAATCGAGCGCATCGTCGCGTTCTGCCCCGCCGAGTCAGGATCGAAGTTGACGATGATCTGCGGCGCATCCATATACCGGCGCAGCAGCCGCACCTGGCTGTCGGTCAGCGCTGTGCCGAGACTGGCGACGATGTTATGGATGCCGGCCTGGTATGGGATGATGCAATCAAGGTAGCCTTCAACGAGTATGGCGTAACCGGCGTTGCGTATGTCGTTCTTCGAGTAGGCCAGCCCGTAGAGGTTGCGGCCTTTCGTGTAGACAGCGGTTTCGGGCGAGTTCAAATACTTCGGCTCGCCTTCGCCCATCACGCGCCCGCCGAACGCAAGCACGCGCCCTTGCGAATCGGCAATCGGGAACATCAAGCGCCCGCGAAAGCGATCATAAAAACCGCCCGTATCTTTCGGCACAACCAGCCCGCTGATCGTCAGGTCTTCATCGCTCGCGCCATTGCCGCGAAGGAAGTGGATGAGGGCATCCCAACTATCGGGCGCATAGCCCAATCGAAACAGCGCCCGCGTCTCGTCGCTGATGCCGCGCGATTCGACATATGCGCGGGCCGTCGCGCCGGCGTCGTCATCGAGCAGATTCATCTCGAAAAACTTCGCGGCCAGATCGTTCAGGCGGAGGACGACATCGCGGTCGTGCTGCGTCTTCTTGTAGTCTTCGGTCTCGTCAACCGCCGGGATGGGAATGCCGCTCTTTTCAGCGACGATGCGCACAGCTTCGGGGAACTGGCAGCCTTCGATTCTCATCACGAAATCAAACACGCTGCCGCCCGCGCCGCAGCCGAAGCATTTATAGAGTCCTTTGGGTTGCGACACGCTGAACGACGGCGTCTTCTCGGAATGAAAAGGGCAGCAGGCCATGTGATTCGCGCCGCGCTTCTTGAGCGACACATAATCCGAGATGACGCGAACAATGTCGGATTGATTCTTTACATCGTCTGCAAACCCGCGCGGCAATCTCATAGTTATTTACCAGTTGGATGATGACCTTGAAGGAATCGTCAGAACATTCGAGCTAAAGAATTCTTACCAGCATTCAATCGAACACGCAAGATAGTGTTTATCAAAACAGAGCGCATTATTTCAAACTCACCTGTTTACTTGCGCAGCGTAACGATAGTCGCGCCGCCGCCGCCTTGATTCGCCGGCGCGTCGCCGAAGCGTTCGACGTGCGGATGCCCTTTCAGCAAGGCCGCAATAGCGCGCTTCAACGCGCCTGTGCCGTGACCGTGGACGAGGCGCACGCTTTCGACGCCGGCGAGAAACGCGTCATCAAGGTACTTATCAACGCGCTCGGTCGCTTCGTCAACGGTCGTGCCGATGACGTTCAGCTCGCTCGTGAAATTTTCGTCCACGTCAATCGAAGCGCTCACGCCGCGCGGCAAACTCGCGGCGCGTTTCGACGCCGGTGGCGCGGCAGACTTCACCAACTGCAATTCGTCGCGCTTCAAGCGAAACCGCAGCGACCCGGCCAGCACCGTGTAGACGCCGTCGCTGATCGTTTCGACGGTCGCCTCTTTGTCGAACGATTTGATGCGCACGCGGTCACCTTCGCGTATCTCTTTGACCTCTTCGAGCAACGCGCTCGACGGCGATTGAATGACGGTAGCGTTGCTGGCTCCGCTCGGCGCGGTCGCTGCCGGCGTAACCGTGGGTGGCGCGCTCGCCTCTTGCTTACGAAGGCGCACGGCTGCCGAGCGACGCAACTCAGCCGCGCGCGCGTCGGCCTCTTTCTTCAATCGCGCCGCCGCGACTTTGTCTTTGACGGTGTTGAGCAGTTGCGCGCTCTCGTCGTTGAACTCGCGGATAACACGCGCCAGCTCGTTCTCGAATTGAATGCGGCGCTCGATCTCGCGCTGTGCGAATTCAATGTCGAGCTTCGCGTATTTATCTGCCGTCACCTGCCGCTCTTCTTCGAGCGCCGCGCGCAAGTTGGCCTGTTCGTCAACGAGCGACTTCAACTGCTTGAGGTATTCGCTCGACTGCCGGTGCTCTGGATCAAGCAAGCCGCTCGCATCGTCGGTGATCTGCGCGGGCACATTCATTCGCTTCGCAATCTCGATTCCGGCAGACGAGCCGGCCACGCCGACCAGCAGCCGATAAGTTGGCCGCAGCGTGCGCTCATCGAACTCGACAGAGGCGTTCAACACGTCTTCATTCTGCGACGCCCAGACCTTCAGCGGGTTGTAATGCGTCGTCGCAATCGTCGTCGCGCCTTTGCGGCGGAAGTGGTCAACAATGGCGATGCCGAGCGCCGCGCCTTCGTCGGGGTCTGTGCCGGTCCCGGCTTCATCAATTAAGATCAACGCCGGCGGCGCAACGGTCGTCGCCATCTCGGCGATGTTTTTCATATGCGCCGTGAAGGTCGAGAGGTTGGCGACGATTGATTGCTGATCGCCGATGTCGGCGAGCACTTGCCCGAAGACAGGAAGCGCGGCATCCGTGGCTGGGACGTGCAGGCCCATCTGCGCCATCAGCGCGATCAATCCGACGGTCTTGAGCACAACCGTTTTACCGCCGGCGTTGGGGCCGCTAATAACCATCGTCTGATGCGCCTGATCCATTTCAAGCGAGATGGGAACGATCCGTCCTCCCGTCTTACGCAGATTTTGTTCAAGCAGGATGTGGCGCGCGTCTTTCAAATAGAGATGCCGGTTGCTACTCATCACCGGGCGCACGCCATTGAATTCCGATGCGAGCCGCGCCTTAGCGGCGGCGAAATCAATCTCGGTGATGGCGTTGACGATCTGCTCGATGCCAACAAGATTATCGCGCAGGATGTCAGAGATTCTCAGCAATATCTGAGCGATCTCGATCTCTTCCTGTTCGCGTAAGCGCACGAGGTCGTTGTTCTGCTCGATGACGCCGAGCGGTTCGACGAAGGTCGTCTGGCCGCTCGATGAAAGCCCGTGCATCACGCCGGGAACCTGACTGCGCGCATCCGTTCGCACGGGGATGACGAATCGCCCATTGCGAATCGTCACAATGTCTTCTTGTATAGCGTTAGGCGAGCGGTCGCGCATCAGCGATTCGAGGCCGCGATAAATGCGCGTGCGCCGCTCGTTGATTTCGCGGCGGATGCGCCGCAGCTCAGGGCTGGCGTTGTCGTCAATCTCGCCGGTCGGCAGAATCTTGCCGCGAATCGTCGAGAGCATACGGCGAAGATCGGGGATGCGAGCGGCGATGCCCGAAAGGTTCGGGTAACGCGAGCGAGTCTCCGCGTCGGCGAACTGACTGCGCAAGTCCATGCCGCTCCCGATCAAGGCTTGCAGCGACAGAATCTGATGCGGGTCGAGGCTTGTGCCTTGCACGTGTAACTCGGCCAGCGAGCTTGATGGGTCGGCGACATCACCCAGCCCGAACGCGCCGCCGGTGGCCAGGTAATCAGCCGCTTCAGTGGTCAAATCCAACGCCTGGTCGATTGCTCCTGCGTCGTTCGTCGGTAAAAGCGCGAGCGCGCGCTTGCGGCCAAGCGGCGTCTGCACGTGCCGCGCCAGCAGCGCCACCAGTCCATCCAACTCAAGCGTCCTGAACGTTCGTTCATCCATGTTGCTGTCTCTTTTCTACGGTCAAAAGGAAATGTTACGTCGCGCGCTTCGACGCGGTCAATCAACGCCGCGAATTGCATCAAGATGGGATGCACAATCAATGAGCCGGGATTGTGCGCGCGCAGGCTTTCACCTATAATCCGCAGCCGAATGATCGAAGTTCTAGTCGGCCCGGCCAATTCAGGAAAGTCGGAAACCCTAATCGCGCGCGTCGCCGAAGCGATAAACGCCGAGCGTCGCGGCGTCCGTCTGGTCGTGCCTTCCGTACACGCTGCCACGGCATTGCGCGACGCGCTCAGCCAAAGAGTAAAGCACCTTTCGCTTGAAACCGTATCCACATTCCCGGCGCTCTATCATTCAATGCTCGACAAAGCGAATCGAGCGCGGCCCGTATTGTTAGCTGTCGAACGCGAGCGCGTCTTGCGTTATGTCATCAATGAACTGGTCAGCGCCGGCAAGCTCGCTTATTTTGGTGAGACGGCAGAGCTGCCCGGATTAGCCAATGCGCTCGCCGCGTTCATCGATGAATTGTGGCGCAGCGGCGCATCGCCTGCCGACTTCGCGCGGCTGGCCGAAACGTGCAGCCTCAAAGATCAGGATATTGCGCAGGTTTTTGCGAGTTACGCCGCCGCGCTCGAATCCCTCGGCGTGATTGATACAGAGAGCGCCGGCCCGGCTGCGTTGGCGTTGACGGGATCAATAGAGCCGCGCCGCTGGCTGTCATTGATCGCTGTTGATGGCTTTGACTTTCTGACGCCGGTGCAAGTCCGCTTGCTCTCGGCGTTGGCGGCGCGCGGCGTCGAGATTGCGATCAATCTGACCTGCGACGAAGCGCGCGCGCTGCATTACTGGCAGCGTCCGACCGTCGCGCGCTTGCGGGCCGCTGGCGCAAGCTTCATTCGTTACGAGGCCCAGCCGCAGAGCATTATTCAAGTAGCCGCCGCGACCTTGATGAATGATCGCAACGCCACTGAGATCGCTGAAGCTCGGCTGATCGATGAAGAATCACAGCGCGGCGCGATCACCATCGTCTCGGCCTCTGACCGCGCCGCCGAAGTGCGCGCGGCGGCGCGCGAGATCAAGCGCCTGTATGATGAAGATCACATTGCGCCGGATCAAATAGCTATCGTATGTCGCTCGCTCTCCTTGTATGCCCATCACCTTGAACGAATCTTCAGCGAGTGGGCAATTCCGCTCTGCATCGATATGCCGCTGGCTGTTTCTGAAAACCCGGCGGTCGTTGCGCTGCGCGAGTTGCTGAACCTGGCTGGTCAATCATTCTCGCGCCGCGCCTGCTTGAATGTGTGGCGCTCGCCTTACCTCGATTGGTCAGAGTTCGGACTGGATGCGGCGACGATTGATTTGCTCGACGAAGCGTCGCTTGCGGCGCACGTCACGCGAGGCCGCGACCAGTGGCTGCGAGCGGTTGACGATCTGGTTGAGAAGAAGGGACGTGAAAAGATCGGCATCGAGCACGGCTTCACTGACGATCAGAGTGCGACGGAACGCCGCGCCCGATGCCAACAGCTAAGGGCGAGCCTAGCGGGCTGCTTCGATGCGGTGACGCCATTTGCGCGGGCAACACGGCAAGCGCACTTCGCGTGGGCTTCGGCTTTGATCGAGCGACTGCACGTCGAGACGCGGGCGGCCAGCGGCGAACACGCGCAACGCGACACCCGCGCGCTGAAGGAGTTCAACAGCATCTTCGCCGCGCTGGCCCACGATGACCCGATGAGCCGGCTCGTACAACCACACATTGACAAGAGCGCTGTTGTCATCACGTGGCACGAGTTCATGCTTGAGCTTGATCGAATGCTCGCGGTCATCACCTACGACCGCGAGACGCACACCGGCCCAACTGTCGCCGCGCAAGAGGCGCACCGCCTGCGCCAGCAGCGTTATCGCGTCGTCTTCGTGCTCGGATTGATCGAAGGCGAGTTTCCGGCCCGGCTCACCGAGCGCGCGCCGTACGCAATGACCGAACGTGAAGCCATTCGCCGGGCGGGGCTTGATTTGACTGAAACGATCCGCGAGCCGGGCGCTGACGTGTTGCAGTTCTACAAAGCGATGAGCCGCGCCGTCGAACGCCTCTATCTGTCTTATGCGCGCACAGACGTGGCTGGCGGCGAGTTGCTGCCTTCGTATTTGATCGAAGAAGTCCAGCCGTTTGCGACTTCGCCTTTGCAGCGCATCGCGCCAGGGTTCGCCAATGAAGGCGACGAGGCGTGTGCGGCATGTTCTCTCGAAGAACTGGCGATGCGAACGGCACGGGCGCAGCGGAAAGCCGGAACGACGAGCGGCGCGGCGATTGATTCAACGACCGAGGCGGCCATTCAATTGCTCCGCGCGACGCTGCCAAGCTGGCCTCTGACTGAGCGCGGCGCACAGGTCGAATGGCGGCGAATGAGCAATGACGAACGCGATGGTCATAGCGGGTGGATGAATGACCCGGCGCTGCGCTCCACGCTCAAGCAACAATTCGGGCCTGAGCATCTGTGGAGCGCCAGCAAGATCAACGACTATGGCATCTGCCCGTTTAGATTCTTTGCGCGGCACGCGCTCAATCTCGACCCTCACGCCGAACCGGAAGAAGGTCTCGCTTCGCATCATCTGGGCCGCGCTTACCACCGCATTCTCGAACGGCTCTATACCGAGTTGCACCATAACGACACGACTATTCAATCATCCACCGTCGAGCAGGCGATGAACGACGCCTCGCGCATTGCCGAAGTCGTGTTAGAAGAGATGCTCGAAAAAGGCGAGGTGCGCCGCGACGGTGTGTGGGAGTTCAGCAAGGACGAGATCAAGCGACGTGTCGGGCGTTTGCTGCGGCGCGAGGCCGACTGGAACGACGAGGAGCCATCGCGGCCTGTTCACTGCGAATGCAAATTCGGGCTTGAAGGCGAAGAGGCATTGATCATTAGATGTCCCGACGGCAATATCAAGTTTTGCGGCATTGTGGACCGGATAGATCATCGAAAAGCGAGTGACGAATGGGTAGTGGTGGATTACAAGACGCGGCGCACGCCTATCCCGATCAAGGATGCGCTTGAAGGGCGCAACCTGCAATTGCCGATCTATGCAATGGCGGCCACTCGCGTCATCAAGAAAGGCGAGCGCGTCGCGTCGGCCTATTACCTGCACATACACAGCCGCAAGCGTGGCTCGCACCTGACGAAGAAAGCCGATTCGCCGGCCAGTCTCGATGCCTTGATCGAACAGGCGGAGGCGCGCATACGCGAGTACGTCGTGCGGGTCCGCAATGGCCAATTTCCGATTGAACCGAACGGCAACACGGTCTGCCAGACTTGCGACTATGGCGTGATGTGCCGTGTCCGATCCCTTAGAGCAAACCACGATGAGCAAGAGCGTAATGACTAAATCAACCGCAACCCGGATCGAAGTGAAACCGGCGCGCACGGTGCGCGAGCAGAAGCAGTTTCTCGATCTGCCTTATCGGCTTCACCGACGCCAGCAACATTGGATAGCGCCGCTGCGAATGTCGCAAAAGGATATACTGAACACGGCGAAGCATCCTTTTTATAAAACGGCGGACGTTGAGAAGTTTCTGGCCCTGCGCGCAGGCCGCGTCGTCGGTCGTGTGATGGCGATTCTCAACCGCGCGCATAACGAGTTTCACGGCGAGCGCGCGGGCTTCTTCGGCTTCTTTGAAGTCGAGGACGATTACGAAGCGGCGGCGGCCTTGTTGGATGCGGCGCGGGCCTGGCTAATAGGGCACGGCGCGGAGTTGATGCGCGGGCCGGTCAACCCTTCGACTAATTATGAATGCGGCCTGCTGGTCGAAGGCTTCGAGCTTGATCCAACGTTGATGATGGTTTGGAATCCGCATTACTATAGCGAATTCCTTGAGCGATATGGCTTGCGCAAAGCGGCGGACATGTTTGCTTACGACATCGCGGCGAATTACTTCAACGTATCGGACAAGCTCTTACGAGTCGCCGAGCGATTGCAGAAAAGGGAGCGAGTCCGCGTGCGCCCGGTCAACTTGAAAGATTTCAAGCGCGAAGTCGAGACCGTGCGTTGCGTCTACAATGACGCGTGGAGCCGCAACTGGGGCTTTGTGCCAGTCAGCAACGAAGAGTTCGAGCATCTGGGCAAAGACCTCAAGCAACTGGTTGACCCGCGCGTCGTCTTGATCGCTGAACAGCATCGAGAAGGCAGCGAACCGCGCCCCGTAGGTTTTATGCTAGCCGTGCCGGATTTGAATCGCGCCCTGAAGAAGATGAACGGGCGGCTGTTGCCCTTCGGTTTGATAAAGCTCTTATGGCATTCGCGCAAGATCAACTCGATACGCATCATCACCATGGGCGTCATCCGCGAGTTCCAAAGCCTCGGCGGCGGCGCGATCTTTCTCAAAGAGATTTATGAGCGCGCACCCGCCGCCGGTTTCCCGTCGGGCGAGATGAGCTGGGTCTTAGAGAACAACGTGATGATGAACCGCGCTGCCGAGATGATCGGCGGTCGCCGCACGAAGACATATCGGATTTACGAGATGCCGATAGCCTCTTCGTAATTGCTTGACCGCGCCGACGCGGCTGCCGATAATCGCCGGTATGAGTAACGACCCCGACATCCAACGCATCAACAATGCACTGGCCGCCATCTCGGAACATCAAGCCGAATTCGATGAGAAGATGAGGGCGATGCAGGAAGCTATCGCCGGACTCATCCAGGTGGCGCGGCTGCACAATGAGCAACTCGACGAGATGAGGCGGCAGACAACAGAAAACAACCATCAGATTGCCGAACTGAGGGAGCAAGGCAGGGAGCAGGACGAGCGACTCAACGCCCTGATTCGCATTGTCGAAGGGCACATCTCAAATCATCCATAGGTTGATTGGTTGCAATCGCCGCCGAATTGCTTTAATGAATAGGTAAGTGCAACAAGTTGAGCGGGCGACAAAATGGTATCGAGTTGAGCTAGGCGCGACGCGGTTCTTTCAGCGCCTGCGCCTCCCCGCCAATCAGAAGTACTTCATCCTCACCGTCACCATCGCCATCGCCTGCGGGCTGGTCGCTGTCGCTTATCACAAGCTCATTCGCCTGGCCTCATCTTTTATGATTGACCGCGCGCTGGCTGTCGAAGGGCCGAGCCGCTTCTTCTGGATCTTCTTCGTTACGGTCGGCGGCTGCCTGCTTGCCGGGCTACTATTGCATTTCTTCTTTCCCGACGCGCGCGGCAGCGGCATCCCGCAGGTCAAGATCGCCTATGTGATGAACTACGGCAAAGTGCCGATGCGCGTGGCCGCCGGCAAGGCGGTGATCTCGGCGCTCTGCGTCGGTTCGGGCGCGAGTCTTGGCCGCGAAGGGCCGACCGTGCAAATCTGCGCGGCCCTGTCTAACGTCATCTCGCGGATGTTTTCGATCCCGCGTCGCAAGCAGATGAATCAACTGCCGGTCGGCGCGGCTGCCGCCATTGCCGCCGCTTTCAACACGCCGATTGCCGCCGTCACCTTCGCGCTCGAAGAGATCATCGGCGACCTCAACCAGAAACTCGCCGCGTCCATCGTCATCGCGGCGGTCATCGCGGCGACGATTGAGCGCTGGCTGCTGGGCGCGCATCCGCTGTTTACAGGCGCGAACGTTTACGCGCTGAACCATCCGGCTGAGTTGCTGGCTTACGCTTCGCTCGGCATCATCGCCGGTTTCGTCGGCGTCATCTTCGCAAAGCTCATCCTCTTTCTGCGGATGTTTTTCCGCGAGCGCGTACACGTGCCGTCCTGGAGCAAGCCGGCAATCGGCGGCGCAATCATCGGCGCAATCGGGCTGTGGCAGCCGCACGCGCTTGGCATCGGTTACGAGTTTCTCGGCGACGTGCTGCAAGGCAAAGACAATCTCATATTGAAAGCGGTCGTCGCGCTGCTCATCGCCAAGATTCTTGCTTCGGCGTTTAGCTACGGAGCGGGTATGTCAGGCGGCGTGCTCGGCCCTTCGATGTTCGTCGGCTGCATGCTGGGCGCGGCGGTGTGGCACGTCTTGATCCTCACTCATATTGAGCCGTCGGCGGAGATTGCGCGCGGCGCATTTGCGCTGGTCGGTATGGGCGCGATGTTCGCCGCCGTCATTCGCGTGCCGATCACTTCAATCCTGCTCATCTTCGAGATGACTTACAACTACGAGATCATCCTGCCGCTGATGATTGCCAACGCCATCGCCTACACCGTAGCCTCGCGCTTGATGCCGCTGTCGATTTACGAAGGCTTCATGTTTCAAGACGGCATTCACTTGCAAACCGCGCCGAGCACTGATGCGCTCTCGCGCATCACCGCCGCTTCGGTGATGACGCAAGACGTTGTGACCCTGCCTGACGACATCAGCGTGCGCGAGGCGCTCGACATTGTTGGGCGGCTTGAGTTCACCGGCTACCCGGTGCTACGCGATGGGCGGCTTGTAGGATTGATTACAACGAACGACTTGCGGCGGTACGAGGCAGAAGGCAGGGAAGCGATAATGATCACTGACGCGATGACCAAAAAGGTGGTGCATTCGCATCCCGATCAAACGCTCGACACGGTAGTCTTGAAACTCGCGCAGCGCGAGCTATCGCAAGTGCCGGTGGTGTCGCGGATGGATGATACGCGGTTGCTGGGGATCATCACGCTGCGTGACATCGCGCGGGCGCAGGCGCGGCTGGCGGCCTTGCAGTACTCACTCGGCCCCGACGATACGATTCGCCCTACGGCGGATGAGACGATTCGCCCGTAATTTGCAGCTCATTCTTAAACCGCAGAGGACGCCAAGGACGCAGAGGATCAAATATACCTCTGCGTCCTTGGCGTCCTCTGCGGTAAATGAACGGACTCACTTCTTGAACAGGTTGTCGAATGCGGTGCGCGCCTCGTTGGGCGGCCCACTCTGTCCTTTGGCGTGTGTCGGCACGGCCTGCGCGTTCGGCTTGAAGTAGTCACAGAAGTTGGCGCGCTCGCGGTCTGACACCCATTCAGCCTGCGACTCGCGGCAGCGGTTGTGCGCCGACGTGTCATAGTTCACACAGTTCAGACAGCAATGCACGTCGGCGTTGCACGTCGGGCACTCGGCTGTGCGAGCGATGCGATCCTTGATAACGACTTCACCTTTACAGGAATGACAGATCATAGCGCCCTCGTGATTTCCTGGACTCCTCTTAGGCCAAATATAGCACAAGCGCGAGCCGGTTTTGCAGAGTCAGCAAGCCGGCCTGTTGCTTAAACCCGCTCGACCAGCAGCGCGATGCCCATGCCGCCTGAGATGCAGAGCGTCGCTAAACCATATCGCTCGCGTCGGCGTTGCATCTCGTGCATCAGCGTCGTCAGTATGCGTGCGCCCGTGCAGCCGATTGGATGGCCGAGCGCAATCGCGCCGCCGTTGACGTTCAACCGTTCGTGATCGAAATGCAGCTCGCGGTCACAGGCGAGGACTTGCGCGGCAAAGGCTTCGTTCAACTCGACCAGCCCGATGTCAGCAAGAGTAAGCTTTTGCCGCTCAAGCAGCTTGCGAATGGCCGGCACGGGGCCGATGCCCATCACGCGCGGATCGACGCCGGCGATTTCATAATCGACCAGCCGCGCCTGTGGCGTGATGTCTGCGGACTTGACCATCTCTTCGGAAAGCACCAGCAAGGCCGCCGCGCCATCGGTGATGCCCGACGAATTGCCCGCCGTCACCGTTCCATCTTTAGCAAAGACCGGCGGCAGCTTCTGCATCGCTTCAATCGTCGAGCCGGCCCGCGCGTGCTCATCTGTAACGAAGGCTACTATATTGCCTTTGCGGTCGGTGATGTTCAAGGTGACGATCTCATCGCGCAAACGGTCAGTCGCGGCCTCTGCGCGCAGTTGCGAGCGCAAGGCGTACTCGTCCTGTTCGCGCCGCGAGATGTCGTACTGTTGAGCCAGCGTCTCTGCCGTCTCGCCCATCATCTGGCCGGAGAGCGGATCAAAGAAGCCATCGCGGTACATCCCATCCACGAGCGCGGCATTGCCCATACGCAAACCCCAGCGCGTGCCTTCGGCCAGATAAGGGACGCGGCTCATTGATTCCGTGCCGCCTGCGATGATGCAGCGGGCGCGTCCGAGCATAATCTCTTGCGCGGCGAGGATGACCGCTTTCAACCCTGAGCCGCACGCTTTGTTGACCGTATAAGCCGGAACGGTTTCGGGCACGCCGGCGCGATAGCTGATCTGGCGCGCTACGTTTGGGCCGCCGCCGGCCTGACGCGCGCAGCCGATGATGACTTCTTCGACCGCGTTCGGCTCAAGGCCGGCGCGGCGCAGACTCTCTTGCACTGCCGGCACGGCCAGGTCCGCCGCCGTCCAATCCTTCAGCGTGCCGCCGAACTTGCCAATCGGCGTTCGCACCGATGCCGCGAAGAAAACCTCACTCATAACAATGTGTTCCTCAATTAGTAATGTGTTCCTCAATTAGTGTACGGGTGAATTTCTATCTCGCGTCCGGCACTAGCGCACGGGCGCGGTCGGTCTTGTCCGCCGCTTTCTTCCAAAGGCCGGAGACGACTTTATCAACCGAGTATTTGTTGCCGACCGCTGCCGCCGCGCGCAGGTCGGGATAAAGGGCGAGCGTGTCAGTGAGCGCCGGCGTGTCGGTGTCGAATGCCGTCGTGTCGCCCGAACGAT
>JBJMGV010000090.1:0-20618 GCA_045807725.1 Blastocatellia bacterium | reverse complement strand
CCTACGGGGCTTCGTCGCTTTGGTCAACGGTAACTATAAACATTGCGTCCCTACGGGACTAACTGGTCACTGGCAACTCACAACTATCAACTATCAACTGGCCACTGGCCACTGGTCACTGCTTCAAAGACGCGGGCGGCGTTATGTTGCCACGTGTATTGCGCGATCACGGTTTGCCGCGCCGCCGCGCCGAGCCGCTGGCGCAAGGCTTCATCATTAGCCAGCCGCTCGATGGCTTGCACCAGAGCATCGGCGTCATTCGGCTCAACCAGCAAGCCATTCTCGCCATCAACAATCACGCTGGCAATCTGGCCCAATCGGCTCGCCACGACCGCGCGCGCCATCGCCAGATACTCGAACAGCTTGGTCGGCGAGCCGAAGAATTCGCTGCCATCGGCTAAGGGAACGTGCGGCGAAACGAGAATGTCGCAGGCGTCCAGGTAAGCAGCAACGCGGCTGTGTGCGATGCGGCCCGTGAACGTTGCGCGAGTGCTCTTGGCAGCGCGCGCAAGGGTGCTTTCCGTAGCCGCTCGCTCGTCGCCATCGCCAATGAACAGGAAATGACAGCGAGCATCTTTGATTCGCGCCGCCGCCTCGGCCAGTACGGGCGCACCGTGCCAGGGACCGAACGTGCCGGTGAAACCAACGACGATCTTATCGTTGATGCCGAATCGAACGCGCAACTCGCGGCCTCCGCAATCCGGATGAAATGCGTCTATGTCTACGCCGTTCGGATTAACGATGATGCGCGTTGAGTCAACGCCAGCGTCAATCAAGCGGCGTCGCTGCTCATGGCTCACAACGAAGATGAGATCGGCGGCGCGCAGGTTCAACCGCTCAAACCGTTTCAACAAACCGATGAAGCCGACAGGGTCCCAGTGACGTGCGACCCAGACTTCAGAGCCGTTGAACTCTAAAGCCAGCGGCAACCCGGTCACGAGCGACAGCGCCACGCCCGTCCAGTTGAAACGACTGTAGCGTTGATAGATGAAATCCGTTTCTGCTTGTGATTCGCCGGCGAGTCGTAATGAATGGATCGTGAAGTGAAAGTTGTTCCAGAGTTCAAACAGGGCGCGTGTGGCGCTGATGGCCGTCGAAGGCGCGATGATTGCAACGTCCGCTTCAACGTTCGTGTTGATACGACTGCTGGCGATGAATCGCAAACGATGGCCGAGCAAGCGCGTGCCGAGCGCGAAGCCGCTGATGTGGCTCGCCATCCCGCCCGCCGCCGCTACGCCGCGCACCGTCGGCACGATGGTGGCGCGAACGTAGAGCGCGCTCTTTGCGGCGTTCTGATCCTGTTTGCGGCGCGGACGCGAAGCGCGCACGACGGGTCGAAAGATGAGCGCGATGTTGAGCAATTCCGTTAGCAGCCACGACAGCGGCACAAGGATGACGTAACCGACGACCAGTTCAAGCATCAGCCGCGCGCTTTCAATGACGAACACGCCGGCGCGTGTGCGGCGCATCTCGCGTCCGTTGGTGTCGGCGAAGATAATCTGCCGAGCGCCGCACAACGCCGCAAACATCATCATCGTGCGCTGCGCGCTCTGCACTCGCAAGTCGGACGTGAAGAAGACAAAGGTTTCAGGTCGCAAGGCTCGCAGTCTTGTTAATGCTTCGCGCTTGGATTGCCATTTCAATTCGGCTTTAGTGAGTAATTGAAACGAACCAACAGGTAGGTGAGCGTTCGCCCATTCGCAGGCGGCCTGCCCGTCGCCCGATAGATCGAGTAACAGGTTTTTTCGCGCGCCGTCGCTCGCCTGCGCGAGCTGGTCGGGAGAGGTGCGGGCGCTCACTTGGTTGCCGTGATGATGAGGTTCCAGCCGAAGCGGCGGGCCAGCCATTGAAACATGGATTCGGGAAGCGCGCGGCCAACTGCGCCGAGTTCCTGGCGCGTGAGCTGATTCACGGTGACTCGGCAATCGCTGAAGGATTGAAACAGTCGGCGCGCTTCATTGCGCGTGTAGGCTTTGACGAGCGGGCGGCCTTCGGTTTCGGTGTGCTCGACGTAACGGCTCATCAACTCTGCCGGCGAGGCGTGGCGCAGCTCGCCGCGCAGGATGCCGCGTTTGACGATCAACCCGCCCCAGTAATAAAGCGAGGCGCGGTGATAGAGCATCACGATGGCTCGCCCGCCGCGACGCAGCACGCGGTGGACTTCATTGATGGCGCGCTCGGTTTCCGGCGTGTGATGGAGCACCCCGAACGAATAGACCGCGTCGAAGCTCTCATCGGGAAAGGTCAGGTTCTCGGCGTCGCCGATGGCAAAGGTTCCGCTCTGATTGTAAACGGCGAAACGTTGGCGGGCGATCTCGATGCTGCGCGGCGTCAAATCAAGCCCTGTCACCGCTGCGCCGCCACGCGCGAATTGCAAAAGGTCTGTGCCGGTTCCGCAGCCGATCTCAAGCAACCGCTTGCCGCGAAACTGGTCGAAGCCTAAGGCCGTCTTCATCCAAGGCGCGTAGACTTCGTAGCGATAGGCTTCGATGGCGTCGAAGTATTCGCGCGTGCCGAACGCATAATCGTGCGCGACGTGCGCGCCGCAAGGGTTCGCGCCCCACTGCTCGCGCGACCGCGCTTTCCACCCGGCTGTGTGTTGAGCGTTGAGTGTTGAGTTAGATTGATTTTCGGCTTGTTCCATACTCATGACTTCTGAGCAAGCGAGCGTCTGAACCTTTGATAGTAGTAAAGGTGCAATACGTAGTCCAGCGCCATCACGGCGGCAGATGTCCAGGCCGCGCCGCTGATGCCGTAGCGCGGCACGATCAGGCCGAGGCTAATCAGGCTGCTGATGGCGACGGCGGCGGCGATGTTGCGCACTTCCGCGCCGCGACCGTGCGAGGCCAGAAAGATGTTGTACGGCTGAAAGAGTCCGGCGAAGAGATTCGCCAGCGCGAACGGAACCAGCAGCCCCGCGCCCTCGCTGTAACGTGGAAAGAGGAGGTGAATCGCCAGCGGCCCGACGAGAACTAAGCCGAGTGCCGCGCTTGTAAGCATTACTACATTCCAGCGCGTCAGGCGGGCCGGCACGCGCGGCAGTTGCGCGAAGGCGCGAAAGCGCGTCAGCGCCACCGAGCGACCGAGCATCGTAATCGGGTTGGCGAACTTCTGCACAATGGCGTAGACGCCGAGCGGCGCGGCGTCGATCAGAAAATAGGCGATCAGCAATTGATCGGCGCGCGACGAGGCAATGCCGGTGATGCGCGCGAAGTAGAGATTCACGCCATACTCGCGCGCCTGCCGCACGGTGGTTCGCAGGTACGGCATCGCGCCTTTGAACGAAGGCCGCAATCGCGCGATGGTCCACACCGTTGCGACGGCGATGCCGACGAGATAAGCGGCCAGCGCGAGGCCCGCGTTCAGGTGGCGCGAGGCGGCCAGCGCCACCAGCGTCAGCAGGTATGCGCCCGACATCAACAGTTGAAAGACCGATAGCAAGCGTATGCGATTCAAGCCCTGGCAACCGAGTTCGATGAAGTACTGAAAGGGTTGAAAGAAGGCCAGCCCCGCTGTGGCGAGCAACAGCCAGTGAACGTCTTTTTTGAATATCGCGTCTATCGGCAGGCTGGCAGCGGCGATGAATGCGGTGAACGCGAAACCAACGATGACGGTCAGGATAACCAGCGCGCCGAGCGCCCGCCGCTGACCTTCGCCGTCACGTTCGAGCGCCAGCACGCGCGCTCCCGCCGAGAAGAGTCCGAAGTCAAAGAAGACGCCGCCGACGACGATGATGGCGAGGCAGAAGACGAACCGTCCCATCTCCGCAGGCTCCATCCAGCGCGCTTGAATCAAGCTGATGAGCAGGCCGGCGACGAGCGCGCCGCTCTGCGCCGTGAACAGCATTCCGGCCTGCCGCACGGTCTCGCCGAGCAGGGGCCGGGGGCCGGGGACCGGGGGCCGGATCGGCGGCGTCAGGACGGACGTTACCTGCGATTCGCTTTCCAAATCAATTTGCTCCTCGACCTCAGACACGCGCTATTACTTCGCTGCCGCGCAACTCAGCCGGCCCCCTGTCCCTGACCCCTGACCCCCGCCCATCAATCCACTGCTCGTACCAGAGGCTAAGATTCAACAGGCTCCATAAAAAGAAGGAATAGTTGACGCGCCCGGCGCGGTGTTCGGCCAGCAGGCGCGCGATGAACTCATAATCAAACAGGCCGCGCTTTCTGAGCGGTGAATGCATCAAGGTGTGCTCGACGAACTGGCCCATACGGTCGAGCATCCATTGATTGATCGGCGCGCCAAAGCCTTGCTTGCGACGATGGATGACGCGGTCGGGAATCACGCGCTTCAGCGCACGCTTGAGAATGTATTTCGTTTCGCCATCGCGCAGCTTCAAGTCACGCGGCAGGCTCATCGCAAACTCGACCAGCTTATGATCGAGGAACGGCACGCGCGCTTCGACCGAGGTCGCCATCGTCATCTTGTCAACGCGCATCAACAGCAACTCCGGCAGCCGCAGCTTTAATTCAAGGTAGATCATCTGCTCAAGCTGGTCGGCCTGCGGCTTGGCTTTGAGCAATCGCTCAAGGTCAGCGCGCACGACCGCGTAAGAGGATGGCCCGCCACCGCTGAACGGATCGAGTCCGGCAAGGCGCTCCAGCGCGGCGGGCGTGAGTAGGCGGCGCTTGTAAACCTCGTCGAAGACGAACGCGCCGCTCCAGAACAACGGCTCGCCCGCCGCCAAACGGCGCAGCAGGTCGGGAGCCATCTTGTGCCAGCGTGAAGGCAGGCCATCGGCCATCGCTTGCAGAATCGTCTGGCCGGCGCTTGCTCCCGCTCGCCGCAGAAAGCGAGGTAGCCGCGACAGGTGTCGCCACGCGCCGTCATAGAGCCGCAAGTAACGTTTGTAATCTGCATAACCGCAGAACAACTCGTCCGCGCCTTCACCAACCTGAACCACCGTCGTGCCGCTTTCGCGCGCCAGTTTGGCCAGGTAATAGAGCGGCACACAAACCGGGTCGGCAATAGGCTCGTCCTGATGAAAGATCAGGTCGGGCAGAAAGTCTATGAGCTGTTGCTGCGTGATGATGACTTCGTGGTGTTCGGTGGCGAATTCGCGCGCCACGTCGCGGGCCTCGGCCAGTTCGTTGAACTCGTCGTTGTCGTGGAAGCCGACCGTGTAGGTGCGCACGGGCCGACTCGTCAAGCGCGCCATCAACGCGACGTTCGCGGTCGAATCGACGCCGCCCGACAGAAAGACGCCGAACGGCACATCGCTCATCATTCGCTTCTCGATTGATTCGTTGAGCAAGCCGAGCAAGTGCGCGCTCGTCGCCTCTTCATCGGCGAGCAACGCCGCGTCGGCCTGCGGCACGATGGCGTCCCAGTAACGAGTCACCTTGATGTCGCCGCGCGCGTCGCAGGTCAGCATACAGCCGGCGGGTAGTTTCTGTATGCCCGCGAACAGCGTCATCGGCGCGGGCGTCGTCAAGAACGTCAGGTAATGATAGAGCGCCCCTTCGTCAATGTCGCGCGACACTGCCGGGTGTTCGAGAATGGCTTTGATCTCCGACGCAAAGATCAGACGCCCGCCGACTATCGCGTAATAAAGCGGCTTGACGCCGACGCGGTCACGCGCCAGCACCAGTCGGTTCTCGTTGGCATCCCAGATAGCGATGGCGAAATCGCCTTCGAGGTCGTGAACGAAATCGAGGCCGCGCGCTTCGTACAAGCGCAGGATCGTTTCGGTGTCTGTGCGTGAGCGGAACCTGTAGCCTTGTTCGATCAATGCCGGGCGCAGGCGTTCGTGGTTATAGACTTCGCCGTTGTAAGCGATCCACACACGCCCGTCATCGTTCGGCATAGGGATGTGGCCGGCGGCTGACAGATCAACGATAGAAAGCCGGCGGTTGCCGAGGCCGATACGACGGTCGTCGCTCACATAAACGCCTGCATCGTCCGGCCCGCGATGCACCATCGTGTCGCGCATACGTTCGACCAGCGCCGCCGTCGTGTCGGGCCGCGCCGCGCCATATTCATATACTCCGCACAATCCGCACATCGTTGATACAGGATACAGGGTACCATGGCGCAAGATGCGCTTCGCGCTGCGCGGATTCAGGATTCAGGGAAGCCCGCACCGTTGCTGCTAACCCTGAATCCCGAATCCTGTATCCTTTATCCTGTCTACCTTTCCTTCCTCGCCGAGCTTGTAGGGCGCGAGCAGGAAGACGTTCTCGAAAGGAGCGTTGGCGTACAAGCGATAAATGATACCAGATGCGCGTAGGCGCGTCGCATAAGCCGGCGACACCCAGCGGTCGGTGCGCTTGATTTCAAAGACCTGTTGGCTTAGAGGAATGATGGCCAGCACCGCCTTGTCGCTGCGCACGGTGACGCGCTGGTCGTCGCTCAACGCCGCGTCGAGGCCGGCATCGAAGTTGAAGAAGAATTCAAACTGGTGCGCGCCTTCGCCGGTGAATTGATCCTTGATCGTCCAGTAGCCTTCGCCTTTGTTGAAGGTGACGATGCGCCGGTGCGTGACCGGCTGCGCCAGTCGCGTGTAAGCATAATGCTCGGCGTCGAGCAGATCGCTCGTCGCGTCGCTCTGCCATTGATTGATCTGCGGGCGGACGTTTTCGATGAAGGCGAACAAGGCGTCTTCATCGAAGCGGCTGATCTCTTTGCCATCAATGCGCACGGCGTTGTGATAGGCGGTCGAGCGGAACAGGTTGCGCCAGCGCGCGCTCGCCGTGTAGACGTAACTGCCGGGGTCGCGCAGGAAGGTCGCGCCGTACGCGTAAAGCTCAAGCGACAGCGCGTCCGAATGCGCGTGCGAGCCGCGCCCGCCCGCGCCGTGATCGCCGCAGTCGATGATGGCGTAAAGGTCGTCGGCTCGCTCGATGAATATCTGCGCGTCGGCGAACGCTTCGGATGTTGATGGCTGATCGCTCACCGGCAGGCTGTCGAAGGCTTCGAGTCCCGCCTGCCCGAACCACCAGATGGCCTCTTCATCAATGCGGCTCGATGGCTTGAACGCTTCGTTTTCGAGCAGCACGGCGGCGATTGACAACAGGTAAGAATGATCCGCCGGCTCGCGCGCTTTGAAACTCAGCAAGCGGCCATCGTCGGCATCGCCAATCATCGGCGCGCTGCCGTCAGGCTTGAGGTAAGCGCGGACGAACGCAAACATCGCTTCGAGCCGCTCCCAGCTTTCGCCCGGCAATTCGACGCCGCCCGCCACGCTCAACGAAAAAAAGAGCGCGAAGACTTCTGTCACCAGGCGGTGATAAGCGACCGACCCTTCATAGCTGACGCCGTCGGCGTGAACCTGGCGCTCCATCTCATTCAACAGGCGCGGCGCGCTGAAGCGTATCCAGCCGCGCGACTCGCTCAAGTCAGGCATCGTCATACCGATGCTGAACAGGCCGATCAGGTCTGCGAGGTAATGATTGCTCGGCGTGCGATGCGAGTATTCGAGGTTGGCGCGAATGAAGCGTCCGTGCGCAAGCATCAGCTTGAGCATCAACGCTATGGCTTCGTCGGTCATCTGCGGCGACGCGAGAAAGAGTTCAAACGCGGCGATCAGGTTGACGGCGCGCAGCGCGGCCTCCATCGCTACGGTCCAGTTGACGCCGAAGCGCGGCGGGTTGGCTTCGACCCAGGATGCCAGTTGCAACAGGAACTCGCTCGCATAATTTTCATCGTCGGTAAGCGCGTAGGCGCGACCGAGCGCGGCGAGGTGTTGCAGTCGATTCAACTCCCACACCTGACGCACGTCCGCGCCGCTGCCCAGCCGCAGCGGCACTTTGGTGTAGTGCGTCAATGGCCAGCGCGCGCCGGTGTGCGGGTCGCGTCGCCAATCCAACTGCGGCCCGAAATCAATCGCTTGACCGAAGACACGGATGCGATGACGACAAATCTCGTCGGCTTGTTCGCGCGCTGCTTCAACGCTGTCAGGATAAAACTGGCGGATGAGATTAGCCGTCTGTGGCAAGTCGCCGAGTCCGGGCAACAAACGCGGCTCGCGTCGTTCGCGCAGGCGCGCGGCGACATCGGCTAAGTCCACGCCGCCGAGCGCGCGGCGAAGATCATCATCTGTAATGAAAGTCGCACCGAGGTTATCGGCGGCGCGGCGCACGGCGCGATAAGCGAGGCGGCTTACGCGCAGCAGCGATTCGCCGGCGATCTCTTTCGCCGTCATGCCCTGAAGCCGGCTGCGAATGTTTGATATACGGGACACTCGATTTCTGATTTCCGTTTCAGGCTTCTTTGATTAAGAAGATTAAGAACCTGAGACTAATGATTCATTCGATAGCAATCCGACTAAAAAGAAGAAGTAGAGATTCGTGTCGGAATAATAGCCGCTCGCCAGTGTCAATCCCGGCAGCCAGTAGGCGACGAACAGCGCGATGAACGCGGCGGCGGCAACCTTCGCGCTGCGCGTCGTAGCCCGCCGCCACGCGCGCCAGCCGAGCAGCAAAAGATAGGCGTTAGCGACAACGTAAAACAGAAACGCGAAGACGCCCATCTCCGCCGCGACCCACAACAGGTTCGAGTGCGGGCTGTCTGCCGCCGCCGTCTCTAACAGCTCGTCGGCTTCCTGGTCGCTCCAGAAATAGCGTTGATCGAAAGCCCATTGATAATTACTCAGCCCGACGCCAAACAGCGGATGATCTGCGGTGATAGCCGCCGCCGATTCCCAGGTCGCCAGTCTGCCGATGACGTTGCGAGGATTCGTTAATCGCTTGTTTGACGACAGCAATCCGACAGCAGCGATACCGATGACGGCGAGCATCATCAGCGCAATCACCGACGCGGAGATGCGGAAAGAGCGACGCGGCGACACGGCGACGCGGCGAGAGAAGACTCGGCGATGGGGCGATGGGGCGATGGGGCGATGGGGCGACGCGGCGATGCGTTTTGCCGCGACTCGCACGATCAACCAGCAAGCGACGAGCGCAATGGCCGCTGAACGGAACATTGGCAATAATACGGCTGCTGCTGCCGCAATCAGCGCGCCGGTCGTGAAGAAGCGCGCCGCTCTGTCCATCCTTAAACGAAACAACGCCGGCGCGGCTTGAAGCAGCACGAAGACGAACAGGCAGATGATGGCAAAAGATGAATCGGCGGCGAACGGCCCGTTGACGCGACGCTCGCCTTCGCGCACCAGCTCCGAGCCTTTGTACGGGAAGAGATTGGTTCCGGTCAGAAACTCATAGGCGCCGGTCGCAAACAGACACCACGCCAGCGCGGCAGCAGCGAGCAGGAGCGCGCCGCTGCGACCGCGCGCGTCGAAGTGATAACGCGCCAGATGAAAGACGAGCAGCGGCAAACCAAACGTATCAACCGCCAGTCGCAGCGCGTAGGTGAAATCATTCGCCAGAAAAGTCGCGTTGACCAATGCAATCGCCGCGACGGCTGCCCAGGCGATTTCAAACTTCGTTGCGGTGAAGACGGTTCGTGATTTCAGACCGGCTTGAGCGGGTTGCGTCCACGCTTTGGCGATCACTAAAAAAACGGCAAGCGCGATCACGCCGCGATTAAACGTCACGAGCGACTTATCGAGCGGGAAACGCAGATAAAACGAAGCGACCGGCGATGCGATGAACCAGAAGATCAACAGCCCTTCGACAGAAACAAGAGAGACAATCGAAGCGAGCGACGCGGCGACGCGACGACGCGGCGACGCGGAGGAAGAACGACGCGGCGACGCGGCGATGGGGAGATGCGGCGACGAGTGGTGCGAAAGGTCAGTCACATCTTTTTTCTCAGTCAGCAGTTTTACGCCGCTCCTCGCCGCGTCTCCGCGTCTCCGCGTGGCCGTGTCTCCCCATCGCCGTGTTGCCGCGTCGCGTTCAAGCGCGGCTGACCTCTTCAATCGCATCAACGATGCGGACTGCCGCGTGGCCGTCCCAGAGTTCCGGCACGCGCCCGCGTTGAGGCGGATGGTCGAGCGCGGCGAAGGCTTCGCGGCGGATGACTTCAGGGTCATTGCCGACGATTCGATTGGTGCCTTCGCTGACCGTCACCGGGCGCTCGGTGTTGTGGCGAAGAGTGAGGCAGGGAATGCCGAGCGCGGTCGTCTCTTCCTGTATGCCGCCGCTGTCGGTCAGCACCAGCCGGCTGTTGCTGTAGAGTTGCAGAAAGTCGAGATAGCCGAGCGGCTCGGTCATCCTCAATCTCGTCAGGCGTTGTGCGCGTTCGAGCAAGCCGAACTCTTCAAGCCGCGACCGCGTGCGCGGATGAACCGGAAAGATGATCGGCAGTCGCTCTTGTACGGCGGCCAGCGCGTCAAGAATGCCGGCCAGCCGGGCGCGGTCGTCTACGTTGGATGGACGGTGCAGCGTCATCGCCGCGTAGGTTCCCGGCTCGGCTTCAAGGCGCGCGAGTATGGTCGATTGCTTCGCCCGTTCGAGGCTGCGAAACAATGTATCGATCATTACATTGCCGACGAAGCGAATCTTTTCAGGCGCGATGCCTTCACGCCGCAGGTTCTCGTCGGCGTCACGCGAGGGCGTGAGCAGAAGGTCGGCCAGCGCGTCGGTGACGAGCCGGTTGATCTCTTCAGGCATCTGTCGGTCGCGGCTGCGTAAGCCGGCTTCGATGTGGGCGACGCGCACATTCAACTTGGCGGCGACCAGCGTTGCCGCCATCGTCGAGTTGACATCGCCAACCACGACGACCCAATCGGGCCGCTCATCGAGAATCACCTGCTCGAACGCCATCATAATGCGCGCCGTTTGCGCGGCGTGCGAGGCGGAGCCGACTTCGAGATTGATGTCGGGACGCGAAATGCCGAGGTCGGCGAAGAACGATTCGCTCATCGCTTCGTCGTAATGCTGGCCGGTGTGCACCAGCAGAGGCGTGAGGCGCGAGGCGCGGCGTCGCATCTCGTCCATCACCGGGGCGATCTTCATGAAGTTCGGCCTCGCGCCGACGACGTTGATGATCTTGAGCATGGCAATTAATTAAAAGATAAAGTAACGCATTCGCGCGGCCCGCGCCATTTGAAAACAGTGGTCAGTGGTCAGTAGTCAGTGGCCAGTTCGTAGTCCCGTAGGGACGCCCTGTTTATAGTTATCAATACAGAAAGAGACGAAGCCCCGTAGGGGCGCAATATCAATATCGCGCCCCTACGGGGCCTGGATTCTTAATCGCCCGGTTACTATAAACATCACGCTCCTAATGGAGCTTGCCCGAACGAACAACTGGCCATTGACCACTCAGATCAATAGCGCCGGCGATGCTTGAGCATGTAATAGGCCGCGCCGCCGCCGCCGCCCAATAACGCGCCGACGCCTGCGCCTTTGCCACCGCCGAACAGCGCGCCGAGGCCCGCGCCAATCGCTGCCGGCGCACCAATCGTCAACAGCATATTGCGCGTCGAATGGCCGCGCCGGACGTTATAGTAACGCGCGCCGGCGACGCCGCTGTAACGGTAGGGGCTGCGGTAATAATTCGTCCGATAGTACCGGCGTCCGTAATAGCCCGTCCGGTAATACGAGTTGCCATAGTAGGCAGAGCGGTAGGCGACGGCTCTGCGATGGCAATGGTAGGCGAACGTCTCTGGCGCGATGGCCAGCGAGAAGACCGCTACGAGCATCGCTATAACCGTAAATCGCTTCAGCATAGTCCTTCCTCCGTTAATGATGGGAATTGGTTCACACCGGCTTACGGGCAACTCGGATGCCAGCGCGATGCTGAAGTAGAATGGCCGAAGGCGTAGCGGCTTTGCGCCGGCTTATCGTGCGCGCGTCACCGGATATGGTGTGATGCGCGTCGCCGGGTACTCCATATCGTGTAAAGCAAGAAGGCTGCCCGGTCGAGCAGCCTTCCCCCTTGTGTTTGACTATGCGACAGCGCCTTGCGCGATTACTTTACATCGACCGCGCCGCTCAACATCGCCGTGCCCCAGTGAATCAGGATGCCTGCCTTGCCTTTCATATCCACCAGGCTGATGTTCAACAGCTCGGCGGACTCGCTGACCTTTCCGGTCTTCAGCGGCAGCTCGGCGACGTAGCCTTCCTTCATTGACGGCTCGCCCCAGATGCCGGTCTTCGGATGGAAGGCCAGCGCCCACTGGTTGTCGCCGGTCTTCTTCGCCCACAGGCTGTACTTGCCCGGTTGCAATGTCTTGCCGGCGACGACGAGCGTGCCCGTCGTTTCGATCTCAGTCGCTTGATTCTTGCCGAGCCGCCAGACTGTGCCGACCGGCGCGACGGTGAAGATGTCTTTGCCTTGAAGAGCTGGGCCGTTGATGCTCGGCGCGCCATAGTTGATTGAAAGCTTCTTGCCGTTGACGGTGATTTCCGCAGTCTGCCGCTGGCCGCCCATCTGCGCGCAAGCCGGCAGCGCGACCAGAAGAACGACCACACAGAGGATGATCTTATTGAACTTCATTCGATATGCACTCCTTCACGAGATAAAAATCGGGCCTACAGGAAATGAGTTTAGCCCTCGCTCGGCCCTGCGGCAAGCAGCGCGCGGCTTATGGCGTGCGGCTCGCCACGTTCTTCTTTGCCGCCGGCTCGTAGCTGATCGAGTAATCCACCAGTCGTTGACAGGGCCGCAGTTCAAGCACCGGATTAGCGGCGGCAGCCTGCTTGAGCAGCGTGGCGCGCTCGGTCGCCTTCCACACCAGAGGCCGAACCGCGCCGCCGTTCGTCGTGTCGGTGAAAGGCGGGCGCGCAATGACAAGGTAGCGGCCCGGCGACAGGTTGGTGAATTCAAAACGGTCGCCGTTCACTTCGGCCTGGTAATAACGCAACGCCGTATCCGCCGCCTCTTTTTCCGCCGGCACGAGATAGACAAACAAGCGGTCGGGCCGCCGCGCGCCTTCCGTAGCCGACGTTACAATGCCTTGAACTGCCGCCGCGCCCTCGGCGACGGTGACGATCAAGTTTTCAAGGCGTTTGCCCGGCTCGATCATCAGCGGGCCGCGCGCCGCATCAGCCGGCGGCTGATTCTTTGCCGCGCCGGGCAGCGTAATTGATCGCACAAAAAAGTTATCGCCGAGCATCGCCGCCTCGATGTGATACTGGCCGGCTTCGAGCGAGGTGAGCGTGAACTCGCCTTGCTCCGAGGGCTCGCTTTGATAAAGCGTGCCGAGGTAGAGCGGCGTCTCGCCGGCTGGCTTTTCACGCTCCGCTTTGATCAACATCTCATCCACTGTCAGCCGGCGTTTGACCTCGCAGCGATTCTGCGCGTCGGCCTGGCGCAGCGGCTCGATCACGAGCGTCCCGGCGATTGCGCCGTAAGGGATGATCTTCAATTCAATGCCGGTGGCATCCGCACCCCTCACCTTTGCGCGGGCGCGACCGCCTCCGCTGAACTGACCATCGGCGCGGCTCGTCGATGCCGCGATAATGTAATCGCCATCCGCTAAGCCGTAAAAAGCGAACCCGCTCTCGTTTCGCACGAACGTCGTCCCGTCGTAGTTGGCCTCTTCACTCGCGCGGGTCGTCACGCTGAACAGTTGCAGCGTGGTGTTCACATTCGGTGAATCAGTGGGCAGGCCAATGAGCTTGCCGCTGATCGCGTGGCCGCGCTCGCCACGATAATGGATATCGATGCTGCTGATCTCTTCGCCGGCCCGCACCGTGACCGGCTGCGCCGTGTCACGCGTGGCCGAAGGATAAAAGGTCGGCACGTCGTCGGGAAAGATGTCACTCAAATTAGCGTAAGGATGCCTGCCCAATGCGGCGACAATGTACCTCCCCGGCATCAGGCCGTAGAGGCGATAGACGCCGCGATCATCGACTTCGGCAAGCGTGATGGAGCGGCTGTTCAGCGTTGGGCGTCCGTCTTTATCGCCGACGCGCACGGCTTGCACAGTGCAGCCGGTCATCGGCTCGCTCGCGTGACTCATCACGCTGCCGGTGATGACGCCGCCTTTGACGAGCGTCAGGTTGACCGTGTCGCCAACGCGGACCGTCTGTCGCGGCGCATCCTCTTCGGGCAGCACGTAGCCCGGCACGTCGAGCGAAAGGCGATAGACGCCGCGCCGCAGGTCGCTGACACGGAAACGGCCCTGCTCGTCGGTGGTGATGTGGCGAACGTCGCGGCGGTAGCCGCTTACCCTGACGATGTGGACCGTCGCGTTGTTGAGCGGCTGACCTGTCGAGTCGGTCAGCCGTCCGCTGATGATGCCGGCGCGCTTATCCGATTTCCCGCTCGTTTCAGTTTGCCGCCAACCGCGCAGCGTGTGGCGAGGCTGCGCCGCGACCGTCGCGCCTATCAACAATAACCCGATGACCGTAGCAAGCGCGTTTCTCATCTGCGTGCCTCCGGCGGCGAAGCGCCGCTCACTGGTTGCGGGTGGTTAAGGGTTCGAGCGTGATCGTGATCTGTGCGTCGCGTTCGTTCGTGACGTTGACGGTCTGCTGTGCGCGCTTGAAGGAGACGGTCGCGCCGCCCGACTCGTCTCTCACAAACGCGTTGCCGATAATGATCTCGTAATCGCCGGGCAGCAAGCCCTCGAAGATGAAGCGCCCGCGCCCGTCGCTCTGTACCGAGCGCGGATAGGGTGAGACGGTATCGCCGACCCTCCGCGCGCTGAGCCACGCGCTCATCACAGGTCGGAAGCCATCAGGGAGCGCACCGTCGGCGGCCTTCAATTCACCGCGAATAATGGCATTGCCGATGCCGACGACGAGGCGCACGCCGCTGATGTTTTCGCCCGCCGCGACATCAAAGTCCGCGCCTTGCGCGACGCCTTCACGCTCAACGCGCAGCAGCGTGATGTTGCGGCGCGGGAAATTGTTGACCATCAGGCGCATCTTGCCCGACTGCACGCCGGAGATGCGAAAGCTGCCATCGGCGTTGATTGTCGGCTTCGCGTAGCGCGGTACGTTGAGCGATCCCACAGCGGTAACGTTGATGCTGATGTCTCGAAAGTAAGCGGCGGCCTCCGGCGCGCTCAAGCCATCAAAGACCAACGTGCCGTTGATGCTCGCGCCGGCGCGCAGCTTGACTTCAACATTACTGACATCTGCATCCGTGACCTCGAACGGGGTCGGGTCGAAGGTGTAGTTCGCCGTCGCGTCATTCATCGAGGCAGCCATCGCGGCATACTTGCCCGGCAGGACTCCATCAATGCGGCATTCGCCTCGCTCGTTGGATTCCGGCCCGAAGGCGCGGACCTGAAGAAATGCCCCGCGCTCTTCTATACTGCCGTAGCCGCATTGCAGCCCGGCGAGCGGCTTGCCCGTGTCAGCGGCAACGGCGCGAATCGTTACCGTGTAGCCCTTTTGCTTGCCGCCCAGAGCGATGTCTATGCCGGTCACTTCACCGCCTTCTGTGATCTCGACTACATCAGCTTTCGTCTCGTCGTCTGTGCCGGGATAGAAGACCTGCGCATAAGAAGCGGCGTCCGTGCGGATAGGCGTAGAGCGTTCCTGGAGAGGCGAGCCGGCGCTGACATTGTAGCGTCCCGGCATCAAGCCATAGATGCGATAGACGCCGCGATCATCCGTCTCCTGGCTGCGCTGGTTGCGTGAGTAGTAGAGATGCCGCTCACCTCGTGGGTCGATAACATAAAGCGTGACGCGGTGACGGATCAGCGGTCGCCCCAGCGCGTCGGTGATGCGCCCGGTGATGACGCCGCCGCGACGTAAGCTGATGTTGATGTCGTCAAGGCTCTCGCCTTCGACGAGCGTCACGATCTTGCCGTCAGCAAAGCCGCGCTCGCCTTCGCTGTAGAAAGCAGGCGCCCTTGCGGCGACGTAGAAACGGCCCGCCGGCACGCCGGTCAATTGAAAATGTCCCTCGCTGTCGGTTGTGCTGCTGACGCCTAGCCGTTTCAGCGGATTGCTCATCGGGTCAGCCATAAGAATCACCGGAACATTAGCGGCGGGCTTGCCGGCGATAGTGACCTGGCCGGTAATTGAGCCGCTGGCTTCTTTCGACTGCGGGGCGGGCGACTGTGAGCGTGCGCAAACGGCGACGCTCAACGTGATGCTGGTTAGAATCAAGGCGCGGGCGAGTACCTTCATAACGCTTCTCCCATCTTCTTCCATCAAGGAAGGTCACAGGCAAAGCTTGCAGGCAATGGCGCGGCTGAGAGCCTGACGGTCGATCTAACGCACCCTACCTGCCCTTGTTCGTAATCTTGATTATCTCTGGCCGGTGATTCTACTCCCGGGTATCGCGTGTGGCAACGGCGCTGACGATTGCGTTGGGCGTGACGGCGCGGTCATTCGCCCAACAGAAGCGTACCGATGCCAGGACGCATCCAAACAACACCGTTGACAAATTCGAGCCGCTATTCATAATGATCTTGACATCAGCTCTCAACCTGACTGCCCCTGCCTCCTGCGCTGCTTGCTTTATCAGAAGGGGAGCCTTTGAACCAAATCATTCCCTCATCCGATATGGTAACGCCATCTCTTGGCGAACCTGCGCCGGCAACCGGCAACCCTAATCCATATTTTCTGGATATGGATCGCCTGCTGGCTCATATTGAAAACGCCACCTCTTATTACCAGATTCTCAATGTCGGGCGGGACGCGGCGCGCGACCAGATTCATTCTGCCTTCCGTGAAACGCTGAGCATGCTCTACCCGCCTTATCAGGTCGGCGCGACCTTGCCAGCCGAACTGCTGGTGCGCATCGACCGGGCGTTCAATAAACTGACGCAAGCCTTCGCCGTGCTGGCCAGCTTCGCCCGACGCCGCGAATATGACAGCGCCTTGTCGCCCACCGCCGTCTCTGTGCCCGATGCCGCACCGGGCAAACAAGCCCAACCGCAAGCCGTCAGCATCCGCTCTCAATTGACGCCGCGCCATGCTTACGTCGAGTCGGCCAGAGTCGCCTCGAACAATAACCGGAACCGACGCCGTACGGACCGGCTCAAATTTTCTATCCCGGCGCGCGTCGTCGGAGTGGATCGCCAGGCGGAAGGCAAGTGGAGCGAGATGGCCGAAACACTCGACGTCAGTCGAACGGGCGTGCGCCTTCGCCTCAAGCGGCCCGTGCGTTATGGCATGGTGTTGTACCTGTCGTTGCCGCTGCCGCCCAAGCTGCGCTCGCATGGCTTTACTGATCCGACTTATAACGTCTACGCGCTGGTGCGGCGCAGCGAGCCGCCGAAGAAGGGCGAGCGCATCATCGGCCTTGAGTTCATCGGGGAACACCCGCCACCGGGCTACCTGGATAAACCATGGGCGACCTTTCGCACCACGAGATGGGCTGGCAATGAACGGCGTCGCTCGCCTCGCTTTGAACGCGCAGAGCCTGTGCGGCTCGAATACATCAGCGCCGATAAACCATCGACGTTTCGTGAAGAGGCGAAGGTCGAAAATGTCAGCCGCACAGGATTGCGCGTGATCGTGCGCTCTGCGCCGCCGGAATTCGACTTGATCCGCTTGACCAACGCGGCGCGACAATTTGAGGCCCTGGCGATTCTGCGAAATCGTTTCCAGGGGAAGGACGGTCTGGAGCGACTCTGCCTGCAATTGCTGGATAAGACTTGGCCGGTATAAGTCGGCAACGTGGCCGTAAATTATTTGGATCGACCTTGCATGCGAGCGACAAAGGTGATAAACAGAAGGGCTTGCTAGCCTGAGCTGCAACATCTTTTGGAAGGCCAGAGCTTGACGCCTCGGACAGAGCCAGATCGCATAGCGTTGAAATGTTCAGCGTGTCGCTCTGACCCTTGAAAAAGAAAGAGTTAATTGCCTGACTTGGATAGTCCGTACCGGGTGGTTACTGAATGACCAGGGGCGGTGGAAACTGGGTATCCTTAAGCTGGCGTTAGGGTATTCCCTGTAGAGCGGCTCAGCGGGCGATAGGCCTCGGAAATCTGGGATTTGTCGCAACCGTTCTGAAATAAAGCCCTCTTAAAGTTAGGTCTGGTTCAAGGAATGCGGATTGCTCCGAGCTAGTCAGCCTCCTCATGTGTTTGAGCGGCTCGTCTTGATAAGAGTGTAAATAACGGCTTGATTGAAATACTCACGGGCAGGATCAGTTTAGCCTCCTTCGCTTCGATAGCGAATTCTGAGGTTTGAAGAGTTTGAAACCCGTATCCGGCGCTAGCTGGAATTAGTAATGGTAAGGAATTCAGTTTCCCAAATAAGATTGGAGAGGGATAGAAGATGAAGATGAAGAGAGCAGTGATCAGAAGAGCGATGATGATCGCCGTGCTGGCTGTGGCCGTCGCGGCGCTCATCGTGCCGCTGGTCGGGTCGCGCACGCAGGCCGCCGGTTCAGGCGCGCCCGTTGTCGCCCCGGCCTCTGCGCCTGTCGCGCCGACTACGGCAGCGGCCCCGGCATCTGCGGCCAAGCAGGGCGACCGTCTGAGCAACGGCCAGACGGCTCTACCCAGCGACGGCGCGCAGGCCGAACTTGGCGCTATCAGCCCGCAAGTGCGTCAGACGCTCGGGCTCAACAAGGTGGCCGATCCGAAGGCTGCTGCCGAGAAGCTCTCGCAGCGCCTGCTGGCGGCCAAGAAATCAGGCGGCGACGTGCAGATTCAGGCCGGCGAGCCGGAGTTGCTGGCTGGCAACGCCGCCTTCTCAGCCGCCCTGTTTACCGCCATCAGCGGACGCGACACCCAGTTTGATGAAGTGGCCTTGCTGGCCGACTGGGATGGCCGCGAAGATTGTGTCGCTGACCGCGCTCACAAGGTCGATGACTTTTCAGGCGTAGCGCCTGACATCGATTACGTGCTGACGCGCACGGCGATTTCCGAGCACACCATTGCCAACGGCTTTGCCGAGAACGTCTTCTACTACGGCGACTCAGTCGGCAATGTCTGGGTCGGTGTGGATACGACCGGCGACGCTCGCGTTGACCAGTTGTTCCAGATCAACCTGCCGAACGCGCTGAATGCATTCGGCTCGCTGGCGAGCGATGATCAGGTGACGGTGACCGGCCTGGGTGTCAACCCGGTGGCCGATCTCACTTCGTTTGCCAACGTCAACGGCTCGTATGCGCCGTTTGCAGGAGTGACGGGCGAGATTCTCTACGTGTCGTACACCGACTCGGAGAGCGGTCTGCGCCTGAATGCCAACGGCACGCTGGTGCGCTCGGGTGTGCTGGCGTTCCCGATTGGCGACTTCCTCAGCCCGGCGACGGCGGCTCCTGGCGTGATCACGCCGGCAGGCTTCCGGGTGACGGTCGGCGGCGCCTTTGGCGTCGTCTTCTCGCAGTTCTCTAACATCGCCGGCGTGGCGGTTGATGATGACGGCTCGGTCTACTTCCAACAGGTTGACCTGGTGCAGTTCACCGGCGGCAACATCGTCAAGATCGTGTCGGCGGACTCCGCGACGAATCAGGATCGCTCATTGGCGACCAGCGGCTTCCCGACCTTCACGACGCTGAACCCGACCGGCGGCCAGTACGGCACGGCTTCGGGGCCGGCCAATCAGGTGAATCGCTTCACCAACTATTCGGGGACGTCGACGCTGTGGGGCGACATCGTGGCGATTGCCAGCGCGCCGAGCGGCAATGCGCTCTACGCGGCGGTGTCGCGCTCATTCGTCTCGACCGATGATCCGTTCACACAGTTGACCGAAGGCCTCTTCCCGGCTCCGGGTGCGTTCACCGCCGGCACGCCTTCGATGGTCATCAGCTTCGCCGACTGCTCGGGCGCCTTTGACATCTGCTCGGGCCGGGCGACGGGCGGCTTCACCACCAACGTCGGCGGCACGATCCCGGCAGCCGACGGCATCGCTGATCCGGCAGTTGCCGGCCAGACCGTCACGGCAGGGGTGAATAACTATCGCGTCTTCGTGCTCGGCAACGGCCCCGACATTCGGCAAGCCGCTGGCGGCACCTCCATCGTTCCCAACACGCTTGCGAGCGTGCTGAAGATCGATATGCAGATCGACTATCAGGCTCACGCCGGGCTGGCGGTGAGCGAAGAAGGCACGGTCTTCGTCGTCTCTGGCGGCGCGCCGGGTGGACCGGGCAAGAACCCGTCGCCGATGCTGGGCGAGATTCTCTGCTTTGAAGATATGTGTCCGATGGACCGTCGGGCTGACTTCGTCGACCTGCGCGGCGACACGCTCGACAACCCGCCACTGAGCGGCGGCAACGTCGGCGACGGCGACAGTGATCGCTTCGATCACATCTTCTGGCGCGCGCCGATAGATCAGGTGACGCTGACGCCGACAGGCATTGCCGGTCTGGCGCGCGGCTTCCTGCGCTACACCAACCGGCTGGCGCCGACGGCGATTGGCCCCGGCGTGACGCTGGGCACGACGCTGCCGGTGCTTGGCGATGACGACACTGCCGGCACGATCATCTTTGAGGCGCTCGATCCGAGCCATCAGGTAGCTGGCGGCGACGATCAGCACTCGCCGTTCCGCGGCGATGATGATGATGGAGCGGGCACGCCGGCATTGGCCGGAGCGCTCAATGGCGGCTTCGAGTTCCTGTTCGGCGGCCCCGTAGGCACGGCTGGCTGCGTGTGGAACGGCTTCTTCTGGAACTCCAACGGCAACATCACGTTTGGCGCTGGCGACACCGACAACACACCGACGGTGCCGGAGTTCCGCATCGGTCTGCCGAAGATCGCGCCGGCGTGGGCGGATTTGAATCCGGCGGCGCGAGCGGCGACGCCGCGCAGCTTCCCGGTGTTGGCGCTGGGCTTTGCCAACATCAATGCGTTCAAGGTGCGCTGGATCAACGTGCCGGAATTCGGCTCGGAAGGTTGCACGGGCACCGCCAGT
>JBJMGV010000089.1:0-70184 GCA_045807725.1 Blastocatellia bacterium | reverse complement strand
CGCGGCGTTATAGTGTTTCCAGTTGCGGAGACGGTAGCGGCGTTTGGTTTTCTTTGTTTTCACAAATCAAGAATACCAGCCCTATCGTCTCCCTGCTTTATGCAACAACGCCGTTGTGAGTTGTGAGTTGTGAGTTGTGAGTTTCCCAAGCTCCGTTAGGAGCGCAATGTTTATAGTTACCGATGCAGTAGATAAAACAAGCTCCGTTAGGAGCGCAATGTTTATAGATATAGCTGAAGGATGTGACGAAGCTCCGTAGGAGCGCAATGTTTATAGTTACCGATGCAATAGATGATGCAAGCTCCGTCAGGAGCGGGATGTCAACATTGCGCCCCTACGGGGCTTCGTCCTTTCTATCAGCCCTTACTATAAACATCGCGCCCCTACGGGGCTTCGTCACATCCTTCAGCCATTTCTATAAACATCGCGTCCCTACGGGACTCACTGACAACTGACAACTGATAACTAACCACTGACCACTGGCCACTGCCTTCTAATGACGAATGCTATGAAAGTTACTATTCTCCTATTCGGCCAGGCGCGCGAGACGGTCGGCGCGGCCACTCTTGAACTGGAAGTCATGCAGCCGGCGACCGTCGCCAGCGCGTTTGCTCGCTTAATGGCCGAACACCCGAAGCTCGCGGCGATGGAGCGCAGCCTGCTGTTTGCGGTCAACGAAGAATACGCCCGGCGCGAGCAACCGTTGAATGACGGCGATCAGCTTGCCGTGCTGCCGCCGGTGAGCGGCGGCGCGGACGCGGATGTCGTCGAGATTACGCGCGAGCCGATTGACATCCCAGCCTTGCGCACGCGATTGCTCGCGGGCGAATCGGGCGCGGTCGTCATCTTCGACGGCGTGGCGCGCAACAACACGAAAGGCCGGCCAACGCGCTTTCTTGAATACGAAGGCTATGACGCGATGGCCTTAAAGACGATGGCGCAGATCGTCGCTGAAGTGCGCGAGAAGTGGCCCATCAATCGCGTCGGCATCATTCACCGGCTGGGCCGCATCGAGATCAGCGAATCGAGCGTTGTCATCGTCGTCGCATCGGCGCACCGCCGCGTCGCTTTCGAGGCGTGCCAGTACGCGATTGATCGCTTGAAGAAGATCGTGCCCATCTGGAAGAAAGAATACTTTGAAGACGGTGAAGTCTGGGTTGAAGGCGACGCCGGATTGCCAGCCTGAATTTTTTAACCGCAGAGGACGCAGAGAATCCATCTTCTCTGCGTCCTCTGCGGTTCCTTTAGCCGTCACGTGAACGTTTAACCTCAGCGCAAGCCATTGCTTATTTCTTCAAGTATTGGTCGAACCACTCGATGGCCAGCTTCATCGCCTGCGCGCGCTCCGTGGTGTAGACGCCATAGTGCGTGATGTTGGGGATGACGACGTACTTCTTCTTCGTCCCCGGCATTCGATCATAAGCAAGCTGGGCGTGATCTTTGTTATCAAACAGCTCTTCCTTTTCGGCGACGATAAAGAGCACGGCGCAATCTTTCACCTTCGCCGCTTCTTCGACGGGCGCGTATTGCAGCATCTTGTCGCGGATCGGCGCGCCGATCAGGTTGCCGATGACTTTGGCGCGCGGCGGCGGATAGCCGATATCGCCGCGCGCTCGCCGTGTAGCTTCGCTGTAGGTCAGCGCCCATTGCTGCTCGTCGCTAATGACAAGGCGCGAATTGAATGCGCCCACCTGACTGACGACAGCCTTGACGCGCGGGTCGCGCGCCGCAACGTAAAAGACGTGGCCGCCCGAATAGCTGGAGCCGCGCAAGCCTATGCGGTCTTTATCCACCATCGGCTCGCCCACCGCCCACGCGATAACGTTGAACCAGTCGGTCGTCTGTTCGAGCGGATCAACCACTTCGCGCACCTCTGTGACTTCAGCCGTGAACTTTTGATTCTGTCCCGAAATCGGCTTCACCGGCGATGGCCCAACCAGGATCAAGCACGAATCGCTCTCGCCCCAGCCGCGATAGTCGAACGTGATGGCGAGATAACCGGCGTTGGCAAACTCAATGGCGTCGCGGCGGAAGTTCGCCGCCGTCCCGCCCCACCCGTGCGCCATAATCACAGTCGGCAGCGGCTTGCCCGAAAGCGATTTCAGCGAGAAGAGTTCAGCGTGCAACCGCACGCCTTCGCTCATCACATTGGCGACGCGGAAATCGATGTTGTCCGGCGCTTTGAAATCAGCGGATGAAGGGAGCTGCACGCCCGCCGCATTGCTCGGACGCGCTGGCGTTGTCTGCGGCGCGGCGGGCTGTTTATCCTGACCAAACGCCGACAGCACAAAGCAGAGAAAAAGAGCGACGACAAGGAGCGGCCTTGTGGTTCTGTTGATGAGCAAAGCGTGCCTCCGTTTCGATGCGGGTGGATTCCTGAGATGACGGTTGGCAACTATAGGCCAGCGATCTCGGAGGCGTCAAGAAATGAAGCGATTCATTCGGCGATGACTGACCCGACAATCAACGCTGCAATCCGCTGCGGGCCTGCGCCGCTTCACGCTTCTGCTGTTCAAGCTCATTGATGCGCTGCGCGACGTGAGCGTGTTCGCGCTCGTCTTTGATGGTGTGCAGCGCCTTGATCGCTTCGTCGTACTGTGACAGGTTGGCGTAGCAATCGGCTAGCCCGAACTGCGCGCGCGTCCGCACCTGCGCGTCGGCGCTGTTAGCGGCGAGCTTCTGATACACGTCGAGCGCCGGCTGATACTGGCTGCGCGTGACGTAGATCGATGCCTGCCGTGAATACGCTTGCTCTGAAAGCTCGTCGTATTCAGCCGTGTCAATGACTTTTTGATATTCGGTGAGCGCCTGGCTGAAGTCCTTCTGATCGAAGTAGAGGCTGGCGATCTTCAAACGAATGCGGCGGCGTTCGTCGGGGTTGGACGGGTTGAGATTCTCATACTCAGCGACCGCTTCATAGATGCGGCCAAGCTCGGCCAGCACTTCGGCGAGGCGCTCGCGCACGACAGCCGCATCCGCATGCGAAGCGTCCTGGCGCAGCAGTTCCTGATAATGCGCGCGCGCCTGCTCGTAACGGTGCAGGTTAAAGTAATAAATGTTCGCCAGCTTGAAGCGCGCTGTTAGCGATAGCTCGCCGGTGGGGTGTTGGTAGAGGTAACGTTCGTATGCTTCGGCGGCTTGCGCATAATCGCCCGCGTCCCAAGCCGCCGTCGCTTGCTCCAGCGTGCTCGTCGCATCGCGCTTGCACGCCACCGCGAGCGCGAGCACGACGATCAACATACAGACTGATGGGGCGACGCGGCGACGCGGCGACACGGCGACGCGGGGAAAGAGGAGCGGTTCGACTCTCTTCTGTCCTTCCCTCGCCGCGTCGCTGTGTCGCCGCGTTGCCGCGTCGTCTTTCCCCGCGTCCCCGTGTCGCCGCGTCACGTTAAGCGACCACCACACCGTTGCCGTTCTCAGTCGCGTCCTGCTGACGTTCGATCAACGAGGCGGACGAAACCATATCGCCATCCGACGTATCGATCAGCTTGACGCCTTGCGTTGAGCGACCCGACACGCGAATGGTCCTGGCATCAATGCGGATCATCTTGCCCTGGTGGGTGATCATCATCAACTGACTCTCGTCGTTGACCGGCAGCACGGCGACGACCAGACCATTGCGGTCGCTCGTCTTCATGTTGATGACGCCTTTGCCGCCGCGCGACTGGAAGCGGTACTCTTCGAGCTTCGTGCGCTTGCCGAAACCGTTTTCCGAAATCGATAACATCTCGATGTCATCGGGCACGGCGGCGACGCTGATGACATAATCATCTTTGTCGAGCGTGATGCCGCGCACGCCGTAAGCCGGGCGGCCCATCGAGCGCACGCCCGACTCTTCAAAGCAGATGGCCATGCCTTCGTGCGTCGCCAGGAAGATCTTCTTCTTGCCGTCGGTCAGTTCGACCGCGATCAACTCGTCGCCGTCATCGATGCCCATCGCGTTGATGCCGCTCGGTCGGATGTTGGCGAAATCCGATAGCGCCGTCTTCTTGATCGTGCCTTTGCGCGTCGCCATCACGACATAGCGGCCTTCTTCAAAGTCGCGCACGGGAATAATGCCGGCGACCTTCTCGCCTTTGGGCATATTCAAGAGATTGACGATGGCTTTGCCCTTGCCTGCCGCCGCCGCGTCAGGTATCTCATGCACCTTCAGCTTATAGACCTGGCCGTTGTTGGTGAAGATCATCACGTAGCTGTGCGTCGAGGCGACGAACAGGTGATCCACTACGTCCTCGGTCTTGAGCGAAGCGCCCTTGCGGCCCGTGCCGCCGCGCCGTTGCGCGCGGTAGACCGAAACCGGCGTGCGCTTGATGTAGCCCGAATGCGTCACCGTGATGGCCATATCTTCGTCGGCGATCAAGTCTTCGAGCGTCAGCTCTGCGCCGGCTTCGATGATCTGCGTGCGCCGCTCGTCGCCGTACTCGCGCTGCACTTCGCGCAGTTCTTTGATGATGAGGTTACGCAGCACAGACTCGTTGGCGAGAATCTCCTGAAGCTCGGCGATGAGCTGGATGATCCCCTTGTACTCGTCGATCAGCTTCTGACGTTCGAGGCCCGTCAGCTTCTGCAACTGCATTTCGAGAATCGCCCGCGCCTGCAATTCGGAGAACTTGAAGCGCAGCATCAACGCCTCGCGCGCCTCGACCGTCGCCTTCGCCTTGCGGATGATCGAGATGACTTCGTCGAGATGATCGAGCGCCCTCTTCAAGCCTTCCAGGATGTGCGCGCGCGCTTCGGCCTTCTTCAATTCAAAGCGCGTGCGGCGGATGACGACCTCGCGGCGGTGCTCGATGAAGATGTTGAGCGTGTCAACCAGTTTCAACTCGCGCGGCTGACCGTTGATGATGGCCAGGTTAATCATGCCGAAGGTCTGCTGCATCGGCGTCAGCTTGTAGAGGTTGTTGAGCACGATGTCGGGAATAGCATCGCGCTTCAGCTCGATCATAATGCGCATGCCTTCGCGGTCCGATTCGTCGCGCAGGTCCGAGATGCCTTCGATCTTCTTATCGTTAACCAACTCGGCGATGCGCTCGATCAACTTGGCCTTGTTGACTTGGTAAGGAATCTCTGTGATGACGATGGCCATACGCTCGGCGCTACGACCGGCGCGATCTATCGAAGCTTTGGCGCGCATAATGATCGTGCCGCGCCCGGTCTCGTACGCTTGCCGTATGCCTTCGCGCCCGTAGATGAAGCCGCCTGTCGGGAAGTCCGGGCCGGGCACTCTCTCCATCAACGTCGAAAGCCGCGCGTTGGGATTCTGAATCAGGAAGATCGCCGCTTCGACGACTTCGGTCAAATTGTGCGGCGGAATGTTGGTCGCCATACCGACGGCGATGCCGCCCGAACCGTTGACTAAAAGATTCGGAAAGCGCGTTGGCAAGACGGTCGGCTCGACGCGCGACTCGTCATAGTTCGGCACGAAGTCCACCGTCTCTTTGTCGATGTCGGCGAGCATCTCTGTGGCGATGTGCGTCAGCCGCGCTTCGGTGTAGCGATAGGCCGCCGCCGCGTCGCCGTCCACCGAGCCGAAATTGCCCTGCCCTTTGACGAGCGGGTAACGCAGCGAAAAGTCCTGCGCCATACGCACCATCGCGTCATAGACCGCCGAGTCGCCGTGCGGATGATATTTGCCTAACACGTCGCCAACCACCGTGGCAGATTTCTTGTACGGCTTGTTTGGGGTGAGTCCCATTTCATGCATGGCGTAGAGGATGCGCCGGTGCACGGGCTTCAAGCCATCGCGCGCGTCCGGGAGCGCGCGTCCAATAATGACGCTCATGGCATAGTCAAGGTAACTACGCCGCATCTCTTCTTCGATATTGATCGGTATCTTCTGTGCTGCTTCAGCCATGGTTTATCTCTTTCGTCAAATGCTGCTTCGGATGATTAAGGGGTCTCTTGGCCCGGCGGCTCGCTGCCGCCGCTCGGCCAGCCACCACGTGCTCCTACTGCACAACACGGGCCGAAGCGAGCGCTCGGCTCGGCATTCCTGCTGCCGTGTTGAGTGGGCCGCAAAGGAGGCGTGCGGGATCAATTTCGCCTTTTTCTACAAGCTTAATTTTACCCTATTTCGGCCCCTTTTCGCAAACCAGAAAAGGGCAAAAAGTCTGCGAAAAATCGACCATTTCGCAGATTTTTAGAGCCTCTGGCGGGTGATCTCGGCGAGGTGGCGGCGAGCCTCTTCGACAAGGCGCGCAAGCTCGTCGTAAAGGTAGCGATTGGTGCGCCGCGCCATCGGCAAGTAGAAGATTTCGGTGGTGCGAATGTAGTTGTGAATCTTGCCCGTTTTCGGCGAGTGCGTCAGGAAGCGCAGGTTATCGAGGCGGTCGGCAAGCTTGACCAGAGGCGCACCCGTCGAAGCCGCGGCTTCAATCGCGGCGAGGTAAGCGGGCAACGTCACGTCTTCAAATTTGCTCAACAGCCAGACGATCTCGGCGACCTCTTCGCCCAACGCGGCGGCGATGTCTTCGCGCGTGACTTGGCCATGCGCGTAATGCTCCCGGCTGTCTTCGATCACATCGTGCAGCAGGGCCGCGCTGATCAAGGTCGGCGAGGTAATCTTTAACTCATCGACCAGCGACATCGCTACGCGCAGCGGATGAAGGATGTAGGGCGTGCCTTCGTCGCGCATCTGCGTCGCGTGAACGGCGGCGGCAAGCTCGTACGCCCGGCGGATGAAGGCGAGCGCGTCGGCGTCGAGATGCGGCGAGAGCGCATCTTTAAGATGGTCGTAGGTGCGTTCGTAAACCATATTCCAATTTAACAAGCGCGACTCACGGCTTCAAGAAGCGCGTCAGCGTTACGCGAGAGCGCCGCTTGCGCGGGCGACGGATGACAGTGTTTAATGACTTCGACTTCGGTTGTCGTTCAGCGCCTCGCGGGTAAACATCAATGGCCATGAAATTCATCATTGATCTGCTCAGACCGTTGGTTGGCTGGCTGTGCCGCATCTGGTTCAAGGCCGAATTTCGTGGCGTCGAAAACATCCCGGCTGAAGGCGCGTGTCTGATTACGCCCAATCACGCGACCTACGCCGACCCGATCTGGATCACCGTGCCGATTCGCCGGCGGATTTATTATATGGCCTGGGACAAGCCGTTCAAGATTCCGGTGCTCGGCCAGATGATGCGCGTCTTCGGCGCATTCCCTGTGAGTCTCGATGGCGTCGATGCGTCGGCACAGCGCGCCGCGCACGAGGTGTTACAGGCCGGACGCGCGCTGGTGATCTTTCCCGAAGGCGGGCGCACGCGCAACGGCAAGCTGATGCCGTTCAAGATGGGCGCGTTCCGTTTTGCGCTGACCTATGGCGTGCCGGTCGTTCCCGTGTCAATCAACGGCGGCGAAAAAATATGGCCGGTAGGCCGTTTCTTCCCGCGCGCCGCCAAGCTCATCGTCACCTATCACCCGCCCATCGCGGTAGAACGCTTGCCCGAAGGCACGAGCCGATTGGAATTGAAATCAAAGGCGCGCGAGCTGGCGCGTCAAACCTTCGCTGCCGTCGCCAGCGCCGTCGCGCCCGATATGCTGCCTGACAAAAGCGGCGACTCGTCGGCGGCGGTCGAAAGCCATCTCGCATCAACCGAACCCGCCACGGCTCCTCATCAAGCCGATTAACTGATCGGCATCGCATTGCCCGCTTTCATCTCGCGCAGCTTCTTGGCGCTTTCACCGTTGCGAAAATCTTCGAGCATCTGAGCGCGGTGTTTCGTCTGCGCGGCGGAAAGCGCGTTGGCGTTGAATAACGTTTCAAGCTCTTTGATGCCGCGCTCGGTTTGGCCTGCGTGCGCGTAGGTGATCGCCAGCGCCAGCGACATCCCGACATAAGCTTCGTCGGAAAAGTCTTCAGCCGTGATGTCGGCCTTCGCTTCGTCAATCGCCGAGCGCAGGCGATTGATCTCGCCACGATAGAAGTCGGCGAAATCTTTCGACGCGTAAACGTAGCGCCCGCCGCGCCACGCGTAGACCATCAACGCGGTCGGCGAAGCGGCGTGCGAAAGGTCGTCGTAAGATTCCCAGCGCGTGTCGGCGACGATCAATTCGCGCGTGCCGTCGCCATCCAGGTCGGCGACGTGCTGAATCGGGCCGGCAGCGATCAGCTCGCCTCTATGATTGCGGACTTGATAGACCTCTGTCGGATTACAGCTCCAGCAATTGCCGCCGCTCGAACTCTGCACGATGATCTCTTTAAGGCCGTCGCCGTTGATGTCCGTGCCGTTCAGCTCCTGCAACTCGCCGGTCGCCGCGAAAGAGAAGAAAAAGTCTGTGCGGCGAAAGATGGTACGTGCCGCGCGGCCATCGCTTTCAAGGATGCGGAACTCGTAACGCTGCGCGGAGTCTTTCGCGCCCGCGCGCTCGAAGGTCGCCGCCAGGTGACGCGCGCCGGCCTCCAAACTGGCCTCCCTGGCCTCTTTCAAGCGCAAGCCTTCCGCCGCCAGTTGCGCGAGGGCCGGTTGAAATTCGCCGCTGACCTGCGGCGCGGCTGGTGTTTGTTCAGACGGTTGATCGGCGGCAACGCCGGCAACGTGTTCGCGCACGGCGACGCCTCTGCATGCGACCGAGTACAGAGCGAGCAACGACAGAAGAATGAAGACACGAATGCGCACGGATGAACCTCACTGAAAACAGCTTGAGCGGTGTTGAACTTCCAGCTTAAACGAGCAGAGCGAGGTGAGGGGCTACTGCTTTTCAAAACTCACGACTCACGAATCGAAACTCTTAACGATGCGCCCGCGATTGTCAACCGCAACGGCGAAGGTGCGGGCGCGCACACCCACACGCGCCATCCTTGTGGCGAGCAAGGCGGCAATCTCGGCGAAGCGATCATTGGCAAAGGCGATGACGGTTGAACCCGCGCCGCTGATGGCAACGCCGAGCAAGCCGGGATGTTGGCGCGTCTCGTTGTTCAACTCTAACACCTCGCTCAAGCCCGGCCCGTAAGGCGCGCGGTGCGGCTGATGCAGGCGGTCGCGCAAGGCTTCGCTCAACAATTCAAAGCGCCGCTCCGTAATTGCGGCTTGCAACAGCGCGGCGCGCTGCACGTTGAACACGGCGTCAGCGAGCGCGATTTGTTGCGGCAAGGCGCGGCGCATCTCGGCGGTGTTCATCTCGTAATCGGGCACGGCCAGCACGATCTTCACATCGTCAGGCCACGCGCGTTTGATGGTAACGAGCGATTGGTCTTCGTCACCTTCAACAACGCAGGCGACGACCAGCCCGCCTAGTAAGCTCGGCGCGAGATTGTCGCCGTGCCCTTCAAAGTGCAGCGCGTAGCGGAAGATTTCTTCCTCGTTCAAGCGTTCGCCGGCGAGCGCTTCGTAGACCGATATGCCGGCGATGATGGCCGAGCTGCTGCTGCCGAGTCCTCGCGCCAGCGGAATCTCGCTGGTGACAGACAAACGCGCGCCGCTGATTGCGCGCCCGCGACGTTCGGCGACAAAGCGAGCAACACGAGCAATCAAATTCGCTTCGCCGCGCTCAATCGTCTCTGCGCCTTCGCCTGTGGGATTGATTACAAAATGCTCTGCGGCGGCTTCGACCGCGACGCGCAGATAAAGCGCCAGCGCCAGCCCGACCGCATCAAAGCTCGCGCCCAGATTTGAAGTCGAAGCGGGAATGGTAATCTCAGTTCGCATGCGCCCAGAATTGCCACAGAGGCACAGAGACACAGAGCTTTTAGATTATTTTCCTCTGTGTCTTTGTGCCTCTGTGGCCAATCACCGTTCAGCCTTTCGGCATTGCTAATATGTTCATCATCTGCGGATGAATCAGCCCGTTGCTGGCTAAAATCTCCGGCTCGTACTTTGAAAACGGGCCGCCGGAAAAATCGGTCACTTGCCCGCCAGCCTCTTCAACGATCAACGCGCCGGCGGCGCTGTCCCACGCGCCGAGGTTCAGCTCCCAGAATCCGTCGAAGCGGCCCGCCGCAACATAACACAGATCAAGCGCCGCCGAGCCGATGCGGCGCAACGCCTGCGCGTTCATCGCAAAGTTGCGCCAGTGATCCAGGTTGTTCAGGCTCGACGTGCGGATGTCGTAAGGGAAGCCGGTGGACAACAGGCTCTTCGACAACTCCGCCGTCTGCGAGACGCGAAGCGGGCGGCGGTTGAGCGTCGCGCCCGCGCCCTTTTCGGCGGCAAACAACTCGTCGCGCATCGGGTCGTAGACGACGCCTACAATCGTCTCGCTCTTATATTCGAGCGCGATGGAGACGGCAAACATCGGGAAGCCGTGCGCGAAGTTGGTCGTGCCATCGAGCGGATCGACTACCCAGCGATAATCCGAGCCGTGATCGTCCAGCCCGCCCTCTTCGCCTAAGACCTGATGGCGCGGATAGTGCGAAGCGATGGCCTCACGAATCAAACGTTCGCTGGCCAGATCAACGTCAGTAACAATGTTGATGGCTCCTTTGAGACCGATGTCAAGGGTCGTGCCGACGCGGTCGCGCAACAGCCGCCCCGCGTCCTGCGCCACTCGAATAGCAAAATCTAGCATGCGCTCCCCTGTGATGATTGACGAAAAGGAAACTATACAAGGGACTAGAGGCTAGGGGCTAGGGGCTGGCAAGAAACGGAAGTCATCAACGCTCCTGGCTTTCTCTAGTCCCTAGCCCCTAGTCCCTAGCCTCTACTTGAGCTGTCCGAGGCGCTTGAGCAGGCGGTAGACATCGAAGGCCGTGCCGGCCAATCCGATGACGAGGCCGACGATGAGCCACAGCGGCGACGTGCCGTACTTGCTGTCTATCCAATAGCCGACCAGCGCCGGCACGAAGAGCATCGAAGGAATCGCCAGCGCCAACCCGACCGTCGCCGTCGCTGCGCGCCAACTGATGCCGCCATCGTCGTTGTCATCATTCGTAGGCATATCGCTATTGAGCAACAGAAGCGCGCGATTTGCAATAGCAACAAAAGCGCCGCCGTGATCGCTCATCGCGCAAATCACGGCGGCGTTCTGGCTGATGCTATGGCTTAATTGCTATCGCGGCCCTGGGCTTGTCGGGTTGCCGGTTGCCGGCGGCGCGGGGCGCGGGGCATTGTTGGGCGGGGCCGGCGGATTCGCTGACGGCTGCGGCTTGTCGAAGGTGCGGAAGCCCGGCGTCGCGGCAGCGCGTTGCGTGAAGGTGATGGCCGGCTGCGGGTAGACGCCGATGAAGACGACCAGCAACGCGGCGGCGACCATCGCCACGCGCAAGGGCGCGGCCATCACGACGGCCTGCGGCTCGGTTTCGGCTTCGATGTACATCGCGCGGATGAAGCGTATGTAGTAATACAGCGACACGACGCTCATCACTACCGCGAGAATGGCCAGCCGCACCAGCCACGGGCTGCCGCTTTCGATCAGGCCAGCGAAGAGATAGAACTTGCCGATGAAGCCGGCGGTCGCCGGTATGCCGCCGAGCGACAGTAAGAAGATCGTCATCATCACGGTGAGTGCAGGCGCTTTCTTCATCAAGCCGTTCAAGTCTTCGATTCGGTCGCCGGCGATGCCGCGCCGCCTGAGTGCGATGATACAACCGAAGACGCCGAGGTTCGTCAGCGTATAAACAACCATATAGATGATGAAGCCGGTGTAGCCGGTCTGATTGCCGGCGACCAGTCCCGTCAGCGTGTAGCCCGCGTGCGCGATGGACGAGTAGGCGAGCAGCCGCTTGGTGTTTTGCTGAGTCAAGGCGGCGAGGTTGCCCCAGACAATTGTAATGGCCGCTACAACGCCGAGCAGCAAGGCCCAGCCCGGCAAGGCCGTCGCGCCGGTCGTCGGGTCGCCGGCCATGGTATTGCGCAGGTCAGGCAGGCCATACAGAAAGATGCGACCGAACATAGCAAAGCTGGCGGCTTTGACGGCTACGGACATAAAGGCCGTCACCGAAGTCGGCGCGCCTTCGTAAGCGTCGGGCGCCCACATATGAAAAGGCACGGCGGCGATCTTGAAGAACATGCCGGCGGCCATCAGGATCATCGCCATCAAGACGAGGTAGCGCATATCGGCGGCGGCGCTGGTATTGAACGGATTGAAGCTGGCCGTCGCCACGATGGGCAGATTGGCAGCGATCTTCGCCAGATTGGTCGTGCCGGTCAAGCCATAGATCATCGAGATGCCGTACAACAACACGCCCGACGAGAACGCGCCGAGCAGGAAGTATTTCATCGAGGCTTCGTTCGACCGCTTGTCGCGCCTGAGATAGCCGACCAGGATGTAGACCGAAACCGCCATCAATTCAAGCGAGATGAACAGCGACAGCAGGTCAACGCTCGACGCCATAAACATCATGCCAACGACCGAGAAGAGGATCAGCGCGTAATATTCGCCGCGCTGCTCGCCTTCGGTTTCGAGGTACTTGATCGACAGCAGGATCGAGAGCGCCGCGCCAACAAGAAAGATGGCTTTGAAGGTCACGGCGTAGTTATCGAGCACGATCATATCGAAGAAGGCCGTGCGCGGCGTGCCCCGGCGCACGATGTCTGTATAGAGAATGCCGAGCGAGACGAACGAGAAGGCCAGGCCGCCGAGACTTGTCCACGCCACCCATCGCTTGTGCTGGCGCGGCAACAGCACGTCCAGAACGAGCGCGCCGCAGGCGAAGAGCGTCAAGATGACTTCGGGCGTGATGTATTGCACGGTCTGCCGCGCGATGGCTGAAAGGTCAGGCGTAGCTTGAAGTAGTGCGAGCATAAAAGGCAGTTTCCAGTTCTTGGTTATCGCGTTGATTCAGCCGACGGCGCTTTCTCTTCGGCCACTTTTTCGGCGGGCGGCGCGGCCTTAAAGTAATCCGGCTGCACCTGCGCCACGACCACATTGGTCTGCGGCTGAATGTATGACAGCAAGGGCTTCGGGTAGATGCCGATCCAGAAGATCAGGAAGATCAGCGGCGCGAACTGCCACGCTTCGCGGCGGTTCAAGTCCGCGAGGTTACGATTCGCTTCGTTGGTCGTCTGGCCGAAGAAGACGCGCTGGTAAAGCCACAGCATATAAGCCGCGCCCAGTATGACTCCGATAGCGCCGAACCCTGCCCACAATGGACGCGCCTGGAACGCGCCGGCCAGCGCCAGGAATTCGCCGATGAAGTTGTTCATCAGCGGCAAGCCTAACGACGACAGCGTAACGATCAAAAAGATCGTTGCGTAAACCGGCATCACGTGCGCAAGGCCGCTGAATTCTTTGATCTCGTAAGTGTGCCGGCGCTCGTAAAGAATGCCGGCCAACATAAACAGCGCGCCCGTCGAGATGCCGTGATTGATCATCTGCATCACCGCGCCGTTGATGCCGTTCGGGTTCAGCGCAAACAAACCCAGCATCACAAGCCCCAGGTGCGAGACTGAAGAATAAGCGATCAGCTTCTTCACGTCCTTCTGCGCCATCGCCACCAGCGCGCCATAGACGATGCCGATAATCGCCAGCGTGACCATCACCGCGCGCACAGTCGGGTGCATCGCCGCGTCGGGAAAGATCGGCAAAGAGAATCGCATAAAGCCATAGGTTCCCATCTTCAGCAGGATGCCGGCCAGAATCACCGAGCCGGCGGTCGGCGCGTCGTAGTGCGCGTCGGGCAGCCAGGTGTGGAAGGGGAACATCGGCACTTTGATGGCGAACGACAGCGCGAAGCCGACGAACAACCAGATGACGAGGCTAAGGCCATAGACGGTTTTGATGTGCGGGCCGATGGCCGTCAGCGCGGCGATGTTGAATGAGCTGTGCGAGTATTCCTGCGGCAACGGCTGGTTGTTGGCTTTGTCTTTGCCATCCACACGCGCCAGCGCGTTATCAATCAAGTTATACATCCCGCTGTTGAAGCGGCTGGTTTCGCCATTGGTGGCGAGTTGTCGCGCCGTTGCTTCGACGGCGGGACGGTCGGCGGCGACGACGGTCGGGAAGACGAAGAAGAGTTTCAGCACCGCCAGCAGCATCACCAGCGAGCCGACCAGCGTGTAGAGGAAGAACTTGATGGCCGAGTAAAGCCGGTTCTTGCCGCCCCATATGCCAATTAAGAAATACATCGGCACCAGCATCACTTCCCAGAAGACGAAGAAGAGAAATAGATCAGCCGCCACGAACGCGCCGAGCATGCCGGTCTGCAACAGCAGCAGCATGACGTAGTATTCCTTCTCGCGTCCTTTGTCGCGTATGTAGTTCCACGAACAGATCACCGCGACGACGCCGATCAGCGTCGTCAGCATCACCAGCACCAGCGCCAGGCCGTCAACGCCCAACTGATAGCGCGCGCCGATGAAAGGAATCCAGTCGTAGTCTTCGATGAACTGGAGGCCGCCAAGCGTGCGGTCGTAGCCCGCGCCGCGCCCCGGAAAGCCGGTGACGAGCGGGATGGAGATGAGAAAGCAGACCACGATCCAGAGATTCGCAAACCAGCGAATGCGGTCGCTCCTCACCTTGTTGAAGAAGAGCAGAATGATTGCGCCGACTGCCGGCAGCCACGTCACCCACGACAGAATGCCAATGCCGAAAAATCTGATCTCAGGCATACGAGAGCGTCTCCTGTTTCAAACTATCCATTGCCCGTTCAGGCACGCTCGCCGACGACGCATTCCAGCAGTCTGTAGCGCCCGCTCGGCGAAACCGCAGCTTACTTGTTTAAAAATCCTTTGATCGCCACCGGGATTGCCGGGTAGAGATACCAGATGAAGATCAGGAAGAGGCCAAGCACGAACAGCAGCGCGTAGTTCTGCCAGAACCCGGTCTGCGCCGTGCGCAGGACGGCTGAACCGGCGCGCATCACCCAGCCCGTCGCGTTCACCAATCCGTCAACGATCCACTTATCCCACCAGCCGCTGATCGTTGCGCCGGCTCGCGTCATCCAGCCCGCGCCGTTGACGCCGCCATCAACGACGCTCGTGTCTACGCGCCACAGTGCGTTGTTGAGCGCCTTGCCGCCTTCGAGGCCTTTCACATCAAGCAGCCAGTCCCAGTACCACTTGTTGAAGCTGAGCCGGTAAAGCGGTTTCAATCGCGCGGCCCATTGCTTCGGCAAGTCCGGGCGCTTGCTGTAAAAGGTAATACCAACAAAGATGCCGAGCGCCGCGACCGCAAGTGACAAGGCCATCAATCCAAGCTCGATGCCGCTCAGGGCTTTGTGCTCGGCTTCCGAGTGTTCGGCGGCGGCCTGCGTGGTCGCGTGCGTTGCCGTTGCGCCTTCGGCCTGCGTGGCCGTCGCGTGTTCAGCCGATGTTGATTCAGCGCGCGGCGCGCTTAAAGTTGAGCTTTCAACTGGTGCGGTTTCGACTCTGGCGATCACCGGCTCAAGCCAGCGCTCGAAGGCGCTATAGTGCGGGATGCCGACGAAGCCGACGACGAGCGAGCCGACCGCGAGCACGATGAGCGGCAAGGTCATACTGCGCGGCGATTCGTGCGGCTCGAAGTGAGCGTGCGCGACGCCGTGCGCGTCGAGCCGATCCGTTGCATCGTGCGCGCCGACGTGTTCGCCGGGCTGATGATGCGGGCGGTCGCCTGCCGACGCCACCATCGCGTCGTGCGGGCGCAAGCCCTTGTCGTGCGCCGAAGCGAATGCTTCATCGGCTTCGCCGCCGGCGTGGATTTTGCGAAAGCGTTCTTCGCCGTAGAAGGTCATCCACATCAACCGCGTCATATAGAACGCCGTGATGCCTGCGGTCAACAGGCCCGCAAACCACAAGACCTTCGAGCCGGGGAACAGGCCCGTGTTGAACGCATTCCAGAGAATCTCGTCTTTCGAGAAGAAGCCCGCGAACGGCACGATGCCGCAGATGGCCAGCCAGCCTGCCATCATCGTTTTGAACGTCACCGGCATATATTTCTTCAAGCCGCCCATTCGCGGCATCTCCTGCTCGTGGTGCATACCGTGAATCACCGAGCCTGAGCCGAGGAACAACAACGCCTTGAAGAAGGCGTGCGTGAAGACGTGAAAGATTGCCGCGATGAATGCGCCGACGCCCGCGCCTAAAAACATGTAGCCGAGCTGCGAGACGGTCGAATAGGCGAGTACTTTCTTGATGTCGGTCTGCGTGATGCCGATGGTGGCGGCGACGAACGCGGTCAGGCAGCCGACCACCGCGACGACCATCATCATCGTCACCGAGCGCTGGAAGATGTAATTCGTCCGCGTCACCATAAAGACGCCCGCCGTGACCATCGTCGCGGCGTGGATCAATGCGGACACAGGCGTCGGGCCGGCCATCGCGTCAGGCAGCCAGATGTAGAGCGGTATCTGCGCGCTCTTGCCGGTCGCGCCGATGAATAGCCCGAGCGCAATCCACGACATCAAGCCCCACACCCACAACTGCTCGACCGGGTAAGCCGAGATGGCCGTGCGCAACTCGGCGAAGTTCAGCGTGCCGAACGTAGCGAAGACGCCGAAGATCGCCAGTGTAAATCCGAAGTCGCCGATGCGGTTGACGACGAACGCTTTCTTCGACGCATCGCCGGCCTCCTTGCGGTCGAAGTAATACCCGATGAGCAAGTATGAACAGAGGCCGACGCCTTCCCAGCCGACGAACATCACGACAAAGTTCGACGCCATCACCAGCGTGAGCATCATGAACATAAACAGGTTCAGGTAAGCGAAGAACCTGTAGAAGCCCTTGTCGCCACGCATATACCCGACAGCGAATAGATGAATCCAGAATCCGACGAAGGTGACGACGAACATCATCACGAGCGAGAGCTGATCGATTTGATAGCTCCATTCGACTTTGAAATCGGCGAGATGACCGGCTGTCTTGCCAAACGTCATATGCGCCAGCCCGCCGGGTATGAACTCGAAGGATTGCGGGAAGCCGCCGCTCGTCACATACGGGTCGTTGTTATGCGCCGGCGCGTAGCTCGTGCCGTATTCATAAAACGCGCCGACCGTGAGCAGCAGCGACAACGCGATGACGCCGCAGCCGATCAGGCTGACGACGCGCTCGCTCAGACGCAGCTTGCGGCCAAGTATGAAATTGACGAGAAAGCCGAGGAGCGGGAAGACGGGAATGAGCCAGACGAGTTTAAGCATAAGTCAGTGATAAGTGATAAGTGATGAGTGATGAGTGATGAGCCGCATTTTAACTCATCACTTCCAACTCATCACTCATCACTTCGTTTTACCATTTCAGTAAATCAATCTCGTCAATCGCGATGGTTTCGCGGTTGCGGAACATAGCGATGACGATGCCTAAGCCGACCGCCGCTTCAGCAGCGGCCACGACGATGATGAAGATCGTGAAGACCGGCCCGGTCAGCGGCTCGACGAAGAGCTTGGCGTTGGCCAGCGCCGCCTGATTCATCGACAGGTAGCGCGAGAAGGCGATCAGGTTCAGGTTGACCGCATTCAAGATCAACTCGATAGACATAAAGATGATGATGATGTTGCGGCGCGACAGCACACCGGCGACGCCGACGACGAAGAGCAGAAAGCTCAGCATAAGAAAGTTGACGAGCGACGGCTCGAAGCGCTTGAGCGCAGATGTTTGCGCTTGCAGCAACAGAGGGGTGATAAGCGTTAGCGCGCCCAGAAGAAAACCACTCACGGCAACCTCCACAATTAAACAATGAAGTATGAATGATGAATGACGAACTGCCGGCGCTTGCGCCCACCGCAATGGGACTTGTCTCTTTCATTCATCATTCATCATTCATCGCTCATCATTATTCGTAATACTTCTCTTGCTTGGTCCCGCGCGCCAGCAGCACCGCGCCGACCATCGCCACCAGCAGCAGCACGGAAGCAATTTCAAACGGCAGCGCGGCGTTGCGGTAGAGCGCGTCGCCGACCGTCTCCGTATCCGTCGAGATGATAGAGCCTGCGCCGGCGTCGCTGCGTTCGCCCGCGTCTACGGATGCCGTCGCCACCGCGTTCGCCTGATCCGACGGCTGTCGAAAAGCCGCTTGCGCCGGGTTCATCGCAAAGTAGAACGACACAGCCAGCAACAGCGCGACGATAACCGCCGGCCATGTTTGTTTGGTGTAGAGCGCGACGCGGGCCTCTTCTTCGGCGCGTGTCTCGACCAGCATAATGACGAACAGGAAGAGCACCATCACGCCGCCGACATAAACCAGTATCTGCACGCCGGCGACAAACTCTGCGCGCAACAGGATGAACAACAACGCTACGTTGACGAGCGTGGCGATCAAGAACAACGCCGAATGAACAGCAACTCGCGCCGTCACCACGAAGACCGCCATAAACAGCGTCATAATCGCCAGCACGTAAAACAGCACGCCTTCCCAACCGTGTAATTGCATAGCCCTCCGGCAGAGGCTGGAGACTAGGGGCTAGGGACTAGCAGGAACAAGGCGTTGATTGCGACTGTTCCCCGCTAGCCCCTAGTCTCTAGTCTCTAGTCTCTACTTCGTGTAGCGCACGTAGTTGATGCCCTTTTCAAGCATCTCGCGGTCCCAGCGAAAACCGGCGCGGTGATAAACCGCCAGCTCGAAGCTCTGCGTCAGCTCAAGGCAGTCGGTCGGACAGGCTTCGACGCAGAGGTTGCAAAACATACAGCGCGACGTGTCGTAGATGAATGTCGTCAGCACTTTTTTCTTGTTGACCTTCTGACCGTCGCGGACTTCGCGGCGAATCGAGCCGACCTCGATGCAATCCACCGGGCACACCTGCGCGCAAAGGTCGCAGGCGATGCACAGCGACGCGCCGTTCTCCGGGTCGAGGTTCAAGCGCGGCGCGCCGCGAAAACGCTCAGACACCCGCGCAGGCTCTTTCGGGTACTGCTCGGTGTAGATGGCTTGCAACGGATTGCCGCCGTCGCGCGGCTCGTAAAGCGCCCGCGCGTTGTAGCGAAACGTCAGCGCCAGTCCTTTGAATAGATCGATCAGCAACAATCGCCTGACGATCTGGCCCAGTGTTCGTTTCTTCGCCTGTGTGGTCACTACTGGCATACGTCACCTTATCGAATTGAATATCAAACTTATACTTGCTCGGCATCCGGCGCGGGCTTCTGCAACTGCCTTTCGAGCCGTTCGCGGCGCAGGCGCATCTGCAACTGGCGCTGCTCGGCCAGGTTGAAGTCGCGTGTGCGGCGGTTGATCGTCGCAAGCAAGGCCCACGTTATAGGAAGAGTCAGCAAGAAGGCCGTGCCGATGAAATACGCGATGCCGCGACCTGTCGGCACTAAGCGGGTCGCCTGCTCGCGCATCAATCCGAAGACGCCCTGCGGTTTCGGCAGCGCCAGCACCAACCAGATGGCCGTCAGCACGATGTTAGCCAGCCCCGCCGGGATCATCCACTTCCATCCCAACGCCATCAACTGGTCATAGCGGTAACGCGGCCACGTCCAGCGGAACCACATGAAGGCGTAGATCAACACGAGAATCTTGCCGACAAAGACGCCGACGCTGAACAAGACGTGCGCGCCTTGATCGTTGAACGGGCGCGTCGCCACCACGACGATAGCCAGTAGAATGAAGACCGCCGCCGCGACGATGCCGACCTTGCGCGCTATCGAAGGCGGCTCGGTGATCACGCCGCGCCAGACAATCAACAGCGCCAGCAACAGGAGCATCGCGGCAACGATGATGCTGAACGCCAGCGGCGTCACGCGATTTTCTAATCCGAACAATGTCCAGCCGCCCAGAAAGAGCGTCACCGCGATGGCCGAGGTCACGATCACAGACGTGTATTCAGCCATAAAGAAGAGCGCCCAGCGAAAGCCGGAGTATTCGGTGTGATAGCCGGCGACGAGTTCCGATTCGGCTTCGGGCAGATCGAACGGCGCGCGGTTGGTCTCGCCAAGCGCGCTGACGATGTAGACCAGAAAGCCTACGGGTTGAAAGAGCACGTACCAGACGCCATCGGTCTGTTGCGCTTCGATGATGCCGTTGAGCGACAACGTGCGCGCAAACATCAGCGCGCCGATGATTGAAATGCCGAGGCCGACTTCGTAACTGACCATCTGCGCCGACGAGCGCAGCGCGCCAAGCAGCGAGTACTTGGAATTCGACGACCAGCCGGCCAGCACCAATCCCAGCACGCCTATGGATGAGACGGCGAGGACGAACAAGAGGCCGATGTTGATGTTGGCAATCGTCGCCCACGTCGAACCCCACGGCATCACCGCCAGCACGACGAAGGCGGCGACGACCGAGATGATCGGCGCAATCGTGAAGACCGCTTGATCGGATTTGAGCGGGATGATGTCTTCCTTGAGCAGCAGCTTCAAGCCATCGGCGAGCGGCTGCAACAATCCCCATAGGCCAACTCGCATCGGGCCGAGCCGCGCCTGCATAAAGGCCGACACCTTGCGCTCGACCCAGACCAGATAGGCGACGACCGTGAGCACGATGAACAGCACGATGATGATCTGAATCATCGGCCAGATGATGTACTCCGACCAGAAGACGTTCGGCTGCCTTTCGTGAGTGATCAGCGTCCGCACCCACTCCGGCGCGGCAAACAGAAGCGATGTGATGAGTCCAGGCATAATGATTATCTGTCCACTTCGCCAAGCACGATGTCGAGCGTGCCGATGATGGCGACCACGTCAGCAACCAGATGGCCAATGCTCATAGTTTTGAGCGACTGCAAGTTGATATATGACGCCGGGCGAATGCGCATGCGGTAAGGCTTGCCCGTGCCGTCGCTCACCAGATAAACGCCAAGCTCGCCTTTGGGCGCTTCGATGGTGTGATAAATGTCGCCCGCCGGTGGCTTGATGATCTTCGGCACTTTGGCCATCACCGCGCCTTCCGGCAATCCGTCGAGCGCCTGCTCGATGATCAGCGCAGACTGCTTCAGCTCTTCCATGCGGACGAGGTAACGGTCATAGGTATCGCCGTTCTCGCCGATGGGAATCTCGAAGTTGAAATCGGAATAGGCCGCGTAAGGCGTCGCCTTGCGCACGTCGTACTTGACGCCAGACCCGCGCAGGCACGGCCCTGTCAGGCTCAAATCAATGGCGTCTTCTGCCGAAATGATGCCGATGCCGACCGTGCGTTGCAGCCAGATGCGATTGGCGTTCAGTAATGTTTCATACTCTTCGATGCGCTCAGGCAGAATCTTTAAGAAGTCGCGGACGCGCTGCTCGAATTCGGGGTAAGCGTCCCACCAGAGGCCGCCGATGCGGAAGGCGTGCGCGGTCAGACGCGCGCCGATGAAGTCCTCGAATATCTTCAGTATCTCTTCGCGCTCGCGAAAGCAGTACAACAAGACCGTCACCGCGCCAATGTCCATCGCGTGCGTGCCGAGCCAGAGCAGGTGCGAGGCGATGCGTTGAAGCTCTGTGAGGATGACGCGAAGGTACTGTGCGCGTTTGGGCACTTCGACCTGCAACAGCTTCTCGACCGCTTCGACGTAAAGCAGGTCGTTCGACACGGCGGCGACGTAATCGAGCCGATCCCAGTAAGGCGTGATCATCGCGTAGGTGTCGTGCTCGGCGATCTTCTCGACGCCGCGATGCAGGTAGCCGATGTCGCAATCGAGGCCGGTGACGGTCTCGCCGTCGAGCTTCAGAATGACGCGCAGCACGCCGTGCGTGCTCGGATGCTGCGGCCCCATGTTGAGCACCATCTCTTCGGTGTCAAAGAGCGTCTCGCGGTCGTTGATCACTTCCTGGTCTTGCATATCAAACCTGAGTGTTGCCTGCCACCATCAATCTCGAACCGGCGATGGCGAATTCGAGTCGGTGCGCTAACGGCGCTCGCGGTACTTCACGTCGATCAAGCTCGTGTCGTAATCGACTTCGAGATAGTCGAGGTGTTTATCGGTCCACTCGTTGTCGCGGTATTCAATCGGGTACTCTTTGCGCAGCGGGTGGCCGGGCCAATCCACCGGCAGCAGGATGCGCCGCAAATCAGGGTGGCCATCAAAGCGCAGCCCGAACAAATCATAGACCTCGCGCTCCATCCAGTTCGCACCCGTCCAGAGCGGCGTGACGCTCGGACAGGTTTCGCCATCGGCCAGCGCGACCTTGACGCGCAGCCGCCGGTTCCCTGCGACTGAGTAGAGATTGACGACGACATCGAACTCTTCGCCCTTGCGCTCAGGCCAGTGAACCGCCGTCAGGTCGTTGCACATATCGAAGCGCGCTTCGTTGTCATCGCGCAGAAAGCGGCAGAGCGCGAGATAAGATTCGCGTTTGACGCGCACGATCTGCTGGCCGAGCGTGGCGACGGCCTCGGTGATGGCTGCGCCGAATTGTTTTTTGATGCGATCAATGAACGGGTCATCGGTGATCTCGGTCGTGATCGAAGGCGCTTTGCGCGCGGGCGGCGCGGGCTTCGCGCCTGCGGCAGGCGTGGCTTTCGGGGGAGCAGCCTTGTCACCGGCAGGCGCGCGTGGGGGTGTCGGCTTAACGGCAGCCGGGCCAGTCGCCGGTGGTGTCGGGATTGTCTTTTGCGGAGTAGCCGGCTCGCCGCTTGCGGACGCGCCTTCGACCGAAGGCGTCTTCGATGGCTTGGCCGTGCCCGGCAACGCCACTTCATCCTTCGCTTCCGTCTTGAGCTTCTCGCCGGCAGGTAGATTGGCTTTTGCTTTCGCTTCGGCTTCATCAGCAGGCGAAACGGAGCCGGCTATTGGTGGCAATGGCTGTGCCTTCTCCGGCACGTCTGCGCCGACGGTTTCAGATGATGATGGCTGTGGCTTCCCGGGTTGTTCAGGTGAGACGGTGGTGGAATCGTCGCTGCCGGTCGGCTCGGATTGATCACCGCTGCGGTCGGTCAGGGTGTTTTTCGGATCGTCTGCCATTTGTGCGCCCCGCTACAGTTTTCGCAAAGACACCAATGCTGCACTGAAAGCAAGATTAATCGGCAGTGGCTAGGAATGAGATGCTTCTAATATAAGCTACTTTCGTACTTGCTTTTAGCATAGGGCTACGAGGCGTGTCAAACGGCGATGTCACAATTGCTCCTATGCCTCGTTGAAGTGTGCGCGGATGTTGGCGCTAAGTGGCCGCTCATTTTTCTGACGCGCTGCTCGGTTTGATCCGTCGCTACGATTTGGCCTCGCCCTATCACAAGTGTTAAGGTTGTAAGCGTGGACGGAGTCAACGTAATCTGATTTCTGATCGGGTAGAAAGAGGCTCTCCTGAAAAAGAATGACGTGGTGCGCGCATGGGGTCGCATCTTGCGCGGCCATTATCCATCCCTGTCTATTGAAATCACCCGCGAGTGTCCGCTGCGCTGCCCCGGCTGCTATGCTTACGAACCGGAGCACCTGCATCAGCTCGGGCCGCTTAGAACGCTATCGGACTATAAAGGCGAACAACTGGTTGATGGTGTGCTGGCGCTGGTGCGTCGCTATCGCCCGCTGCATCTTTCTATCGTCGGCGGCGAGCCGCTAGTGCGCTTCCGCGAGTTGAACCTGTTGCTGCCCCGATTGAGTCAGATGGGCGTCACCGTTCAACTCGTGACCAGCGCCGTCCGCGAAATCCCGAAAGCCTGGAATGATATTAACAATCTTCATCTAGTCGTCTCGATTGACGGCTTGCAGCCGGAGCACGACGAGCGCAGAAAGCCGGCCACCTACGAGCGCATCCTGAAGAGCATCGCCGGCCACCAGATCACCGTGCATAGCACCGTCACGGCGCAGATGGCCGGGCGCGCAGGCTACCTCGAAGAGTTCGTGCGCTTCTGGTCGACGCGGGACGAGATCAAGCAGATATGGTTCAGCCTCTTCACGCCGCAGGTCGGCGCACAGGATGCTGAGATACTGACGCCGCAGGAGCGCGAGAGCGTCCTGCGAGAGCTTGCCGCGATGCGCCCCGCTTATCCGAAACTCTTTCTGCCCGACTCGGTGATTAAAGGGTATATGAAGCCGCCGCAGACGCCTGCGGATTGCATCTTCTCGCGGACGACGTTGAATCTGACGGCAGACTTGAAGGGAAAGATCACGCCTTGCCAGTTCGGCGGCACGCCCGACTGCACGCAATGCGGCTGTATGGCTTCGGCGGGATTGCAGGCGATTGGCGATTATCGATTATTTGGCTTTGTGCCGGTGCGGGCGCTGTTCACGATGTCGAGCCGCATCGGCGCGCTGAATGCTGCCGTATTCAATCGCGCCGACGGGTGAGAAGGTTTAGCCGGCCCTGAGCGTGCGGATGCCGATGAAGGTCAGGCGGATGTTGGTCATTCGATGCGGCGTGCTGTCCAGACCTCGCGTCACCAGATCGCCGCTAATCAAGCCGAGCCTTTTCAGGTAGAGCAGGTATTCGACAGTATCGCCTTCGACCAGATGTTGCAGATGCTCGTTATGCACGGGCACGAGTCCCTGGCTCAGGCGTGTGTCGATCTCACGCAATATGGCGTGAATGGCTTTTTGATCGAGCGTGCTCATCTCCATCACTTCACTTTACTAAATGGATCATCGCGCCGTACAACAGGCGGCGCGGCACACTCTCGTGCCGCGGTCGCGCGCTAGCTGCGATGGCGGTAGGTGATGCGGCCTTTGGTCAAATCATAAGGCGATAGTTCAACCGTCACGCGGTCACCGGCCAGCACTTTGATGTAATGCTTGCGCATCTTGCCGGCCAGGTGGGCCAGCACTTCATGGCCCTGCGCCACCTTGACCTTGAAAGTCGCATTGCCTTTACACTCGACCACCGTGCCGTCCACCGCGATCATATCTTCTCTTGGCATTTAGTCTCTCTTTCAGCGCGGCTTGTGGAAGGACCGCGCGGTTGTGCGTCTAAGGATAAACAGAGCGAACGCGGCAGTCGCCCGCTCGCTCTGCAAATGGTGATGATCCCTAACGGCGCGCGGCGCGGCCCCCCGAGTTGAACGAGCGGCGCGACATCGAGCGCAGTTTGGCGATCTCGCTAGCCAGGCGAATCTGCTCGTCCGACCTTCCGTCAGAAAACCCATGCAGGCGTTCCCTGCCGAGCTTAATGCCTGTGGTCTGTTCGATGACCGAAAGCATCGACTCTTCTTCGGGACTCACGAGCGTCATCGCCTCGCCGTTGCGGCCAGCCCGCGCCGTACGTCCGACGCGGTGGATGTAGTCGTCGGCGGACGCCGGCACTTCGTAGTTGATGACATAAGCGATGTCGTCCACGTCAATGCCGCGCGCCGCAACGTCCGTAGCGACCAGCACGCGCACGTCGCCGGAGCGGAAGCTCTGGAGCGCGCGGTTACGCTGCGACTGACTGCGGTCGGAATGCAGCGTGGCGACTTCGTGTTTATTGGCGGTCAGTATGTGCGCCAGGCGGTCAGCGCCGCGCCGCGTCTGCGTGAAGACGAGGATCGCGCCATCGGTCTTCTGCTTGAGCAGCGCCAACAGCAGCGGCGTCTTCGCGTGTGCCAGCACAGGAAAGGCGGTCTGCGTCAGCGTCGCCGTGGTTGATTGCGTGCGCGCCGCTGCGACGCGAACACAGTCGCTTAACAGTTCGCGCGCCAACAACTCGACGGGACGCGACATCGTCGCCGTGAACATCATCGTCTGTCGCTGCTTCGGAATGTGCGCGATGATGCGCCGCACCTGCGGCAAGAATCCCATATCGAGCATGCGGTCGGCTTCGTCAAGCACCAGCGCTTCAATCTGGTTGAGCCGCACAGCGCGGCGCTCGATCAAATCGTTCAAGCGTCCGGGCGTGGCGATGATGATGTCAACGCCGTCGCCGAGCGACTTGGTCTGCCGGCCTATGCTTTCGCCGCCCACGACCGAGACCGTGCGCAGGCCAGCGGCGCGACTGAAGTCGCGCGCGTTCACTTCGATTTGCAAAGCCAGCTCGCGCGTCGGAGCCAGCACCAGCGCGCGGGCCGCGCCGCGCTGTTTCAACCGTTCAATGATCGGCAGCAGAAACGCCGCCGTTTTGCCCGATCCGGTTTCGGCTGTCGCCATCACGTTTTGACCGGCGAGCGCCGGCGGGATGGCTTTTGTCTGGATGTCGGTCGGCACAACGAGGCCGAGCCGTTCGATGACCTTAACAAGCGGCGCACTCAGGCCAAGCTTGTGGAAATTATCTGAATTCATGAAACTTTCTTCCGCCGCGCGGGCCGGCCAAAGGCTGCCGTTGCGGCAATGGTTGTTGAGAGGATGTTGATGAAGGGCGCAGATTGAACAGAGGCGCTCTGATTCCTTCGCCTAACGGTAAGCAGGTGGGATGAACGAGAAGCCTCGCTCATCCCAAATCCCAGGCCAGGCTTAGTAACGGTTGCCGCCGTAGCCGCCGCGACCACCGCCGCCGCCGCCGCCACCGCGATTACCGCCGAAGCCGCCACGACCGCCGCCGCCACCGCCGCCGCGATTGCCACCAAAGCCGCCGCGTCCGCCGCCGCGCTCTTCGCGGGGCCGCGCTTCATTGACAGTTACCGAGCGACCGTTCACCTCGGTGCCGTTGAACTGCGCGATCGCTTTCTCAGCGTCCTCGTCGTTCATCTCGACAAACCCAAAGCCCTTGGAACGTCCCGTGTCACGGTCTGTGATGATGTTCACGGATTCAACCTGGCCGACTTGCTCGAACAGGTCAGAGAGATCGGCCTCCGTCGTTTGGTACGACAGGTTGCCAACATAGATTCTTTTCATCGTGTCTCCTGAATGTGTTAAGAGGAACTTCCGAGGCTTTGGGAAAGGAATGAGAAAACTGAATCAAACGCTCTCCAAGCAGTAGCGGGAAACTCCTGAAATCCTAAGTCAACGGCAGCGTTCGCGCTGCCTAACGAACAGTATTATCCTAGCAGATTACCGCCGGAAAGTCTACGCATGATTTTACGCGCCAAAGGCGCGCGACGCCACGCGCTTTTGGCTTAGCCTTTGGCTTAAGGCGTTGTGGTCGTGTCAGCCGGCTCGATGAAGAGCAGGGCCGACCGCCGACCGCCGCTGAACGACACGCTGACGCCATTGGCAATCAAGTCGCTGCCGCTGGCAGTGATCACCTCGCCCGTATCAGCGTCAGTGACGACATACATCACCTCCGGCCTCAGCTTCGCTAACGCGAGCGGCTGTTTGAATGCGCCGTTGCGCTGCCATCGGTAGAGCAACACGCCGGCATAGAGCCGCTTCGGGCTGTAGAAGGTTACGCCCGCCGCATCCGCCGTTTCGCTCGGCAGGTAGAGGTCGTAGAGGCACGAATACTTCATGCGGTTCAACCGCCGGTAGTTGACGATCTCTTTCAAGATGATCGCCTGCTGATGTTCGCTGACCAGTGACAGGTCGGTCGAGAGTCCCCACGCGCCGATCATCGCGCTGCGACAACTGAGCCGCGTCAGCTCATCGTCATTCGGGTCGGACTGGTCGAAGTTGACCGAGAACCGCAGCGCCGACCACGGGAAGACCATCTCCAGCGCATACAGCGCGCTGTGAATGTTGAGCTGCGGCACGTCATCGCTGGTCTTGCCGTAATCCCTCAACCAGCTCGTCTGCGTCAGCAGCAGCGTGAAATCGTTAAGCATACGCCCGCCGTTCAGGCAGTTCTCAATCGTCAGGTCGGAGTTGGCCAGGCGCACAGACTGCAAAGCCGACTGAAACCCGACGACATTCTTCATCTCGCCCTCGTGGGTCTGTTCGGAGAAGAAGAGCTGGTCGTACTTCCAATAATCCATCGAATACTTGCTGCGCAGCGCCGACACGTGATCAAGCAAGTGTGTGACGAAGCTCGGTTGCGACAGATCGATGAGGTAGCCGTCAATAAAATTAGAGAAGATTGCCGGGTCTTCAAATGTCAACGCCGAGGTGTCATCGTCGCGGCTGACAAATTGTGGCGTAGACCACAAACCCGGCTTGATGCCGGCGGCTTTCATTGAAGCCAGCGCCTTGGTCAGCTCGCCCGCAGGGAACTTCGCCGGGTCGGGCTTCCAGCGCCCACTGGCGAACCAGCCGGCGTCAGCGATGAAGGCGTCGAAACCGTATGGCGACATTGCCGCCACTTGCCGAGCCAGGAAGTCGGCATTGAAATCCTTCCGAATCGCGTACCAGTGATTGTAGGTCAGCGGAAAGGACGGACGCGGGCCGCCATAAAGTATCTGGCCAAGCGCGTGCCGCTGTCGCATCCACTGGGCGCGGCCTTCTGCCTCGTCGCTCCCCTCGACGAGCGTCACCAGCAGCGCCGGCCCTTCAATCTCCTTGCGCTTGTTGAGCGTCAGTTGGGTCTCTGCCGGCGGCAGGTTCACCGAGAAGGCAAAGCCGTTATCCAGCCCCTTGAGCTGCGCGCTCCAGCCGCCGCTCCACTGCAAGCTGAAATAGGTGCGGCTCGACGGCCCGCCAACGATCCAGTAAGGGTTGACGCCGCCATCGCCATCATCGGAGCTGTGCAAGCGGCTGCCCAGACGAATCGAGGAGTCGGCACTCAAGTTTTGCTCGTTGCGGTCGAACTCCAGCGCACGCCACCAGCGCACCCATTGTGCGCCGCCGCCGACCTGCCAGTTGGCCGACCACGACGGGAACCACTCCACGTCGCGCGCCTGCTTGCCGCCGGTCAACCGCACGCGCAGGCGAAACAGCGGCCCCTGTTTCGGCAGGTCGATAATCCAGGTGATGCGCATCTTGGCGGCGAGCGGGCGCGTCGCTTCAGCGGTAATCATCTCGTCGCTTTCGCTGACGGCCCAAGCCGGCGCTTCACCGGCGTCGGCAGGAATCAGCGACTCAGGGACCCAGGCGCTGAGACCATCGGGCGTGCCTGCATCACGGAAAGCCGACAGGCCCGTATCTTTCCAGACTGCCTCTTTGATGATCGGAATGCCTTCGCCTGAAACGCCGAGTTGCAAGGTCAGGCGGTCGTTACTCAACTCCTGCGCCGACGCGACAAAGGCGAGCGCCAGCGCCCAGGCGAGGCAGAGGACCAGCCGCCGCGCCCATTGCGCGTGAGATGAGAGCTTTTGTGACTGAGGTTTTGTGTTGATGAGGGGAGACTCGGTGACGAGCGCAGAATGGTTCATCATCCTCTCTTTCCAAAAAGACAGAACAAAATATGGCACGAGACAGCAGATCAAGCAGCATGGCAAAAGCGCAAAGACAATTCAATCAGGGTTTGCTATAAGCAAGCTACAGGAATCATCCTCATCCTCGCCCTTTTTGCCAGCAATCACGGAAAGTTCGCCAAAAACACTTCTGCGAATGAACACAATCCTAAGACGCGTCCATCAACATTTCGGTTTCAATTTAAATGAGAACTGCCAACTGGCTGGCGGTCGAGGTTACGTTCGCTCGGCGGGGATGGAGTAAGTCACCGTCGCGTGCGCGACCGGCTGCGCGTCGCCATCGGAAAACATTGTCACTTCGCCGACCGCGAGCCGCTTGCCGAGCTTGAGCAGGCTCGTCTTAGCGATCACGTCGCGGGCCACAGGCTTGCGCAGAAAGTTGATGTTCAAATTGGTAGTGACGGCCAGCGCAACCGGGCCGATCATCGCCAGCAGCACTAGATACATCGCGGTGTCGGCCAGCATCATCAGGGCCGGGCCGGAGATCGTCCCGCCCGGTCGCAAGTGGCGCGGGTGATACGTCATGCGAATCTGCGCGAAGTTCTCTTCGACGCGCTCGACATGAAACAACCGCTCATCCATTTCCGAGAAGTGCGAATAGAGAAAGTCTTCCAATTCCTGCGCGCTCATTCTGGTCATCCGTGTTTGCCTCTTTCAAGAAAGCAAGAAGATAACACGAAGAGTTCGCTGTGTCTCTGTGCCTCCGTGTCTGCGTGTTAATCTCTGCTCGCTTCAGGGCGCGATAAAACCGATGCCCGCGCTCGCCGTTTCGCGTTATGATAGAAATACGCTGAAACTTTTGAGGAGATGCGAATGCCGAAGCGTGGTTGGATATTATGGATAGCCGTCCTTGTCGCGTGGACGCTCGTCGGCCTCTCCTTCACGCTCAACTACTATTTTTTCGCCGGCCATTACGTCGCCATCTTCAAGCACCAGCCGACGGTCGGCGGCATGCTCGTGTGGGAGCTGCCCTACTGGTTCTTGTGGGCGATGCTTGCGCCGCTGATCTTTCAACTGACGCGCTGGTTCCGCATAGGGCGCGAGCACTGGCTGCGTAATTCGATCATTCATATCGTCGCGTGCTTGACGCTGGCCTTCTTTCACCGAGCGATCTACCTGATCGTCGGCTGGGCGCTGCACGTCGCCGTCTATCGCCAGTACTCGTCCATACGCGAGCTGTACCAGTCCGACATTCTCTTCAACCTGCCGACCGGCTATATGAGCTATGGCACGTTCATGCTCATCAGCCTGGTGCTGGATTATTATCGCCGTTATCAACGCGAAGAGCTGCGCGCCTCGCGCCTCAAAGCTGAACTCGCGCAGGCGCAGCTTCAGGCATTGAAGATGCAGCTTCAGCCGCACTTCCTGTTCAACACCCTCAACTCGATCTCGGCCTTGCTCGATGAAGATGTAGACGCGGCGGACGAGATGCTCGCGCGGCTCGGCGACTTTTTGCGAATGACATTACAAAACTCCGGCGCGCAGCGCGTGACCTTGCACGAGGAGATGGAGTTCCTGCGCTGTTATCTCGAAATCGAGCAGGTGCGCTTTCAAGACCGCCTGACCGTGAGCTACACCATCGCGCCCGACGCGCTCGATGCGATGGTTCCGAACTTGATCCTGCAACCGATTGTTGAAAACGCCATCCGTCACGGCGTCGTGATGCAATCGGGGCCGGGCCACATCGAGGTTCGCGTCTCGCACCTGAACGACACACTCAGCTTGCAGGTGCAAGACAATGGGCCGGGGCTGGCGTCGGCGCAGGACTCTTCGAGCCGTTGGCGCGGCGGCGTCGGTCTTAGCAACACGCGGGCGCGGCTGGAACATCTCTACGGCACGGCGCAACGCTTCGAGATGGCCGACGCCCGCGAAGGCGGCTTGCAGGTTACGCTCGAAATTCCTTTCGAGAAGGCTGAGTCCATGACTCAACAGAAAGCGGCTATCGGATGACTTCGACGAAAGCCATACGCACGTTGATCGTGGATGACGAGCCGCTGGCGCGTCGGCGCATACGCCGCATGCTGGCGCGCCATCCTGACATTGAAGTGATCGGCGAATGCGGCAATGGTCGTGAAGCCATCGCGGCGATCAATGAACAACAGCCCGCGCTCGTCTTCCTGGACGTGCAGATGCCGGAAGTGGATGGCTTCGCCGTGCTCGGCGCGGTCGCGGCAGGTGAGATGCCGCTCGTCATCTTCGTCACCGCTTACGATCAATATGCGCTGCGGGCATTCGAGGTCCACGCGCTTGATTACCTGCTCAAGCCGTTTGACCGCCGCCGCTTTGATATGGCGATGCAGCGGGTCAGGTCGCGGCTCGCTAACGAGCGCAGCGACGTGAGCCAGCGCACCATCGCCCTGCTCGAAGAGTTGCGCGCGCAACAGAGCCACGTTGAGCGCATGGTGATTAAAGCCGGCGGGCGCGCATTCTTTTTGAAGACCGACGAGATTGATTGGGTCGAAGCCGAAGGCAAGTATGTCCGCCTGCACGTAGGCCGTGAGTCTTACCTCGTCCGCGAAGCCATCAGCCAGGTCGAAGCGCAACTCGACCCTAAACGCTTTCTGCGCATACACCGCTCCACAATCGTCAACCTCGACCGCGTGCGCGAGCTGCAACCGTGGTTTCATAACGACTACCGCGTCATTCTGCGCGACGGGACCGAGTTGATGTTGAGCCGCAGTTGTCGCAAGCGGCTCGGCGAATTGCTCGGCAACGCGCTTTAACCCGCCGCCGTTCGTTCCCCTTCACCGACCATTCAAGCCGCCCATCAATGCCTTCGGGCCATAATCATTGTCCGCTGTTGTGTTCGCCCTTACAGTGGTCGCACCGTTCGCGTTCGTGAGCCTTTGCGGTCTGTGAGTGGACGACTTGAAGAGGGTTCATCAGATGCGGGTCGAGACAATGGGCATCGCGCGCGAGTGGCGGAGCCGCTCTCACATCACCGTTCTTGTGGAGGTGTACCGATGGCTAATAGCCTGCTCAGAAAGAAACCGCTCGAACTGCTGCTCAAAGAGATGAGCGGCGAAGGCCGCTTGCGCCGCGTGCTTGGCCCGCTGCAACTGACCAGTCTCGGCGTCGGCGCGACCATCGGCACGGGCATCTTCGTGCTCACGGGCGTCGCTGCCAACAGCAAAGCCGGCCCGGCGTTGATGCTGTCGTTCATCGTCTCCGGCATTGCTTGTGTCTTCGCGGCGCTCTGTTATGCCGAGTTCGCGGCGATGGTGCCGGTCGCCGGCTCAGCCTACACCTACGCGTTCGCCACGCTCGGCGAGTTGTTCGCGTGGATCATCGGCTGGGACTTGATTCTTGAATACGCCGTCAGCGCATCGACGGTCGCCGTCGGCGCTTCGCATTACTTTCAGGATTTGATTAGCATCTTCGGCCTCAAGCTGCCGGACGCCATCAGCCGCGCGCCGATGGATTACGATCCCAAGCTCGGCAAGCTCGTCGCCACTGGCACGGTGCTCGATCTGCCCGCCATCCTCATCGCTGTTCTCGTCACGACAATCCTCATCGTCGGCATCAAAGAGAGCGCGCGGTTCAACACGGCAATGGTCATTCTGAAAGTCGCCGTCGTGTTGCTGGTCATCGGCGTCGGCGCATTTTATGTTGACCCGAAGAACTGGCATCCGTTCGCGCCGTTTGGATTTGCCGGCGTCAGCTTCTTCGGCAAGCCTGTGCTCGGCGGCGCGGACGCGGGCGGCCAGCCGCTCGGTATGCTCGCCGCTGCCGCGATCATCTTCTTCGCCTACATCGGCTTCGATTCGGTTTCGACCAATTCTGAAGAAGCCCGCAACCCGCGCCGCGACGTGCCGCTGAGCATTATCGCTTCGCTGCTGATTTGTACGGTACTTTACATTGCAGTAACGGCTGTGCTGACCGGGATGATTCGTTACGACCATCTCGACACCAACGCGCCGGTGTCGAATGCCTTCAAGCAGAAGGGGCTGACGTGGGCGCAGTTCTTGATTTCGTTCGGCGCGCTCGCGGGCATCACTTCGGTCGTGCTGGTTTCGATTTCGAGCCAGGCGCGCATTCTGCTGGCAATGGCGCGCGACGGCTTATTGCCGAGAAAGTTTTTCGGTGCAGTACACGAGAAGTTCCGCACGCCGTGGAAGTCAACCATCGTCACAGGCATGTTCGTCGGCGTGGCGACGGCGTTCCTGCCGCTGCGGATTCTCGCTGACTTAGTCAGCATCGGCACGCTGTCGGCATTCGTCATTGTCTGCGCCGCCGTGCTGGTGATGCGGCGCACACACCCCGATGCCGAGCGCCCATTTCGCGCTCCCTTTGTGCCGCTCGTGCCGATACTCGGCATTGCGACGTGCTTGCTGCTGATGTTTTCGCTGCCGGCGGAGAACTGGCTGCGGCTCGGCGTGTGGCTGCTGATCGGCTTTGTAATCTACTTCGCTTATGGCCGCCGCCACAGTCTGTTGAATCGAAAGGTCATCGAGATAGACGAAGCGGCTGCTTCATCCGTGAGCGCGCCGCTACGCGCCGAAGCGGATTGATGAAGGCGAGCGGCCTGTCCTTGCGCGGTCACGAACAGCGGTGATGGTTCAGCGGGATTGGTCACGGCTTCGATGATTCGCGCAAGGACAGGCCGCTCGCCAATCAACAAGGTGCGACCGTCGGTTCGCATCGCACAAGGTAGCGGGCTGTTTTAATCACGACCTCTTGCCTGACAAAAGTTGCTCGACGGCCTTGGCTATTCGCCGCGCCCGCGTTTCTGGCCGCTTGGCTCCCGTGATGGCTTCAACGTCTTCGCGCTGATGTGTGAAGCTGAGTCGCGCCCACGCCTCTTGCGCGCCCTGGCTCGCCGCGAGCGCCGCTTGCAGGTCAGCCGGCACTTCAACTGAGCGAGGCTCATCGTCGCGTTCCATCACCACCGATACGGTTTGCCCTGCGGAAAGGCCGCCGGCTTCGCGCATCTGCCGGTTGACCACCATAAAGTACGGCGCATCGCCCATCTTGAAGACGGAGCTGCGGAAGGGCACGCCATTGATCGTGCCGCGCACGGCGACGCGGCCACGTTTGCCGTACACCTTCGGCACATCAAAGGGGATAGTGATTGCGGTCGCCGTGCTGCTTTCGCTTTGTTCGAGAGTTGCGCGAAATCGTTTTGCCATAACTCTTCTCCATCACTCAAAATTCGGCACGAGTATATCTAACTTCGCAAGTCTGAGCTATGATAATATCCACGTGGAATGATCATCATAGTTTGACAGAGGTGCGCGTTGCCGCAGCGGAATTATCGCGATCCCCTTCACAACATGATCTCGCTCGACGAGTCGCTGGCCGATGACCGTTTGATCATTGCGCTGATTGATTCGGCAGAGTTCCAGCGGCTGCGCCGCATCAAGCAACTCGGCATCGCGCTGTTCACCTACCAAGGAGCCGAGCACAGCCGCTTCACACATTCCATCGGCGTGATGCACTTGATGACGCGGGCATTGAACTTGCTCGCGGCTCATCATTCGATCAGCGATGAGGCGCGCGTCGTCGGTCGCGCCGGCGCGTTGCTACACGACCTCGGACACGGGCCGTTCTCACACGTGATGGAGAAAGTCTTCCGCTATCATCACGAAGACTGGACGTGCCGCATCGTCGAAGACGAAAGCACCGAAGTCAACCAGATACTACGCCAGCACGACGCGCAACTCCCCGCCCGGCTCGCCTCGCTTTATAAGCATAATTACTCGCCGGCCTTTGTCACCCAGCTTGTCTCGTCGCAGCTCGATTGCGACCGTATGGATTACCTGCTGCGTGACAGCCTGATGACCGGCGCGAAGTATGGCATCTATGATCTGGAGTGGGTGCTGCACGCGCTCAAGATTGACGACGCGTCAGGTCGCGTCTACGTCGAATCAAAAGGGCTGTACGCGGTCGAAGAATATTTGCAGGCGCGCTACTACATGTTCCGGCAGGTCTACTTCCACCGCACGTTGCGGTCAGCCGAGGCGGTCTTGATTTCGGCGCTGACGCGAGCCAGAGAGTTGATCGAGCAGGACCGGCTGCGGTTTCGTATGCGCGATTCGGTCTTTGAAAAAATGCTGCTCGGCCAGCCCGTCACCACGCAGGAGTACTTGCAGCTCGACGACACCGATCTGGTGTTTCACCTGAAGCAGTGGACGCGCGACGCGGACGCTACGCTGGCTGACCTCTCGACGCGTTTCATCGACCGCAAGCTGTTTAAGACGATTGATCTGGAATTCGTCGCCGACGCGGCGAAGTCTTTCTGGATGCAAGCCGAAGAAGTCGTGCGACAGGCAGGCTTCGATCCGGCTTATTACCTAGTGCTGGACCGCGCCGCCGACGTGCCGTATTACGGCTACTATTCGCCAGTGGGCGTTGATACGGAGAGTCTGATTTATATTGAATCGGGCTGGCCGCGCCCTGAGATACGTGAGATCAGCGAAGTGTCGGAAGTCGTGCGCGGTATGCGCGGCTATCGCATTGACCGCATCTGCTTCCCTATCGAAGTGAGCGAAGCGATGTCGCAACTCGCCGGCCAATACGTAAGCGAAATGAGCAGCGCGCAGGGTCAGTCTTAGTTTTGTTTTTTAAACGGAAGCTTGAGCGCCCGGTTCGATTTCGCTCGTTCGTCACCTCGAAGCAGTGACACCTGCGACTATACCGCAAAGAATCTATAAATCAATTCCCTGCGTGGGTAGTTTTTTCAGAAAAGATAAGGCGATCACTTATTGGCAGGCGAATAGAATTGTTGGAAGCGCGATAGCGTTTCGTTGAAGCGCTCGGCCTCGGCGCGCGGCACTTTGAATTTTTCGTTCTTGTCCTGAAACTTCACGACCATCTCATCCTTCACAACGCGCACGCCGGCGGCCAGCAAGTTCGCTGAGAAGGTGTGCTCGGTTCCGTCGTAACGCACGCCGGTCGAAGTGATGGCCAGCGTGCCATTGCACGAGCCGCCCATCAAGCCGCCGTGCAGGTGCTTGACGCGTAGCGTGATCGGCACGGGTTCAGCCGCCTTGGCGCGCTCGCGCTTTTCGATCTGCTCGATGCGGTCGTCGAGTTTGGCAATTGAGTAGAGGGTGCTGCCGCCGAGCTGCTTCGCTTCTTTGTACCGATCCAACGCGCCGGCATAGTCACCGCGTTCTCTGGCAATATCACCGAGCGCGGCGATAGCCGAACGGTACTGGTCATCAGCCGAAGGGCGTATTTGTTTGAAGTAATGGGCCGCCTGGTCGAGATCGCCCTGCATCATATGCGAGCGCCCCAAGGCGAACAGGATTTCCGGGGCGACCAGACCTTTGTTGACCGCGAACTGAAGGTCAGGGATTGCCCCTTCGTAATCGCCGCGTTGATACTTACTCAGCCCTTCGAGGCGGCGGTGGGCGGCGTCATTCTCTCTGGCAATGTCGCCGGCCCGCTTTTCCTCAATCTCGCGCGCGTGCAGACGCAACGCTTTGTCATCAGGGAAAAGCTGAACGACGCGACTGAACTGTCTGATCGCCACGTCCACGTCGCCGCGCCGGTAAGCATCATCGGCCCGTGCGGTGAGCGTCTCTTTCACTTGATTGTAAACGGCGCGGGCCTGCGTATTCTGTCTATCAATGGCCAGCGCGCGCTTGGCGAAGTAATAGGCGCTCGCACGGTCCGGGTCAATCAAGCTGCCAGCCTGCAAAGCGTCTGTAGCTTTTTTTACAAGGTCGGTGACTTCGCCACGATGTTGTGAAATTTGATTTTCAAACTTAGCGACGGCGGCGCGCACTTCTTCATTATCGGGATAGTTCGCGCTCAAGGCGTTGTAAATTTCCCGCGCTTTGCCGATGTCATTGCTGGCGCTGGCTTCGCGGGCGATTTGCAGTTCGGTATGACGCACGCGTTCGATGATCTCGGCGGCAAAGGCATTCGACTCATCGTAACGCTGAATCTGTTGTGCCCAGTAGAAGGCGCTGTTTTCATAGGGGATAAGGTACTGATTCCGCGCCAACGCTTCATTCGCCTTATCCTGTGACTTTCTAATTGCTTCTTCCGGTGATCCGGCTGCTGCATCAGGCGATGGCAGGACTTTCAATTTATATTCGAGCGTCTGAGCATCGGTGATGGTGATCTGATCGCTGACCGGCTCGTAATTCTCTTTCTCGATGGTCAGCGTGTACGTGCCGGCGACCAGTTGTTCGAGCTTGACCGGCGTGTGGCCATAGTCTTTGGCGTCGAGCTTGACGTTGGCCCCTGACGGCACGGTCAAGATAATCAACTGGTCAACGGTCGAGGGCTTTCGCGTCAGGAGGTAGACAGCGGCAGCGGTCAGTAGCGTTAGCAGCAGCGCCGAGCCTGCCGCCAGCATCCACCAGCGCGTGCCGAGATGGCGCGGCCCACCGCGATTGACCGGCGGTTGCGAAACCGTGTTGGGCGATGTGGCAGTCGTTACCGTGTTGATCGCGCGGCTGCGCGCCGCACTGTCGCCGACCGCGACGATCTGCGCCTCTACGTCCGGCTCCGCTGTCTCTCGCCGCGCTGATTGTTCTTCGCTATACGGCATCGCGTTTCGGCTGCTAACAAACTGTTGATGCGCTTCCCGCGTCGGGCTGTCAAACGGCAGCCGGTTCAAGAAGGCGCTCACCGATATATTGCATAACCACAGTTCCAACCTCGATAGCCTTTTTCATATGCAGCTCCCTGGTGAGGTGGCCCGCAACAAAAAGACCGGGAACGGTAGTCTCGAATTGATCGGAATAGACGGGGCGACCGTCGGCGGCAATCTCGGCCCCTGCCTCTTCAAGTAACCGCACATCAGGGTCTGCGCCGATCAACGCAAAGATGTGATCGCACGCTACGTCAACAATGCGCGGCGATTCGCCATCGAACATTTGTAGCAAAGCCGAATCAGGTAATATCTCGACAATCTCGGATGACGTGAGAACGTCAAGGCGTCCTTCGGCCTGTGCCTGCTCAAGCGGCTCACGCACCCAGGGCTTGATCTTGGCTGCGTTCATACGCGAAGGCGCGTCAAGCGCGTAGCGACGGATCGCAAGCGTGACGTGCGCGCCGGAATCGAGAAGAAACAACGCCGCCTCGGCTGCCGAATTGCCACCCCCCACCACGAGCACGCGCTTGGTCGCGTATGGGTGCGCTTCTGAGAAGCGATAAGAGACGCGCTCAGGAGATTCGCCGGCGACGTTCAGCTTTCGCTGACAGCCAAAGCCGCCGGTAGCGACGAGCACGGCGCGGCTGCGATAATGATTCTTCGTCGTGCGAACCGTGAAGCTGTCGCCCGCGCGCGTGACCGTTTCTACAAGCTCGCCCGTGCGGAGATCAAGCTGCTCGCGTATGACCAGATACGCATAATGCGCCAGCACTTCTTCGCGCGTCGGCTTGCGTTCGCGCGGCAATGCGCCAGCCTCTAGCTCGACTTCGTTCGAGGTCGAAAACAGCGGGCGCGCAATCGGGTAATGATAAACCGTATTGCCTATCACACCGCGCTCAAGGATGAGGCAGTCCAACTGATGGCGTTTGGCAGCCAGCGCCGCCGCAAGGCCCGCCGGTCCGCTGCCGATAATAATCAGATCATGCATATGCTGCTCGCCGGTCATCAACCTCCTAAAAGGATAACGTATTGAGCGAGGAGCATCAACGTTACAATCAGCGTGAAGTCGGTGAGGATAGCGGACGGGCAATCATCTTAGTCGCGTCTCGCAGCCAGCGGCTAAGCACAGCGGCCTACAGAAGTCGGCTAGAGGTTCTCGTTGAATTTGTAGCCGATGCCCCAGACGGTGAGGATGTATTTAGGCTGCTTGGGATTCTCTTCGAGCTTCGTCCTGAGCCGATTAACATGCGGATCGATGTTGCGCTTGTAGCCTTCGTAGGCGGTATCCCAGATCACGCTCAACAGATCGTTGCGGGAATAGACGTAGCCGGGATTTGACGCCAGCAGCTTTAAGATATTGAACTCGATGGGCGTGAGTGAGATGTCCCGATCACCTGCACGCACCGTGTGGCGGTCCAGATCAATCTCCAGGTCGCCGTGCTTGAGGAGTTTGGTTTCCGGCGGCGGCGGCGCTTCTCCCACCGTGCGGCGCAACAACGCCTGGATGCGCAACTCAAGCTCAAGAGGACTGAAGGGCTTGGCTAGATAATCGTCCGCGCCAAACGAGAAGCCCGTGACTTTATCTTCAATTGTCGCCTTCTCTGTCAGCATAATGATGGGCGCGGTTACGCCCTTTTCGCGGAAGAGCTGACAGAGCTTGAACCCATCTATGCCCGGCATCACGACGTCAAGGATGATCAGGCTGGGCGCGGTAGAGAGTCCTTTGTCTAATCCCTGAATGCCATCAGAGGCTTCAATCACGTCGTAGCCTTTGCTGCGCAAGAAGTCTACGACCGTTGTGCGAATGGATTTATTGTCGTCAACGATGAGAACGCGCTTCTCGTAAACGTTCGGCATAGGCTCGGAACCTTTCGGTGCGCCACAGCCCCGAAATCGGCGAAGAATCAGATCAGCCGCATGGGCATGACCACATAGCGATAATCATATTGCCCGTCCCCAGCCGGTTTCAGCAAGGCCGGACTTTGCTCGTCCTTGACCTCTAGCGCAATCTGCTCGGTGCCGACGACGCCGAGAAAGTCAGAGATGTATTGCGCGTTGAAGCCGATATTGACCGCATCTCCAGTATAATCGACCGGAATGACTTCTTTCGCTTCGCCCACATCCGCGCTCTGCGCTGTGAGATTGATCTTGCCGCTGCTCAGTTCCAGCTTGATGCCACGGCTGCGCTCATCAGCCATCAACGCGGCGCGGCGAATGGCCTGCGCGAACCGCTCGGTGTTCAGCGGAACCAGTTTGTCATTATTCTTCGGCAGGACGAGATCGTAATTCGGGAACTGGCCCGCCAGCATTCTCGAAGTCAATAGCCGCTGATCGACTTTGAAGTAGAGATGGTTCTCGTCCTTCGCAAACGTCAACGCGCCTTCGCTCCCGGAGGTCAGCTTGAGCAATTCGCCCAGCGCCTTCTTAGGAATGATCACGCGTACCTGCTCGTCGGTCGTGCCTTCGAGCGAGAACGCCGCCAGGGCGAGCCTGTGCCCGTCGGTCGCCACCATTTGCAGCTTGCCGTCAGCCAGCAGCAACAATGCGCCGTTGAGCGCGTAACGCGATTCTTCCTGTGTGATGGCGTAGATGGTCCGGCTGATCAAGTCGTGCAACGCGGCAGTCGGGATCAGTTGGCCGCCTTCTTTTAATCCGGGTGTCGATGGAAAATGCTCTTTGGCTTGGCCGACGATACGGAATTCGGATGCGCCACAGCTAATCCGCACCCAGTCGTTTTCCTCTTTAGAGAAGTTGATCTCGGCGTCCGGGAGATTGCGGACAATGTCGAAGAGTTTCCGGGCTTGCAGGACCACCGCGCCTGGGTGACTGACGTCCGCTGTGCATTCGGTTTGCAACGACACATCCAGGTCTGTAGCGATGAGTGAAACCAGCGATTCACCCAGAGTCTCTATAAGAACGTTTGAAAGAATAGGAATGGTATTCTTCTTCTCGACTACGCCTTGAAGAAGATTCAACTCTCTGAGAAGCGATGCCTTACTCAAACTGAAGCGCATTATTCACCTCGATTCTGCCTTTTACTAGTAGTTCTAATCTTTCACTACATGTCATGATCTAGTAGTAGTAGTAGTGCCTGTGGAAAAGTGGAACCCTGATGGCAAATTGTTTAAAATACAATATAAAAGATCAAATAAGGCTGTGCAAAAGGCTGTGCAAAACCTGTGCAAAAGCGGCCTGCCCTGTGGAGCCTTTGGCTAACTTCAACAGTTTTCAACAGGTTCCACAAGGGCTCCACAACCCGGTCATGTGGAAAACTTAGCTAAGCTATTTTATTTCAGCAATAAAGCTGTTGATAAGCTTGTGGAAAACTCCATCCTTGTTATAAAGGTCGGCAATTTTGTTAATGCTGTGTAGCACGGTCGTATGATGTTTGCCGCCAAATTCGCGCCCTATCTCTGGGAGACTCGATTTCGTTAAGGTCTTACACAAATACATTGCCACCTGTCGAGGTCCAGCAATATTGCGCGAGTTGTTCTTCGATTTCAAATCGCCTACTTTTAATCCGTAATGTCCGGCGACTTTCTTTTGAATCAACTCGATAGAAATGCCGTCCGTATCTTCTTCGATAATGTTTCTCAGAACATCTTGAGCTAACTCTATGCCAATAGGCAGTCCCTTAAGCGAAGCATAAGCGACCAGCCTGACTAGCGAACCTTCCAGTTCTCGTATATTCGATTTGATCTTGCTGGCGATGAACAAGGCGACATTATCCGGCAAGTCTATCTTCTCCAGTTCGGCTTTGCGCTTCAATATCGCCACTTTGGTTTCGAGGTCCGGGGGCTGGATATCGGCAATCAGTCCCCATTCAAATCGGGAATGGAGACGCTCTTCGAGTGTCGGAATCTCGCGCGGCGGACAATCGCTCGAAATGACAATCTGTTTCTGAGCGTCATAAAGGGCGTTGAATGTGTGGAAGAACTCTTCCTGGGTTCTCTCTTTTCCTGCGAGGAACTGGATGTCATCCATTAAAAGGACATCGATATTGCGATATTTTTCCCTAAAAGAGATTGTTTTGTCATAACGGATCGCGTTGATTAACTCATTCATGAATTTTTCGGATGAAATATAAGTCAAACGTAAATTGTTAGTTCTTACTTTAATCGCTTGACCGATTGCGTGCATCAGGTGAGTTTTTCCAAGTCCAACCCCACCGTAAATATACAGAGGATTGTAGGTTTTTGACGGCATGTCAACGACCGCTAGCGATGCTGCATGGGCGAACTGATTGCAAGAACCGACGACAAAAGTCTCAAAAGTATACTTAGGATTAAGAGGCAGCTCAATGGGCTCAAGGTCTATGACTTTAGCAATCCCATAGCTGACCATCTCTTTTACCGGATGTGCGGCAGTGCGTGTGGCCTGCGTCAGCCTTTCACCATTGCCATTCTGAGATTTTTGCTCTTCGACGAGAAAGTCGAGCGTGTAGCCGTCTAGATTGAGTTCGAGGAGGGATTCCTCAATCACATCAAAGTAGTTGTTAGTGATCCAATCACGGAATATCTCATTCGGCACTTTTAGGTAGATTGTTGAATCATCCCTTGTCGCATGTGAGATAGGCTTGAACCACGTGTTGAAGCTCTGGTGATTAACTCGTTTCGAGATGGCAGAAAGAATAGACGAAAGTAAATCGGCTTGCATAGTTGAAAATGATCTGATTGAAGATTGCCTGTGCCAATACCCTCGTCATCAACGAAGGCCTACTCATTAATGCTTTAACACGCCAGTGCCCGCGAAGGTGCATGCTTGAAAGCTGGGAAACAGTATCACACAGAGCGGCGGTTTTCAATCAAATCCGTACTGAAAAAAAGGCCAATATTTTTCAATTTAAGCGACTGTATCCTATCTCTTAAGAGAGGCTAAGTCTCTTTTTTATAATATCTTATGGAGTGTTAGCGAGCTCTTTCCGCAAGCTGCAAGATGATGGAGGCGCGTTCGAGTTCAACGCTCGCGCGGATTATGTCGCTGTCCGGGTCTGCGAGCGCCTGTTGCAATTCGTGCTCTGCCTGATCTTTAAGTTTAAGCGCCTCCGTCAAATTTATATCCTCAGGCCGTTCCGCTCTGTCCGCTAGGATGATGACGCGATCTTGACTGATCTCGACAAAGCCATCACTAATTGCAATCTCGCCTTTTTCGTCACCGATATGATAAGTCAAGAGACCTGCTGGCTTCAGTTGCGAGATTAAGTCCGTGTGGCCAGGGAGAATACCCAATTCCCCGTCTAGTCCCGGCACTTCGACCCGATCCACTTCGGCTCCAAATACTCTCCGTTCAGGAATTACTACTTCAAGGTGGAGTCTGTCTGGCATAGATTTAATATCGCCGGCGACTCAGTCCTGAGCCGCCGGTCTTCCTTTCAAGGGTAATTTTCTAACATCGGTGTAATTATGTTAGTAAAATTACATATTTTTAGCTTTCTCCACTACTTCATCTATCCCTCCAGCCAAGAAGAAAGCCTGCTCCGGTAGATCATCATACTTGCCAGAGATCAGTTCTTTGAAGCCGCGCACCGTCTCCTCTAAGGGCACGAACTTGCCCTTGAGTCCAGTGAACTGTTCAGCGACGTGGAATGGCTGGGAAAGGAATCTTTGAATCTTGCGAGCCCGCGCCACCGTTAATTTATCCTCTTCTGACAGCTCATCAATTCCAAGAATTGCAATAATATCTTGGAGATCTTTGTAGCGCTGAAGAATTCGCTTGACCTCCTGTGCCACATCGTAATGCTCCTGGCCTACAATACGGGGGTCGAGAATTCTGGATGTCGAAGCGAGCGGGTCCACAGCAGGGTAAATTCCAAGCTCTGCAATCTGACGCGAGAGTGCTGTTACTGCGTCCAAATGCGCGAATGTCGTTGCGGGAGCAGGATCTGTATAATCATCTGCCGGGACATAAATAGCCTGTACAGACGTGATTGATCCCCGCTTGGTTGATGTGATTCGTTCCTGCAATTCTCCCATCTCAGTCGCCAGCGTCGGTTGATAACCTACGGCTGATGGCATTCGGCCCAATAACGCTGATACTTCCGAACCGGCCTGCGTAAAGCGGAAGATGTTATCAATAAACAAAAGGACATCGGTTTCTGCTTCATCTCGAAAATACTCTGCAACGGTTAATGCCGTAAGCGCGACGCGAAGACGTGCCCCGGGTGGCTCAGTCATTTGCCCGTAGACAAGTGCGGCTTTTGACTTGGCAACGGCTTCTTTGTCTACATACTGTAAGTCAAAGCTGCCCGTCTTTTCGAAATGTTCATAAAACGATTCGCCGAAATTGATCACCTTTGATTCGACCATTTCCCGAATCAGGTCATTCCCTTCACGGGTGCGCTCGCCAACACCTCCAAAAACTGAGAATCCACCGTGCTTCATCGCTACATTGTTGATTAGTTCCATAATTAGGACTGTTTTGCCGACACCCGCGCCGCCAAAAAGCCCGATTTTGCCTCCTCTGAGAAAAGGCTCCAAGAGATCAATTACTTTAATTCCTGTGACAAACATCTCCAGTTCAGTAGATTGATCCTGAAAATTGGGGGCGTGGCGGTGGATTGGATAAATATCTTTTGCCTGAACTGGCCCTAGCTTGTCAACGGGTTGGCCTATCACGTTCAATACGCGGCCTAGAGTGGCTGGCCCTACAGGTACGGTTATTGGGCTGCCCGTATCAATCACTCTCATCCCTCTGATTAGCCCCTCAGTAGGTTCCATCGCCACACACCGGCAGCGACCCTCCCCTAGATGCTGCTGTACTTCTACGGTGATGTTAATCGGTTCAGGAACTTCAAACCCATCATTGACTATTTTGAGTGCTTGATAGATCGGCGGAAGGGTGGACTCATCGAACTCGACGTCTACCACGGGGCCGATGACTTGGATAACCTTGCCTTCGTTTGCCATTGATTCTCTCCTTTGGCCTCTGATCACTGAGTATGATCACCTAGAAGCTCGCTTGCAATAATCTAAAATCATCAAAGTTGATAAAAATAGCACGATCTTATATTGATGCGCCAGTGGTTTATGATGGAGTTTTGGTCATCCGATAACTTCCCTGTCTATATTTGGATGAATTGATCCATCTTGCGGAATCGTAGGGAATATCTCTGATGAATGACACGTAAATTTTCTAGATACTCAGCGATTGGCTTTAGGTCTTTATGTCGTGCGTTCCACATGAAACATCCTCTTTTCTTCTCTAGCACATCTTGAATCTCTATTTGCAGGTTTCACGTGAAACATATTCGTACTAAAGTCTATTCCAGGAATTGCGCAAGATTTTTCGTTGATCGTGGGCCAATTTGTGATATGTTAGCACCTAATGGCGAGGATCATAGCGATTGCGAATCAAAAAGGAGGTGTCGGCAAGACTACGACGACGATCAACCTTGCTGCCTGCTTATCTGTTGCCGATATGCGGGTGTTAGTCATAGATGCAGACCCTCAAGGCAACAGCACGAGCGGCTTAGGTCAAAGAGGAAAATTCTATAGAAGTTTTTACCATAGTCTCGTTCTAAACGAGCCGATTGAATCTATTGCTCTAAAGACGGAACTTCCAACCCTCAAAATTGTTCCATCAGAGAAAATCCTCGTTGCCGCGGAGATTGAATTAGTTGATCTAGATCAACGTGAATTTCGCCTAAAAAGACTATTAGAGCCAATTGTCGGTGCCTATGATTATGTTCTTATAGACTGCCCGCCAAGCTTAGGCCTATTGACGCTAAATGCGCTTGCCGCAGCAAATTCAGTGCTGATTCCGATACAATGTGAGTACTTTGCTCTAGAGGGGGTATCCGAGTTGTGGGATACATTGGTAAAAATTCGACGTTCACTCAACCCAAGCCTCACTATCGAGGGATTTCTTTTAACAATGTTCGATGAGCGCACTAATCTCTCAAATCAAGTAGTCTCCGATTTGCGAGATTTTCTGGGGTCGCAAGTTTTTAGCACGATCATTCCACGCAACGTCAGGCTAGCTGAGGCTCCGAGCCACGGCAAGCCGATTGTCCTTTACGATATTAAATCGAAGGGAGCTGAAAGCTATCTCAGACTCGCCAAGGAGGTTATAAATAATGTCAAGAAAGGCTCTGGGCAGGGGGCTTAGTGCCCTCTTTACGCAGATGCAGACAAGCGAATCTGATTTGATGGATATCGATATTGATCTGCTTTATCCGACCGAAGCACAGCCGCGCAAACATTTCAAAGAAGAAAAAATAAATGAATTAGCAGAATCGATAAAGACGAATGGAGTTATTCAGCCGATAGTCGCACGCAGAGACGGAGAACGCTTTCAGATCATTGCCGGTGAACGTCGGTGGCGAGCAGCACAGATAGCAGGATTGCGTAAAATTCCCTGCATCGTGCGAGATATCACCGACGAAAACGTTTTGGAGATTTCGCTGATCGAGAATATCCAACGTGAGGATTTGAATCCAATCGAAGAAGCTACTGCCTATAAAAGACTGGTTGATGTGCTTTCCCTTTCACAAGAAGAAGTGGCAAGAAGAGTAGGAAAAGATCGCTCCTCGGTAACTAATTCCCTCCGTCTTCTTAAATTACCGCCTGAGATTCAACAGTTGGTTGAGGATGAGAAACTTTCAATGGGGCACGCTCGCGCACTATTGTCACTGGAAACTGCCGATCAACAACTCCTATTTGCTCACGAGATCATCGAAAAGACGCTGAGCGTCCGTGAAACCGAACGGCTAGTTCGAGACCCTCAAGTCAGCGAGCCGAATGGCTCCGCCCAACAGAACCAACCCCCGGTTCGCAGAGATCCCAATATTGCCGCCGCCGAGCAGAAATTGAGCAAAAGCCTGGCGGCCCCTGCACGGATAAAACTTCTCAAAGAGGGAGGCATTATTGAGATCAAGTTTTCCTCAAGCGATGACCTATCGAGATTATTTGATTTATTGATTCAACGTACGCAGTAAAATAATATTAGTTACTTTTATATTTATGTGCCGACCTTTCGACCCTCCCTTGGACAATCTCGTTCCATATCGACTCGCAAGCGATTCTCGATGAACCCTTGCCTAGCAGATCAGCCTGCCCCGGGGCTTCACCACGATAAAATTGCTTTGATGCACGCGCATTTTACGTTATAAATACATGGCCTCGAAGATTGGTCATTCTCAAGTTGCAGATTGGCTTGATTTCAAAATTGAAAACCACCATTAGGAGACTGAAAGATGCAGTTACGAAGAAGCGTTGCACTGCTTGCGATTGCGCTGTTGATCTCGTCAGCCGCATTCGCCGCGCCGTTTAACAGACTGGCTTTGGACGAAAAGGCCGACATCTCAGGTAAGTACGAAGGCGTCGCTAAGAGCGAGGCGTTCGGCGAAATTCCGCTCACCGTGAATCTGAAAAATACGAGCGGCAAGCTCTCTGGAACGATTGAAACACCACAAGGCCCGGCCAATATCACGGACGGGTCTTACGCAGACGGTAAAGTGACGATCAAATTTGATGCCGGCGGCAACGAAGGCATCGTCACGGCGACGCTCAATGGTGATAAGATCGTCGGCAAGTGGGAGCTTGGTGGAGCCGGTGGCACTCTCGAATTGAAGAAATCCGGCGGCACAGCCCCGGCGGCTTCTTCGTCTGCTCCCGCTCCGGCAGCCGCCGCAGGCGACCCGATTTCGGGAGACTGGGATGGCTCGGCTGACGCTGGCGGCATGACAATCCCTTTTACTCTCAAGCTCAAGCTCGAAGGTAACAAAGTCACCGGCACGTCTTCATCCGATCAAGGCGCTGCCACAATCAGCAACGGCAAATGGGATGGCAATAAGCTGAGCTTTAGCCTCGACACGCCACAAGGCTCGATTACCATGAGTGGGGCGGTGAAAGACGGCAAGATCTCCGGCGACTTTGATTTCTCCGGCCAGATGACCGGCAAGTGGGAAGCGAAGAAAAAGTAATATTTGTTACAAACGACCGGGGGACCTTGATCCCCCAGTCGCTTATCTTTAATCTGAATCGACCGTACCCGCCAAGTTACTCTGCATCGCTTCGGCGATATTCGTCACGGCTATGCGTGAACGTGCGAGTTCTCTGTTCACAACCCAGATTAGTATTTACTCTCTTTTGATCAGCGACTAACATTGCCTGCGGGTGATGCGAGCGGATTGAGGCGTTGTTTCTGAGAGATGCTTTGATTTCCACCGCCGATTGGTCGCCTGATGTTTGCCTGCCCCTGCGCTCCTTGTGCGTCCGTCGAGAATCGAGATGCCGCAATTTTCCAGAGGCGAAATCCTTGATCGCATTGCGTGTGGCGAAAGCCTGCGCGGGTTAAACTTTGTCCGCGCGGACCTCTCGGCGCTTGATTTAGCGCGGGCCGATTTTAGCGAAGCCAATCTGCGTATGGCCGAGTTGTCGCGCTCAGACCTGCGTGACGCAAGGCTGACGGGCTGCTTTCTAAGCGGCGCGATGCTGAACGAAGTCAATCTGGTTGGCGCAAATCTGGTCGAAGCCAGCCTCATCGGCGCGTCGCTGATTGGTTCAGACCTGAGTCGAGCCGACCTTAGCGGCGCAGACCTCACGGGCGCGAACTTACAGTGTGCCGAACTGGCCGGAGCTTATCTGGTCGGCACCTTCCTCAATGAAACCGACCTGACGGGCGCGAACCTCTCAAATGCCTACGTCCGCATGGCACAAATGGCTGGAGCTAATCTATCAGGTGCGATGCTCGAAGGCGTTGACCTCTCTTACACAGACCTGTCAGGCGTGCGGCTCGATGGTTGTTGTCTGGTGGGCGCGAATCTGATGGGGGCCAATCTTTCGGCCAGTACGCTGACGCGCGCCAACCTGCGCGGAGCCAACCTCTCAGGGGCAATGCTGCGCGGCTGCAATCTGACTGGCGCGAAGCTGCGGGACATTCAATTCGCCGGCGTTAAACTCGATGATGCCTGGGCCGATTGGATCGACCTTGGCATAGACGATCATCACGAAGACCGCGCCTTGATTGAGGAGGCATTCGTCGGCATCATCGGTAAGCCGACGGCGCAGGTTTTGATCGAAGGCCGCGTCGGCGATGAAGTCTGGGCGGTGATTCTGGCGCACCTGTGCGAGTTCCAAATCACCCACCTCAACCACGCGGACATACGGCTCAAGGGCGTTCATCAAGGCATCAGCTCATCGGCGCTCTATCTTGAGGCTGAACATGAAATGAGTCTGGCGGCTTATCTCGCCGAGTTCGCCGACATCATTGGCAAAGGCTCGGTCGAACTGTTTGAGCGATTAGCTACCGCCGTTGCCGACCGCAACGAACAGTCACCGCTGCCGGCAGGAAAAGGCAATGGATCATCTGCCCTCGCCGGCGGCACGGCAGAACTTTCGTCAGTAAAGCCGTCAGATTTCAATCACCCGCTCCAACAACTGGCTTCGCGCGTCGAGCTACTGCAACAAACGACGTTCTGGTCGAGCGATAAAGCTGTGTTGGTTTTGACCGGCTATCGCCAGATATGGCTCGAAGCCACGTCCAACCCGGCTCTCACTTTACGCCCGCCACACGGCGCAACGCTTGGCATAGACTTGATTCGCGGCCACTTCATCACCGACGACCTGCGCCGCAACCGAACTATGGTCGGTGGTCGATAGTCAGTGTCTATTCTTCAACGCTCAGTCTTTCAATAACTCCTGCAACGCATCAACCAGAGCGGGATTAATCTGCGGCTCGATCAACCGCAATCCCTGCGCCGAGAGCAGGCGATAGATGGCAAGCCCTTGAAGATCGATTGCGGCGAGAGCCTCCATATTGCTGCGAATCGTGCCCATGTCAGCGCGCCGCACGGGGCCTGTGAGCGCGCGGCGCGGGCCGACCGCGCCCACATTTGCCACCGTCGCTTCTGTCAAAGGCAACAACACGCGCCGCGCCTGCGCTTCGCTCAGACCGCAGCGTCGCAATGCATCGAAGCTCACACTCAATAACGCTGTGACGCCGCCGGAAGCCAGCACCGCTGCGGCGTGATAAAGCGGTTTCTTGTCGGTTGGAATCTCGAAAGACCGAGCGCCGATTCGTTCAACGAAAGACCGCGCGGCTCGCACGGCCCCGGCGTCGCCTTCAATACAAAAGTAACTTTGTCGGATGACCGTAAGCGCCTGCTGCGGACTCTCAAACGTTTGCAGCGGATGGCACGAGCCGACAACAAAGCCCGATTCGCGCAGCCCGGCAAGCGCGTCGCTTGAAGCTGCGCCGCTCGCATGCAAGATTACGCAGCGACCAGCTTGCTGCGAGCTGTCTGAAATCAACTGAGCGGCTTCGCCAATGCGGTCGTCCGGCGTAGTTATGAAAATTACATTTGCAGGCCGCAGTGATTTGCTGGACGCTGCAAGCGGCAGGCCCGCGCCGATAAACCGCGCAGCCTTCGCCGCCGAACGCCGCGAGCGGCAGACGACATCCACGATCTCATAACCAGCTTCGCGTCCAAGCCGTCCAAGCGTCTGCCCGACCCGGCCCGCGCCGACGATGGATAATCCAAGCGACCTCTTCGTTTGATTCATACGCCTGCCGTTGCTGGTTGCCGAGCAACCGCGTCGATCATAAACGCCCGCACAGGCCAGCCGCAATCGCACACGGCGACCCGCCGGGCAAAACCGCCGCCGCACTTCCCACCCTTGCGGGCGTGTGCTAGACTTCCTGTGTCAGGAGTCTGGCCCGTGCCAGTTACAAGAAGTTCTTTCCGGTAGGAGTCCTTCCAATGAAATTAGATTTGTTAAAGCGCGTCACCGTTCTGCTGCTGGCGGCGCTGATCGGTATGCCGACAGCGTTGTTCGCGGATGAGAAGAAAGATTCCAAAGACAATAAAGACAAGCAGCAGGCCGTCGCGCAGCCGACGACTGCTGCCGTTAAAGGCAACCTTAGCGAAGACGAAGACCCGCGTTTGATCGGCAAGCGCAACATCAACAAGCGCCAGATCAACTTCTACTCGCTTGAGAAAGAAGTGGCGCTTGGCCGCCGCCTCGCCGCGCAGGTTGATCAGCAGGGCAAATTCATTGACGATCCTATCGTCACAGAGTACGTCAACCGCGTCGGCCAGAACATTGCGCTCCACTCGGACGCGAAGATTCCCTTCACGATCAAGGTCATTGACTCAGACGACGTCAATGCTTTCGCTTTGCCGGGCGGCTTTCTTTATGTCAACAAGGGCGCTATCCTGACCGCCGACAGCGAGTCTGAGCTTGCCGGCGTAATGGCGCATGAGATCGGCCACGTCGCGGCGCGTCACGGTGTTGAGCAGGCGTCGAAAGGAACCCTGGCCAACATCGCCTTCATCCCGCTGATCTTTATGACGGGCGGCCTCGGCTATCTCGCTTATGAGGCCTACCAGATCGGCGTGCCGCTGGCGTTCTTGAAATTCAGCCGTGGCGCAGAGGCCGAAGCCGACAAGCTGGGCGCTCAATATCTCTGGGCCGCCGGCTATGACCCGAACAACTTTTTGTCCTTCTTTGAGAAGCTGGAGAAGAAAGAGAAGGGCAAGCCGGGCACGTTGTCGAAACTCTTCGGCACGCATCCGCCAACTCCTGATCGCATCACAAAAGTTCACGATCTGCTGGTCCGCTTCCCCGACCGCGACGAGTATATGATCACCTCGTCGGACTTCATCCGCGCGAAGTCGCGTCTGCTGGCAATGACGAATGCGCGCGTGCTCGACGGCTCAGGCAACCGCGACACCGGCCCGAAGCGGCCCACGCTCAAGCGGCGCAAGGATGGCACTGAAGATCCGACCTCGCCGGATTCGACCAGCACCGAGACGCCGAAAGACCGGCCCGTGCTGAAGCGCCGCGACAGCGACGGCAAGCCGCCCGACCCGGACAAGAAACCCTGAGCGCACCTCATCACTCCTCCGTAAGCTGCGGGCCGACTGCGTAATCTATCGTACAGTCGGCCCGATTTGTTTTGTTCGTTCTTGAATCGGGAGAGCGCCGGGATTAAAGCGGGTCGCGCAGTTGCCTGAGTGCTTCATAAAGCACAATGCCTACCGAGGTCGCCAGGTTGAGTGAGCGCACTTGCGGGTTGGGCATAGGGATGGTCAAACAGCGCTCCCAGTTGGCGCGCAGCAACTCTTCAGGAAGCCCGCGCGTCTCGCGCCCGAAGACCATGCAATCGTTCGGCGCAAATTCAAACTCGGTGTAGACGCGCTCGCCTTTTGTGGAAAAGTAAAGAAAACGACAATCGGGCAATGCCGCGTAGAGCGCCTCGACATTGAGGTGATAGTGAATTTCCACCTCGTTCCAGTAATCAAGGCCGGCGCGGCGCACTGCCTTTTCGTCTGTGCGAAAGCCGAGCTTACCGATCAGGTGCAGCGGCGTGTAGGTGGCCGCGCAGAGCCGCGCGATGTTGCCGGTGTTCGGCGGAATCTCCGGCTCGATCAATGCCACGTGCAGAGGCGACGATGGCTTGTGAGTTGTGCTTGAATGGTGAGCCACGCGACTTATTTTCTATCCTTGCCGTTCGCGCCGAAAACGTGGTTGAGCGCGATGCGCAGAATCTTCTTGTGATCGAACGCGAGTCGCGGCGGGCGTAGTGCCGAATGCCACTGCGCCTCGTCAGCGTCATCGGCGGCTTCGGCTTCGGCGCGTCTGTCGAGTAGCGCGACAAAGGCGACGCTGACGGTGTGGCCGCGCGGGTCACGGCCCGGATCGCCGAAGGCTGCGAGTTGCTCCATCGCAATTCCTTCAAGCCCCGTCTCTTCTTTCAGCTCGCGCGCCGCTGCCCGCTCAAGCGATTCGTCTTCGTCAACAAAGCCGCCGGGAAAAGCCCACGCGCCTTTGAATGGATCACGCGCCCGCTTGATCAACAGCACCTCGATGCGCTCGCCGTCACGGTGAAACAGAATGATGTCCGCCGTCACCGCTGGTCGCGGGTATTCATAGCAGTAAGGCGTTTTCGATTCGCCTGTCTTGCCACTGGCCTTGCTCGATTTCCTGGCGGAAGACTTACTCGCTGCCGCCTTGCTGCTCTTCTTGCTTGCTGTCATCCATTGTTCTCCCAGGCTTATCGCTCAGCGCCGCGAGCGCGAGCGCCGCACGCGAATGGCGCGGTCGGGTTGCTTGCGCACCCACGCGAGGTAACGTTGCACTTCGGGCGTGCGGCGCAAGGCTTCGATGGTGTTGAGTTCTCTGGCGAGCGTCCGATTAGTGAAGAAGCGATGCAACATCGAGTGGCACACGGCGCAAAGCGATACGGTCGCCGTGCCGCCTTCCGACCTCGGCACGAGGTGATGCCTTGAGATGCCGCTGACGTGTCGCAGGCACAACTCGCAGGCGCGTTCGTCGTCCGATATGGTGACGGGCTGCAACGCTGGCGGCTTCGGTCTCGCTCGTTTCATGCTCGAATTGATTATAACCGATGGGCTGACGGTCGTTGAATCAACGACTGCGCAAAATAAAGAGGCGGGCCTTGCGACCCGCCTGATTCGGAGGCAGTGTTCATTGAGGGCAGTTGGTTCTAGCTGAGTGGTTCTAGCGTTCGACTCCTCGCGGACAAAAAATCTATTCGTGCGACGCGGCGGTCTTGCCGGCTGCGCTGTTGCTGACGCTGCGGGTCATCAGGCGAATCTCGACGCGGCGATTCTGCGCGCGGCCTTCGCGCGTGTGGTTGTCGGCCACCGGGCGGACTTCGCCGAAGCCGAGAATGCGCATGCGGTAGAGCGGGATATTATACTGCTCGGCCAGGTATCGCTGTACGGCGGTGGCGCGGCGTTGCGTCAGTTGATTGTTGTATTGATCGGTTCCGGTCGCGTCGGCAAAGCCTTCGATTTCGAGAATGAAGTTCTCACGGTCCCGTATCTGCGAGGCCAGTTGATCGAGCGATTCTCTCGCTTCGGGCGTGAGTTGATAGCTGTCGAATTTGAAGTTGACTGAGGCGGTGTTCTGGACGCTGTATTTGTCAATGTTGTTGCGCAGGTCGTTGACCGACTGCTCAGTCGAGTTGGCGCGTGTGTTGGCTTCGTTCGCGCGTCCGAGCGCCGCATCGGCCTGTGATTGCGCGCGGTCGGTGCGACCGCGAACGTCAGTTACGTCTGTGTTCAGTTGGCCGATGTCCTGCGTGTTGCGGCGCGACGTTTCTTCTAGTGAGCCGGCGCGCTGTTCGAGCGGCGTCATCCGTTCGTTGACGCGATTGCGCGCGTACTTCTTCGTCGCGCAGCCGACCGAACCGAGAACTAACAAGATGCTCAGAGCGAATAATCCTGCGAGTCTGATCTTCATAGTCACGTCTCCCACTGGTTCAAAGATAAATGGCGATGCAGAGATAATCTCCGCATCGCCAATTGTGGTTGCCGTCCTCACCCCGGCAACCGCAAATAGAGACCGGAAATGATGTTTAATCACCCGTATCTCTGCCCCACCGATGCTTTTGCAACGAGCGTGCCGATTTCATTATTCGTCTAAGTCGGCGAAATTAAAGCCGGCAATGCGATCAAGGCAGATTTTACAAGTAAAGATTACAGGCCGGGCGTGTAAGAATTTCCAACTGCGTTGCTGAAACGAATGCGGATAGGCGGATGGTTGCTCGCGCTTCAGATGTGATGCCAAACGATAAAGGCTGGCGACCTGCTCTCATCAGATGCAGGTCGCCAGCCTTTGTCCTATGCGCGAATATCAACTGCCGACTTCGATGATCAATGAAGCGCAGAGGCTCATCTCACTTCACGAAGCCTTAGCGCTTCTGAGCGTCGTGCTTCTGTCTATAGACGTGACGGCTGGTGCGATTCTCGCGCCGGTTCAAGTGGCGGCGTTCGCGCTTCGTCACTTTGCCGTCAGCCTTGGCCGCTGCCTCTTCGGCGTGTGTCACGGCCTGCTGGCGTTCCATCCTTCTGGCCTCGCGTCGCGTCAATTCGCCGCTGCGCACACCTTGACGAATGCGCCTCTGCTGATGGCGCTCGCGCTTGTCCACTCTCGGCGTATTCTGCGCGAACGTGGCGACGCTCATGCCGAGCACGAAAACTGAGGTTAATATCACACTGACGATCCTCTTCATGCGGTCCTCCTAAAGGAATTGAATTCAGGTTGCTGGTTTGCGTCGGCAAGCGATGGCTTGCCCGGCGCAGTGAAAGCGGTCGCAACGTTGGCTTCGCGTTTCTTCATTCGCAAGGTCAGCATTGCGACCGCGCAGTGATTAAGGCAGGCGATCCTGGCCATCGTGCTTTTGATGATAAATGTCGCGGTTAGCGCGGTCGAGCATATGGTCGAGGCGGCGATGCTCGGCACGGCTGACGTGGCCATCGGATTTCGCGTACCACTCATACCCGCGAATATGCGCTTGCTCCATCTCAAGCCGGCGGGTTTCGCGGCGGGTCAACTCGCCGCTACGAACACCCTGACGAATGCGTTGTTGCTCGCGGTGTTCGCGGCGATCAATATAAGGCGTATGGGCGAAGGCGGCAACGCCAAGGCCCAGAATAAACACGGCTGACAACGTAAGGCTGAAAAGTTTCTTCATAAACTCCCCCTTCGGTTTTTCCCGAAGCAGTCCGTTGACAAGATGTAAGACAGCGCGGCGCGGCTGAAGGTTTGAGAATTATTCTGAAAAGATTTTGCATAAAAATGGCGACGTGTTTTGCAAGCCTCGCAGCCGCAGAACGCGTCGCCGCAGGAACGGAGGACAACATCATTACACGAACTCACTCGAACATTGGGTACGCGCGCCGCGCAAGGGCGAAACCTTTGCGCGCACGATATGGTTAAGACCGCCACGCGCCGCCGGCGGTTTGGAAAAATCTCTTCTTCTATGATGCAGTGATCGATGAGCCGCGCTGAACAACGCGCCGCCGCGTCAACCTGCGAGCGCGCGATAGTGAGCGATACTACATTGTGCATAACATCGGTTCGGGCTTGCGGCTCGAAGACGTTCTCTTTGCGTGGCGACAAATCGGCCACTGCCGTTATTTCTGAGCCGCGACAGATGAAACACGATTGCAGTAGGTCGGAAAAAAAGGCCGTCCTGCGTGGCATTTGAGGCGCCCGGCCCACGGTATGAGATGTTTCGAACAGCGCCAGCCTATCGCGCTTCATTGCCGACTGTCAAGAAGCGGCACACGAAAGTGTTCGCCGCAAAATCAAGTCAGCGCCCAACCCTTTGCCTCCGAAGCTTCATGTTCGACACGGCCTGCTGCCCATGCCATAATGCTCACTGATGCAGTCAACCCTGAACAAATGGTGCGCCGCACTGCTGTTGATGGCGCTGATGAGCGCAACCGCGCAAGCGTCCGACTGGGAGCGCAGCGTTGCCCTCTACAACAAAGGCGACTACGCGGCGGCGCTCGCCGAGTTTCAGGACTTGATCGCAGAGCGGCCTGACGCGGCGGGCGCGTGGTACTACATCGGCCTGTGCGAATACAAATTGAAACATTACGACCGCGTCGAGACGCCGATGGCGCGCGCCATTGATCTGATGGAAGTGCAATCACCGGCGAGCGCTGAAATCGCCGGCGCGTGGTACACCATCGGCATCTCGCATTACATCGCCGGGCGTTACGACAAAGCCGTCGAACCGCTCAAGCATTACATCGAGCTGAACACGAAAGCCAAGCGTGAAGTAGACGCGACGGCGCGCACGGCGTTGGGCCGAGCTTATTATCAACTCGAACGTTTTGATGAAGCCGAGGCGGCGTTCGCGGCGGCGAATGGCAAGTCAGGCTCGGCGGAAAAATCGAAAGAGGCGGGCGCGAATTACTATTATCTCGGCGCAATCTACTTCAAGCGCGAAGACGACGACCGCGCCATCACGGCTCTGCGCGAAGCGGTCAAGGCCAACCCCGAAGAAGCGGCGGCGATGGATCTGCTGGCCGAGAGCCTGATTCGCAAAGCGCGCAAGACCAACGCCAATGCGCTGTGGCTCGAAGCGGCGGAAGTCGGCGAAAAGTTGCGAGCATTGCGCGACGACGAAAAGACGGCAAACGTTTTAGGCCGCGCTTATTTCGCGGCGCGGCAATTCGACAAAGCTGTCGCGCCGCTTGAGAAGATCGCACGAGCGAACACGGATAACGGGCAGGCGTGGCTCTTGTATGGTATCGCGCTGTCGCGCAGCGGCCAGATGCGCAAAGCGATGGAGGCGCTCGAAATCACTTTACAGTTACTGCCCGATTCCGTGGCGGCGTTGTCAGAGCTGGGATACGTCTACGAGAGCGACAAGCAGTATCAGCAGGCTTTGCGAATTTACGAGAGGGCCTTTGCGGCAACCAATGACCCGGCCATTAAGGCGAGCGTCGAGCGTGTGCGAGTGCTGGCCTCACAACAACCCTGAGGACAAGGCGAGAAGGAAAAACGAAAAGGCGAAAGGGGAAAAGCAGCGGCCAACGTAGCAGCTTCTTTTCCCTTTCGCCTTTTCCCTTTTCGCCCTTCGCTCGATTTCAGGCGTTACTTCGACGAGAATGAATCAATGGCTTCGGCTTCAGTCTCGTAGGTGTCAAAGACGGTGATCAATTTGGTGATCGCCAGCAGGTCTTGAATGCGCTTCGTCAGGCTGACGAGCTTCAACTGTCCGCCTTCGCGCCTGGTCGTGGTATAGCTGCTGATGAGCGCGCCCAGGCCCGCCGAATCAATGTAGGTGATGTCGCCGAGATTCAACAGGATTTTGCGCTGGCCGTCGGCGAGCAGGTCTTTGATGCGCTCACGAATCTGCCCATCGCCCTCGCCGAGCACGATCTTGCCGGCCAGATCAAGCACGCTCACTCCGTCAACGACTCGTTCTTTGATGTCCATAGCTGCCTCCTAAGCAGGATTCCAAGTTGGTCAACTTATCATAGCAAATCCGCAGCGTCAAAGCGTGTGTCGCGCCTGAGCGGCTTGCCCTTTCGGCGACGGATTTCTGCGCCGGCCTGTGAGCAGGTGTCCGGCAACTTGACAACCTACCGTCCGTTTCGATAGGCTTACCCTTTTCTGTAGAGACGTTTATCGAGAGGTGTAGCGTATGCCGAAGAGAACTTTCCAACCAAACAATCGCCGCCGCGCCAAGACGCACGGCTTCCGCGTCCGCATGAGCACGAAGGGCGGCCAGCTTGTCCTCAAGCGCCGCCGCGCCAAAGGGCGCAAGCGCCTGACGCCTGCACATTACTAAATCAGTGATCAATGGCCAGTGGTCAGTGGTCAGTAGGTGCTCGCTTACTACTGGTCACTGGCTGCTGCCCACTGGCCACTGCTGATGAAGTTTCCCAAGTCAGACCGCATTCTCAAACGCGACGAATTCCGCCGCGTCTACGAGCAAGGCCGCAAGCTGCACGCGCGGTTCTTCACGGCGTTCATTCTGCCCAGTCTGAACGAGCGACCGCGCATCGGCATCACGACGACGCGCAAGATCGGCAACGCCGTTGAACGCAACCGCGCGCGCCGGTTGTTACGCGAGGCCTTCCGCAAAAACAAATGGCTAGTCCCTGCGGGAGTTGATATAGTCTTTAACGTGAAGCGGCCTTTGGTCGAGGCGGCTTATGGCGACCTTGAAGGCGACTTCATCGCCTTCCTGGAAAGGGCAGGGAAGCAGTGAGAGCAGTCTTAATCGCTTTGATACGCGGCTATCAACTGGTCATCTCGCCGATGCTTCCGCCGTCATGCAGGTTCACGCCCACCTGCTCCGCCTACACATTAGAAGCGATTCGCCGGTACGGCGCACTGCGCGGCTCGTATATGGGAGCGCGCCGGCTGTTGCGTTGTCACCCGTTTCATCCCGGCGGCTACGACCCGGTGAAGTAAGGCCGGTGCAAGTCTCGCCACCTGGCCAAACGGCGAGGGCTTTACCGCGTGCCATTATAAATAGAAGGACGGGCCGACGCGGCCCGATGTGATTTGATGGATCGTAAACGTTTGCTGTTGGCGCTGGTTCTTTCCGTAGTCGTTCTGATGGGCTACTCGCTGCTCATGAACCGCTTCTTCCCGCCATCGCCTGTGTCAGAGCCGGTCGCTACTTCATCGCAAGACGCCAGCAGTCCGAAGCCTGCAACGCCCGCGCCCGTCGCCGCTACACCTGCGCCGCGCGCAATCGCGACTGCACCAGGAACACCTGTGCCCGCGATGCCTGTGCCGCCGCGCGACCTTGTCATTGAAACGCCTTACTGGAATGTAACGCTAACGAATCGCGGCGCGGTGGCGACCTCGTGGATTCTCAAAGGCTATCACGAAGGCGGCGCTTTCAAGTCGATTGAAGGAGCCGCCGGCGGCGCGTTGCAACTCATCCCGCAGCCGCTGCCGGAAGGACTTGACGCACCGCTCGCGCTGCTTTTGCCGGATCATCCTGAAGTCGCCGAATCGTTGAATTATCCGAAAGAGCCGGCAACCTACTATCACATAAAAATGGATGGCGTAGATGTCAGCCAGGACAAAATAGATATTCAACAAGGCGAGCAGCGGACCATTACCTTCAGCGCGACCAGCGGCGCGACGACGGCAGTCAAAGAGTTCACTTTCTACGGCGACCGACTGGTCTTTGACGCGAAGGCAAGCGTAACCGGCAGCGATCAGCCGGTGCAGATCGTCGTCGGGTCGGGCTTTGGCGACCAGAGCGATAAAGGCGGTGGCAGTTACAGCACGCCGCCGCAAATTGTAATGTACACCACTGACGGCAGCCGCCAGCAATTGGCGGGCGCAAAGGCAAATCCGTCCAGCACGGCATCTCATACTTACCAATGGGCCGGCGTCGCCGATCATTACTTTGCTATGCTGGCCGTCCCCGCGCAGCCGGTCAACGGCATCACGCCGGCGAACGTGCAAGCCAAGCCTGATCCGAATCAGCCGGCTCACGATTACCCGTCGGTGGCGGTGCCTGCGAGTAGTGAACTACATATTTTTGTCGGCCCGAAAGGCCGCGAGTTGTTGGCTGAAGTCGGTGATCGCATCAAAGCCAATCTCGGCGCGGTAATTGACTACGGTTTCTTCGGAGCCGTCGTGCGCCCGCTGATCTACCCGCTGGCGGCGGCCTTCAACCTGCTCTACGGCCTCTTCCACAATTATGGCTGGGCCATCGTCGTCGTCACCGTGCTCATCAACCTGGCGATGTGGCCGCTGCGCGCTTCAAGCTCGAAGAAGATGAAACAGGCGGCCAAGCACCAGCCGCGCCTGAAAGAGCTTCAAGATCGTATGAAGAAGCTCAAGGAGAACCCGAAAAAGTACGAGCGCGAGTTGCAGCAACTGCAACAGGAACAACTCGCCTTGATGAAAGAGGCGAACCCGCTGGGCGGCTGTTTGCCGATGCTGCTGCAACTGCCGATCTTCTGGTCGGTCTACATGTACCTGAGCATGTCTCTGGACGTGCGCCACGCGCACTGGCTCGGCTGGATCAACGACCTCTCGAAACCCGACCCTTTCAAGATTCTGCCGATTGTAATGTGTGTCACTATGATCGCTTCGACCAAGTTCACGCCGCAGCCGGCCAGCGCCGACCCGGCAATGAAGATGCAGCGCGTGATGATGACGTGGTTGATGCCGGTGATGCTGACTTACTTCTTCTTCCTGTCAGCGCCGAGCGGGCTGGTGCTTTACTGGATGGTGAGCAACATGGTCGGCGTCGGCATACAGCTTTTGATTAATAAACGAAACGCCGAGCCGGAGGCGGGCGCGGTGGCCGGCAGCAGCACGGCCAGTTCGCGCACGCCGCAGCCGCCGACCAAGCCAAAAGGGAAAGCGAAAGCCGGCAAGGAGCGCACAGTATTGCCAAGCAGCGATCTTTCTTGAGCCGCATTGAGGATGTGAACGATGGAAGGTGACATCAACAGCGTCGTGGACTTTATCAATCGTGTGCTCGAACAGAGCGACCTTGACTTGCGTGCCAGCGTCGAGCCGCTCGGCGAAGCCGTGCGCGTGCAGGTGCGCGGCGGCGACCGCGCCATCCTGCTCAGCCACAACGCCGAGATGCTCGACGCGCTCGAACATCTCGGCAATCGCATGCTGGCGCACGTCACCGGCGAAGAGCATCATCTCGTCTTCGATTCGGGCAGCTACCGCGCGCAGCGCGAAAAAGAGTTGCAGTTGATGGCCGAGAAAGCCGCCGAGCGCGTCCGCCAGACCCGCGCACCCTTCACCTTCGATCCAATGAGTCCGGGCGAGCGGCGCATCATCCACCTGGCGCTCTCCACTGACGCCTCTGTGCGCAGCGAAAGCCAGGGCAGCGGCGACCATCGCAAGGTAACGATCTATCCGGCGAAGTAAGAGGCTGGAGACTGGAGGCTAGAGACTAGCGGGAAGACAGCGAGTCAGCGGTTTTCTCCTGCCAGCCTCTAGCCTCTAGCCTCTAGCCTCTAGCCTCTATGTTCCGACACGACACCATCGCCGCTCTCTCGACGCCGCCCGGTCGCGGCGGCATCGGCGTCATTCGCTTGAGCGGCCCGCTCGCTCTCGAAATCGCTTCAGTAATCTTTACCACTGAATCGCGCGCTACGCTTGATGCGCCGAGCCGTGTGCATTTTGGGCGCGTCGTTGATCCGGCCACCGATGACTCGGTTGACGAGGCGCTGCTGACTTACTTCAGAGCGCCGCACTCGTACACCGGCGAAGATGTCGTCGAGTTGAGCTGTCACGGCAGTCCCGTGATTCTGCGCCGCGTGCTGGCGATGACGGTCGAACGCGGCGCGCGCATTGCGGAGCCGGGCGAGTTCACCTTTCGCGCATTCCTCAATCGCCGCATTGATCTGGCGCAGGCGCAGGCCGTGCGCGACTGCATTAACGCGCAGACTGAATATCAAGCCCGCGTGGCGACGCGGCAGCTTGAAGGCGCGCTGTCAAAGCGGCTGATGCCGATCAAGGAAGCGCTCGTTGAAGTCATCGTTCATCTTGAATCCTCGGTCGAATTTGTCGAAGACGACATCTCACCTGAAGCTTCATCTGCCTTGCGCGAGCGGCTTGAGCACGTCAACGAATCTCTGAAAGAAGTCGCCGGCAGCTTCGCTTTCGGGCGCTTCGTCAAAGAAGGCTTCGATCTCGCCATCGTCGGTCGCCCGAATGTCGGCAAGTCGTCGATCTTCAACCGGCTCGTCGGCCACGACCGCGCCATCGTCACAGAGCTGCCGGGCACGACGCGTGACGCGCTTTACGAGAACACATCGATTGCGGGCGTTCCGGTTCGCTTGATCGACACCGCAGGCATACGCGAGACCCGCGACATAGTTGAACGCATCGGCATCACGCGCAGTCGCACGGCTATTGCCGATGCCGACATCACGTTGCTTGTGCTCGATGCTTCAGAGCCGCTTACCGAAGACGACCGGCAACTGCTCGGCGATGTGCCGTCGGCGCGCCGCCTTGTGGCGATGAACAAGACGGACTTGCCGATGTGCATTGATTCGAGAGCGCTTGCAGAGGTTGTTGAAAGCGATGTGCTCACGCTTTCGGCGGTGATAGGCGAAGGCTTTGAGGAATTGATTAAGGCGATACTCGCCCGACTGAGCGGTGACGCGGCGCTGGAGCGAGATGATATAATGATTACCGATGCGCGTCAGCACGCGGCAGTGACGCAAGCCATTGCGCAAATCGACAAGGCCCGCGACCTGATGATCGAGCGCGAGCTTGAAGAGATCATCCTGTTAAATCTGCACAGCGCGTTGCAGAGCATCGGCGAGATCAGCGGCGAAACATTGACGGATGATATTCTCGGTCAAATCTTCTCGACCTTCTGCATCGGCAAGTGATCCACACGATTGAGCACGAATGATGGAGAATGTGAATACGAGATACGATGTGATTGTCATTGGCGGCGGGCACGCCGGGTGCGAAGCCGCTTACGTTGCGGCGCGCATTGGCGCGAAGACCGCGCTGGTCACGATTGATGCCAACTCCATCGGCCAGATGAGCTGCAACCCCGCCATCGGCGGCATCGCCAAAGGCCACCTCGTGCGCGAGGTGGACGCGCTCGGCGGCATTATGGGCGAGGTGATCGACGCCACCGGCATACAGTTCCGCCTGCTCAACCGCAGCCGCGGCCCGGCGGTGCAGTCGCCGCGCGCGCAGGCCGACCGCAATCTTTATCGCGCCGAGATGCGCCGCCGACTATCGCTTACGGAAAACCTGACGATCATCGAAGGCGAGGCGGCAGAGATTCGCATACGCGGCGAACAGATCACGGGCGTCGAGCTTGCGAACGGGACGTTCATCGAAAGTCGATGTGTAGTCTTGACTACGGGCACGTTTCTGAACGGCTTGATTCATTGCGGGCAGAAGACCTTTCAAGCGGGCCGCGCCGGCGACCCGGCCTCCATCAAGCTGGCGGCTTCGATTCGCGCCGTCGGATTTCAGATGGGGCGGCTCAAGACCGGCACGCCGCCGCGACTCGATGGCCGCACGATTGACTACTCGAAGTTCGAGCGCCAGCCGGGCGACGAACGGCCCGTGCCGTTTTCGTTCAAGACCGACCGAATTGAGCGGGCGCAGATCGAATGCTTCATCGGCTACACGAACGAAGAGGTTCACGACGAGATTCGCCGCAACCTCGACCGCTCGCCATTATTTAGCGGCGAGATCACCGGCGTCGGGCCGCGCTACTGCCCGTCGATTGAAGACAAGGTTGTGAAGTTCAGCGACAAACCGCGCCATCAAATTTTCCTTGAGCCGGAAGGTTATCAAACTTACGAAGTCTACCCGAACGGCATCTCGACCAGTATGCCCGAAGAGGTGCAGCTCGCATTCGTTCGCAAGATACCGGGCCTAGAATCAGTCAAGATGCTGCGGCCCGGTTACGCGGTCGAGTACGACTTCGTTGACCCGCGCGAACTCGACGCCACACTCGAAACCAGGCGCGTGCGCGGGCTGTTTCACGCCGGCCAGATCAACGGCACGTCCGGGTACGAAGAGGCCGCCGGGCAAGGCATCGTCGCCGGCATCAACGCGGCGCGCGCGGCGCTTGGGCGCGAAGCGGTCGTGCTCGACCGCAGCCAGAGCTACATCGGCGTGATGGTGGATGATCTGGTGACGAAAGGCGCGGACGAGCCTTATCGTATGTTCACCTCGCGCGCAGAGATGCGCCTGTCGTTGCGCTACGACAACGCCGACCAGCGATTGACGCCGCTTGCGCGCGAGATCGGTTCAGTGAGCGATGAAGATTACAAAGCGTTCGAGCGCCGCCAGCGCGACATTGAGCGCGTCAAAGCATGTTTGCGCGACTCGAAAGTGAATGACTTGGGTGATGACGTGCTCGACGAGTTGAGGCTCGAAGGCGGGAGGGACGCTTATCGCGGCAAGCGGCTGGATTATCTCGCGCGCCGCCCGGATTGCCCGCAGCCGCGCTTGCTTGAGATTGTGACGGCCAGCCTCGGCGACGAGGTGAAAGAGAAAGAGGTCGTTGTGGCGATGAACGACCTGCGTTACGCCGGTTATCTGAAAGACCAGGAGACGCTGGCGCGTCGGCGCGGTCGTTACGACGAGCTTGAGATTCCTCACAGCCTCGACTACGCGCGCATATCGGGACTGTCGAACGAGGTCGTGCAGAAGCTCGGACGCGTGCGCCCGCGCACCATTGGCCAGGCGGCGCGCATACCGGGCGTCACGCCGGCGGCGGTTTCGATCCTGTTGATCGCAGCGCTCAAAAACTGAGACGCGGCGGGCGAGATCGGGCGCGGTCATTCGCCAAGCCATCACGTTGCAATGGCGGCGGCGCTTTAGTCCAAACACTAGCAATCCGTCTTTGCACTCTGCTAGAATTTCATTAGCAGCAAAGCACTGCTATCTCTTCTCCAAGTAAGCAGAATGGTAGGGGCGAGGCGATGTGCAAACGACTCGCCCCGTTTTTTGCTGCGCTCGTCGGACACGCTGCTACCGTTGATCAAGCCGCTGCGATATTTCTTCAAGGAGATTCTGCATGAACTCAAAAAAATTGTTTAGCCTGTTGTTTGTTGCCCTGTTCGGCCTGTCGAGCCTGCCGCTCGCGCGCGCCGACGAAGGCATGTGGACGTTCAACAACGTGCCGCGCGCCGAAATTAAAAACCGTTATGGCTTTGACATCACCGACGCCTGGCTGAAGAAGGTTCAGCTCGGTTCTGTGCGCTTCAACAATGGCGGCAGCGGTTCGTTCGTGTCGCCCAACGGCCTGGTGCTGACCAATCACCACGTCGCTTCGGACACGCTGCAAAAGATCAGCTCGGCGCAAAGGGATTATGTCAAAGATGGCTTCTACGCGCCGACCCGCGACAAAGAGGTCAAAGCGCCCGACCTTGAGTTGAACGTGCTGATGAGCCTCGAAGACGTGACCGACCGCGTCAACGCCGCCGTCAAGCCTGAGATGAGCGGGGCCGAGGCCAACGCCGCGCGCCGCGCTGCCCTTGCCGCCATCGAGAAAGAATCTACCGAAAAGACCGGGCTGCGCTCGGATGTCGTGACGCTTTATCAAGGCGGCCAGTACAATCTTTATCGCTATAAAAAATATACGGACGTGCGGCTGGTCTTCGCGCCGGAGTTCAAGATCGCTTTCTTCGGCGGCGACCCCGACAACTTCAACTACCCGCGCTACGACCTCGATATGGCGCTTTTCCGCGTCTACGAAAACGACCAGCCGGTTCATAGCGAAAACTACTTTAAGTGGTCAAAGACGGGCGCGAAAGACGGCGAGCTGGTCTTCGTGTCGGGCCACCCCGGCTCGACGGCGCGCTTGAACACGGTGGCGCACCTTGAATACTTGCGCGACACCGGGATGCCCTTCACGTTGCGATTGCTCGAACGCAGGCACGCGATGCTTGAGAAGTACAGCGCGCTCGGCGAAGAGCAGGCGCGGCGCGCGCAAGAAGATAAGTTCGGCATTGAAAACAGCCTGAAAGCCTATCGCGGCCAGTACGCCGGCTTGAAAGACGCGACGCTAATGGCGAAGAAGCAGAAGGCCGAGGACGCGTTGCGCCGTGCGGTCGCCGCCAATCCGAAAATGCAGAAAGAGTATGGCGACGCGTGGGAGAACATCGCGCGCGGACGCAAGGCGCTGCCGGCTTACTCGCGGCAGTATTCGTTGATCGAAGGCGGCGCGGGCTTCAACTCCGACCTCTTCCATGTGGCGCGCGCGCTGGTGCGGCTCGCGGCTGAAAGCCAGAAGCCGAATGCCGAGCGCCTGCCCGAATACACCGATGCGCGCCGCGCTTCGCTGGAGTTCGAGCTTTTTTCGCCCGCGCCGATCTACACGGACTTCGAGAAGATGAAGCTGGCCGACTCGCTCTTGTTTATGCGTGATGAACTGGGTGCAGAGAGCGCGGTGATGCAGAAGGTGCTGGCCGGCAAGTCGCCCGATGCGCGCGCCGCTGAATTGATCGAAGGAACGAAGCTGGCCGATGCGGCTTATCGCAAGCAACTGGCGGCGGGCGGCGTGAAAGCGATTGAATCGTCCGACGACCCGCTGATCCAACTGGCCCGCGCCATCGACGACGACGCGCGCAGCCTGCGCAAGCGCTATGAATCAGACGTGCAAAGCAGCGAGCGCGCCAGCTATGCCAAGATCGCCCGCGCCCGTTTCGAGACTGGAGGCACGAAGGTCTACCCGGACGCGACCTTCACGCTGCGGCTCTCTTATGGGCCGGTGAAGGGCTACGAAGAGAATGGCCATCAGGTCGCGCCGTTCACGACGATGGGCGGCACGTTCGAGCACGCCGCACAGCACGGCAACAAAGACCCGTATGAAGTGCCGGAAAGTTGGGCCAAGAAGAAATCGATGATTGACCTGAAGACGCCATATAACTTTGTGATGACGGCAGACATCATCGGCGGCAATTCAGGCTCGCCCGTGCTCAACAAGAACGCTGAGCTGGTCGGCTTGATCTTCGACGGCAACATTCAATCGCTGGTCGGCAACTTCATCTACGACGAATCGCAGAACCGCGCCGTCGCCGTTGACGTGCGCGCGATGATCGAAGCATTGCGGAAAATCTACGGTGCAAGTGAAGTGCTCGACGAGCTGACGAAGTAATCAACCAATCGTTCACGTGCAGGCTGTGGCAACAACGGCAAAGCGCATCAGGTGTTCGCTCTGATCTGAGAGGTAAGCGCGGTCAGCCAGGTTGAAGGTGCCGACGCCGAGTCCTTCCAGACGGTTGGCGTTGCGCTGATACTCGGCGTGCAGCGTGTGCGATTTGGTCAGCGCGTGCTCGCCGCGCGCCGATAGATTCAGCGTGCGCGACCGGCTTTTGAGGCCGTGAGTTGCTCGTTATTCGCGGGCGGGTCAATGGCCTTGCGTCAATAAGTCGCGGACCTTGCGCGATGCCTGCATCATCAGCGGCGGATCGTAATTCGTCATCACCACGCCCACGTAACCGAGTTCGGGGAAGATCATCAAGTCCGAGCCGATGCCCGGCGCGCCGCCGTTGTGACCGATCATCCGATAGCCGTTGATCTGCGCCTCGCCAAAGCCATAACCGTACTTGCCCATCCCCATTGCGATCTTGCCGGTCGTGATGAGGTCGGTTGATTTGGCATTGAGTAGCTTGTGATCGAGCAGCGCCGTAGCAAAGCGCAGCAGGTCTCCGACGGTTGAATAACCGCCGCCCGCCGGGCCGCCGCGATTCGGGCGCGTCTTGGTATTGGGTCGGCGCGGCCCGCTGGTCGGCTTATCGTCCGGCCCAAGATTCGTGTAGCCCATCGCCAGGTTCGGCGTGTCGTCGGTCATCTGATAAGCGTCCGTGCTCGTCATTCCGGCTGGCTTATAGATGTGCTCGCGGACGTAATCGTAATAACTCTGGCCCGACACCTTTTCGATGATCGCGCCGAGTACGATGAAGCCCGAGTTGCTGTACTCGAAACGCGCCCCCGGCTCGAACAGCAACGGCTCGTCGGCGAACAGGGACAAGTAATCGGCGACTGTTTTGATCTGGGTGCGGTGCGCATCGAACTTCGCGTTCCAGTACGAGCCTAGCCCGGCGGTGTGGGTCAGCAGTTGATGGACAGTGACTTTGTTGGCGACATCCTTGTTCGGATAATCGGGCAGCAGCTTGCCGACTTTGTCTTCAAACGAAAGCTTGCCCTGTTCGACGAGCTGCGCGATGGCAACGGCAGTGAACATTTTGTTCATCGAGCCGAGGTTGAATTTCGTCTCCGCGTTGTTCGGCGCGTTCTTGCTCTTGTCGGCGAGGCCATAGGCTTTCACCAGAAACGGCTTGCCGTCTTTGGCGAGCAAGACGACGCCAGAGAATCGGTCTTCTTTGGCTTGCCCATCGAGAAAAGCGGTGAGCGACGCGTCGATCTCTGCTCCGGTCAAGCGTCGGGCTGCGGGCGCAGTAGCATCGGCCTTTTTGTTAGCGGCATCGTTGATTGATGATTCGCGCGGCAGCGAAGACGAAGTTGAAGATGGGGCTTCGGCTGGCTCGACGTTAATCGTCGCTGGTGGATAGGGCGCAGTCGTCTCAACGATCATTTTAAAATTCAGCCAGCGCCCGTCTTTCCTGGTCTGCACCAGTGTTTCGATCTCGTAATCGGACGAGTGCCTGACACTGTGCAGGACGAGGCCGCCGCTCTGATCGTAAAACTGTTTGTCCTGATCGGCGTTATCGACCTGGCCATTGCGCTCGCTGTGAAAGCGGCGCATCTGCTCGATGCTGCCGCTATTGAAGGCGACCAGAAAGGCGGCGAAGGTTTTGCCCGCCGGCGTCTCAGGCAGCTTCACACTGGTGGATGTCTGCGCGATGGCGAGCGCCGCCAGCAACGCCGCAACTAATGCTGTGACCACAGACTGTTTCATCGGACCTGATTTCACTGAATTCATTCTGCCTCCATTCGACCTATGCAATCTCCCGCCTCTCGTTACATTGCATTAAACGACGCGAGGCCGACCTTGGCGGTCAAATCGGTGTTAAGAGTTTGTAAAGTTTGTAAAGCCGCCTCGCGCCGCGCGCCGCGAGCGCATTGCGCGAAGGCACAAACGCCTCGGTCTCGCCACGCCAGATGACTATAGCAGCATTACCGGGCGGTATGGTTAACCGAGAGAAAAGAGATTGTTAAGGATGTAAAATCTACGCGGCGGCAATCACGGCAGAAAGCGGTGATGATATAATCAGCGCTGTGAAGCGGTGGAAACGCAAGCCGTCGTTGATGCTCGTGTTGATCGTAGCGCTGCTGGCGCTGTTGCCGTTGCTGGCGGTGCTGCAATTCCGCTGGCTCGGCCAAGTCAGCCGCGCCGAGCGCGACCGCATGCAGGCCAGCCTCAAGACTGCCGTCGCCAACTTCAGCCAAGACTTCGACCGCGAGCTGATGCGCGCATATCTGAGCTTTCAGATGGACAGCCGCACGGAAGGCGAGCGCGACTGGCAGCATTACGCGCGTCGTTACGACCAGTGGGCGCAGACTGCCGCCTACCCGCAACTCATCAGCGGCATCTATCTGGCCGAACCCGCCGCTGATATGAATGCGCCGAGCGGCTTGCATCTCTACCGCTTTGACCGCGCCGCCACGACCTTTACGCTGCTCGCCTGGCCTACGACGCTTGAACCGCTGCGCCAGTCTTTAGAGCAAGAACTCGACGCGGCGCACGGGCCATCCCCGCTCATCTACCAAACGTCGCTCGATATTCTCGACGGCGACGTGACGGCGCTGGTCATTCCCATCCCCGACGTGCGCGTGCTTGAAGCGGCGCAATCCGGGCCGCCGTTTATTTTTCCTGGACGCGTCATTGTCACGCTCGACCTGAACTTCATTCGCGATCAGATGATCCCGCAGCTTGCGGCGCGTTACTTCACGAGCGCGGACGGGCTGGATTATCGCGTTGTCGTCACAAGGCGCGACAACCCGGCGAATGTAATCTACCAGACAGATGGCGACGCGGCGGAAAAGATCGTCGCCTCGGCGGACGCGACCGCCGGTCTGTTCGGCATGCAAATGGAGACGCCCGCCCTGGTCGAAGGGCTGACGCACGAGATCGAGCAGACCACCACGAGCGGCGGCAAGAAAGAACGCGTCGCCGTCCGCTTCTTCAACCTGGCGATGAAGAACGACCGCCTCGTCGTCAAAGGCGATCAAGGCGGCGACCGCCTGCCGCCGCGCGTGGCCTCGATCAACCGCGACGCAGGCCGCTGGCTGGTCGCGCTCAAACACCGCGCCGGCTCGCTCGACGCGGCAGTAGCGACAGCGCGGCGGCGCAACCTCGCCATCAGCTTCGGCATTCTGTTGTTGTTGAGCGTCAGCGTCGGCTTGATCCTGATCTCGACGCGGCGGGCTTCGGCGTTGGCGCGACAGCAGATGGACTTTGTCGCCGGCGTCTCGCACGAAATGCGCACACCGCTGGCGGTCATCTGCTCGGCGGGCGAGAACCTCGCCGACGGCGTCATCGAAGAAGGCGAGCAGGTCAAACGTTACGGCGCGCTGATCGAAAGCGAAGGGCGGCGGCTTGCCGAGATGGTCGAGCAGGCACTCGAATTCGCCGGCATTCAATCGGGCCGCAAAGCCTACGCGCTGCAAACTGCGGACGTGGCCGCCATCATCGAGAGCGCGATTGCGGCGAGCGCGTCGCTCATTGCGGAAGGCGGCTTCACCATTGAACAGCAGATTGCCGACGACCTGCCGCCTATCGCGGCGGACGCGGCGGCCTTCAGCCGCGCGATTCAGAATCTCTTGAGCAACGCGATTAAATACAGCGGCGATCACCGCTCGATTCGTGTGACGGCGAAAGCGACAACGACCCGCGCCGGCGAGGTGCGAATCACTGTCGAAGACCACGGCATAGGCATCGCGGCTGCCGACCTGCCGCATATCTTTGATCCGTTTTATCGCAGCGCCGAAGTGATTTCGGCGCAGATACACGGCAGCGGCCTCGGTCTCAGCCTGGTCAAGCACATTCTCGAAGCGCACGGCGGGCGCGTCGCGGTCGAATCCGCCGTCGGGCGCGGCAGCGTCTTTATGCTAACCGTGCCGGCACTCGAATCGGAGTCAGGAGT
>JBJMGV010000088.1:0-15167 GCA_045807725.1 Blastocatellia bacterium | reverse complement strand
TCCCGTAGGGACGACCTGTTTATAGTAATTGCTGAAGGATGTGACGAAGCCCCGTAGGGGCGCGATGTTTATAGTTATGGCTGATAGATAAGGACGAAGCCCCGTAGGGGCGCGATTGTGACATCACGCTCCTGACGGAGCTTGCTTCATCTATCACATCGTGAGCTATAAACAGGTCGTCCCTACGGGACTAATCACTAATCACTAATCACTGGCCACTGGCTACTGACAACTGGCCAGTGGCCACTGACCACAGGCCACTGGTTACTGATCGCTGACCACTGGCCACTGACATCTGAAGACTGTGATAACGAATCAATCAATCATCTGCTTCGCGGGCGAGGATTGGTGGTATCATCACCCGCACTCGAAGAATCACATCATGCGAAGGCTGGCGCGCGCCGGCAATCGCGTGATGTTCGTCAATTCGATCTCGATGGGCTTGCCATCGGCGAAAAGCCCCGATTTTTACAGCAAAATCAAGCGCAAGCTCAAAAGCTATGCCCGCGCCGTGCGCCGCACCGAAGAAGGCATCATCGTTGTCAGTCCGCCGGTGCTGCCGTTTTATTCCAGCCCCACAGGCCGCGCCGTCAATCGCGTCTTGCTGCGAATGGAAATCAGATCGTTGATGATGGCTTATGGCTTCCGCGATCCCGTGCTGTGGGTCGCCATACCAACCGCGCGCGACATCGTCGGCCATCTCGGCGAGCGCGCATTGATTTATCAAGTCTCCGACAAGTACGCCGCCAACCAGATGGATCACGCCACCGGCAGCAATATCATCGCGGATATGCACAGCGAGATGTTGGCCCGCGCCGACCTGATCTATTATTCAGGCCGCAAGCTGATCGAAGAAGAGGTCGCCGCCCGCCCTGAGATCAAATCGAAAGCGCGGCTGCTGGAACAGGCCGTTGACTTCGACCACTTCGCGTCGGCGACCGCGCAGGCTTGGGATGCGCCCGGCGACGTTTGTAATATTCCTCACCCACGCCTCGGCTACTTCGGCGCGATTGAAACGTGGCTGCTAGACCAGCAGTTGATTCGTTACATCGGCGAGCGTCGCCCTGACTGGCACTGGGTCTTGATGGGACTGAAAGCGGCGCGGCTCGACATCGAATCACTTCCGAATGTCCACTATCTCGGCTCGAAGCCTTACCGTGAGATGCCGCGTTACGCGGCGAGCTTCGACGTGTGCGTGCTGCCTTGGGTGACTGACAACGAGTTCGTCAGCTACGGCAGCGCCATCAAAGTGCGCGAGTACCTCGCCACCGGCAAGCCGGTTGTGATGACGCCGCTATACGAGTACGAGCGGATGAGCGACGTGCTGCGCATCGCGCGCGGCTATGACGACTTCATCGCCAGGATTGAAGACGCGCTCGGCAACGACAGCGACGCACAACGCGCGGCTCGTCAGGCGTCAGTCAAAGCGTCAACCTGGGACGCGCGCGCCGAAGAAGTCAGCCGCGAGATCGAACGCTTAATTGGCTCTCGTTAGCGATTCACTTGCAACAATGGCGTGCTTGACAGCGACAGGTGAATCGCCTGCCGTAGATTTATCAAGAGGCAACGCGGCGCAGCACGATTGGCCTGAAGCTCAAAGAAGCGGCGAAAAAGATTCGAGGCGAAAGGCAGGGCAGCAGGCCGTTCAATTCTTCGTCGCTCAACGAGCGGTCGAACGTGCAGACCGCGATAATGCCGCACATCAGTGAGTGATCTCCATCGCCATTTTCGGGCTGATTATCTCAGAAAAGCGCGTGTGCCTCAGGCAGCCGCCGTCTCGCCGGTGACGCGCGAAGGCTTTGTTCTAATGCGGTACGCAGGCGATGTCCAGGCTGCGTATTAAAAAATTCCAATCTCACGATTGATTACCAAAGCCGCTTGAAGAATGGCCATAAAAGGCTGAGATTCTGAGCCTCAGAGTACACCCTGAAGGATTGGCATCGTGGTTGCACAAGGAATAGACGGAGGTTGAAAATGACGGTATTGATGGCAATAGGAATGGGTTTTTTATTGACGACGCTTGCGGTGGCGATTGGCGGGATCGTGATTAAAGCGACAATGCTGATAATCCGCTACAGCCTGATGAGCGCCGCCGCGACCGTGAATGAGCAAGTCGGCCATGCTGTCGTTTTTCGACTCGAACGCCGTGAAGATCGAACCGGGGCGGTCGAATGGGCTGATGAAGTGGCAGCCTGACCCGGGATTAACATAAATAAAGGAGAAGAATATGCTCTGGACAATCTTGGTAATCTTGTTAGTACTCTGGCTGCTGGGCCTGATCGGTGGCGTTGGCGGTGGATTGATTCACCTGCTTCTGGTGGTTGCTGCCGTAATTCTGGTCATCAACCTGCTGAGCGGTCGCCGCACCGTCGTTTAATGATTCGTTGATGAGTGATGAGTGAGAAAGAGCGCGCCAAACGACGCGCTCCACTTAACTCATCACTCATCACTCATCACTTCTCTCCGTTCATTCTTTCCGCCAACAACACTCGCACACCGCTGCGCCAATCATCGTTGATGCCAATGCGCGTGACCGCCAGGTGACGGGCAATTGTCGAAGCGATCAGCCGCGTCGTCGCGTGAAAGCGGAAGACCGGCGCGACCAAATAAATCAACGGCGGTCGGTCGGCCAATCGAAGCTGCTTAAAATATCCGCGCCGCTCGAAGTCGCCGCGCCGCCGATGCCAATCGATTCTCAGCCAGTAATCTACCGCCTGAAACGGGAACTCAATGTCTTCGCTGACCTTCAATTCAATCACGACCAGTTGCCCGTCGCGCGTCGCGGCAAGCAAGTCAATGAACGCGCGCTGCTCGCCGCGATAAGCCGGAACCTGCGAATAGGCGTAGCGCCGGTCGAGCGACGCATCGATGGCCGTGATGTCACGCTGTAAGATCGATTCAAGCCAGCGCTCGCTCTGCTCTCGAAACAAGAGCGCGTGAGGGTCGGCGCTGTCGGCGCGGCGCGCGGCGGCAATCTCGGCGACCAATGCTTCGAGGCGCGATTGATTGGTCGGCGTGAGTGGTTCTTTCGATGGGCCGACGCCGAACTCGACGCGGTTGCGGCGCAGCGAGACGCGCGCGAACTCAAGCCCGTGAATCGCAAGCAGCGCGTACGCGCCGCGACGCTGCACGCTAATCAAATCGGGAGCGAGCCGTCGAATCGAGCCGATGAGCATCATCGCATCAAGCGGCAACCGCTGCTCGTGTGGCCACTCGGCGCGCTTCGCCGCATGGCGCAAGCGGTCGCTCAAATCGCCCTGATCGAATGGCGTGACCGCTTCGATGAGCGATTGCGCGTCGTCTACTTCGTACAGCGACACGCTTGCGGCGCGAAGGTTGACGGCGGTGAGCCGCGCCGCGATGGTTTCGCTCTGACCACGCGGTACGAAGATCATCAAGCGATTGACCTGCGCGCCGCGCTCGCGCAAAGCGTTGAGCCACACGATGCCGGCTCCAAGCGTCGCGGCAACGTCACGCGGCGATTCGTTCAGCGAAACGCCGACGGCGGCGATCACCCGGCCCTGTTCTTTCAACAGCAAGCGCGCATGAATGCCTGTGAAGTTTTGCTTGTCATCGCGTCGCAGGACGGCGCGCGCGACGCGCAGATTACTGAAGCGCGATTCGATCATCGCCGCGAGCTTCGCGGGCAATGCTTCGCGCGAAGCGTTTGCCGAGGGTTCAATGTCGCCGCGCCGCAGGTCGAGCGTGCAGGTGACGCGGCCCATCTGCTTCGCGCATTCGATATGAAAATATTGAGCAGATGATTCAAAGCGCAGCACGCGCCAAGACCGCGACCAGCCGTCGCCCCAGCACGACAGTATGAGCTTGCCGTATGAGAGTTCGGCAGTGGCGCAGCCCGGTTCGACCGTAGCGATGCGCTTCGAGTCTTCGCACAGCTCGAACGCGCCGCCGAGCAGAAACCGCTCAAGCTCGTAACGCATGCAACTTAAATCTTCGCTCATCGTGCGATTCATCACCCGCGCGTTTTATCAGGCAGACCATCGTCGGTCAAGTAGATTGACAAGTTCAAAGCGAGTGATGACGCATGGATAGAGTAAGAAGGATCACACCGGCTCACGCGGTGGCTTCATACAACGCGTCAAGCACAGCCGCTTGACGGTTAAAGATGGCTCGCCTACGATGCAAAGCAAGAGGGCACGAAGATGGCTGCAAACCTGGAAGACCGTGTTAATGCGCTCGAACGTGAAGTACGCCAGTTGAAATCTGCCGTGAGAAGATCGAAGAAAAAGCTGAAGCCCTGGTGGGAGCGTCTGGCCGGCACGTTCAAAGACGATCAGGTGTTTGATGAGATTGTTGAATCCGGCAAGCGCTACCGTCAGGCGCTGCCGCCACGGAAGCGATGATTATCGTTTTAGACACAGATCATCTGACGGTCATCCAGCGCCAACCCGAACCTGCTTACTCTCGCCTTCGCGCTCGCTTGCAACGGCTCGCCGCTGCCGAAGTCTTCACAACGATGATCAGCGTCGAAGAGCAAATGCGTGGCTGGCTGAATCTGATTGCCCACGCGAAAACTCCGCAACGAGAGATCGCTGCTTACCAGCGCCTTCATGGAATGCTGACCTTCTTTGCCAGCATTCCTTTGCTTGATTACACAGAAGAAGCGGCTGTTCTATTCAACCAACTCAGGCATTCACGGGTGCGCATCGGTTCGATGGATTTGAAGATTGCGGCCATCAGCATGGCATATGATGCGCTCTTGCTTTCCGGCAATCTGAAAGACTATCTGCTGGTGCCGAACCTCAAAGTTGAAGATTGGACAGGTTGAAGATGTGCCGCAATCGCTCGCATCCTTCACGCGGTGGCCTGGTGGCGGGCGGCGAGCTGGCCGCAGGCGGCAGCGATGTCCTGGCCGCGCGGACGGCGAATGAACGACAGCACGCCTGCGTCCGTGAGTATCTTTTGAAAAGCCAGAATGCGCGCCATCGACGTGGCGCGGTAAGGCAACTCGGGAGCCGGGTTGTGCGGGATCAAATTCACCTTGGCGCGTATGCCGTTCAGCAGGCGCACCAGATCGCGCGCGTCGCGGTCGCTGTCGTTGACGCCTTCGAGCATTACGTATTCAAACGTCAGCCGCTCGCGCTCTCCAAGCGGAAACCTGCGGCACGCCGCCATCAACTCGGCGAGCGGGTACTTGCGATTGATCGGGAAGAGCTGATTACGCAACTCGTCGTTGGCCGCCGTCAGCGAGATGGCCAGACGCGGGCGAATCGCTTCGTTAGCCAGCTCGTCAATGCGCGGCACGATGCCTGCGGTCGATAGCGTCACGCGCCGGGCAGGGATGGTCAGCCCTTTCTGGTCGGCGAACAATCTCACAGCCTTCATCGCCGCGTCGTAATTCAACAGCGGCTCGCCCATCCCCATCATCACGACGTTCAGCGGGAAGCGCTCGTCGCGCGACTGGCGGACTTTCGCGCGGCCTGAAATGTCGCTGCCGACCGCGTTAATGTCGGGCGCTTTCGCCGGCAGCGCGCCTTCGCCATAGACTTCGTTCAAGGCGACGACGATCTGCGAGACGATTTCGCCGGCGGTCATATTGCGCTTGAGCCCGAGCACGCCCGTCATACAGAAATCGCAGGCCAGCGGGCAGCCGACCTGGCTTGAGATGCAGATGGTATCGCGGCGCTCTTCGGGCATAAAGACGGTTTCGACTTCGCGCCCGTCGCCAAGCTCAAGCAGAAAGCGGCGCGTGCCGTCCGATGACGTGAAGATGTTCTTGATGCGGGTGTGCGTGACCATCGCGCGCTCGGCCAGTTGCTCGCGCAAACGTTTCGGCAGGTCGGTCATCGCCTCGAAGCGGGTCAGCCGGCGGCGATAGATCGCATCGTAAAGCTGGCGGGCGCGAAACGGCTTTTCGCCGAGCGAGGCCGTCAGCGTGGCTAACTCCGCTTCGTTCAGGCCGAGCAGTTCGATCTTCGCATTCGACAATACCTTCAACATGCATAATCATTTTTTCACGACTCGCGGCTGCTCCGCCAGAGAATTAACCACAAAGGCACGAAGAAGACACAAAGAGATGTTCGTGCTCTCTTCGTGTCTTCTTCGTGCCCTTCGTGGATGCGTGATTCATTCACTTTATCCTTGCAAGTCGGTCAGGAACGCGGCCAGGTCCCAAAACTCTCTGACCGACTGGAGCTTCCCATCCTGGTTGAAGATGAAGACGCCCATGCCATCGATGGTGATGTGCTTGCCGCTCGTCGTCTTCAGTTGCAGCTTCCAGTTGACCGCCGCCTCGTTGCCGCAGACGACGACCTCCTGTATGCGGTGCTTGATTTCGCTGAAGGGAGCGATGATGTTGGTGATGAAGCCGGTGATGGCCGTCGTCCCCTGCAACGGCGGCGTGCCGACAGGGTCTTCGAGCACACCGTTCGGGGCGAAGGTGTTCACATAACGCTGCACATCGTGGGCGCTGACGGCCTCAAAGTATTCTTCGATTGCCGCCTCGATCTGCTCCGGCGTGAGACTGCTGGCGGGCGAGAGGCTGCCGGCGGCTTTAACCGGAAACACAAAGGTCGTGCCGGTCGCCGCGATTAAAGTAATCATCAACACAAACGCGCTGAGCGCGCGGCGGCGGGTTAAATAGATTCGTTTCAAATTCAACATGGTCTCTTTCTCCGTATTCAGATAGTGTGTAATCGATTACAGCGAGCGGAACGAGGCTCCGCTTCGCCGCAGAATCAGACAAGCCACAGCCTTCTGTTTGCCGGGTCTCGCTCGGCGTCAGAGAGTTAATTCGCCGCTCTCGACTGAAGGCTGGCGCAGGTCGCCGGGCAAGCCGTTTGGCCTGCCGGCAGCTACTTTAAGATGTGTGAGGCGCTTGATGGCCGAAGTCACCAGCCGTCGTGACTCGCTGTCGCTGGCAACCAGAAAGACGGCGTGCAAGCCGTCGGCGAGATGACTCTCCTGCATTGCGCTGTCATCGTCGCTGTGTTCCTGCGCGCCAGTCAGCCAGGCGGTGGCGCTCGCCTCGCCCAGCCGTCCGCCCATCAGCAAGCCGCAACGCTGACCGGCGTCGGCCAGAATAAAGCTGTAGATGCTGTTGGCGGTCTGTATCAAAAGCATGTCGCCTTCGCTTAACTCGTCGAGGCTGATTTCGGCAACTGCTGCCGACCTGATTCCGCCGCCCACCGGCCACTGCGGCTGCGGCGCGGCGCATGGCTGTACTATCGTTTTCATGCCTGACTCCTCTGCGATACAATAGGCCGCGCAGATCACGTCGATTGGTTTCGATTGCGACTCACGGCCTCAGCACGGATGCAACATACTCGGCGACAGGCTTAAAGGTCTTGTAAACGGGCTTTAATTTTTCTGGGAATTTATGGGAGCCTTGCAATGCAACCGTTAAATGACCCCGCAAAAGTCATTTACTGGTTTGAAGAGTTCGAGCTTGATTCGATGCGGCGCTTGCTCTTGAAGCAGGGGCAGTCTCTTCAACTGACGCCGAAAGTCATCGAGACGCTGCTCGTGCTGGTGCGCCATCGCGGGCGCGTGATGAGTAAAGATGAGTTGATGCAGGCCGTCTGGCCTGACACCATCGTCGAAGAGACCAATCTGGCGCACAACATCTCGACCTTGCGCAAAGTCCTCGGCCAGAAAGCCGGCGACAATCGTTTCATCGTCACCGCGCCGGGGCGCGGCTACAGCTTCGTCGCGGAGGTGCGCGAAGGGCGGCGCGGTAATGTTGAAGAAGCCGGCGGCGCGCTTGCGGCATCGAATCACACGGTTGACGACATTAAAGTAAGCGAAGCCATCGCCGCGCTGCCAACATTGGCAACGCCCGCGCCCTCTGAAGCCAAAGCGCCTTTGCCTCTTGCCCAACCGCCGCCCGACCTGTTGATCACCCGTCACCATTTCAGTATTCGCTGGCGCACGGCGCTCGGACTGGTGGTGATGGTCGGGCTAATCGCCGCCGCCGGCTTGATCTGGCTGCGGCCTGCGCCGACTCATCCCATCCGCTCGCTTGCCGTGCTGCCGTTCAAGCCGCTGGTTGCCGACACGCACGACGACATACTGGAGATGGGCATCGCCGACACGTTGATCACACGCCTGAACAGTCTCAAGCAGATCACCGTGCGCCCCATCAGCGCCGTGCGCCGCTACACCGCGCTCGATCAAGACGCAGTGGCAGCGGGCCGCGAACTGGAAGTCGAAGCCGTGCTCGAAGGCAACATCCAGAAAGCCAGCGGCAAGATTCGCGTATCGGCCCGGCTGGTGCGCATTGCCGATGGCAAGCCGCTGTGGACTCGCCAATTCGACGAGCCGGCCACCGACATCTTCGCTGTGCAGGATGCCATCGCGCAGCGCGTCGCCAGTGATATGATGGGCAGCCTGTCCGGTGGCGAGCACGATGATCTGGCAAAGAACTACACGACCGACCCTGAGGCGTATCAGCTTTATCTGGTAGGCCGCTACTACTGGAACAAGCGCAGCGGCGAAGGCACGCGCAAGAGCATCGATTCATTCCAGCGCGCCATCGACAAAGACCCGAACTACGCGCTCGCCTACGTTGGGCTGGCCGACGCTTACGCAACGCTTGGCAGCTATCAACTCGGACCACCGCTTGAGGTGTTGCCGCTCGCTCGCAATGCCGCCGAGCGCGCCTTGCAGATTGACCCCAACCTCGCCGAAGCGCATGCCACGCTCGGCAAAATCCAGACCGATTTTGAGTGGGACTGGGTGCAGGCCGAAAAAGAGTTCAAGCTGGCGCTCGACTTGAAGCCAAACTACGCCAACGCGCATCACTGGTATGCCGTGCTGCTCTCGAACGCCGCCCGCTCCGACGAAGCCATCGGCGAAATCAAGCGCGCCCTCGAACTCGACTACCTTTCGCCGGCGACCAGCACACAGTACGGCATCATCCTCTTTCGCTCGCGGCGCTATGACGAAGCCATCGCCGTCCTGCAAAAGACCCTCGACATGGAGCCGAACTTTATCGTTGCCCGCATCTATCTCGGCGGTTGTCGCTTGATGCAGGGTCGGCGCGAAGAGGCGCTGGCTGAATTCAAGCGCGGGCTGACCGTAGCGCCCGATACGCCCGGCCTGGTGGCGATGAGGGGCTACGCTTATGGCATTAGCCATCAACTGGACGAAGCACGGCGTTGCGAGCAGCAGTTGAAGGAGATGGAGGCGCGGCAAGTCTACGTTGCGCCATCGAACTATGCCGCGCTCTACTGCGGGATGGGCGATAAGGACGCGGCCTTCAAGTCGCTTGAGGTCTGTCTGGAGAAACGCGTGACGATTCGTGGCCTGCCAACCGACCCGCTATTCGACCCGCTGCGCAATGACCCGCGCTATGCGGACCTGCTGCGCCGCGCCGGCATCAAGCAATGAGCGCCGCTAAACGGCCTTGAGCGTCAGGTGAGTGATTTCCGGCGGTGCGCCGATGCGAATCGGCGGCCCGGTCGTCCCCAGCCCGCGATTGACGTAGAGGTGCGAGTCGCCGATCTTATACAAGCCCGCGAGAAAGACGGTCGAGAGCCGCGCCGGCGTCAAGATCAAATCGCCGAGCGTCAGCGCAATCTGCCCTCCGTGCGTGTGGCCCGATAATGTAAGGTGGATTCCTTTCGCCGCCGCTTGCGGAAACGTGTACGGCGCGTGCAATAGAAGAACGGTCGTGCCATCCAGCCGAATGCCGCGCAAGGCATTGTCGAGCGAATCTCGCCAGTTGATGAAGTCCACGCCGATGATGTTGAGCGGTGTGCCGTTCACATCAATCACTTCGTTGGCGCTGCGCAGCAGCTTGAAGCCGGCGGCGCGGAACTCGCGCTCGAACTCTTCTTCCGATTCAGTGAACATATCGTGATTGCCGAGGCAGCCATAGACGCCGCGCCTGGCTCGCAGCCCGGTCATCGCTCGCATAAAGGGCGCGGCTTCGCTGCGGTTGGTCGCCACGAAATCGCCGGTCAGCGCGATGAGATCAGGCTCCAGGCTGTTGGCAATCTCGACGTACTCGCGCATCGCCGACTCTTTCATAAAAAAGCCGGCGTGAATGTCGCTCATCTGCACGATGGTGAAGCCGTCGAGCTGAGGCGGCAGCCCTTTGATCGGCACAACGATGCGCTCGACCACCTTGCGCGAGCGCGCCGCCACCGCGCCATAAGCCGACATCGCAAACGGCATTGAGGCCGCCGCCAATAACATCATCTGCATAAAGCGACGGCGCGACAGGTCTACCGGCGCGAGTGTGTAATCATCATCACCGGCGCTACGCTTGCGCCGGAAGAATTGCACAGCGGCGTAGACGCTCATCGCCATCGGCGCTGCCGCTGCGAAGAAGAACGAGCCGATCATCCAAATGAAGAACAGGTATGCGAATGGCCGCACGATTCTCTCGTAGCCCGGCGGCGGCGCGTAGAGCAGGAACGCGCGCGGGCTGATGAACGTCTCGACGATGAACCAGATGAGCGGCAGGTTGATGAGGGCGAACGAAACGAATGCCGCCGTGACCGCCACCTTCTCGCGCCGCTCGTTGAAGCCCATCGAGCGCAGGATGCGCAAGAAGGCGCGCAGCACGACCCACTGCACGGCGGCAAAGATCGCTGACGCGATCACTCGCACGATCAAGATAGACGAAGCGGCGCTAGCCAGCAGTAAGAATTCCGTCATCATTCCGCTCACCTGTCAGCGGCCACGAGCCGCATAACTCATGATAGCCTGCGCCCATCGCGCGGCAAGGCCATTCACGAAGCGCCGACTTAGATGCGCGAACACGAGAATGGTTGAACGCGACTTCAGAGAAACGGAGGGATGACCAAGAACCTGGCATCGCGCAGGTGTGCGCGGCCAGCCCTTGCTGTGGCACGAAGCAAGTGTTGCCCGTGGTTTAGAGGGATAGAAAGCCAGCCGGTCAGAGCTGAATTCCTGCCGCAACATTTATTGGCCGGACAGAATGATATATTGATCAGTCTCTAGGAGTAACTTCGTCCCGACTTCCGCCATGCGATCAAAGAGATGCATTCGCTCACGCGCTTGCGCGGGTAATGGAATACTGACGATGATTCGATTATCTTGCCGCGTCAACACTCGCGCCGTTCCTTTTGCAGGAGGATAGATGATTTCCAATGCGGCGAGATATTCGCTCAGCGCATCGCGGCCTTCTGTTGCGGAATGACTGGGCCGGGTATTGCTTTCTCCTCTCATGCCGTTTCTCCAAGCGCATGCTTGATTGCAGACAAGAATTTCATCGCTCGATCATAAGCGCGTTTCGCTTCTCTCGCGGTCACCGATTGTGATTTGTAATCGGCAAGATGACGCAATTCCATCAAGTCCATCGGAGTTCGTCCTAGCTCAGACGGCAACAGCTTTCTGCGCATAATCAACTGCCGGTTTAGTTCGGCTTGCACTTGGCCGTGCTGCCATTCGTTATCCTTCGCCCGAAAATCCGCCAGTTGGATGAGCGCGGCAATGCTCGCCAGGAAGACCACATAATAGGCCCGACTTGCACACGCATTGTATCTCTTGCTCTGATAAGCTAACGCGGCGACCTCTAGATTCTCTTTCCCCTTCAGCCAATAATTTTTCCAATCCACATTAAGCCTCTATCATCTGATTCAACACAGGGTCAAGGAAAAGGTATTATGAACGCGGGCGGCGGCGCAGGAGCATTGCCATAATGACTATCTGCAACACCACCATAATGACGTTGACCGCGAGCGGCACGAGCAGCCCCGCGCGCAAGGATGAGAAGCGATCCGACACCGCGCCAACCAGTGATGGCAAGACCGCGCCGCCCAGGCCGCCGGTCGCAAAGATGGGTGCGGCGCTCGCCGCCGCCCGCTCGCCGAAAACTTTCAGGAAGATGGCAATCGTCGTTGGATAGATCGCCGCAAAGCCCGCGCCCGCAAGCATCGCGCCCGCCAATAATCCGACCGCTTCGGTCGTCGTCAGCAACAGCGATATGCCAAGCAGCGATACGCCTGCGGTGATGATGACCAGCCGCTCTTCGCTCAAGCGCCGCAGCCACACCGGCGCGAGCAACCGCCCAGTCATCAAAGCCGCCCAGAAAGCCGCCTGTGGTAGAGAATACAATGCCGCCATCTCTACGCTCATTCGCTTGGTGTACGCGCCGATCCAACCGCTGATGCTGTTCTCTGCCCCGACGTAAAAGAAGACGAGCGCGGCCAGCACGTAAGCGAACGCGCTCTGCCACACGCGCCGCGTCACTTGCGCTTCGAGCGGCGTTTGATCCTCGGCGGTCAAGACGACCTGCGCCTGCTCGACGGCGGCAATCGCGCGGGTCGCCTGTCGATACGCCTCAACGCCTGCGCCTCGACTGCGCGGGTCGGCTCCACTGAAGCCGCGCCACAAGCAGACGCCGATCACGATCAACATCCCGGCGAGCGCCAGCATTGGCGCGGCGGTGCGGTTGTCGCGGACAACAACCATCAGCAAGAGCGGACAAGCCACCGCGCCGATGCACCAGACGAAGTTCAAGATGTTGAGCGCCGCCGCTCGCCGCTCGCCGCTCGTCTCCGCGATCAGCAGGTTTGTCGCCGGCATCGAAAGCCCCAACCCGAAGCCGTAAACCGCGACGGCGATCAACCCAACCGCCCAAGACGTTGCCCCGACGCCGGCCACCCCCACGGCCAGCAACAAGTAACTGAGAGCCAGCGCCTTCAAGAATCCAAATCGCCGGATGATCTTCGTCAGCAACATCGTGCTCACGACAGAAGCGGCGAACTGTGCTGTGAACAGGTAGCCCGCCTGCGCGTCGCTGAGCGACCACCCGGCTTTCAGCGCCGGCAGCAGCGGCCCCAGCATCGTCGTGACGATGCCCGTAAACGCAAACCCGATGTGAGCGAGGATGGAGACTTGCCGGCTGACGGCGGCAGGAAAGGTTGTCTGGGCTTGTGGCATCGAAGGTGAGCGACCGGCGCTGACGCCCGGCAATGAAATGTCTGTGAGATTACACTCGCGCGCCGACGCGTTTGCGGGCGCGTGGGCACACGGCCATCACGACCGGAGCGCGAGCCGTGGATTGACGCACGATCAATTCCGGCTCGACCGTAACAAGCTCAGGAAAGGCGGCGGCAGCGCCTTGCGCGATGCGCGCGAGCAGCGTCTCTGCCGCCAGCCTGCCCATCTCTCTGAGCGGCTGGCGAATTGTCGTCAGCGACGGATTATAAAACGCCGCGTTGTCCACATCGTCAAAGCCGATCACCGAAACCTCTTCGGGGACGCGGCGGCCCGCCTCCTGCAAAGCGTGAATCGCGCCGATGGCCGACACGTCGTTAAAGGCGAACAGCGCTGTGAACGGCTCGCTCGACCTGAGCAATTTCTGCGTCGCCACGTAACCGACTTCGGGCGACGGCGAATCGCTTTCGAGTTGCGAAACCAGGCTCGGATGAATCGTGATGGCGAAGGCGCGGGCGGCGGCGCGGATCGAACCCCAGCGCACCTGTGTGTCGCTGCTGAAGGTCTGCCCTTTGATGACGGCGATGCGCCGGTGGCCGAGTTCAACCAGATGCTCGAAGGCCAGCCGCGCCGCCGTCTTGTGGTTGAGCACAACGTTGGTGACGCCTTTCACATCATCGTGGCCCGACACCGAAGCGACCGGCAAAGACATCTCGGCAGGACATGGCGTATCGACCGCGATCATGCCTTCGACGCAGCGATCCACAAAGAGCTTCGGGTAGCCGTCGAGCAGCTCAGGCTTATGACGGTGGCAGGCGATGATGTAGAAGTAGCCGGCCTTGAGCAAGTGCTCTTCAATACCGGCCATCACTTCGGCGGTGTAGCCGCCGCTGATTTCGGGAACCAGCACGCCGAGCGTGTGGCTACGCTGCATGCGCAGGCTGCGCGCCAGAAAATGCGGTCTGTAATTAAGGCCACGCGCGGCGGCGAAGATGCGATCTCTGGTCGTCTGCGGAATGGAGTTGGCCGCAGGCCGCTCGTTCAAGACCAGCGACAGCGTGCTCGGCGACAGGCCGAGGTGCGCCGCCAGGTCTTTCAAGCTGACCGGGCGTTTCTCGCTGCTTAAATTTTCTTTGCCGGTATCGGGGCGGCGCTTCTTGCGCGGCATAGCGGCCAGTTTCGCACAAACTACAGAAGCAACGCAAGCATTCGTTTTTTCCGCGCCGCTCATCACGCGACCGCCTTCGCCAAGAAATCGCTTGACGGCCAAAGCCGCCGGTGCTAGGCTGGTTTCGCTTTACTAAATCGATTTAGTAAACGTTGAGACAACAGACAAGCGAGACCGACCGAAGCGGCTGAAATAAGCGTAGAGATCATCCCCAACCCTGTCACTCAGCCCTGAGATGTGCGCGCCGGTCGGCCCGCAAGAGATTTGCCCAGGCAGTGCCTTACGGTCGCGGGCTATTCTCAATGGCCTGCGACGAATCGCCATTTCCGCCTTTGGAGGATTTTGCCATGCGTTGCAGATTCCGCTCTCTTACTCACCTCGCCGCAAGTACGTTGCTTCTACTCCTGGTCAGCCTGACGGCGAGCGCACAGTTCAAAGCCACCATTCAAGGCACGGTGACAGACAATTCGGGCGCAGTCGTCTCTGGCGCGACCGTCACCGTCGTCAATCTCGAAACCAACAAGACAACGACCACAACGACCACCGACGAAGGCTTCTACCGCGTCGGCGGATTGCCGCCGGGCCGCTACACGGTCACGGCTGAGCTGACCGGCTTCAAGAGGGCGGTGATTGAAAACGTCACCGTCCAGGCCGAAGAGCCGCGCGGCGTTGATCTCAAGCTCGAAGCCGGCCAGGTCTCTGAAGCGGTCACGGTCACAGCGGGCAACGAAGTCGCGCCGTTGCAGACAGAGAACGCCGACGTGACGCGCGCCATCACACGCCAGGAGATTTTGCGCATCCCACAGGTCGGGCGTGACCCGTATGAATTGATTCGCCTCGCGCCGGGTGTCTTCGGCAGCGGCGCGCGCAGCGGCAGCGGCGGCTCAGTCGGATTGCCGAACACGACCGGGCCGGGCGGCTCGAACAACTCGATCTTTCAGACCGAGAATCAGGTGCCGATCTCGGCCAATGGCCAGCGCCTGTCGGCCAACAACTTCATGATCGATGGCGTCAGCGTCAACAGCCAGACCTGGGGCGGCGCGGCGATCATTACCCCCAACCAGGAATCGGTCAAAGAGATTCAGGTGCTGTCGAGCACCTACTCTGGCGAAGACGGGCGCAACAG
>JBJMGV010000087.1:0-23370 GCA_045807725.1 Blastocatellia bacterium | reverse complement strand
GTTTCAGAGATACGAAAGGAAGTCGCTTTGGTTGGGGGTTAAAGCAGATTGGCTTGCGTAGCGATGTGCAACTGAGTGTGCTATGGGCGGCGGCGATGGTGGCTTATGCCTTGCGAATGGCGGCAGGAGCGAGTGTGGTGAAGCAAGATGAGCAAGCGCAATTCAACTGGACGAAGAAAGGGCCACGGCGAAGTCTGCTGTCGGTGGGGCGCACTGCGCTGAGTTCGGGCTTGTTAAAAAGCGACGAAATTATCAAACAACTGCCGAAGTTGGCGTTGCGTTTAAGTGATCTGAAGTTGGTGAAGGAAGAAAAGCCTGTAAAAAGCCGCGCCAAGGCCGCTGGAGCTAAATCCTGAAGACGGGGGGCGGTGAGGCTGATGATGCGGTTGACTCGCAAAGAATGGCTTTGCTAAACTAGGCTGCGTTGGAGCACCAAGGCAACCCAACAGAGTTCGTTGAATGGGGCTATAGCTCAGCTGGGAGAGCGCTGCAATGGCATTGCAGAGGCCGTCGGTTCGAGCCCGACTAGCTCCACTTCCTTCCTCAACTCCCTCACGTGGCGGTATATTATTTATTCCTGCCGAACAAAACAATAGCGCAACTTCATACTGGCTTGGCTAAGAAGCTCGCCTTTCAAAAGCAAATGCTTTGCTGACGCTTTGCGACGCCGCGAAGAAGAATGCATTGCGGTTAGTTTTTAACGCGTGGAAAATAGAGCGGGGTTAAGGCGAGCTATCATTTGCCTACCGCCTCCGCCCTCGTCCACTTATGCCAACCGATGATCTATTAGCTGTGATCGGGCGAACCGACGAGTTATACCGCCAGCGGGCGCGGCCCGGCGCTGTGCGCGAATCGGTAATGATCCTGAGCGGCGCGCTCAACGGTAATGATCGCTACGAAGTGCAGTGGCGGCTGGCGCGCGCATTGTTCTTTCTCGGACAGGAGACCACATCGCCGCAGGCGCGCAGTCAGCTACACGCCGCCGGCATAGGGGCAGGCGAGCGCGCCGTTGCGTTGAATGCCGAACGCGTCGAAGGCCACTTCTGGGTAGGCGTCAACCTTGCGTTGTTCGCTGAAAGTCACGGTGGGTGGCGTGGACTGCGGGCGTTGCGCTGGGCGAAGTCAGAGCTGAAGCTGGCGATGAAGATCGACGAAGCTTATCACGCCGCCGGCCCCCTAAGAGTCCTGGGCCGCCTTGCGCATAAAGCGCCGCGCTGGCTCGGAGGCGGCGTTACTCTTAGCGAGAAGTATTATGATCGTGCCCACGAACTCGCGCCCTCCAACACCGTCACGCTGGTCTACGCAGTCGAACTGGCCATTGAGCGAAACCAGCCTTCCCGCGCCTTATCGCTGTTGACGTTGATCGACTCAGCACAGGCGGATGACGATTGGGAATTCGAGCAACGCCGCGACCGCGCGCTCGCCCGTGACCTGCGCGCACACATCGACCTCGCCGACCAGCGCGACGCGAAGTCTCGCAGGAGATGACCTCCATCTTTCTTTTCAAAACCTCAAATAGTTATTGACAACCCTTCCGTGAAGAATTATTCTGCTGTCGAGTTGAAAACGATTTTCAACTTCATAGGCAATAAAAATGTCGCGGCGAGTGACAGACTAATGCGGGTGAGGCCGCTTCCTGGTAGCAGCAACGGGATTAAGCCAGGGCTGGAAATGGGTCCGCCACCTGGAAAGCTTTCAATGCTCATCCCGCTCCGAGAGCATTGATCGATTCATCAATTCTGCGAGCAGGAGGCTATCCTTCATGTTGCCATTCTCTCGATTTACGACGCGGTTCTTTTCCGTATTAATGATCCTGGGATTCGTTCTCGGCCAGGCGCAGGCGCAATCCTCTTCGTCTTCACTCAAAGGCCGTGTGCTCGACCCGGCCCGCGCGCCAATCGCCGGCGCTCAGGTTAGCCTGGCATCTGAAGAAGGCGGAATCTCTGCATCGACCATCACAGATCAAGCCGGCGAGTTTCTTATGCCGATCAGACCCGGCAGCTATTCGCTCACCGTAATCGCGGAAGGCTTCACCAAGACTTCACAACCCGTCAGCGTCGCGCACGGCAACGCTGACATTCTCGAAGTAGTTTTAGAGATTGCCGCGCCGCAGGACTCGATCACTGTCGTGGCGACGGACTATGGCGCGATGGCTATTAGCAGCGCCACCAAGACCCTGACGCCTCTGCGCGACGTGCCGCAATCTGTAACCGTCGTCACCCACGAGCAGATCAAAGACCAGCAGATGTTGAGCCTCGGCGATGTCGTTCGCTATGTGCCGGGCGTGACCGCGCATCAGGGCGAGAATAACCGCGATCAGATTATCTTTCGCGGCAACAGTTCTTCAGCCGACTTCTTCGTCAATGGCGTGCGCGACGATGTGCAATACTACCGCGACCTTTACAACCTTGACAGCATTGAGGTGCTGCGCGGCCCCAACGCAATGATCTTCGGTCGTGGCGGCGGTGGCGGCGTTATCAACCGCGTGACCAAGGAAGCAGGCTCTGCGCCTTTGCATGAGATCACGCTGCTCGGCGGCTCCTACGGGAGCAAGCGCGTAGCCGTAGATTTTGACCAGCCGCTTAACAAGCTGCTCGCCTTGCGCTTGAACGGAGTAGCCGAGCAATCATCGAGCTTCCGCGATTTCGTCAACCTCGAACGCTATGGCATCAATCCAACAGCAACGCTGATGCCCGGCCAGCAAACGCGAATCACGCTGAGCTACGAGAATTTCCGCGACCGTCGCGTCGCCGACCGGGGCATCACGTCCTGGCAAGGCAAGCCGGCAGACGTTCCTATCTCGACCTTCTTCGGCAACCCGGATGAGAGCCGCGTGCGCGCCCTCGTCAACCTCGGCTCCGTAGCCATCGAACATCAGGCAGGCCACTTGAATATACGCAATCGCACACAGTTCGGCGGCTATGATCGGTTCTACCAAAACTTCGTTCCCGGCGCGGTAACGGCGGACCATTCGCAGGTGTCGCTCTCGGCTTATAACAATGCCACACATCGCTTCAATGTCTTCAACCAGACCGACCTGACTTATTCACTTTCGACAGGGCGCGTGCGGCATGGCCTTCTCGGCGGAGTCGAATTTGGGCGACAGTTGACCGACAACTTCCGCAACACAGGGTTCTTCAATAACACCGCCACGTCGATTCTTGCGCCGCTTGATAACCCGACCATTCACACGCCGATGACATTTCGACAGAGCGCGACCGACGCCGATAATCATCTCAAGACCGACGTGGCCGCTGCATATGTGCAGGATCAGATCGAGCTTTCACGCACGATCCAGGTGGTCGCTGGACTGCGCTTCGACCGCTTCGATCTTCAATACCGCAACAACCGCACGGGCGAGAACCTTCGCCGCACAGATCATCTGGTGTCGCCGCGACTCGGCGTCATCTTCAAGCCGATGGCGCGTCTGTCGGTCTACGGCAACTATGGCGTTTCGTATCTGCCAAGCTCTGGCGATCAGTTCTCTTCTCTGACCACGATCACGCAGCAGGTCAAGCCTGAAAAGTTCAACAACTACGAAGTCGGTGTGAAGTGGGACATCAACCGCTCGCTGTCGTTCACTACCGCAGCCTATCGCTTGAACCGAACCAACACACGAGCGACCGACCCGAACGACCCGACGCGAATCGTGCAGACCGGCAGTCAGCGAAGCAATGGTTACGAAGTCGGCTTGAATGGAAATGTCACAAAGGCTTGGAAGGTCACCGGCGGCTATGCTTATCAGGACGCCTTCATCAGCAGCGCCACCATCGCAGCCCACGCCGGCGCGCAGGTCGCGCAAGTGCCGCATCACACCTTCTCGCTGTGGAACAATTATCAGGTCATTGCGAGACTGGGGGCGGGACTCGGCCTCATTCACCGCTCAGATATGTTTGCCGCCGTTGATAACAAGGTGACGCTGCCGGGATACACCAGGGCGGATGCGGCGATATTCTTCCGGTTGACCGAGCGCCTCCGCTTGCAGGCGAATGTCGAAAACCTGCTGGACCGGAAGTACTACCTCAACGCGGACAACAACACGAACATCTCGCCCGGTTCGCCGCGCGCAATTCGCGTCGGGCTGACGGCCCGGTTCTGAACTAATTAAGGATCAAGGATCACTGACAACTGGCCGCTGGCCACTGGCCACTGTTTCAAGCGACCAGCACGATCTTGCCGTACGCGCCTGGCTTCATCACGTCTTCGTGGGCGCGCGGCGCATCGGCAAGCGGCAGTTCCTGGCCGACGACCGGGTTGAGCGTGCCGTTTTCGAGGCCGGCGACGAGCGCCGCGTGAATGCTCACCAGCTCGCTCGATGTGACGTTGAACAGCGTCATACCGAGTATCGCCGCGTCGCGGCCCATCGTATCGCGCGGGTTGATTTCAATCGTGCCGCGATTGCCAATGACGACCACTCTCCCGTGTAGCGCCAGAACCGTGAGGTCCTTTGCGAGATTGACGTTGGCCAGCATCTCAAGGACTACGTCAACGCCGCGCCCGTCCGTGAGCCGCATCAACTGGTCGAGGTAATCGGCGGCTCCGTGATCGAGCACGTGATGTGCGCCGTTCTCTTTAACCAGCTCGCGCCCGCGTTCGCTGCCGCCCGTGCCGATCACCATGAAACCGGCTGCACGAGCCAGTTGCACGGCTCCTGTACCGACGCCGCCCGACGCCCCGTGAACCAGCACCGTCTCTCCGGGGACGCCGCGCGCACGCTGGAACAGCGCGCGGTAAGCCGTCGCGTAAGGCACATTGACCGCCGCGCCTTGCGCGTAACTGACGCGGTCGGCGAGGCGGTGGACTTGATCTTCCGTACAGAGCGCCTGCTCGGCATAGGCTCCCGTCAATGTTCCTGAAGTGTAAATTCGATCACCAACCTTCACGCTCCGCACGCCTTCGCCAACCGCCGTCACATCGCCCGCCGCGTCGCTGCCCGGCGTATATGGCAAGTCAGGCTTGCGGGCATACATCCCTGCGCGAATGTATCCGTCAACCGGATTGACGCCGGCGGCGTGTATACGCACGGCGACCTGGCCGGGGCCGGGCTGAAGGTCGGCAACCTCTTCGAGCTTCATGACCTCTGGTCCACCGAATTCATGAACGCGAATCGCTTTCATGCCTCTCTCCCTTCTCAATTAATGATTGTCCATTATCGTGGCGACGCGAGCCGCTGGCCTTCGCAATCCGCTCAGAGAGCCAGCAGCATCTCTTCGACGGCAAGCTGGCGATTCAGATTGCGTGTGAGTCCCTGCATTACGCCTTCGATCCTTGCCACCCAGTCGGCAATGCCCTCGACGGTCACGGCTTCGGCAATCTGTTCAAGGCGCGGCGCGACATCGGCATTGGTCAGCGACGCAACAGGCTGGCCGAGCTTTAAGTGAAACAGGTCAGCGAGCAATACGAGCAGCGCATTAAGGTGGCGCTCGAATTCTTCGCGCTCAAGTTTCTTGGCCAGATGCTCTGCCGCCTGCATCAGCTTCATTGTGTCGTGAGTGATGAAGACGGACTCAACCAACTCCGTCATCATCGCGCGCTGCTCGCGGTAGATGCCGAGATCGATCTCCAGCGCGCGACCGATGCTGCCGCTTGCGAGTCGCGCCAGCAATTGATTCTCTTTCGCCGGGCGTTTGTAGTTTTCATTCAAAAAGTCCTCAAGCTCTTGCGCGGTCAGCGGCGCGAAGCTCACCATCTGGCAGCGCGACCGTATCGTCTGCAATAGCGCGTAAGGCTTGGCCGTGACGATCACGAGCAGCGTCGTTTCCGGCGGCTCTTCCAGCACTCTCAAAATCGAGTTCGCGGCGGCGGCGTTCAAGCGGTCGCCTTCGTCGAGAATGTAGACGCGACGGCGGCCATCGTAAGGGCGATAATTCGCCTTCTCGGCCATCTCCCTCATCTGCTGAATCTTGATGAACTGGCCGTCAGGCGTAATGCTCTCGACATCCACGTGCTCGCCCGCCGCGATCTTGATGCACTGGTCGCAGACGCCGCAGGCGTCGCCGTTCAGCGGGCGGCGACAGTTCAACGCCTGTGCGAGCGCGAGGGCGAACTGATGCTTGCCGACGCCACGCGGGCCGGCGAAGATCAAACCCTGACGTATGCGGTCTTCGGCGACAGCGCGTTGCAGCAGGCGCTTGATGCGTTCATTGCCGACCAGTGCTGAAAAAAGCATAAAAGTAGGGGCTGGAGACTAGGGGCTAGGGACTAGCAGAAAAACCACTAGCCCCTAGCCTCCAGCCTCTAGCCTCTGCATTGTAGCAGTTCGTCCGGCGGCGTGTTAATCTACACGGCGATGCTCAAGAATTTTCTTGAATCACGACTTGAAAAGTGGAAGCGGCTCGAAGAACTGACGGCGCGCGCGTCGCGTTTTCGTCTCGCCAATTTGAGCGGCGAAGAGGTGCGCGAGTTCGGCAGGCTCTACCGGCGGACGGCGGCAGACCTGGCCGTCGCCCGCGAAGAGGTGCGCGATCAGCGTCTCATCAACTATCTCAATCACCTCGTCGGGCGCGCGCACGGCGCGATCTATCGCAGCGAGTCATCGGGCTTTTTGATCTTCTGGGATTTTTTACGTTATGAGTTTCCGGCTACCTTTCGCCGCACGTTCCGCTACACGCTAACGGCTTTCCTCATCTTCATCGGCGCGGCGGCCTTCGCGTGGGCCGCCTGCATATTCGACGAAGGCTTCGCCGAGCGGATATCACCCAGGTTGAAGCGCGACATCGCCGCCCATCACAACTGGACCGACAGCGTCAACGGAGCCAACCCGCTGGCTTCAACTTCGATCCAGACGAACAACATCACGGTGACGTTCTACGCCTTCGGCGGCGGCATCTTTGCGGGGCTGGTGACGATCTGGGTGCTGTTTCAAAACGGCCTGCTGCTCGGCATGGTTTTGGGACTGTGCGTCAAATACCGATTCTGGGACATTCCTATCTTCGTCGCCGGGCACGGCGTCATTGAACTAACAGCGATCTTCATCGCCGGCGGCGCGGGATTGATGATCGGCAAGGCGCTGGTGATGCCGGGCGACCGCAGTCGCATTGACGCGCTGGTGACGCACGGCATCGAAGCGGTCAAGCTAATTCTAGGTTGCGTTCCAATGCTGTTGATCGCCGGCGTGATTGAAGGCTTCATCTCGCCGGCTCACATTGCGCCCGCGATCAAGTTTACGATTTCAGGAATGAGTCTGCTGGCGATGGTCGTCTACTTTCTAAAGCCCGACCGGCGCGCGAGCCTGCCGGCGCAAGCCTGAAGCAGTTACTTCACAACAGCCCGCGTTCCTTCACTTCAAGATATTTGTTGACCAGTTCAAGCGCCAGCCGTCCGGCGGGAACGTCAAGCGCCAGCCCGCCGGCGTGGCGTATGCGCGTCAAGGCTTCTTCGCGCTGTCGCAGGATGTCTTCGGCGATGCCCTGCCGATACACGTCGGCGGGATTCGAGGGCGGCGTGCGCACCAGCTCGCGCAAGTCTGTATCGCCTATCGTGATAATCAATGGCAGGTGGCGTGGGATCAACTTGGAGGTGTGCGCCAGCAATTCCGCCGACGCATCGCGGTCAACGAGGTCAGTCAATATCACGACCAGCGAGCGGCGGTGACAGTTGCTGCTGAAGAAGTTGAAGCCGCGCGCGTAGCTCGGCTCGATCATCTGCGGTTCCAAGGCGTACAGCGCTTCCATTAAATGATTGATCTGATCGCGCCCGCGTCGCGGCGGCAAGTAGCTGACCACCTTGCGCGCGAACGCCACCAGTCCGATGTTATCGCCGCCCGCCGCCGCGACGTAGCCAATCGAGAGCGTCGCGTTGATCGCGTGATCGAGCTTGGTCAGTTTACCGATTCGCGCCGTCATCAAACGGCCCGTGTCGAGCAGCACGACGATGTTCTGGCTGCGCTCGATAGTGTACTGCCTCGTGATGAGCTTGCCGCGCCGCGCCGTCGCCGGCCAAGAGATGTGACGTATCTCATCGCCAATGACGAATTCGCGCATCGATTCAAACTCTCGACCCTGACCGCGCAAACGCATTCGCCGCAGTCCCGGCTCTGGCCGCCGATTGCGGTGAGCGTAAAGCTCATGCTTCTTCGCTTCACGAATGTCGGGGTAGACTTTGACGGATTGCGCGGTCGGGTAGACAACCTGTTTCCACAACAAGCCCAGGCGTGTGCGATATCGCAGAGCCGTGTTGCCGAACTCAAAGCTGCCGCGCGCTGTCGGAATGACTCGATAACGCCACGCCCGCGTGCGATTTGGCGTCACGGTCAGGCGCACTTCACGCGGTTCGGCCAGTTCCATCGGCGGCGGGTATTCGTCTTTGATAATGAAGGTTACTTTGCGACGCGCACGGTTCGTGATCTTGATCTCTACATCATTTTGCGCGCCCATCGAGAAGCGATCTTCGACGCCGCGCGTGATGCGAAAGGCGCTCGGCTTTTCCGAGATGAAATAATCAACCGCCGCCGCCGCGAAGAGCGCAACATCAAAGAGGAGAATTATGTAAAGAATGTCACGATCAACCCAACCGAGCGTTAAGAGCGCCAGCCCCAGCCCGAGCAACAATAAGAACCGCGTTGTAAAGACGAATCTCAAAACCAGTAATCCTCATTGATGCTGCCCCGCTCAAGCGCGCGCAGCAACTCGGCGGCGCTTGCGTACTGCGAGATGGTATGCACGGCGGCCATGATTTGATAAGGCAAGTCGAGTCCGTGAACCGCGTCGCGCGCCGTGATCCACATCTCTTCTTCGACTTCCTCACGATTCAGCGACGTGACGAACTCGCCATCAACGATGTAAGCGAAGGTGATCATATGATAGACCGGGCCGGCGTGCGGACTGGTGTGAATGTCACGCAGGGGCACGAGCCGCGCTGCGTCAATCACGATGCCAATCTCTTCAAACACCTCACGCGCCGCCGTTACGCGAATGTCGGCGTCGCTTGCGTCGCGCCGTCCGCCGGGAAATACGAATGCGTCGGGATAGTAGCGAAAGTGCGCGGGCCGGCGGCTCAAGTAGACCTCAATGCCATCGGCGGAATCTCTGACAAAGGCCACTGCCGCTGCCGGTATGGGTTCCATAATCTATCTTGGTATTTCGATGCCGGCGATGACTTCATCAATCGCCTGATCGGGCGTCGCGCCTTCAATCTCCGCCTCTGAGCGCAGGACGATGCGGTGACGCAAGACGGGGCGCGCAATCTCCTTCACATCGTCCGGCGTGACGAAGCCGCGCCCGCGCAACGCCGCCAGTGCTTTCGAGCAGAGTAGCAAAGCGACTGCGGCGCGCGGGCTTGCTCCCCACGAGATGTTCATCGTATTGCGCGTCGCCCGAATGAGCGAAACCATGTAGCGCAACACGCCTTCTTCAACCGTCACGCCACGGACTTCGGCGCGACAGTGAATCATCAGCGCCGGGTCGGCGATGGGCTGAATGAAGAGGTCGTCGAGCCGGCGCGCATTGAATCCGGCGTTCCAGTTGCCGATGATGCGCAACTCTTCGTCGGCGCTCGGATAGTCCACCAGTATCTTGAGCATAAAACGGTCGAGTTGCGCTTCAGGAAGCGGATAAGTGCCTTCGTACTCAATGGGGTTTTGCGTCGCCAGCACGGTGAACATCGGCGACAGCTTGTGAACCTCGCCGTCAATTGTCACCTGCCGCTCTTCCATCGCTTCGAGCAACGCCGCCTGCGTCTTGGGCGGCGTGCGATTGATTTCGTCGGCGAGCAGCAAGTCCGTAAAGATTGGCCCGTGCCGCAATGTAAACGTCGAGGTCGCCATGTTGAAAATGTTCGTGCCGGTCACGTCTGCGGGCATCAGGTCGGGCGTGAATTGTATGCGCCCGAAGTGCGCGCCGATGGCTTGAGCGAGCACTTTGACGAGCAATGTTTTCGCTGTTCCGGGTACGCCTTCGATCAGCGCATGGCCCTCGGTCAGCAGGGCGACCAGGACTTGTTCGATGACGGCATCCTGGCCAACGATGGCTTTGCGCACTTCGGTCTTGAGGTGCTCGGCGATGGCGCTTACAGAATCGGGCAAAGGATAATCCTCCAAGTTTGGAATGCGTCGCGCTGAAGTCGTTGGGCCAATCGAAACTGCGGCTCGCCCGTCGCGTGTGAACGAACAGCACAAGAATAAACGCTCGCGCCAGCTCTCGCAAATCTCAATGCGCGATTGTGCAAGACTCCGTGCGCATAGTTGCCCCAGGCGATGACGCGGAATGATCAAGGTGCTTCAGCAAGTGAACGCCACACGCCGATTCGCGGTTGATCCGGTCAGGCATTTCTCTTGCTGGTCATCAAAGGCGCGTGAGGGTTATCACCAGAGCAGGCCGGTTCATGAAAATTGTGCCGAGTATGAAATTTCGTTCAAATCATTCATCAGCAAGTTTCTTGCAGTTGTTCGAGAGAATAATGTTGCGCCTCAAAACAAAAGGTGATACAGTCCGAAGCTGTCACCTTGAGCCAACCCCACTCCGGCTCAGACAGCCCCGCACCTGGACGCAATTCAGTCTCTTTCGCAGGACGCTCTCGTTCAATCTTCCTCACACGGGAGCAGGTAAACCGCAATGATCAAGTTTGGGACTTCTGGATGGCGTGCAATCATCGCCGATGAATTCACCTTTGCCGCCGTGCGTCGTGTGACACAGGCCATCGCCAATCATTTGCAGGGGCAAGCCACCGGGTCGGAAATCATCATCGGTTACGACACCCGGTTTATGGCCGAAGTCTTCGCGGCAGAAGCGGCGCGCATTCTTGCCGCGAATGGCTTCAAGACATTGTTGTGCGACGGGCCAACACCAACGCCGGCCATCTCTTATGCGATACGCGCGCGCCGTGCGAGCGGCGCGATCAACTTCACGGCCAGCCATAACCCGCCGCAGTATTGCGGTATGAAGTTTTCGACAGCCGACGGTGCGCCGGCCTTGCCCGAAATCACCGGCGCAATCGAACGCGAGATCGAACGCGTTGCGGATGGACAGATTGCTTCAATGCCGCCGGCGCAGGCAGTCGAGAGCCTTTCGCTGGTCGATGATTATCTCGGAGAGTTACGTGCCAGGATCGATTTCGACGCGATTGCCAGAGCGGGCATCCGGGTCGTCTATGATCCGCTGTGGGGGACCGGGCGGGGTTATTTGAACAAGGCGCTCACCGATATGGGTTGTGAAGTGGCGATGCTGCACGACTGGCGCGATGTCTATTTCGGCGGTCACAGCCCTGAGCCGGACGAAGAGTATTTGCACGAGATGCGCGAGCGTGTCATCGCGGGCGGTTATCATCTGGGGATTTCAACCGACGGCGACGCTGACCGCTTCGGCATTATGGATCGAGACGGATCATTCATCTCGCCGAATCTGGTGGTTGCGCTGCTGGTCGATTATCTCGCCGAATCGCGCGGCTGGACCGATGCGGTCGCGCGCTCGGTCGCAACAACTCATCTGGTAGACCGCGTCGCCGCGCAGCGTGGCATCAGGGTATATGAGACGCCGGTCGGATTCAAATTCATCGGGCAGTTGATCACTGAAGACAAAATAGGCATCGGCGGCGAAGAGAGCGCCGGGTTATCCATACGCGGCCACATCCCTGAAAAGGATGGCATCCTCGCCTGCCTGTTGGTCGCCGAAATGGTGGCCAAACGCGGCGTCAGCGTAAGAGAGATGGCCGAACACATTTATGAGGCTGTCGGTAAACTGGTCAATGGTCGCATAGGCGTGCGGCTCACGCCGGAGTTGCAGCAGGGTCTGAAGGCAAGGCTGGCGACGGAGCCGGAAGCGTTCGGTCGTCATCGCGTCGCTTCGGTGAATCGCCTGGACGGCGCGAAGTTTATACTGGAAGACGGGACGTGGCTGTTGATGCGTCCGTCGGGAACGGAACCGCTGGTTCGCATTTATGCAGAGGCATCGAACGAGCAAGAATTGGAGGTGTTACTTGAGTCAGGCCGCAAATACATTTTGGGCGAGTCGCGTTAATGCACCGGCCAAGTTGAATCATTCGGCACAGAGGAAGCTTCGCATGCACCGCGTCTTTGATGGCATTGTTCTGGCAGTCATTCTCGCGGCGTGCGGCATTTGTATCTCTTACTATTTCAGGACGCGGGCGGAAATTGATGCCGCGATAGTCAAGAATAGCGCCGCATCAGAAAGGCTGAACGATCTTGTCGGCGAAGTCGATAGGCTCGAACGCGATCTCCAGCGGCTGCGGAGCGAGCCGCGAGCCTTCGAGGAGTTGGCCCGTCACAGGTATGGCTTCGTCGGCGCTGATGATGTCGTCATCAAGCTTGCGCCGGCAGAGGGTGAATCATCGCGCTCATCACAAGCCAGCGCCGTGCAGATGGCCAACTTGACACGACAAAGCAGTAGTGGCTATACTGGTCTTTCTCATCAACAGTGAGAATTACCGCGGGGTGGAGCAGTCTGGTAGCTCGTTGGGCTCATAACCCAAAGGTCGCAGGTTCAAATCCTGCCCCCGCAACCAATTTCGAGGGCCGCAAGGCCCTCATTTCATTTGGATTACAGATAATCCATTGCATCTTCAGTACGCCCTCAACTGACCATCTGCGAGCTTCCGGTCACAAGATGGTCACAATTGCCAAGCATCACCTGAGCGAGTATTTCAGTCGCCGTCGCCGACACCGCCCGGTCAAGGTGGACGTAGGTGTCTGCCGTCGCCGAAATGCGCACGTGGCCGAGCGTCTCTTGAACGAGCTTCAGGTTCCCTGTCTTGTCATACAGCACGCTCCCGGCGGTGTGCCTGAAGATGTGGAAACCATGCCGCCGCTTCTCCCGGTTGATGCCAAGCGCGTCCATCGCCGGGTACAACACGCGGTGGCGCAGGTTGTCCGGGTCGAAGGGCTGTCCAGCCGAGTTACAGAAGACGAAATCCTCTAGCCCGCTGAATGCCGACTGCACTTGGTACTCGCGCAGCAACTCAACCAACAGATCGGGAATGTGGAAGCTGCGCTCGCTGTCCTTCGTTTTGAGCGTCGGCTTCAACTTCCCTCTCCACAGCCCGTTCCGAATCGAAAGAACCTGCTCATTGAGCGCCACGTCAGACCACCGTATCGCCAGCGCCTCACCGTGCCGCACGGGGAATACGGAAAGGACGATGATGAACATCTGGTGGCCACCCGCCAAGCTGTTGATAATGCCACCTACATTATCCAGTGCCAGCGTCGGCTTCTCGGCGATCTTGTAGCTCGGTTTATGAAGCATGCTCCTGATCGGCTTCAACGCAATCATCTCGTACTGGAACGCGGCCTCAAGCATGTCATTTAAGAGCGCGTAGCTGTTCGCTACGTACTTGGCCGATACCTTCTTGCGAAGGTGTCAAAGAAGTCCGTCACATCAGCAGGAACGATCTCTTAAATGAGCGCGTTGTTCGGCAGCCACGCCCCTGGCTTCATCTTACGATTCACGCCCCGCTCGAAAAATGCGATCAGCCGCGCCGAATATCTTTTGCGCGCTGGCTTCCGGTATCGTGTCACCGCGAAGCCAGTGTTGCACATATCCCCTGCAAAACGCCGCGCCATCGAGATTCAAGGCGTCGAGACAGAGCAATGCAATGCTCTCGGCCTCTACTTCGCGTAAATTTCTTGGTGTCTGCTCGGTGTCGTTGAACTCAAGCTCCACCGTGTGGCCTAACTCAATGTGCCCTAGTTCGTGAAGGAGTGTCTTGTGAGGCATTGCGGCGACAGGCGAAATGCCGATCTCACGCTTGCGGGCGTATCCTTGCACGTTGCCGTTGGTGTCGGTAAAGGTCGCTTCAGTTATGTTCAAGGCAGCGAGAGCGCGAGCCTTGCTCCAATCCGCTATCTGCGGCATCTCTATCGGCTCACCGTCTGTCTGGCTTAATACGAACCATCGCGGCTTGTAGACGAAGGCGGTGACGAATTGCTCCGTCTCATCACTGTCATTCTTCCGCTTCGCCACAAGTGGCATGCAGAGTGTCAAAGCGCGCTCGCCCTTCCTTACCTGTCTGCCGAGCTTCTGCCATCTGACGTGGGTGTTAATCGGCCCCGGCTCAATGCCGCGCATCTCGCATCGCAGAAGCGCGAGCATCTGATTGCCAATCGAATACCCGTAATAGATCGAATAAGCCTTGAGGAGCAAACCCGGCTCTTTCACCGCATGAATGAGTAGCTCATGCCAATTCTGCGGTGCGTTCATGATGAGTCCTTTCCCGCGTGATTCGTATGCGCGGCCCACGATGGTTGGTTACTTGCCGCGCATCGCACCAGTGAGAGCGCTTAGACCGGCGTTGATGAAGAACAGGAGAATGACAAGTAGAAGTAGAGTCATCGTACCCCCTTTCCCGATTCTGGATTCGAGTAATAGAGTCGATAGAAGGCGCGAGCAGGCTCATAAGCGGGGCTATCCTTCACGCCGCGCAAGGTGAACGCCTAATGACAGTCCATCGCAGACAAGCGGCCCCATGCTGCGAAGTCGCCGTTCGACTTGTAATGGTTGCGGTGACAGGTTTCGTAGACTTCGACAACCGCTTCACCGCCATGACTGCGGAGCGTCGGCGTGTGATGCAGGTTGGTCTTTTCAGTCTTGCGAATTCTGCGGGTGCAGAGAGCGCATCGTCTGTTGCTGACTGTTATTCTTTGTGTAGACATGTTGGTTTTGCTTTCGGGGTTTTGAATTTGAATTTCTCGCCCCTATGCGAGATGGATCGCCCGTGGATTCCGCTATTGTGGAAAATGCAAGTCTTGGTTCGCTTCTAACTCAACCCACGAGAATATTATACATATGACGTGAGTTACAAAAGTACTTTTGCTAGGGATTCCTACTGAAACCGATTGGCAAGTTAGGTCACAAGAATATAGCGTCCGCAGATAAAGAAGCTCTAACTACAGCAACAGGGTAAAGCCAATGATTGAGACCATCTTCCACTATCGGATACTGCGGAAGTTCGGCGCGGGCGGGATGGGAGAGCGCTACTTGCCCATGATTGGCGGCTCTATTTTTCTGCGACTCGTGCCACCCATACGTCCTAAGTCAGTAAGTCAGTTGCCTTGTCGGTCACTCCTGCTGGCTCAGGTCTTCCCCTAATTGACTCTAACGCTTGCTGTGATAAAATTCGGCCCCCACTCACGGCTTGGAGATTTCACCGTCAGGTTCTTTGAGCTTCTAGTCGGTCTACCGGAGCGGGAGTCGAGAGGACGCTATGCCCCCGAAGTCGCCACGCATTCTCATCATTGAGGACGACGCGGACACGCGAGAGATGCTGCGGTTCATGCTGACGGCTGAAGCCTACGAAGTCGTCACCGCCGAAGGCGTAGCTGATGGGCTGACGATTGCCCTACAGCGCGGACTCGATCTCATTATGATAGACAACTGGCTGGCCGAAGGGTCAGGCGTGATGCTCTGCCGTTACATTCGAGTCTTCGACCAAACCACGCCAATTCTTTTCCACTCGGCGGCGGCCTACCAAAGGGACATCCAAGAGGCGTTAGATGCGGGCGCACAGGATTACATTACGAAACCGGCTGACCCCGAACACATACTACTGACAATCCGTGAATTGATTAGCGGAAACGAATCATCGAATCCGAACGGCACAACCTGACATCACCGCTCCGACCCTCACGCGGTTAAACAGCGAAATCCCCGCCACCAGCTGTAAATAGATGGTGAACGGTAGTCGTTAGTTCTTTCAACCCTTCCGGCTTGGGTAAGGCCGCATTCGCTCCCGCCGTGACTGCTGCAACGAGATGAGCTTGGTCGTACCCCGACATTGCCACGATGGGAATGTTTTGAAGGTGTGTCTTGGCTCTTACATAGCGGATGAATTCCAGCCCCGTCATCGCTGGCAGGCCAATGTCGGTGACGATCACGTCAGGGGGCGAAGACTCCAAGCAGTCCATCCCGCTGAAGCATTCCCCTGCGGTGACGACTGCGAAGCCTTCTAGCTCTAACAACAGGCGCACTGCTTCCAAGATGTCAGGATTGTCTTCGATGACCAGTACCGTCCCCTTTGACATATAAACTTCCTTTTATCTACTACTTATCAGCACTTCGGCTAGAACAACTCGCGTGCCATCAATTCGTCGGAGAAAGCAAGAGAATCGCAACGTTTAGTAACGCTCGGAGTATTGAAATAAGCCTAGATTAAAGAGATAATCTGTCGGACTCTCGTACAGCACTCAACGGTTAAAAACTTCGTTCGAGCCAGGGGGAAAGGGAATGCCAGATAAGTTGTGCCATATTCTATTTGTCGAAGATAACGCCGACACCGGACAATTGGTGACGATGATTCTAGAATCACGCGGCTATAGCGTCACTTGCGTGCCTACCAAAAGCGAAGCCTTAGCGCTGGTTAAGAAGAGCGCCTTTGACCTCTACTTACTCGATTATCGGCTACCGGATGGTAACGGAGTGGACTTGTGCAGGCATATCCGAGATTTGAAGCGGCGCGAGCCGATTCTCTTCTTTTCAGCCGCCGCTTACGAGAAGGATATGATGCGGGCTATTGAGGCGGGCGCGGACGGCTATATGACTAAGCCGATTGACCCTTATTTTCTGGTAGAAAGGGTGGCCGGTTTAGTTGACAATCGGTGGCCGACCGATGTTTCTTGACAGCGGGTAATTGGAGAAGGCCGGTGGTTGTTAGTATCTTTCGTCTTGAGGGCCGACGGAGTTCAAAGGTGAGCGTCCACTCAACGTAGTATTCCACTTCGGCCCTCTCATCCATCCACTTTCGTTCACTACGGCTTTCGGCGATTGTTATCTGTATTACTAAATCCATCGGTTTTTGCTGTAGGCTTTAGCCGCTACGATTTCCCTCAGCGCAAGGATGTAGTCTATGAACATCCCGAAGCGGATACTCTATGCCGACGACAATGAGGATAGCTGCACGATGATGCTTGCCTTGTTGAGACATCTCGGCTATCAGGTCATGGTGGCGCAAACGGTAGCCGCCGCCTTAGAACTTGCGATGGCGACACGTTTTGACCTTTACGTAGTTGACAACCATTTCCCGGACGGGACGGGCGTAGAGTTGTGCCGACAGATACGCAGCTTCGATGCTGCAACCCCGCTTATCATCTACTCCGGCACGTCAACTCAAGCCGACCTTGAAGAAGGGCTGCAATCCGGCGCGCAGGCGTACATTCTCAAGCCTCATATTGAAGACCTGCTAGTCACCATAGGTGCACTACTCAGCGGCTAATCATTTCTCTCAGCTAAGACGCCGCCTCATCTTCCTGCCGGTGATATTTCTTCTAGCTATCTGGTCGCGTTCTCGGTGACGGGATTCATTCGCCAGATTTACATCGCTTTACGACCGTTCTGAGTTCGCTCCCTGAGCGAACCTTTGGTCAAAGTTGATTTGAGCTTGGCCGTTCAAACTGTACACTTTCTCTATGAGACACTGTCCTGTCTGCCAGCGCACTTACCCGAATGACGGCCTGAAGTTCTGCCGTGAGGATGGCACTCCTCTGGTCGGCGGCGCGGATGATGCAGACTCTTCTCCGACCATTGCTTTGGATAACCAGCGGGCGGAGAGGGCTTTGCCGACAAAGAAGACCGACTCGGACTTTCCGTCGGTCGCCGTGCTGCCGTTCGTCAACATGAGCGCCGACCCCGACAACGAGTATTTCTGCGACGGGCTGGCAGAAGAGTTACTCAACACTCTGACGAAGATCGAAGGACTCCGAGTTGTGGCCCGAACCTCTGCCTTCTCGTTTAAGGGCAAGAATGCTGACGTGCGTGAGATCGGCAGCAGACTCAACGTCAGCGCCGTACTCGAAGGGAGCGTCAGGAGAGCAGGTAATCGGCTTCGCGTCATGGCGCAGCTCGTCAACGTGGCTGACGGCTACCATCTATGGTCAGACCGCTACGACCGCCAGATGGAGGATGTCTTCGACATTCAGGACGAGATCACACTCGCCATCGCCGACGCCCTGAAAGTGAAACTACTTGGGGAAGATAAGGCGGTGGTTCTGAAGAAGTATACGACCAATCTGGAGGCGTATAAGTCATACCTTAAGGGTCGTTACTTCTGGAGCAAGCGACCGGGGGGATTGCGGAAAAGCATTGAGTACTTTGAAGCGGCGGTAGCCAAAGATGGCACGTTCTCACTCGCCCACAGCGGGCTGGCGGACTCCTACGCCGCGCTCGGCTCGTGGGAAAGTGGGCAGATGCCACCGGATGAGGCAATGGCGAAGTCGAAGGCTGCGGCGATGGAAGCCCTCAAATTGGACAGCACACTCGCCGAAGCTCATACCTCACTTGGCTATTGCAAGCTGCACTATGACTGGGATTGGCGCGGCTCGGAGGACGAGTTCAGGCAGGCGCTCGACCTTAACCCGAACTACGCGACTGCCCACCACTGGTACTCCCACCAGCTACTCTCTCTGGGTCGTACCGAAGAGTCGCTGATCGAGAGCAAGCGCTGCTTGGAACTAGACCCGCTCGACCTCATCCTTAACATCCATCTGGGGTGGCACTATTACTTTGCCCGGCAGTTTGACGAAGCCATCGAGCAGCACCGGAGGGCGATGGAGATGGAACCGAACTCGTTGTGGCCGCACTTCGAGCTTGGCAGAGCCTACGAGCAGAAGGGCATGTACGGCGAGTCGGTTGAAGAGTTTGAGAAGGCGCTGGAGATTTCCGAAGGCAGCACTTTCGTGAGGGCTGCACTGGGGCATGTGAAGGCGTTGTCGGGTGATAAGGACTCGGCTTACGGTCTACTTGAAGAGATGAACAAGTTGTCTCTGAAGCAATTCGTCCCTGCCTATGACATCGCGATAATCCATTTGGGTTTGGGTGAGCTAGATCAGGCGCTCGATTGGCTGGAGAGGGCGTGTCAGGAGCGCTCAGGCTGGCTGACTTATCTGGGAATAGAACCGCGACTAGATAGGCTTCGTCCAGACCCGCGATTCAAAGACCTTTTGGCCCGCGTCGGGTTACCGCTGTCGTCTTAATGCGGCTCGACTCATAATCCGGATATAGTCCCACATGCTTTACTGCCGCCGAATCTTATTCGAGCAATCGGGTGGTGTTCTCGGTGACGCTAGGAGGCATTAGCTCCCCTGTCGGACGCACTCGAACGTTGCTGCTGATTCGGGCCTGAAGGGGAGTCGTCGGGCTGCTGATCTGTGTTGCCGGATGATTTTGGACACAGTTCGACACGTTAGCCTGTACCAGTAGCCGCAGCCCTTTGCTGACTATTGGGACGCCGGGGAAGAGCAACCACCAGATCATCGGCTCGCCTTCGAGCAGCGGAATAAAGGCGACGATCAGAAGGCCAATCCCGACGATAAGCCTCCTGATAGCGCGGCCCAAGTCAGGCGACGAATTCGACGGAAAAGCCGCTGGCATCTCTCGGAGTTTCACACCGCACATGCGGCAGAAGTTGGCGGTCGTGATGGACTCGGCTCCGCAGTTCGGACAGTTCATGCTGGCTCCCCTTTCGAGTCTGAAAGATCGGAGCGGCCAAGTGCCGTCCTGTTCGACCAGACGTTGGAGAGTCGCGCTGCCTTACAGATCGAAGGGAAGAAATCGGGGCCGCGACTAAATTAGTCCTAGCGTGGAAGGTCATTTGACCGGTGAAACCAGATTCGGCAGCCCGGCAGCGCCCGCTTCAGTTCCCGGTAGCCGCTCTCCGTCATCCCGGCCCCGAAAACCCGCAGATGCCTCAGTCCCTTCAATCGCTTCAGAGTCGCCACGCCGTGGTCGGTAACGAGCGTATTCATAAGGTCTAAGTGGGTGAGTGAGGGGAGCCGCTGTAGGTGAGCAATCCCTGCGTCGGTGATTCGGTCGTTCAGGAGCGTCAGGCTGTACAACAAGGGCATCTCGGACAGGTAGGAGAGGCCAACATCCGTTATCTGCGTGTCGCCGATGTCAAGCCAGCGCAGGTTTGACAGGTGGCGCAGGTTGAACAAGGTCTCGTCGCCGATGCTCGTCTCCCACAGGGCGAGACCCTGTAGCCCGGTCAGGTGTCGAATGTTGGTGATCGCCGCGTCCGTGACTCGCCTCGAAGACACCCACTCGAAAACCGTCAAAGCGTCCGGCGCGATGGCGGTGAATGCCTGCAGGTCGAAATCAACGTAAGCGACAGTCAGGTGCGCTTCTTTGTCGTCAGGGATGATGATGATGCCGCAGGCTTCGGCGAAGTCGGCCCACTCGTCTTGACTACCTGCTGCTCGAACGGAGAGCCGCCCGATGGGTTGCAATGGGAATTGGATGGTGCGGTGCATCTGTGACTTGCGGGTCGGGGCAAAGCCCGCGACCAGTATACCAGACTTCATGTCGGCAGGAAGGGGCGAGTCTAAATTAGTTTTGACGTGAACTGTATGGGGATGGGTGGCCATTATCTGATGTTCCCTCCCCTTAAACAAGTAACTGAGCCGGTCACAAATCCGGTCACAAAATCGTATCAAGCGGTACTAAACTGGCCAAAATCGGGCGAGCTAAACATAAGAAAACAAGACGCGAGCGAAGTAAAAGTAATTCTCATAACCCAAAGGTCGCAGGTTCAAATCCTGCCCCCGCAACCAACATCGAGGGCCGCAAGGCCCTCATTTCATTTGGGTTACATTGCTTGTGCATTTCGGTTTAGCTCACCATCCTGCTCGTCTCAGTAACAAAATAGTCACAGTTTCCCAGGATCGCATCCACCAGCACTTCGGTTGCGGTGTCGGCGACCACGCGCTCGTTATGCAGATAGATATTTGACGTTGTAGACATCTGGGCCTGTCCCAACGCCTCTTGGGCCAGTTTCAAATTGCCGGTCTTCGCATACAGCATCGGCCCCGCCGTGTGGCGGAAAATGTGAAAACCATACCGGCGGTCTTCCCGCTTGATTTCGAGCTGATCCAGCACCGGGTACAGCACGCGATGCCGGAGATTGTCAGGGTCAAGGGGTTGGCCTATGGAATTGCAGAAGATGAAATCTCCCGGCCCATTGAAGGGCGAGATGGCCTGATGCTCTGAAAGCAAGTTGAGAAGCGATGCCGGGATATGGAATTTCCGCTCGCTCGCCTTGGTCTTCGGTGACTTCAAACTACCTCTCCATAGACTGTGATTGATGGCCAGCCTTGCGCCATCGAAATCTACATCCAACCACCGCAAGGCCAAGCCTTCGCCAAGGCGGATTCCAAACACCGACAGTACGATCACCAGCAGTCGATATACGCCATCCAATTCACTGATGATGGCGCGTAGGGTTTCTACCGGGAGGACCGGTTTCTCCTCAATTTCGTACTGCGGTTTATGCAATAAGCTCCGCAACGGGGGTTGCTGAATAAAGGGATTTACAAGCTCCTTATTGATAAACTACCACGTATTGGCCGAAGTAACAATTTGGTATTATTCGTTGTTACCTTATTTACCCTTCCAACCTATGATCAGGTGTTCAGCTGTTCCCTCAACAAGACAGAGCTTGAATGCTGGTTTACTCATCACTCCGTTTGTGCGGAGAGGACAGACAATCCTCCGGAATTTCTATGATGGTAGTTCCCTCATAGAAGTGTATCAATTGTGGTCGTTTTCTATATGGACAAAGATGGACGCATGATCGACTACTCTGTAAAGATGCGGGGATCGATATGAGTATGAGCAATTGCGTTTACCTGCGTCTAATAACGCGTTGCAGCGGAGCGCGCGAAGCGCAGTTCTTACACTTTTTTTCACCGCCGTTCGCGCGCCCGCTGAACGGGAGCGTTGGGCCGCCTAAGCGTGAGATACCGGAATGAAACGCATCTTAATTATTGGGACATCAGGTGCAGGCAAGTCGACGCTTGCCCAGCGCGTATCAAAATCCTTGGGATTGCCATCCATTGCTTCAGACCACTTTTACTGGGAGCCGGACTGGAAAGTGGCTCCATCAGAGAAAGTTCACCAGCAACTCAGCGAGGTCATCCGTGGAGAAGCGTGGGTGCTGGATGGCAACTTTGACGATGAGCGAGAATTCGTCTGGTGTCGAGCGGATTGCATCATTTGGCTCGACTATTCTTTGCTGACCATTTTTAGCCGCATTGTCTCCCGCAATTTTCTCTGGGTGATCACCCAGCAGCCGACCTGGTCAGGCAATCGGATGACTCTGCAAAGGGCCCTTTCAGGGCTACGCCATGCGGTCAAATCTTATCGCGTCAAAAAGCGAAACTATCCGCAATGGCTGGCGGAATTATCTGGCGTTCCGAGTTATCGGTTTTGTACCAGCCATGAAGCAGAGGCATGGCTTCAAAGTCTGAATCCGCAGGTAGTGTAAAATCTGAAATGGATGTGTACGGAATCATCTCTGCAGTTTGCAAGGCGGCCCAACAAGGCGTTGCAGCGGAGGCTGTGAAGCAAGGTTCACATCAGCATCGGAGTGTCTCACGCGGCCCCGCTGAACGCAAGCGTTAGATGCCTATGTCCACCCATCATTTGAGGTGCTGTGATATGGAAATCAGAGATGCACAAGGACACCTTCTATTCACCTATGACGGCGACCTAATTAAAGCCAACCTGGATGGTGTAGACCTAACCGGAGCTATATTGGAGAAGGCTAACCTCGAAGGAGTGGCTTGGTGTGGCACTAATCTTCAACAAGCCAGCCTGAGAGAAGCTAATCTGTACATGGCTATACTTTTCACATCGAATCTCAGCAGAGCCGATTTGCAAGGCGCAAATCTTTCAGGGCGCAGATTTGAAGGAGGCCAATCTCTGCGGAGCCAACCTGAGGGATGCCGACCTGAGCCGTAGCAATATAGCTACACCTACAAAGTTACAAGGAGCCGACCTGAGGAAGGCGCAAATAGAAGGGGCTGATTTCACGGGAGCGGAGTACGATGAGCGAACACGATTTCCAGAAGCGTTTAGCCCACAGCAGCAAGAAATGGCCTTTAGGAGAATTGAGTAAGTATATCGAAGCCAAGGCATCTAACAAGGCGTTGCAGCGGAGGCCGCGAAGCGCAGTTCTTACACTTTCTTTCGATGCCGTTCGCGGCCCCGCTGAACGGGAGCCTTATACGTCTAGAGGAAGGAGAGAGTCGTGATTGAGGCCCTCATTGGTGTCGCGCTAGGTGTTCTCACGATAGTCTTGGCACGGATCATTCGTGGGCAGCATTGGTTATATTCATTAGGTCTGCTCACTCTGCCTAGCTTGTATGCCTTCTTTGCTCTACAAGCCGGTGAGCAGGCTGTAGGCGTTAAAGAAATGATCTACGGTATTCCGTTTGTCGTAGCCGGGCTGGTCTTCGCATTTGTCAGCGTCCGTCAGTCAGCGGTAGTGGTCGGTGCATTCTGGATACTTCACGGGCTGTACGACTTGACGCATAGTCAGTTCATCACGAACGCTGGTGTTCCTCGTTGGTATGCCGTTTTCTGCTTCTCGGTTGATGTGGTTATCGGGGCATATCTACTATGGCTGTCGCGTCGTATCCCCAATGCCAATCTTCGC
>JBJMGV010000086.1:0-19891 GCA_045807725.1 Blastocatellia bacterium | reverse complement strand
TCATAAATGAAGCAAGCTCCGTCAGGAGCGTGATGTGGACATCGCGCCCCTACGGGGCTTCGTCCTATCTATCAGCCGTAACTATAAACATTGCGCTCCTGACGGAGCTTGCTTCTTCTATTGCATCGTGAACTATAAACATCGCGCTCCTAACGGAGCTTCGTCATATCCTTCAGTTATATCTATAGAAGGTGTCCGAAAAGCCAAAGAAAGCCCTGAAGAGGCGGGATTCAATAGCCCAGGGCATCGCCCTGGGTACACTCAGCGACAATTCGGCAAGCCCTGAAAGGGCGCAATAGGTGATCGGTTATTACGCCCTTTCAGGGCTTGGCGGTTAGCCTTGCTGCTCACCCAGGGCGATGCCCTGGGCTATTGAATCGCGCCCCTTCAGGGCTTTTCAGACACGCTCTATAGTTACGCAGTTGATTGAATCTCCAAGCTCCGTCAGGAGCGTGATGTCAACATCGCGCCCCTGCGGGGCTAACTGGCCATTGGCTACGGGTCACTGCATTAATGCGGTAAGGGCAGGTTGATTAGTTGCGCGTTCGCGTTTGAGCCACGATTCGAGGACGTAGCTGTACCACAGTTGATTGGGCGCAACGCCGTTGCGCGCCGCATCGTTCAACTCACTCAGCAAGCCGTCGGCGCGCAGCCAGCCTTCACGATCAAGAAGGCTATCGCGGAACGTGTCGGCAACGCGGTCGCGCCACTTGTTTGCGAGCCAGCGTTGCACGGGGATGCCAAAGCCGCGCTTGCGCCCTGTTGCGACGCGCTCGCCGATGCGCCGCCGCGCAATCTCTCGCAAGATGGCTTTCAGTTGACCGCCTCGCAGTCGCACGTCGAACGGCAGCGCGGCGGCAAACTCCCAGAGCTTCGCATCGAGGAAGGGCGAGCGCGCTTCGACTGAATGATGCATCGTCGCGCCGTCCACCTTCGGCAAATACTCGCCGGTAAATCGCGTGTCGCGGTCGTAGCTCAAAAATTCAGCGAGCAGGTTACGCGCCGATTCGATTGACCAGCCGATGGCGTGTTGATCGAGAGCCGCATTCAGCAATCGCTCGCCGAGCAGTCCGTTGCGCTGGTACATCTGCAAGCCATCACGGGCTTGAGCGATGCCGCCGAGTCCGCCGGTCGCATAATCGAGAAACGAAGCGGCGCGGCGCAGCCGTCCCGTGCGCGGCACGCGGTCACGCAAAGCGGCCCACCACTCGCCGCTTTGATCCGGTAGTCGCGCCGCCAGTCGTGACGCCATCCAGAAATGTTTGTGACCTTCGTAACCGAGAAAAACATCATCGCCGCCGTCGCCCGTCAGCAACACTTTCGCCGACGGCGCGACCGCTTCAGAAACGCGCAGCATACCCAGAGCCGACGCGCACGCGAACGGCTCGCCATATGCGCTGACGAGTTCATTCACATCGGGCGCGTCATCGGCTGAGACTGCGACGATGCGATGATTCAACTTGAGCGCCTGCGCTGTGGCGACGGCATCGGCTGTCTCGTCCCACACATCGCCGGGCGTGCCGACGGTGTAAGCCGTCACGTCCGCGCCGAGTTTCGCCGTTGCCCAGCAGACCAGGCTCGAATCGACACCGCCGCTCAACAGGGAACCCACAGGCACATCGGCGTAGAGCCGAACGGCTACGGCGTCGAGCAGCAAATGCTCCGTCTCTTCGACGGCTTCATCAAACGAGATGGATAGCGATGGATTGACGGCAGGCAATTGCCAGTAAGCTCGTGTCGTGATGTGGCCATCGGCAAATTCGACAATCGCGCCGGCAGGAACTTTGACGACCCCTTTATAAATCGACCGCGCATCGGTGACGAAGCCGAAGTGGAGGAACTCGGCGATGGCGCGCTCGTCAACCTCATCAGCGAATCCGCCATCGCGCAAGGCACGCGCGGTTGACGCAAAGCCCAGTTGCCCATCGCGCAAGCTGTAAAGCAACGGCTTGACGCCGAGCCGGTCGCGCACCAGATAAAACCTACGCGCCGCATCGTCCCACAATCCGAACGCGAACATGCCGCGCAGCCGCTCGACCATCGCGTCGAGTCCCCACTCGCGGTAGCCGTGCAGCAGCACTTCGGAATCGGTCTGACTGCGGAATTGGTAGCCGTGCGCGGCGAGATCATTGCGCAGGTCGCGGAAGTTATAAATCTCACCGTTGAAGACGACGCCGACCTGGCCATCTGTGGTCAGCATCGGCTGGCGTCCCGCTTCACTCAAATCAATGATGGCCAGGCGGCGATGGCCAAGCGTCGCGTCAGGCCACGACTCAACGCCTTCGCCGTCGGGGCCGCGCCGCTTGAGCGCCGCAAGCATTCGCCGCGCTGCCGACTCGCGCGTTAATCGATTGCCGCCGATAATGCCCGCAATTCCGCACATTGATTTGGATTTTAGATTTTCATGGCTTGGCGCTTCGCGCCGGCGATTTTAGATTTTGGAACAATGGACGGCTTGATGCTTCAGTCCGCTAATCCAAAATCCAAAATCAAGCTGGTGCGCCGACAGTCAGGCGATTGAGCGATAGCTTCTTTGCGCCGGCATAGGCCGGTTCAGGTTGATGATCGATGAAGGCGCGATGCCACAGTTCCAGCATCAACAGGCTCCAGAGGTGGCGCGAGTTGTCACGCCGCCCGCTCAGGTGCTCGCGCAAGATCGCGCTGACGGCGCGCTGATTGAAGTAGCCGCGCTGGCGCGTGCGGCTATCCGTTAGCGTGTCGATGACCATCTCGCGCAAGTCTTCGCGGAACCACTTCTGCATCGGCACGCCGAAGCCCTGTTTCGGGCGATTGATGATCTCGTCGGGGATGATGCCGCGCATCGCGCGCTTCAATATGCTCTTGGTTTCCGAGCCGCGCAGCTTCAGCGATGCCGGGACCCGCTGCGCGAATTCGATCAGCTTGTAATCCAACAGCGGCTCGCGCGCTTCAATCGAATGCGCCATGCTCATGCGATCCACCTTCGTCAGAATGTCGCCCGGCAAGTAAGTCTTGCTGTCGAGGTAGAGCAGGTGATCGAGGCGCTCGTGCGAGCCGGGCGCGGCGAATAGCTTGATGAATTTGTCGGTCGAGTTATAGCGCGCCAGCGACCGCCGAAAATCGTTCGACAGCAGATGCTGCTTCTTCTCTTCGTCGAAGCACGAGATGCTATCGATGTAACGCGCGCCGGGGTCGAGCGAGACGTTGCGCAGATAGTTTTTGCCATAGACGTGCGACGGCAAGCGGCGCGCGGCGGGCAGCATCAGGTTGCGGCGGAAGAAGCCGGGCACGCGCTCGAACTTCTGCCGCTGGCGGTCAACCAGATAACGCTCATAGCCGGCGAACAACTCGTCGCCGCCATCGCCCGACAACACCACCGTGACGTGTTCGCGCGCCATCTTCGAGACGATGTAAGTCGGCACGCTCGACATATCGGCGAACGGCTCGTCGTGATGCCAGACGATCTCTTCGACAATGCGGCAAACGTCGGGCGTGACGATGAACTCGTGATGGTCAGTCTCGAAGTGCTGCGCCGCGATGCGGGCGTAGTGCAATTCGTCGTGGCTCGATTCCGTGAAGCCTATCGAGAAGGTCTGCACGGGCCGATCCATTGCCCGCGTCATCATCGCCACCACCGTCGATGAATCAATGCCGCCTGAAAGGAATGCGCCGAGCGGCACATCTGACATCAAGCGTATGCGGACGCTTTCGGCCAACAGCTCGCGCAGCCGCTCGATGTAAGCCGCCTCGCTGACAACATCGGCTTCAGGCGCTTCCTCAGGGTATTCAAAATCCCAATAGGAGCGCGTCACCAGGAAGCCGTCTTTGAAGGTCAGCGTGTGGCCTGCCGGCAGCTTGCGTATGCCGCGAAAGGCGGTGTGCGGGTCGGGGATGTAGCTGAAGGAGAGGAAGTCCGAGATGGCTTCGTGATTGACGGCGCGCGGCACCAGCGGGTGCTGGAGCAGCGACTTGATCTCAGAGCCGAAGATCAAACGGTCGCCGACCAGCGCGTAATGCAAAGGCTTCACGCCGACGCGGTCGCGCGCGATGAAGAGCTTGCGGTGGCGCTTGTCGTAGATGGCGAACGCGAACATACCGCGCAGGCGGCGGACGCACTGCTCGCCTTCTTCTTCATAGAGGTGGATGATCGTCTCGGTGTCGGTGTTGCTCTTAAAGATGTGGCCGCGCGCGAGCAGTTCATCGCGCAGCTCGCGGTAGTTGTAGATTTCGCCGTTGAAGACGATCCACACCGTGCCGTCTTCGTTCGAGATCGGCTGGTGGCCTGTGTAGAGATCGATGATCGACAGCCGGCGCATGCCGAGCGCGACGCCCTCTTCGACGAAGAAGCCTTCATCGTCCGGGCCGCGATGCTCGATGACGTTGCACATCCGCGCCAGCACGTCGCGTTGTTCGGCGGGCGAGAGCCTCTCTTCCGGTTCAAAAAATCCAGCGATACCGCACATAATTCAATCTCCCAGCTTGCCAGGCATATCGCACGACGAAGACCGGAGCGCGGGGAAGAGAGGGAGGTAATCGACGCTTGATCCCGTTGTCGTTGTCGTGCGCGTTGCCGAGTTATCTCTTCAACATAATGATGGTGTCGCCGCGCTGCGTCAGCGCCAGCGCGCGCAGCCACGGGCTGCGCTTCAGCTTGTTGACCAGCCATCGCTTCAAGCGGCTGCCGCCTACGCCTGGGTCGTTTTCGTCCATCAAATCGAGCAGCGCGTAGAACTGCGCGAAGCCGGCTTCACGCCCTCTCGCGCACAACTCGGAAAAGGTGAACCAGTGAACCGCCGGCAACTGCGAGTAGTTCGCCAGTCGCGGGTCATAGTGCAGGTGATGATGCACGAGGCTTTCTTTCAAGAGCGGGGGCAGCCAGTTGAAGAAGCGAAATAGAAACTCGCCGTTGTCGCCGGTGATCGAGAAGCGTTGACGGTTGGTCGTCGTGATGAAGGCGATGCCGCCGGGCGCGAGCACGCGGTACATCTCGGCGAGGCTGTGGCTCGGCGAGACGACGTGTTCGAGAACGCTGTCGCAGAAGACGATCTGTTGCGAGTTGTCGGCGACAGGGATGCGCTCTGCCGCGCCTTCCATAACGTGCGCCGTGTCATTGAGGTACTGCTGCGCTGATTCGACGAACAGCGGCACGGGTTCGACGCCGATGACGTTGAAGCGGCGTTCGAGCAGGTGCTTGACCGTTTGCGGTCGCGGCCCGCAGCCAAGCACGATGATGTTGCGCGCGCTGTCCAGATCAATCAGTCGATTGAGCCGACCAAGCAAGCGGTCGAGGCGCGGCGAATCATCAGCCTGCGCGTCGAGTGTGGCGGTGAATTTATCGAGCGCCAGGCGGTCGAGGCCGGGATAGCCTTCGGCTAACCGGCGGCCCGCGTAAAGATCGCTCGGCGGCGCGTCGTCGGATAAGGGCGTGTGGGTTACTTCGGTCAGGCTTTGCGACATAGCTAGTGTGTCCTTCAAAACCAGTAAATCACTAATACGCACGATTCTTCAGGCTCACGCGCCGCGTGCCGACCACAGCGCGCCGTCGGCGGGCGGCGTACTTACTTGATTCGTCGTCTGCGCGCCGCTCGCGGCTTCGGCAACGCGTATGCGACGCAGCGATACCGTGTAAGCGACGAGGTAGTAGAGATACCACGTATATTGCGCCGACTGGAAAAAGCTGCACACCGCGTACGAGATGATGACCGCTTGCAAGCCGACGCTGATGAAATAAGTCTCGCGCTCGGTGTCGCTCCACGCAGCGCGGCGCGCGTACGTCTCGCGCTCGATGCGACGGAGCGAGCGCAGCGGCGCGAAGATCAAGATCAGGTAAGCGACGAAGCCGGCAAGGCCAAGCTCGGCGGCGGTCTCGATGTACGAGTTGTGCGCGACCAGCTTGCGAATCGAGTAGATGCCATAGTTGCCGACGCCGACGCCGATGATCGGATGATGCGAGATGACTTCGATGCCGCGCGCCAGCAACTCCTGACGCTCCTGCGCCGAGTTGGTCTGGTCCTGACTGGTGTTGACGATTGTGAAGATGCGGTCGCCGTAACCGCTCGGCATACAGACGACGAACGCGGCAGCGATCAACACGCCCGCGCCGACAGTGACGAAGCGCCTGCCGCGCCCGGCCTTCCACATCAACACACCGCTGATGGCGACGAGGCCGAGAAAGCCGCCGCGCGAAAACGACACAACTACGGCGAAGGCCAGCAGCGCAGCGACGGCGAAGAAGAGAATGCGCTTTAGCCCACGGCTCGTCAGCGCGAAGACGACCGCGAACGGCATGATGAGATTGACCGCCATCGCCAGCTCGTTCGGGTTTGAAAAGAACGTGCCGTAGCCGGCGATGCGTACCAGCTCGCCGGAGTTATTGAGCGCGGTCGCGCCGCGAAAGTAATTCAACACGGCGCTCGCCGCGACGAAGACGCCGCAAAAAATCAGCAGCTTCATAAAGCTGCGCAGCCGCGCCCGCGTGTCGATCAGGTTCATCATCAGCACGAAGATGGTGACGACCTTGAAGAACGAATCGGTCAGCGTGTCGATGCTGGTCTGCGGCGACACCGCTACGGGCGTGAAGGCGATGGCCAGCAACAGAATGACGACCAGCATCTTCATTTCAATCGGCCACACGGTCAGCCCCGCGCCGCGCGACATCTGCGAGCCGACGTAAGCGAGGATGGTGAAGATGGCGATGATCTTAACGATCTGGAAAGTCTCGAACGCGCCCGGCACGAGATCGTTCGGGCGGACGTAGAGCATCATCGTGAAGATGAACAGACCCACGAACGCAATGCGGCTCGACCCGCTCTTTGCCGTGCCGGCGATGCCCTCGGTTGCTACGTCGCTTGCGCCATTAGAAGGAGCCGCCGCACTCGGTTGATTCGATTGATTGGCGGGACGCAACTCGACTGCGGCGCTCGGCTCGCGCTCTCGAAACAAAACGCCCGCGTTGTCTTTATCCGTGAACATCACTCAGGCAGAGTAGGTATTGGGCGAAACCATTCACCGCAGAGACGCAGAGGACGCTGAGGATGCGCAGAGTGTGGTGCAATCTCTGCGCCCGCTCTGTGTTCTCTGCGCCTCTGCGGTGAATCCGTGTTCTCCTTCACAAATTCAAACTGACTAATCTGTCATCGCGTCCCGGTCGCCGACGACAGGCCGAGGCGGCGCGAGCCGGATTGGTAGACGCGCCGCAATTCCGATTTCTCTTCGTCGGTCACAGCGCCGACCAGATAAGCGACGACTACGAAGACCACGCCGAACGTCGATGCGCAAACGATCAGTACGATCAGCGTGCGCGCGTCGCCCAGCGTGACTTTAACGAAATAGGTTGCCAGCGCCGCCGCCGTCGATGCCGCCACCGTGCGCAGGATCGGTATCAACTGCGTGAAGTGCGCGCGGCGCACGCCGACGCGGCGACCTACTTTCACCATCATCGCGGCGGCGTCGCACAACTGCGCGGCGACGGTGGCAATGACCGCGCCGCGTAATCCATCCAGATGAATGCCGATGTAAAGCGCCACCGCGATCAATGGAACCATCACCAAAGACTGCTTCAGCCGGTAAAATCTCAGGTCATCAAACGAGCGCATAAAGGCGGTGTAGACGCACAGGAAGATCGGCAGCAGCAGCAGGTAGATGGCGAATATCTCGGCGCTGGCGGCGTAGGTCTTCGTGAACAGCAGTGTGATGATCTCATAGCGCAGCACAAACATCAGCACGTAGGTCGGCACATAAAAGAACGCAAGCTTGCGCATCGCGCTGGCCCACAAGTTGATGATGCCTTCGCGGTCGCCTGCCGCCTGCAAGCGCGCCACTTCGGGGAAGAGGATCATCACCACCGACTCGTACAGGATGGCCAGCAGCGGCAGCTCGAAACAGCCGACCGCGTAAATGGCAAAGACCGCCGGCTCGAAGTAATGCGAGACGAAGTAATTGTGCATATCGGCTTGCAGCGCGTACGCCAGCGCGCCCATGCCGAAGGGTAGCGCGTTCGTTAACTGCGCGCGGAACAACTGCGGATCGAAGGCACGCCAGAACTGACCATACCGTTTATAGAGGTAGGCGAAGAGAATTGCGCACAGCACCGTGCCCTGCGCGACGGCGGCGATCACGACCGCCTGAATCGTTCCGAAGACGAGGCCGGCGGTGATTAACAGCGCGCTCTTGGTCAGTTGAATAGCGACTGTGAACGTAGAAGCCGCGCGCACATCGCCGTCAGCCAGTGTGACGACTTCGAGCAGCGATCCTATCAACCATAAAAGTATCGCTGCGCCGACCAGCGGCACATAGGGCACGAGGTCGTCGGTCTTGAAGACGTGCGTGATCCATTGCGGGTAGATCGCAAAGCCGAGTGCCGTCAGCCCGCCGAGCGCCGCGTAAAAGATCAGCACGTTCATCACGATGTGCGGCTTGCGGTCGGGATAGCGCGGCACGAAGTAGTAGATGCTCAAGCCCACTTGCAAGCCAAGCAATGTCAGCATTGTGGTGATGACCTGAAAGGCTTGTTTGTAAAGCCCGAAGTCGGACTGGCTCAGCACGCGCACCAGCACCAGCGGCAGCGGCAGCGTCAGCGCATAGCCGGCCACTTTGGCCACGGCCAGCAACGCCGCGCGCTTGCTCAGGCGGCCACTCGTCGCTTTTGCTTTATCCAAGCTCATACTGTCGGTCTGAGATAATGAGCGCGGAAGAGCCGAGCGCGCGCAGCAAAGTAAACTTGAAGGCCGCAAAGCCGCTCGTGCTTTGAATGAAGTGGGGCAAGTCGTAATCGGCGTGAATGCGCTTGAGCCGCAGCGGGTGGCTGCACTCGTCATTGAGTCCGTCTTCGACCGTGACCGCGCAACGATAGCCGGCGCGCTCGACTTCGCGCACTACGTCGTCGTTGTAATCGCCGTTCGGGTAACAGAAGAGATCAACCGGGCGGCCAATCTCTGCGGCGATGCGCTGGCGCGAATCGACCAGCTCGCGGCGCACGTGCTCGATGGAGACCTTGGGAAGGATCGGATGCGTCGCCGTGTGCGAGCCGATCTCAAAGCCTGCGGCGCTCATCTCGCGGATATGCTCCCAGGTGATCGACGCGAATTCACGCGGCGGCGTGACGGGCAGTTCGATGCCGAAGGCCGCCGCCATACGTGCGATGGCCGCTTCCTTCTCGTCATCGGCCACAGCCTTCAGCAGCGAATTAACTCTGTCGGCGGCGCAGAAGACCGAATCGTCAGGATTGAACTCAACGCAGAACTCGCTGTCGTCGAGCGTCCCTTCGATGGTGTGGGCGCTGGTGTGACTGACCAGATAGCGCAGCTTGTCTGTCCACAGCCAGCGCCGCTGGTCTACGAAGTCTGTGACGACAAAGACGGTCGCCGGCAGCTTGCGCTGGCGCAGCAGCGGAAAGGCGATATCGTAAGAATCGCTGTAGCCATCATCAATCGTGATGGCGGCGATGTTGGAGGGCAGCCGCTCGCCGCTCGCCAACCGCGCGCCGATGAACGACAGCGGCACTATCTCGTAGTGTTGCGTCAGGTAGTCGAGCTGTTGAGCGAAGGCGCGCGAGGCCGTCTTCACATCGGCGGCGTCGTGCGTGAAGCGATGATACGTGACGATCAACGCCTTGCCGCGATTGGCAAGCCGGAAGGGCGCGAAGCACCCCGTCGCGTGCATGACATTGAGCATCTGCTGTTTCATCGGATTGAGCCTCAGGTCTTATAGTTCAGCCCCGGGCGGCCCGCAATACTTTTTAAGAAGAGCAAGCAACCACAGATGAACACAGATGAACACGGATAAAAGAAGGATTGAAGCTCGTTCTCTCTTTCCATCTGTGTTTATCTGTGTTCATCTGTGGTTCCATTTTCTCCGTCGAATCACTTCATTCGATTCAAGACGACGCCGAGCAGGTCTTGCGCCGTGAAGGGCGAGATAGCGCGGGCCATCTCGGCGGTCGTCACCGCGCCCGACTGCACGACCATCAACGTCGTGTCGGTGAACTTCGCCAGCAAGGTTGCGTCGCCCATCTCCAGCAGCGGCGACGAGTCAAAGAGAATGAAGTCGTGATCGGCGTCGAACAGTTGCAGCAGCTTCCAGAAGCCCGGCGCGGCCAGCAACTCAACCGGGTTCTCGACGCGCTTGCGGCACGGCAGCAGGTTGAAGCCGAAAGGCTGCACGCGCAAGACCGCCGCGCCCGCCGGCAGCCTGCCGTTGAAGGCTTCGACCAGGCCGATGTCGGTCGTCAATCCCAAACGTTCGAGCGTCGCAGGGCGTATCAAATCGCAATCCACCACCAGCACGCGCTGGCGGGCGCGGGCCAGGGCACAGGCCAGGTTCAACGTCACCGTCGTGCGCCCTTCGCCGTGACTGGATGACGCGACGAGCACGCGCTTAAAGCCGCGCTCGGCGGCGCGCGAAATCAAGGTCAGCGCCAGCTTGTTGAACTGTTCGTTGCTGCGGCGATCATTGCCGAAGAAGGCCGACAGGTGCGGATCGAGACGGCTGAGATCAACCTTCGCTTCGCGTGAAGGCTGCGCCGCCGACCGCCGCGTCAACGCCGACGAAGCCGCTTCGGGGCGCGCGCCGTTATCAAACAAGGAGCCAGTGCCGAGCGAATAACGCAGGAAGCTGAAGCGCGACGATGCGCTGCGCGCCGGCCTGCGCTCGCGGTCGGGGTTACGGTCAAAGCCGCGCTCGCTCTCGATCTCCTGCTCAAAGCCGCGCTCGAAATCGGGCGTGGCGTCGAGCGCGTCGCGGTCAACGCCGTGCGGGTTGCGAATCTCGCGTTCATCTTCGACATCAATCGCATCAATGTCGGCCTCGTCAAAATCATCCGTGTCGTCTTCGTTTTCGGCCCTCAACAATGCTTCGTAAACTTTTCCCATTGCCTCAACCTTTCGCTCTCTACTTGCTGCCGAGTATGTGGAAGATGTGAGTGGAATTCAATACAAAAGCCAGCGCCGGAATGGCCGCCGCGCCGATCAGCAGAACGCGCAGGCGGCGCGCGAACAGTTGCCGCGATTGGGCGCTGCGTTCGGCGACGGTCAGGTTCTCAGGCAGCAGAGCGATGACCGGCACGCCGAGAAAGTGCTTGATGTCGCGCTCGTCGTGAATGCGCGTGAAGCGCGGCAGCTCGGCGATGACTGCTGCCACCAAAGCGGCTCCCAGAGCCATCGCCAGCGCGAACAGCATCAGCTTCGAGCGCATCGGCGCGGCGGGAGCCTGCGGCAGATTCGGCTCGTCAACGATCTGGAAGAACGGCGTGGCAGGGCCGGCGGGCGATGGCTGAAACACGCTCAAGGCTTCCTGCCGCTTGAGCAGTTGCGTGTAGCGTTCCTTCAAGCCTTCGGTGGTGTAATCAGGCGCGGCGCTGTCGGCCACAGGCGCGGACGAATAGGCCGGCGAGTAGACCGGCGCGGCAGCAACGGCTGATGCGCCGCCGACGCTCTGTGCCGCCTGTTGCTTGCGGGCCATCTCGCGCTCAACGATCTCAAGCTCAGTCTCCATACGCGACAGCTCGTTCTGCATCTGGCGAAGCTGCTGCGCTTCAGGCGTCGCCTGACTGCTGCGCGTGCCTTCGCCGCTGGCGCGGGCTTCATTGATGCGCTGCTCGACTTCGGCGAGTTGTTCACGGGCAACGAGCAGCTTGGGATACTTGTCGGTGTACTGCTCCAGGTAATGCTTGATCTGGCCTTCAAGCTCGGCCTTGCGTCTGAGCAGCGCGCCCATCGAGCTGTTGCCGGCATCGCTGGGCACGGCATTGCGGACGATCTCCTGCTGTTGCGTGATGGCTCTCTTCTGATTGGCGACCTGCTGCTGCAAGGCGTACTGGCGGTCGCGCAGTTGTTCGAGCGAGGCGGCAAGGGCGTTGCGCTCCGAACGCGCGCGGTCGGCGTAGCCGGCGGCGCGGCTGGCCGCCGAAGCCGAAGCCGCCGAGGCGGCGCGCGAGCGGTGGTTCTGTGACAGTTGTGATTCGATCTCGGCGATCTCGCTGCGAATCTGCCGCGCCTCTTCGGTGGCCTGGTGCTCAAGCGTCGCGTTCGCCTGGCTGAAGAGGCCGAGCAGATCACTGACGACCTGCTGCGCCGTCTTCGGGTCGGTGTGGCGGAAAGCGAGCGCGAATGATTCGGGGAAGTTTGAATCGCTGCGATACTTGGTTTCAAGCTTGATGGCGTTGGCAAGATCGGTGGTGGCGCGGTCCATGTTCGTCTCCGGCGCGACCAGTTGATAGCGGTTGATCATACCTTCGAGGACGGCGCGGCTGGTCAACTGTTCGGTGACGGCGGCGATCTGCGCGCTGTTGGCCTGGCGGTCATAAATCTGCCCCGATACGACGATGCGCGTGCGCGATTCGTAAAGGTGCGGGACGTTGATGACGACGACGAAGGCCGCAATCAGCACAATGACGGTGACGAAGGCGATCAGGGCCGCGCGTCGCCGCAGGATGTCAAGGATGTCGGTTAAGTTTCTCGGTCTGAAGCTTCCCATCGCTGCCTCTCGAATCTATAAGGTCGGAGCCGGCGCGCGTACTTGAGGCCGAACGCCCGCTCAGTTCAGGGAAATTGGCAATCTGACCGAATTTCCACAACCTCTTCAGAATCGAAATGTGTTTCAGAATGACGAGTCAGAAGCCGGAGAGTAGAGAGCGATGGAAGTCTCTGGGATGTGGCGGGCAACAAGTTTCACTGAGTTCGCAGCGGCCACAGGCTGCCGGCAGCTTCAGCGCTGCGAAAGGCCGAGCAACCAGTCTCACGGAGTTCGCAGCGGCCCCGGTGTCATAGCGTTGTCGGCGTTGTTGAAGCCGCGCAACAAGTCTCACGGAGTTCGTAGCGGCCTTCAGGCCGCTTACCCGCAGGGCGAATAGGCCAGCGCTTTAGCGCTGGTTGGCGCAGCGGCGCAAGAACCCATAGCCCGTTTTAACGGGCTTACCGCAACCGGCTTTAGCCACGGGGAAATGGCTAAAGCCGGTGAGCGAAGGACGCTAAAGCGCCCTCCGCGCATTCGACGTTGCGGCTTTTACCAGTCCTAAAAGGGCTGGCCTAGTTGCCCTGTGGGAAAGCCCGCTTCAGCGGGCTGCGGAGCGGCTTTCAAATGAACCAGCTTTCGTCTTTATCCGTCGAACCGGGCATCTTTAATGCATGCCGATCAGGCAAAGGCGCGTCAAATCGCTCGTGCGGACGGTGAGGATTGATGCTGACGCGTCGCCGCTGTTGTCGCCGCTACTGGCGGGCACGGGCGATGACCGCTGTTGCCTCTGGCTATTATCATTGTTGAGCGAGATGCCTATGATCTGCGGGTTGTTCAGAAACTCGGTCAGCTTGGCCGGGCTGAACTTCGCCTGCACGACAACGGCGTCCTGCTTCTGCACGGTCACGATCAGCAGCTTGATATCTTCTTTCTCCTGCGTCGAGAAGACGTAGGTCCATTGTCGCTCGCGTGGCGCGCTGTAGGTCATCAGCGGCGTCCAGTTCGGCGCGATCTTGTCGCGCAGGTAGGTCTGAAACTCTTTGCTGTTCGGCGACGGGCCTTCCGAATAATCCAGCTCGCGCAGCATCGTCACCTTGAAGTTCTTGACGCCCGCCGGCTGGATCATCTTCACGGCAAAGCGCGCCAGCATCATCATGCCGAAGAAGCCTTGCTGTTTGGCGCGGTAACTCGATTTGATGTGCTTGACCACCTGACTGTAGCTCTTGTCTTCGGCCAGGGCGACGCCCGCAACCAGCGTCAGCAAGAGCGCGGCGGCGGCGATGCGATGGGGCATTCGTTTCGTCATAGCGTTTGCTCCACTGCCGCTACTGCGGCTTCTTGTTCTCGTCCTGTGGCTTCTTCAACTCGGCAGGCTTCTCCTTGCGATTCTCCTGCACGGTGACGCCGGGCAACTGCTCAAGGCCAAACTTCGGGATGCCGAAGTTGCCTTCGAGGTCGCGCAGCTTGGCCAAATCAATTGAGCCGACGACGTTGACGACCGTCAGCGCGCGCGGCTCGGCGGCAAGCATGGCGAGGCCCTTGATGACGCTGCCTTCGTACATCAGCACGACATCGTAATTGCCTTCGCGCTTGCTGCGCACGTTGGCGACGCGCACCCAGCCGGGGCCGTTCAACTGCGAGCGGATGTACTCCACGTCGCTCGCCGCATACGCGCCTTCTTTCTCGAACTCGAAGCGTTTAACGTAAACGCCTTTCAAGCCGGAAAGGATATCTTTGACCTTCGCCTCGTTCGGCGAGCGATTCGGGTTGAGCGCCGACATCGCCAGGTTGATGATGCCTTCGTTGACATCAACCGAGATGACCTTGTCGGCCATATCGTTGAAGCGTTCAAGCTGGCTCATCTGTATGTGCGCGTCCTGCGCCGCCGCCTGCGCCGCCAGCATCACGAGCAGGAGGCCGGGAAGAATGAGTTTGATTAGTCGTCGGGTTAGCAAGTTCATAAATCCTCTCTCAAAATGAATGGTGAACCTCCATCAGCGATTCTGTACCGGCTCAGGGTTTTCCTCACGCGTACGGTCATCCGAGATGGCGCGCTGCACGTCGTTGAGCGTTTCGCTGGTGATTTGCAGCGCCGATAGCACTTTCTCTTTAGCGGCTTCGGCTTCGGCACTCGGCGTCTGTTGTTGAGCGACGACGGGCGCGTGATGAGCGACCGACTGATAGCCCCTGGCCGCGCGAGGCCGTTGACCCGTATTCACTTGCGGGCCGGTCTGTGCCTGCGCGCCACGGTCAGCCGCGCTCAATTCCGCTTTGCTTTCCGTCTTCTCTTGCATCGCCTTGCTGCCGTCGTTCGTCTGATCGCCCGTTGATTCTCCGTGCGAAATGGCCACCGGCGATGATTCGTTTCCAACCGTCGCCGTTCGATGCGAGCGCAGCAGCGCGATGCCGATCAGGATCAGCAGCACAGCCATCGCGCCGACCGCCGCGTAACGCCATGCCGGCATGGCAAAGATTCCGCTCAGGCGTTGCCACAGGCTCGGCTTCACTTGCACGGCGGGCGCGTCGTTGATGCGCGCCAGCACGCGCGCCGCGAAATCCGGCGATGGCTCCTGTCGTTGTAAAGCGACCTTTAATTCATCATCGAGACGGCTCATAATCTACTTCTCCAATCTCAAACATCACTCCGTATTCTTCAAGCGCGCGCTTCGCCGACCGAGCGGCTCAGCTTGTCGCGCAGCAGCGCCAACGACCGCCGCAGGTGGCTCTTGACGGTGTTGACCGGCATATCCAACACCTTGGCAATCTCCGCCGGTTCGAGGTCTTCCTGATAGCGCAGGATGACGACCATGCGTGCCTTTTCCGGCAGCGTCTCCACCAGCCGCCGCAACGTATCGCTCAACATAAAATCTTCTTCGACGTGCGCGGCCACCGGCTCGGCGACATCTTCGAGGCTGACCTGCGGGCGCACCTTCTGACGGCGCGTCTGATCTATCGAGCGATGCGCCGTCACCTTGCGCAGCCAGAACGTGAGGTGGGCCGGCGACTTGATGGCAGAGAGGTTCTGGTGGAGGTTCAGGAACACTTCTTGAGCCAACTCCTCTGCCAGCCATCGGTCACGCAGAAAGTGGTAAGCAAGGCTGAAGACCATACCTTGATGCTGGCGCACAATCTCCGCGAAGGCCAACTGATCGCCCGCCGCCGAGCGTGCCAGCGCCTGTTCGATGCGGGCTTCCGTAGCCTGTTCCAATGTTGTCGTCCCTTCCCACCCCACCATGCCTTAGTACGCACGCCGGGCATCAAGCGAATGCAGAATTATATCAGTGGCCGGCGGCCAGTGGTCAGTTGATAGTAGATAGTAGATAGTGGTCAGTGGTCAGTGGTCAGTGGTCAGTGGCCGGAGATAATCCTGAGTCCCGTAGGGACGCGATGTTTATAGGTATGGCTGAAGGATGTGACGAAGCCCCGTAGGGGCGCAATGTTGACATCACGCTCCTGACGGAGCTTGATTCATCAATTGCATCGGTAACTATAAACATTGCGCTCCTGACGGAGCTTGGGAAACGAACAACTAACCACTGACTCCTGGCCACTGACCACTGGCTACTGACCACTGGCCACTGGCCACTGACCACTGTTCATGAACTTTCACCGCGCCGCTGGTCGTATGCCCATCGTGGAGGGAGATATGAGTCGCATTATTCCGGGAACAACAGAGATGAGAAATCCAGGCATCGCCGCCGCGTTGAGCTTCTTCATTCCGGGCGTCGGGCAGATTTATAACGGCAAGATTCTGCGCGGCATCTTCTGGCTGATCATTACGCCGGGCATCTGGCTCGGAACCGGCGGCTGGTTCGGCTGGGTCTGCCACTTGATTGCTGCTTACACGGCTTACTCCTATGCGCGCCGCCATCCTTACGCGACTTAACGCGCGCCGCGCCTTGCCATCACATTGCAAGCAATGACAGCGGGCGCATATACTGTCGGCTCCTAAAAGACTATGAGCACAGGCGACATCACCAACGGCAACCCCTGCATAGGCTTCATCGAATCCAGCTCCATCGCGCGCGGCGTCGAAGCGGTTGACGCGATGATGAAGATGGCTGACGTTGAGTTGCTGATGACGGCGGCGATCCCGCGCGGCAAGTACTTGATTATGGTGGGAGGCCGTGTGGCCGACGTGGAAGCGGCTCTGCGGGCCGGTTTGGACCGTGCGGCGGAAACCGTGCTCGATCACTTCATCATACAGAACGTCCATCCCGAATTGCCGCCCGCCATCAAGGGCCGCGTCAAGGTCGAGCGCATTGAAGCTGTCGGCTTGATCGAAACCAAAGAGGTCGCGCCGGCCATCTACGCCGGCGACGCGGCGGTCAAAGCCGCCGCCGTGCAGTTGATCGAAGCGCGCAACCAGCCCGGCGGCAAAGGGCTCGTCGTCGTCACCGGCGAAGTCGGCGCGGTTCGCACGGCGGTCGCGGCGGGCGTTGCCTCGATCAAGAAACGCGAGCTGCTGATCGCCGAAGTTGTCATCCCTTACGCCCATCCCGCGCTTGCCAAAACGCTAACCTCTTAATCAAGAACGACGCGGCGACGCGGCGACGGGGGCGAAAGAAAGACCTGGAGACGCATCGCTTACCTGTCGCCCCATCGCCCTGTCGCCGTGTCGCCCCTTCGCTACGTCTCCGCGTCTCCGTGTCTCCGCGTCGTCTTACTTCTCCCTGCGGCGGCGCTTCAGGGCGGCGATGCCGACCAGGAAAAGAAATGCGCCCGCGCCGCCCGCCGCTATTGCGCTCGATGGCACGGATGAGGGTTGCGGCTCGCTCTGCGCGATGCTGCCGATGTTCGCCTTCAGCGCCGCTTCAACATCACTCGAAGTCGGCGTGCGACGCAGGCCGCGCGCGTGCTTGCCGGTCAACTGGCCCGCCTCCAGATTGGTGTCGGCGTAGACGCGCCCCTTATCACCTAACTCAACGAAGACCGTGCTCGTCATACTGTGCAGGGTTCCGGTCAGCACCAGCACCCACTTGCCTTCAGCGGGCCATTGCTGGCGGATGGCGTAGACGCCCGTGTCATCGGCGTGCAATTCGACCGGCAGGGATTGGCGGCGACCGCCGACCATGCCTTCGGCGGTGATGGTGACGTTAGCGTCCGCCGGCTTCATACAACCGAACGTGCGGACGACGAGCACCGCGTCTTTCATACTCATCTTCGCCGCATCGGGCGCTTGAACCGAGATTTGAAAGCCGCCGGCTTTCGCGCTCGGCACGCCGGCAAGCGCCAGCAAGAGGGCGAACGAAACGGCGATGAATGTGACTCGATTGCGACTGCGCGAATGTAGATTCTGTGTCATAGCAAACTCCTTCCTTGCCGCCGACCACGTGGCGGTTGCTGGTGAATTAATGTTTTCGGTTGAATTATTGTGATTCAACTTCCATCAGAACCAGACCGTGTCCAGTTCATCCTTCCAACAATCGAGCATCTCTTGATTGAGTTGGAGAATGCCTTTGCGAGTGACGCAACGGGGCAGGCCGACGAGCGCGATCATACGATCAAGCACGCGCGCTCGCGTCGGTTGATCGACGCGCTGCAACAGGTGCCACAGCGTGAAGGTGTCGCGCTTGCGCGCTTCGGCGAGCACAACGTTCAACGCCGCATCGCCGCCGTTCTCAAAGTCGTAACGCGAGAGCGCGCTGATTAAAGTCATGCTCGCATCTTCAAAGTAAGGCGTGCCCGGCCCTATGCCCGGTCGTGTCTCGCACGCCGCGCCGACGGGGACGTACGACTCGCGCCCATCGCGCTCCAGCATCACCCAGCCGAGCGTGACGCGCAACAACCCGATGCCGGCGTCGTCCACTTCGAGCGTGTATTCGCAGCCCAGGTCAATCGCTTCTGCCGATGGCGTGTCAACGAAGAACAATCGCGGCGGCGCGGTGATGACGGCGTGCAGCTTGCCGCGTTCGAGCGCCATACGATGCTCGCTTTGATTCGTCGTCACCAGCCGGACGCGCGAGTTGGGCGCGACTTCGACTTCGCCGATCTTCGGAATGTCAATGTTGACGCGTGAAGCGTCATCAGTCTCAAGCAAGTCGCCCGTTTCAAAGCAGCCGGTCTTCGTAATGCGCCGGCCATCGATGCTCGGCGTACCCGCAAGGCTCGTGACCGGCCACGCCATACATGCTGACGGCGGGCCTGTTACAATGCCGATTGGACGGTCGGGAACCCTGATGATTCGATAGAGGATGAAGCTGCCGGCGCAGACAATCACTAAGAGCGCCGCTGCAAGCGTCCACTGAAGCGGTCGCCAATCGGATAGCCAGCCGCCGCCTCTCGTTTGCGCTGCCGGTTTGCGCGACCCGGCGTCGAGCAAGGCTTCGATGTCGCTCCACATCTCGGCGGGCGCATTCAGAATCGGCAACTGCTCGGCGAGTCGCACGCCGAGACGAATATGATCGTAAGCTTTGCGGCAGCGCTCACACGTCAGCAGGTGCGCGGCGACGCGGCGCGACCGGGTATCGGCCAACTCGCCGTTGCAGTATGCCGAAAGTTCTTTGTCAACGTGCTCGGTAAACATCTCTCACTCACTTCCAAAGAGTTCGCCGCGCAGGTGTTCGAGGCGAACGGCCAACTGCTTGTGGCCGCGATTGAGCCGCGACGACACTGTGCCTATCGAACAGTTCAAGGTGGCGGCGATCTCTTCATACGACAATCCCTCAACGTATTTGAGCAGGATGGGCAATCGCAGCTTCGGGCTGAGTTCAGCGATGGCAGCGCGCACGGACGCGGCTACTTGTCGGCGATGAATCGCCTCTTCGGGTGCGACGCGTGTCGTCATATTCCTTGTCTCCATCTGCGGGTCGAACGGCACGAAGCGGCGGCGCTTGCGCTGTTCGTCCGTGCAGGCGTTGGCGACAATGCGATAAAGCCACGTCGCAAACTCGGCGTCGCGGCGAAACTGCGCGATGACCGTGAACAGTTTCAGAAAGACCTGCTGCGTCACGTCGCGCGCCATCGCTTCATCATTACTGAAATGGTAAGCCATGGAATAGACGCGATCTTTGTATCTCTCAAACAGCGAATGAAAGGCATCGCGGTCGCCAGCCTTGCAGGCTTCGATGATCTGAGCTTCCGTCATGCGCTCCTTCATTCTGACCGCTTGCTCCATCGCTTTGCCACCCGTCGTGCTTCATCCCTTAGACGCGCGCGGCAAGGGATTTCTTCCGTAAGCATGAGCAGAAAGGAGGCAGGAGGCAGTGGCCAGTGGCCAGTTGATAGTTGATAGTGGCTAAATCAGGCCGCATGAGATTGGGACACTCAAGCGGCAACCTTTAACCGTTCTTCAGCCGCCATCCGTTCAACAGCGGCTGTAACTTCTGGTGCGTAGTAGATCGCCGACAACTTGTATTGCCACGGCCCATTGACGCGCAAATGCTTGACGACATCCGCCACCAATTCCCGCAGCCGCTGGCGCCGATGGTTGCGCGTACATTTGTCATGCACATCGCCAAAG
>JBJMGV010000085.1:0-50624 GCA_045807725.1 Blastocatellia bacterium | reverse complement strand
TGTCGATCATCACCATCGCTTGCAATCGAGTGAGTATCAGGTGAGCGATAAGCTGATGGCTGCCTTCAAGACCTTTATGACCGAGCGCAAGGATTTGAAAGTGGATGTTTCGCGCATTGACCGCGAGACCGATTTCTTGAAGCGATGGGTTCGTTACGAACTGGTGACGGCGGCCTACGGGACCGAGACGGCTTTTCAAGTTCTGCTCGAAACCGACAATCAGGTGCAGAAGGCGGTTGCCGAAATTCCCAGAGCGCGAATGATGGCCGAAGACGCGCGCCGCACCCGCGCCTCGCGCAACAACGAGTAAAGCAGAATCGATTTCTGAATAACTAATCGAGAAAAGCCTGGGCCGCGCGGCTCAGGCTTTTTTTATGCGCCACGCGCGACGCATCGGCTTTGCAATGCGGCGTGAATTGGGTATGATTTCGCCGCCTCGTTTGGCCTCCGCTTGCGGCCTCTGGCCGCCGAGCGCATTCAGTACCTGACCACATATGAGCGAAGCCAATAAGTACGCTGTCGAGATGCGCGGCATCACCAAGCGGTTCGGTGAAGTCGTCGCCAATCGCAATCTCAATATCGCCGTGCGCGACCGCTCGATTCACGCCATCATCGGCGAGAACGGCGCGGGCAAGTCTACGGCGATGAACATCCTCTACGGCTTTTATAACCCCGACGAAGGCGAGATTCTGATTGACGAACAGCCGCGCGCCATTCGCACGCCGTCAGATGCCATCGCGCTCGGCCTCGGCATGGTTCATCAACACTTCATGCTGGTCGAGCCGTTGACGGTCACAGAGAACATCATCCTCGGCGCAGAGCCGCGCGCCGGCCTTGCCATTGATTACAAGCAAGCGCGGCGGCGCGTGCGCGAAATCTCAGAGCAGTACGGCCTGCGCATCGACCCGGACGCGCGCATCAACTCGCTGTCGGTCGGCCAGCAACAGCGCGTCGAAATTCTTAAGACGCTCTATCGCGGCGCGCGCATCTTGATACTGGATGAGCCGACCGCCGTGCTAACGCCGCAAGAAGTCAACGAGATGTTCGCCATCCTGCGCGGCCTGCGCGAACAGGGCAAGACGATCATCATCATCACGCACAAGCTACAGGAAGTGCTGGCGCTGTCGGACAACATCACCGTAATGCGCGACGGCGAAGTGGTCGGCAACCTGCCAACATCGGAAGCGACCGCCGAAGGGTTGGCGCGAATGATGGTCGGGCGCGAGGTCTTGTTGCGCGTCAAGAAAGATGAGAGCCAGCCGCGCGATGTCGTGTTGAGCGTCAAGAGCCTGTCGCTGAAAACCGCCGACGGCAGCACCGCGCTCGATGATGTTTCGTTCGAGGTGCGCGGCGGTGAAACGCTCGGCATCGCCGGTGTCGAAGGCAACGGTCAAACCGAGTTGATCGAAATTCTCGCCGGCTTGCGCGAAGCGACGCGCGGCGACGTGCGGATCGGCGGCGATTCGATCAACGGACTCGACCCGCACGAGCGCAAGCAGCGCGGCATCGCGCACATTCCCGAAGACCGCCACCGGCGCGGATTGCTGTTGTCTTTCGATCTCGCCGCCAACTCAATTTTAGGGATGCACCGCGACGCGCCAATTTCAGGCGCGCTGCTCTTGAACCAGAAGACGATCAACGACCGCGCCGCGCGGCTGGTGAAAGAGTATGATGTGCGCCCGCCGAACATCACATTGCCGGCTGGCGCGCTATCGGGCGGCAATCAACAAAAGCTCATCGTCGCGCGCGAGTTCGACATCAATCCCAGGCTCATACTGGTTTCGCAACCGACGCGCGGCGTTGACATCGGCGCGACTGAGTTCATCCACCGCAAGCTCATCGAGCTGCGCGATGCCGGCTGCGCCGTGCTGCTGGTCTCTGCCGAGCTTGAAGAAGTCCTGAGCCTCAGCGACCGCGTCATCGTGATCTACGAAGGCCGCATCGTCGGCGAAGTTGATCCGAAGACGGTCGGCGAAGAAGAGATCGGCTTGATGATGACAGGCGGGGGAGGGCGACACGGCGACACGGCGACACGGCGACACGACTGAAAGCGAATGATCTTGTCTTGCGCCGCGTCGCTGCGTCGAAAGAGGCTATGAAGAATCTTCTACGAGAACTTATGTTTCCGCTCATTGCCGTCGTGGCCGCGTTTCTGGTCGGCGGTGTGATCGTGTGGCTGGTCGGCGATAGCCCGTTGCTCGTTTACGAGCTGTTTTTTTCTAGTGTCTTTGGCACTAAAGATGGCATCGGCTACACACTGTTTTACGCGACGCCGCTGATCTTCACCGGGCTGGCCGTCGCGGTCGCCTTCAAGTGCGGCCTGCTCAACATCGGCGCGGAAGGACAGTTGGTTACTGGCGCATTCGCTGCCGCCTGGATTGGCCTGACGCTGCCGACGTGGCCGGCGTGGCTGGTCGTCATCCTTGCGGCGCTTGCGGCCATCGTTGTCGGCGGCGTCTGGGGCGGCATCCCCGGAGTGCTCAAAGCACGGTTCGGCGCGCACGAAGTCATCACCACGATTATGATGAACTTCATCGCGGCGGCCATTGTCAGTTACCTTACACAATATCACTACCGCCGACCGGGCGACCCGATTCTGGAGACGTTGCCGATAGCCGAAGTAAAAGACGGCACGCTCATCGGGCCGCACATTCCGCGAATGCACGACCTGCTCGCGCCGCTCGGCATCAACTTCCCGGAGCGTTTGCCGTTGAATCTGGCTTTTCTGCTGGCGATTCTCGCCTGCGTGCTGGTCTATGTCTTTTTGTGGAAGACGAAGTGGGGCTATGAGCTTCGCGCCGTCGGCGTCAATCCGTCGGCGGCTGAGTACGGCGGCATCTCTGTAGCGCGCAATACAGTCCTGGCGATGGCGCTGTCGGGGATGCTGGCCGGGATGGTCGGCATCAATGAAGTGCTCGGCTATCGCTATCGTTATTACGATGGCTTCTCGGCGGGCTATGGTTTCACCGGCATAGCCGTGGCGTTGCTCGGACGCAATCACCCGGCGGGCGTCTTCTTTGCGGCGCTGCTGTTCGGCGCATTGGATCGCTCGAAGCTTTTCATAGATATCTTCACCGATAAAATTTCGAAAGACTGGGTAGTGATCCTGCAAGCGATCATCATTCTCTTCGTCGCCTGCGAAGCGATTTTTCGCGGCGGCGCTCGTCGCATGATGCGCGGCAAAGTTTAGCAGTGGCCAGTGGTCAGTGGTCAGTGGCCAGAGATAATCCTGAGTCCCGTAGGGACGCGATGTTTATAGTTATCGTTGATGAAAGAGACGTGCGTCCCGTAGGGACGCGATGTTTATAGATACGGCTGAAGGATGTGACGAAGCCCCGTAGGGGCGCGATTCGACAGCCCAGCGCATCGCCCTGGGTGAGCGGCGGGGCAAACCGCCAAGCCCTGAAAGGGCGCACTAGGTGATCGGTTATCGCGCCCTTTCAGGGCTTGCGGAATTGACGCTGAGTGTACCCAGGGCGATGCCCTGGGCTATTGAATCGCGCCCCTTCAGGGCTTTTCAGACACGCTCTATAGTAACGCGGGCGGCTTAATCTTCAAGCTCCGTCAGGAGCGCGATGTTTATAGATATGGCTGAAGTAAAAGACGAAGCCCCGTAGGGGCGCGATGTTTATAGTTATGGCTGATAGAAAGGACGAAGCCCCGTAGGGGCGCAATGTTGACATCACGCTCCTAACGGAGCTTGAAGATTCAATCAACTGCGTAACTATAAACATTGCGCTCCTGACGGAGCTTGCATCATCTGTGGCATCGTGAACTATAAACATTGCGCTCCTAACGGAGATTAGCCGAACCAACAACGAACAACTGACCACTGACCACTGATTATGGAAAACATTCTCAATCTTTCATTGTTAGCTTCGATGATACGGCTGGCGACGCCGTTGATACTGGCGGCGCTCGGCGGGATGTATTCCGAGCGTAGCGGTGTCATCAACATTGCGCTCGAAGGCATTATGCTGGCCGGCGCATTCACGGCGGCGGCGGTGACGGTCTTCACGCATAATCCGTGGGTGGGGATGTTTGCGGCGATGATCGCCGGCCTGTTAGTCGCAGCCATTCACGCGGTCGCTTCGATTCAATTCAGAGCCAATCAAGTCGTCGTCGGCACGGCCATCAACATCCTGTTCATCGGCGTGCCGGCGTTGGTGTCGGGCGCGCTGTTTGAATCGACCGGCTCGACGCCGCAACTGCCGCGCGAGCAGACGCTGCCGGATTGGAACATCCCTCTGCTTGAGCGCATCCCTGTCTTGAGCCAGTTGCTGTCGGGCCATAAGCCCATTGTCTACATCGCGCTGCTGGCCGTGCCGGTCAGTTATTACGTGCTGTTTCGCACGCGCTTTGGTTTGCGATTGCGTGCGGTCGGCGAGAACCCCGAAGCGGCGGACACGGCGGGCGTCAGCGTTGCGCGTATGCGTTACGCCGGCGTGCTGTTGAGCGGCGTGCTGGCGGGACTCGGCGGCGCGTATTTGTCCATCGGACAGAATTCGCTGTTCACGCGCAATATGACGGCGGGGCGCGGCTTCATCGCGCTGGCGGCGTTGATCTTCGGCAAGTGGCATCCGGTCGGCGCATTCCTCGCGTGCTTGTTGTTCGGGCTTGCCGACGCCATCGCTATACGTATGCAGGGTGTAGTGAACATTCCCGTGCAGTTCATTCAGATCATTCCTTACGTGTTGACGCTGGTCGTGCTGGCCGGCTTCATCGGTCGCGCCATTCCGCCGCGCGCCATCGGCGAGCCGTATGTGAAAGAGAGCAGGTAATCGGGATTACGTGATGGTGTCGGGTATCGAGTGATGATTAATCGCTGAAAGTCTCTCGCGCTCGTTTTCACTTGTTGGCTGAATCGTCTCACCTGTAACCTGTCAGCTATGTCCATACCACTTTACGAACGAGCAACCGAGGCGGCGCGATTCATTAATGCCAAATCGCAGGCGCGAACGCCGCGCGCCGCGATTGTCTTAGGATCGGGACTTGGCGGCGTCGCCGATGCTATCCAGGATGCGGTCGAGATTCCTTACGACGAGATTCCTTTCTTTATGCGCTCGACCGTTGAAGGCCACGCGGGCAAGCTGATCGTCGGCACGCTCGGCGGCGTTGATGTCGTGGCGATGAAAGGCCGCTTTCATTACTACGAAGGCTACGCAATGGAAGAGGTCACGTTTCCCGTGCGCGTCTTCGCCTTGATGGGCATACGGACGCTGGTGCTGACGAACGCGGCGGGCGGCACGGCTCCGCACTTTGGGCCGGGCACGCTGATGGCGATCACTGACCACATCAACCTGATGGGCGATAACCCGTTGCGCGGCGCAAACGACAATCGCTTCGGCCCGCGCTTCCCGGATATGACCCACGTTTACGCGCTTGATTACATCGCCATCGCGCATCAGGTGGCGCGCGAGATGGGCCTCACACTGGCCGAAGGCGTCTACCTCGCGTTGCGCGGCCCGTCGTACGAAACGCCCGCCGAGGTTCGCCTCTTCACACAGTTCGGCGGCGATGCGCTGGGAATGTCTACAGTGCCTGAAGCCATCGTCGCGCGCCACTGCCAGATGAAAGTGCTGGCCGTCTCTTGCATCACCAACGTAGCGGCAGGGATGACGCAGCAGGAGATCAATCACGAAGAAGTGATGGAAGTCGGCGCGCGCGCCGGTCGCGCACTTGGCGAACTGATTATGCGCGCCGTGCCGCGCCTGGTCGCCAGCGACGCCGAGCAGGCGCTATGAATATAAGCAGAGGTGAAACCACAGATGAACACAGATGAACACGGATAAGAGAAAAGGGCGTGACGCTTTCTCTTCTTTTCCATCTATGTTTATCTGTGTTCATCTGTGGTTTCGGCCTGTTTCCGCGTTGATGTTAGAATGTGACATATGATTATAGGGATTTGTGGCGGCACGGGGTCGGGCAAGACGACCGTTGCGCAGAAGATCATCGCGGCGGTCGGCGAAGAGAACGTCGTTTATCTGCAACAGGACGCCTACTATCGCAACCTCGGTGATATGCCGCTTGAGCTGCGGCACCGGGTCAACTTCGACCATCCCGATTCGATTGACATCGGGCTGATGATGAATCACCTCGAAGCCTTGCGCGCCGGCGAGAGCATCGAGCAGCCGACTTACGATTACGCCACGCACTCGCGCAAAGCCGAAACCGTCCACGTCGAGCCGCGCCCGATCATCATCGTCGAAGGCATCCTCGTCTTCTTCGACCCGCAGATGCGCCGCTTGATGGATATGAAAATATTCGTGGACTGCGACGCCGACATACGCTTCATCCGCCGCCTCGACCGCGACGTTCACGAACGCGGGCGCTCGCTCGAATCGATCATCACTCAATATCAAACGACCGTGCGGCCTATGCACCTGCAATTCGTCGAACCGTCGAAACGCTACGCCGACGTGATTATCCCTGAAGGCGGCTTTAACGAAGTCGGCATCGACCTCATCACCTGTAACATTCAATCCATACTGGCTGGCGCGACAAGGCCGGCGGCGCTCAGACGGCAGGCCGGTCAAGGCAGCGAACAGGCGGAGGCGGTGAGCTAGTCGATATGCGAACCACGGAGAAACAGATGCGAAAGGCAATCGCTGATTCGATCAGTGATGAAGAGTTGATCGAGCGGGCCAAACAGGCGAGGCTCGGCGCGCACGCGCCGTTTTCTCACTTCCAGGTCGGCGCGGCCATTGTCACTGCTGACGGGCGCGTCTACGACGGCTGCAACATCGAGCATTCGGTTTACAGCCTGACGATGTGCGCCGAGCGCGTGGCCATCTTCAAAGCCGTCAGCGAAGGGGCGCGCGACTTCGCCAGAATCGCCGTCGTCGCCGATTACGAGCGAGTCACGCCGCCGTGCGGTTGCTGCCGCCAGTCGCTGTGGGAATTCGCCGGGCCGGGCACGAAGGTCATCCTGGCTAATCTTGCCGGCGAGGTGCGCCGGTTTGATCTCGAAGACTTGTTGCCGCTGCCGTTCGACGCCAGTTTCCTTGAAGACGTGCGCTAGCACGATCAGCGGAGGGACGCTTGAAGAAGATCGTTCTTATCATCCTCATCATTCTCGCTATCAATTTGTCGGCGATACCGCTCCGCGTCAGCGCCGCCGAGCGCGTGGACTTCATCATTCGCGGCGGCACGGTCGTGACGATGGGCGAGGCCGGAACGGTCATCGAGAATGGCGCGGTCGCCATTCGACGTGATCGCATCGTCGCGGTGGGCCGCGCAAACGAGATCGCTTCAAAGTACGACGCGGTTCGCGTGATCGACGCGACCAACCGCGTCGTGATGCCCGGACTCATCAACACTCACACGCACGTGCCGATGGGCCTGTTTCGTGGCATCGCCGACGATCTGGTGTTGATGGAGTGGCTGCAAAAATACATCTTCCCGGCTGAAGCCAGGAACGTCGATGCGGAGTTCGTGCGCTGGGGGACGCGGCTCGGCTGCCTGGAGATGATCGAAGGCGGCACGACCACCTTCGTTGATATGTATTACTTCGAGGACGTGATCGCGGAAGAGACCGCCCGCGCAGGTATGCGCGCCGTGCTCGGCGAAACCTTGCTCGATTTTCCCGCGCCCGACAACAAGACGTGGGAAGCCGGTATGCAGTACGTCGAACGCTTCACAGACAAGTGGAAAGGCCATCCGCTCATTATCCCGGCCATCGCTCCGCACGCGCCTTATACGGTTTCGACCGAGCACCTGAAGCAAGCTCACGAACTGTCGTCGCGCAAGAACGTGCCGCTGGTGATTCACGTCGCCGAAGACAGCGCCGAGGTGAAGACGATTCAAGAACGTTACGGCGCAAGCTCGGTCGCTTACCTCGAACGCATCGGCTTGCTCGATAACCGCGTCATCGCGGCGCATATGGTGTGGCCGACGCCCGCTGACATACAGACGCTTGCCTCACGCAAAGTCGGCGTCGCACACTGCCCGCAATCGAACATGAAACTGGCCGCCGGAGCCGCTCCTGTGCCGCAGATGTTGAAAGCCGGCGTCGCGGTTGGGTTGGGTACGGACGGCGCGGCGTCGAATAACGACCTGAACATGTGGGAAGAGATGGACACGGCGGCCAAGCTGCACAAGCTCGTCTTAAAAGACCCAACGGTGTTGAACGCGAAAGAGGCGCTTCAGATGGCGACGATCAACGGCGCGCGGGCGATTCATCTTGAGAAAGAGATCGGCTCGCTGGAACCGGGCAAGCGCGCCGACCTCATCATCGTCAACATCGAGAGTTCGCACCAGTGGCCGCTCTACAACATCTACTCGCACCTGGTCTACGCGACAAAGGCTTCCGACGTTGACACGGTGATGATCAACGGGCGGCTGGTGATGGAAGATCGCCAGATCGGCACGATTGATGCGGCAGCCGTGCGCAAGAAAGCGCGCGAGTATGCCGACCGCATTCGCAAGAGCCTCGCGGCCCAATAAGAAGACTGTCTGCGCTTAATCAGGCAGCGCAAACAGGTCGGCGTAGACTGCGGTCTCGCCGGCCTTTCTTACCTTGCCGGGCGAATCATAGACCACCAGCAGCAACGGCATCGCGTCGTCGTCGCCTATGATCGTCATACCTTCGGCGTGGTCTGCGCCTTCGCCGTAGGGCAGATCGAGCAGCAGATCTAGCTCCTCACGCGGCGTTAGGCTTTCTTTTTTTAGGTCAGTGACGCCGCGCCAGCGATACAATCGCACAGGGCCATCCAGGTCCATTGTCGGTCCCGCCAGAATGAGCAGATCGTCGCCGCGCCAGCACAGATCACGCACGCCTAGCCCGTCGAGCCGCAGAAAATGTTTGCGATAACGCTGGCCTTTCGGCCCAATCTCGCCGAGCTTCAATTCGGGCGAGTCGGCGTTGACTTCCAGCTCAAGCACAATTGCCCAGCCGCGCACGACCGGCCCGCGCAATCCGATAAAGAGCCGGTCATCACGCGCCGCCAGTCCCTCGATGTCAAGGCCGTTGTCTTTGCTCGGTATCGAAAGCTTTATGCCTTTTTCAGCCAGATCAACTCGCGGCAGGAACGGCCCGATGTGCGCGTCACCCGCGAGCGCATCGATCAACGCATTGCCGCGCGCGGTGTAGGGAAGGTGTGAAGCGCGCGGGCCGTCGGCAAAATCAGCCGCATTGCCCGGCTTAGCCAGTAACGAAACTTCGCCCGCCTTCTGGTCCGCAACCAGAGGGATGCGCGCCAGCACGTAGCGGGTCGGCTCCGGCGTGATGGTCGCCAGTTTATCCATCTTTTCTTGTTCGTCGTCGGTCTTCGCCTTCGCCTTCTCGCGCTTCAAACTATGCGAGCCGACCAGCCACAAAACGTTGCCGTCGAGCGCCAGCCCTTCAATGTCTATCTCTGGCTTCTTCTTGTCCTTGTCATCTTTCTTGTCGGCTTCGAGTACCGGCAGGTCGATTGAATTGCTGACCGGAAACGAAAGGTGAGCGCCGTAGCCGCCCCGGTTATCGAGGGTCAGCCGCTCAAGGCTCAGCGATTCGTCCGAGCCGAGAAAGAGGTGATTGCCAATGCGTTCGACCGCAGACAAGCTGTCGAGCGCCTTAGCGTCGTTGAACTGCAACCGCACGCGCTGCACGGGTATATTCTTCTGATTATCGTTGCTCATCGCGTGACTCCTCCTGTCATAACGTATGTGGCTTTAGATTATTCTGTTTCATAAACAATAAAAGGCAAGTTGAATTGGATGACACGACAAAATTGAAATCATATGGCCATTCCGCGACTCCCTTGACTTGACAACGAGCTTGTCCTACGCTGGCAGCCGCTTCGGAATAGATAAAAGCCCATCGATCCCCTTCAGGGCTTAGGGAAAGAACAGCGACAAGCTGAAGCTCGCCGCATGGATCAACGCAGAATAAAGCGGAGGAAAGCTCAATGCGCTACGGCCTATTGTTGATTGCCCTCTTGTGCCTCCCCGTCGTCGTTTGGGCACAAGACCCCGTTAAGGTAGATGCCAAACACTACAAAGTGATTTTTGAAAATGATCAGGTGAGAGTGTTGAAGATCAGGTACGGCCCGCACGAGAAATCGGTGATGCACGAACACCCCGACGCCGTCGCCGTCTTCATCAACGACAGTCACGCGAAATTCACGATGCCCGATGGCTCCAACATGCCTTCTGAGAAGAAAGCCGGCGAAGCCCAATTCACTCCAGCCGGCAAGCACCTGCCTGAGAATGTCGGCACCAAGCCTTTCGATGTCGTGCTGGTCGAATTGAAGGGTAAGCCGGGCAGCGCCGCCGCTGTCTCGATAGACCCAGTGAAGGTAGACCCTGAACATCACGCGGTCGTGTTTGAGAATGACCGCGTGCGAGTCTTGCGAATCAAGTTCGGCCCGCACGATAAGACTAAACAACACGATCATCCCAATGGCGTGTCCGTCCCCATCACCGGCGGGCAGTCGAAGATCACGACAGCCGATGGAAAGACGCGCACAGGTGGCGGCGAGGTCGGGGCCGCAACCTGGCTGTCTGCCGAGCGCCACATTGTAGAAAACCCTAGTGCCAAAGCCGCCGAGGTCATCCTTGTCGAGCTGAAGTAGCGGCATCGCCTAACTGACGAGTTGAGTGAGGCCGGCACGCGGCCTCATTCAACTCATCACCCGGACAGACATCCTGCCTGACGCCTGAAATTGTCTTCACTCTCTGCGCGTGCTACGCTCTCCCTTCTAACTTTAATCAAGGACTGATTCATTATGGCTTATCAAGACCTGCGGGAATTCATCGCGGCGCTCGACAAGCGCGGCCTGCTGCGCCGCATCCGCGCCGAGGTGGACCCGGAGCTTGAAATCGCGGAGATCACCGACCGCGTTTCAAAACACGGCGGCCCGGCGCTGCTGTTTGAAAACCCGCGCGGCTCGGACATCCCCGTGCTCATCAACGCGCTCGGCAGCCGCGAGCGTATGCACGTGGCGCTCGGCGTCAAAGATTACAGTGAAATCTCCGGGCGCATCCTTGAGTTGACTGACGTGAAATCGCCGCAAGGCTTAATCGATAAGCTCAAGATGGTGCCGCGACTCGCAGACCTCGGCAAGATGTTCCCGAAGACCGTCAAGGGCGGGCCGTGCAAAGAGACCATCCTGCGCGAAGGCGAGTTCTCGCTGTTCAACCTGCCCATCATCAAGTGCTGGCCCGAAGACGGCGGGCGATTCATCACCCTGCCGCTGGTCTTCACGCGCAACCCGCTGACGGGCCGGCGCAACTGCGGGATGTATCGCATGCAGGTCTACGACGAGCGCACGACGGGGATGCACTGGCAGATACACAAGCAGGGCGCGCAGCACCTTCGCAATCTGAAGCGACAGGGCGGCGGGCGATTGGAAGTCGCCGTCGCCATCGGCGCTGACCCGATCACGGTATTCGCCGCCATTATGCCGCTGCCGGATGAGATTGACGAGATGATGGTCGCCGGTTTTTTGCGCGAGCGGCCCGTCGAGATGGTCAAGTGCGAGACGGTAGACGTTGAAGTGCCGGCCAATGCCGAGATCGTTTTAGAAGGCTACGTGGACACAGACGAGCAGCGCACCGAAGGGCCGTTCGGCGATCACACCGGCTATTACACGCTCGAAGACGAGTTCCCGGTCTTTCACGTAACCTGCATTACTCATCGCAAGAAGCCGATCTATCAGACGACGATTGTCGGCAAGCCGCCGATGGAAGATTGCTGGATGGGCGAAGCCATTGAGCGCATCTTTCTGCCGCTGATGCAGCGCCAGTTTCCCGAAGTGGCGGATTACCACATGCCGTTTGCCGGCGTCTTCCACAACCTGATGATCGTCTCGATCAAGAAGAACTACCCCGGCCACGCGCGCAAGATGATGAACGCCATCTGGTCGCTGCCGCAAGCGCAGTTCACCAAGTGCGTCGTCGTCGTTGATGATGACACGGACGTGCGCGACTTGAATCAGGTGGCGTGGCGCGTGCTGAACAACATCGACCCGGAGCGCGACATTCAATTTATGCTCGGCCCTGTGGATCAGCTCGACCACGCCGCAAGGCTGCCGAATTACGGCTCGAAGATGGGCATCGACGGCACGCGCAAGTGGCGGGGCGAAGGCTTCACGCGCAACTGGCCGAAAGAGCTTGAGATGAACGAAGACGTGAAGCGCCGCATCGACCTGCTCTGGCCCAAGCTCGGATTATGAGTCAGTGGTCGAGCGGGTTGTCAGTCTGCAACCCTTCAGCGCGGGCCACCCGTTCAAGCTGGGCATCGGCGGTCAGAAAAACGAGTTGCTTATAGCCTTGAGTGGCTAGCGTCTTTAGTGCGGTTGCTAGTTGAACAGCATCGTAAGCGCGTAGGCTTTGGCGAAAAGTCAATCGCATCGCTTCGTTCACTATTGCAGAGCTGACATTCAGGATTTGATATTGCGGGTCGTTGATGTGATTGATGAAAATGCGGCGAGCCTGAAGAAATGCGAACGGTGAAAGAGTGCCTTGCTGTCGCCTCCTGCCTATAGATGCCAAAACCTCAATCGGAGTGAGCTGAGAAATGAGTACGCGGTGATGAACAATCTCTTCTCTCAGCCATTTGCTGCCGGTTTCTCGTAAGTAACGTTTGATGAGCGCGCTTGTATCAACAAACCAGATCACCAGCGTTCTCCACGATCTTTGATAATGGTTTCAGAGATCGGCTCGCCCTCACAAGTGACCGGCTCCCATTCGTCATCCGACATATGGTCCATCTGCTCAAGGAAACGCTTCTCCTCTTCAGTCAGGTTCGGGTCTGCCGCGTCCTCGGCTTTGATGTCTTCGAGCAGCTTCGCCCACATTTCGGCATCACTATCGGGCCCTGTCTTATCAACTGTTTTTCTCGACATAACCTCTCCTCTCTGATTGATTCTGAGGATTGCTCCAACCGCCGCACTTGCTCTTCGCCTGCTGACAGATTGTAGCATAATGCGCCTTACCTGCTCGCCATGTTCTCGCTGATCGGTGCGAATGGTGATGCGACGAGTAAAGGAATTCGCCTGTGATTGTCGGCGGGCGATTTGATATACTGGCAGCCGCTCATTTCCCGATTAGGAGAAACTCAATGAAGGCTCGATTGTTCGCCGTATTGGTTGGCCTTGCCCTGCTGACCTTGCTGATGAACCTCTACCCGCCGGCAGAGGCGCAAAGTAAGATCGCTTACGCTAAATTGTCACCGTGGGTAATCGAGCATACGCAGGGTGGGCAGACCGCCGAGTTCCTCGTCGTGCTCAACGAGCAGGCCGACCTGAGCGGCGCGGAGCCGCTGGAGACGAAAGAAGAGAAAGGCCGCTTCGTTTATAACGTGCTGATCGACAAAGCGCAGGCGACGCAGAAGCCTATGCTCGAATGGCTCAAGGCAAACGGCATCGAGCATCAATCGTTCTACGTCGTCAATATGGTACTGGTGAAAGGCGACCTCAAGGCGGCGCTGGCGCTCGCCGCGCGACCTGAAGTGGCGCGCATCGAAGGCAACCCGCTCATCCACAATCAACCCGCGCTCCCTGAAGCGACACCGATGAGACAGCCGAACCTCATCGAAGCCGTCGAGCCGGGCATCACCTACACGCGCGCGCCGCTGGTCTGGACGATGGGCTACACGGGGCAGGGCGCTGTCGTTGGCGGCGCAGACACCGGCTACCTGTGGACACACAACGCGCTCAAGCCGCACTATCGCGGCTGGAACGGCACGACCGCCGATCACAATTACAACTGGCACGACAGCATACACGACAGCACCGGCAACCCTTGCGGCAACGATTCGACGCAGCCGTGCGACGACCACGGACACGGCACACATACGGTTGGCACGGCGACCGGCGACGACGGCGCGGGCAATCAGGTCGGCATGGCTCCGGGAGCGAAATGGATCGGCTGCCGCAATATGAATGCGGGCGACGGCACGCCGGCTCGCTACGCCGAATGCTTCCAATTCTTCCTCGCGCCCTATCCGCTGGGCAGCACGCCGGCGCAGGGCGACCCGACCAAAGCGCCCGATGTGACTACTAACTCGTGGGGCTGCCCATCGTCGGAAGGCTGCACGTCAGGAACGTGGGGCGTCATTCAATCGGCCATTCAAGCGAACCGCGCCGCCGGCATTGTGACGGTCGTTGCCGCCGGCAATTCCGGCTCGGCGTGTTCGACCGTCAGCGACGCGCCTTCATTCTTCGCTGAATCTTTCACCATCGGCGCGTTGAACACAGGCACTGATACCATCGCATCGTTCAGCAGTCGCGGGCCGGTGCTGGCTGACGGCAGCAACCGCCGCAAGCCCGACATCAGCGCGCCGGGAACCAACACGCGCTCGGCTTATCGCACGTCTGTGAGTACGTATACCAGCCTGAGCGGCACATCGATGGCGACGCCGCACGTTGCCGGCGCGGTCGCGCTGGTCATCTCTGCACAACCGAAACTGCGCGGCCAGGTGGCAACGATTGAAGGCATACTGACGGATGCCGCCGTGCCCATCAGCACGACCTCTTGCAACATCAGCGGCGTGCCGAATAACGTTTATGGATACGGACGGCTCGATGTGAAGGCCGCCGCCGATATGGCGCTGACTGTCGCTTCGCCGCCGAGCATCGCCTTCAGCGCGCCGGGCGGCGAGGGATCGTTCACGGTCAGCGCGCCTTCGACTTCTAACTGGACGGCGACGACAAGCGATAGCTGGATCACCATCGTCAGCCCCAGCGGCTCTGGCAATGGCACGATCACTTTCATCGTGCGCGGCAACCCGAACGCGAGCGTCCGCGCGGGGACGATCACGCTGGCGCGGCGGACTTACCTCGTTCGCCAGGAAGGCTATGACACGAACAACTGTACCTTCGAGCTGACGCCGACCTTTCAGAACTTCTTGTCGCCGGGCGGCACGGGAAGCATTTCCGTGACGACTGCTACGGGTTGCATCTGGAACGTGAGGAGCAGCGCAAGCTGGGTGACGATCACGTCAGACAGCAGCGGCACGGGCAGCGGCGTGGTGACGTTTACGGTGGCAGCCAACGCGACGGGCAGCGCGCGCAAGGCGACGATCAACATCGCGGGCCGCGTCTTTTCGATCAAGCAGAAATGAGGCGGGCGCTTTCTTGAGCGTGCCGCGCGCGGCGTGCTATAGTCAGCGCGACCGCAAAGCCAGTGAGGAGTGGCGAGTGCAATTCAAACTGAAATCGCAGATCATGGATGGGCCGGGCATCAGCCGCGCGCTCTCGCGCCTTGCTTCCGAGATTGTTGAGCGCAACGCCGGTATCAAAGACCTGTTGCTGGTCGGCATACGCCGCCGTGGCGTGCCGCTGGCTGAACGCATCGCCGACAAGATCGCGCAGCTCGAAGGCAAGCGCCCGCCCGTTGGCCAGCTCGACATTACGCTCTACCGTGACGACCTTTCAACCGTCGGCCCGCGCCCTGTGGTCAACCGCACGGAGATTCCCGCCGATGTGACCGACAGCATCATCGTGCTGGTTGACGATGTGCTCTACACGGGCCGCACGGTGCGCGCCGCGCTCGACGAGCTGGTTGATTTCGGACGCCCGCGCCGCGTCGAGCTTGCTGTGCTGATTGATCGCGGCCACCGCGAGCTGCCGATACAGGCCGATTACGTTGGCAAGCAAGTGCAGACGACCGACGCCGAGATTATCAAAGTGATGCTCAAGGATTACGACGAAGACGAACAGGTCATCGTCGTTGAAAACGAGTAAGAGTGATGAGTGATGAATGATGAGTGATGAGTAAAACAATGTGCTGATAATTGGGCGCTTTCTGATTCTCATCACTCATCATTCATCACTCATTACTCATCACTCAAGAGATGGCATTCAACCGCAAAGACCTGCTGGGAATCCGCGAACTATCGGTCGAGGAGATCACGACAATCCTCGACACGGCCACCTCATTCAAAGAGATCAACGAGCGACCCATTAAGAAAGTGCCGACACTGCGCGGCAAGACCGTCATCAATTTCTTCTTCGAGTCTTCGACTCGCACGCGCACATCGTTCGAGATTGCCGCCAAGCGGCTCTCCGCCGATTCGATCAACATTTCGGCTTCGACTTCGTCCGTGACCAAGGGCGAGACGCTGGCCGATACGGCGCGCAACCTGCAAGCGATGGCTCCCGATGCGATTGTCATTCGTCACCCGTCGCCCGGCGTGCCGCAACAGCTCGCTCGCTTGATCGATGCGGCCATCATCAATGGCGGCGACGGCGCGCACGAACACCCGACGCAGGCGCTGCTCGACGCGTTCACTATACGCGAGCAGAAGGGGCGCATCGGCGGATTGCGCGTCGCCATCATCGGCGACATTCGACATAGCCGCGTCGCACGGTCGAACACGCACCTGCTGACCAAGCTCGGCGCACAGGTCCGCATCGCCGGGCCGCGCCCGCTCATCCCGCCCGATTACGAATCGATTGTTGAAGACGCGTCCGATTCGCTGATCGTCTGCGACCGCATCGAAGAAGCCATTGAAGAAGCCGACGTGGTGATGATGCTGCGCATACAGCGCGAGCGTATGAGCGAGGCGTTCTTCCCATCACTCAAAGAGTATTCGATTCAATATGGCCTGACGCTGAAGCGGTTGAAGCTGGCCGCCAAAGACGCCATCGTGATGCACCCCGGCCCAATGAATCGCGGCGTCGAAATCAGCTCGGATGTGGCCGACAGCAGTCGCTCGCTCATCTTAGAGCAAGTCCACAATGGCGTCGCCGTTCGTATGGCGATCCTGTTCTTATTGATCGGCGCAGAAGGAGAGTGAAAGCAGAAGTGACGAAGTTACTCATCAAAGGCGGGCGCGTTGTTGATCCGTCGCAGAGCGTAGACAAGGCCGCTGATCTCTTGATTGAAGATGGTCGCGTCAAAGCCATTGGTCAGAATGTCGAATCTGATGGCGCGGAGGTTTTCGATGCGACCGGCCTCGTCGTCGCGCCGGGCTTCATAGACCTGCACGTTCATCTGCGCGAGCCGGGCCAGGAATACAAAGAGACGATAGCGACCGGCGCGGCGGCGGCAGTGGCCGGCGGCTTCACGGCGGTTTGCGCGATGCCCAACACGCGACCTGTGAATGATAGCGCCTCGCTGACGCGCTATATGGTCAGCAAAGCGAGCGAAGCGGGCTTGGCGCGCGTCTACCCCATCGGCGCAATCACGCGCGGGTCCGAAGGGGCTGAGCTGGCCGAGATGGCCGACCTGAAAGCCGCCGGCGCGGTGGCGGTCTCTGATGATGGACGGCCCGTGATGAATTCGCAGGTGATGCGTCACGCGATGGAATACGCCCGCGACCACGGGCTTGTCGTCATCGACCATTGCCAGGACACGAACCTTTCGGCGGGCGGCGTGATTAACGAAGGACAGGTTTCGACGCTGCTCGGATTGAAAGGCATGAGCCGCGCCGCCGAAGAAAGCCACGTCGCCCGCGACATTATGCTCGCCGAGCTAACCGGCGCTCGCGTACACATCGCGCACCTCTCGACGGCGGGGGCTATTGAGCTGGTGCGCGGCGCGAAAGCGCGCGGGTTGCCGGTCACGTGCGAAGTCACGCCGCATCATCTGGCGCTCACCGACCGCGCCGTCATCGGCTTTGACACCAACACGAAAATGAGTCCGCCGCTACGCACCGAAGCTGATCGTGTAGCGTTGATTGAAGCATCGCGCGCCGGCCTGATTGACGCCATTGCGACTGACCACGCGCCACACCACGAAGACGAAAAGATGTTGGAATACGATCAAGCGCCGTTCGGTGTGATCGGACTGGAAACCGCGCTCGGCGTCGCGCTGACCGTGTTGCATCACGACAACGGCATCCCGCTCACGCGCGTAGTCGAGATGCTGACGATAGGCCCGGCCCGCGCTTTCAGTCTCGAAGCGGGCACGCTGGCCGCAGGCGTGATCGCTGACGTGACGGTATTTGACCCGGCCTCTGAGTGGACGGTCGAGCCTCAACAGTTCAAATCAAAGAGCCGCAACACACCGTTCAGAGGCTGGCGCTTGCGCGGCAAGGTCATCGCCACCTTCGTCGCGGGCCGAGAAGTCTTCCGCGCTCAATGAGCCAGCCGCCTACGTGCAAGGCGCAGCATCTAGCCTCTTGCACGCAGGCGGCTGGTCGTGTGTTGAAGGCTGAACGATGTGTATTTAATGTTACCGCACGCCCTGCACTTTGAGAATCGTGCCGGTGAAGACGGACGCGATGTAAATTGTATTACTCTGTTCGTCGCGCGCCATACCTATTGGGCCGATCAAGCCGCCGGCCACCAGCACCGGCGCAGCCGTCGGCGAGCTGAAGAATTGCAAACGGCCCGGCTCGTTCTGCGTCAGGTTGGTGCTGATCTCCAATGTGTAAAACTGGTCTTCGCCGTGCGGCCTTTGCACGGGCAGCACGTCTGTAGCCGAAGTCAGGCCGCCGATGAAGGTCGTCTGACTGTTGTTCACCAAATTGACCTTGCGCACTTCTGCCGAGCCGGGCGCGAACGGGAAGCCGGTGAGATAAGTGACGAGGAGCTGCTTGCCGAATACGCGAGCCATAGTTGGCACGGCTTCCATAACCGGCGGACCAAATGGCAGCGGGTTGGGCTTGGGCGCGAACCGCGTCATCACTTCGTAATCATGACTGTCGAGGTCTACGCGATAGACAAGGTTCTGACTGGCATCGGCAACATAGAGCGCGTTGCCGCGTATGTCCATCCCGAATGGATTGGAGGCGCGCACGTTGGCCGGCAGGTCCGGGCGCGGCTCGTCGCTGAAATCGCGGAAGTTCGCTATCACGTCGGCGACCAGTCGTTCGCCGCTCGCATTGCTCGTCTTCAAGCGTCCGCCGTTGGCCATGTTGTCATAGTTACTTTGCGTGAAGGCAAAGTCGCCGCCCGAATTATCAATCCCCGGCGCGACGCGCAAAGCGATCACGGAGCTGAACAGGTCAGAGGATCGTTGCGGATTGGGAAGCTCGGAGCCGGGCGCAGGGCCGGGCAGGGTCGCATCGCCCGCGCCAATCAACACGTACAGCGTGTTGCCGCGCAGCACCAGCGCGGTCGGCCCTGACGGCGCTGGCTCGCCGCCACCGAAGTTGATCGCCGAAGGCAACCCATCAACGAGTGTGCGGCGCGCGCCGTTGTGGTCTATGATCGAGACGCGCCCGTCCATATGGCCCGTGCCGTTTTCGGCGACCAGTAGATTCCCGCCCGGCGTGAAGGTTAATCGGTTCGGCGCTCTTAAGCCGCCGGTAAAGACGGACGCCGATTGCGCCATCGCGTCGGCGCTTAGAATCAGGAACGCAAGCAGAACGAATGCAGCAAGGGTGATGATCTTTTTCATCTGACTTTCTCCTTCAAGATAGTTTGAGAGCTGTAGCGGTACAGACTCGATTCCGTTTCAATAGGTTCGCGGGCGGCGCTATTGCTGCCCTTACTTGTTCAAGCGGAAAGCGCATATGAAAAGGATCATTGACCGGCTGAAAATTTTATTACGGCCTTTATCTCACTTTGCGGACTGTGATAATGTGCGGCGGCATTGAGTCATTTGCGAGGAGGGCAAAGCCGTGACTTCGCTTTCGCCCAAAGAGATCACCCAGCTACTCAGGGCCTGGAGCAACGGCGACGAGTCGGCGCTTGCCCAATTGACGCCGCTCGTGCACGCGGAGCTGCATCGTTTGGCACGTCGCTATCTGTCGAAGGAATCGCCCGGCCATACCCTACAGGCGACGGCGCTGGTCAATGAAGCTTACATGCGATTGATTGATTGGCAGAACGTCGAATGGCAGAACCGCGCGCATTTCTTCGGCGTCTCGGCGCAACTGATGCGGCACATCCTGGTTGATTACGCGCGCCGCCACCGCTCGACCAAACGCGGCGGCGAGGTGGTCGAAGTGTCGCTCGATCAGGCTGCTGTCATTTCGAGCGAGCGCGCCGCCGACTTTGTTGCGCTCGACGACGCGCTCAAAAGCCTCGCCGAATTCGATGAGCGCAAGAGCCGCGTTGTCGAGTTGCGTTTCTTCGGCGGCCTGAGCATTGAAGAGACTGCCGAAGTCCTGAAGGTTTCGCCGGCGACGATCAAGCGTGAATGGAGCCTGGCGCAGGCGTGGCTTTATCGTGAGCTGAAGCAGGGAGCGAGCTGATGCACAACGTCGAGCGGTGGCGAAGGATTGATACGCTTTATCAAGCGGCGCTCGAACTGAACGAAGCCGAGCGCGCGGCTTTCCTCGACCATGAATGCGCCGACGATGCGGCGCTGCGGCAAGAGGTCGCTTCGCTTCTCGCCTCTCACGAAGAGGCCGGCAGCTTTCTGGTCGCGCCGGCGATGCAGGTGGCGGCAAAGGCCATCGCCAGCGAACAGGATGATGTGATAGCAGGCGGGGCCGTTGGGCCATACAAGATCATCCGGCTTCTCGGTCGCGGCGGGATGGGCGAAGTCTACCTTGCGCAAGATACGCGGCTGGGCCGCCACGTCGCCTTGAAGCTGTTGCCGGCTTACTTCACGAGGGAAGAGGGCCGCTTGCGCCGCTTTCAGCTAGAGGCGCGCGCGGCATCGGCTTTGAATCATCCGAATGTCATCACCATCTTCGAGGTCGGCGAGGCCGACGCTATTCATTTCATCGCCACAGAGTTTATCGAAGGCGAAACGCTGCGGCAGCGGATGAAGCGCCAGCCCGTCGGCGTCAGCGAAGCGCTGGCCATCGCCGTGCAGATTGCCAGCGCGCTCGACGTTGCTCATCAGGCGGGCATCGTTCATCGTGACATCAAGCCCGAAAACCTCATGCTGCGCCCCGACAGTATCATCAAGGTGCTCGACTTCGGATTGGCGAAGTTGGCCGAGCAACCGGGCGTGAGCGCCGACGCCTCGGCCCTGTGGAATAGCACCGATCCGGGCACAGTGATGGGCACGGCCAGTTATATGTCGCCGGAGCAGGCGCGCGGCCTCAAGGTGGATGCGCGCACCGATCTGTTCAGCCTCGGGGTCGTGCTTTACGAAATGGTCAGCGGGCACACGCCATTTCAAGGAGCAACGACGAGCGATGTGATTGCGGCCATCCTCACGCAGGAGCCGCTGCCGCTTGCCAATGACCTGTCGCCCGCGCCCGAGATGCTGCGGCGCATCGTCGCAAAGGCGCTGGTCAAAGAAAGAGAGGCGCGTTACCAGACGGCTTCCGAGTTGCTGGCTGATCTGAAGAAGCTGAAAACGCAAATGGATTTCGGATTACAATCGCCATCGACGTTGCCGCTGGCGCGAGACGTGGGAGTTACGACCGCTGCCCACACGGTGATCGACACCGGCGGCCACCGGCTTGATGCGACAACGGATGCTTCCCTCGCGCGGTCAGGCACTAGCTCAGGGGCAATCACCGCTACCGTTAAGCCGCGCAAGCGCATCGTTGCGCTTATGGTATTGCTTGCTGTAGCGGCGATTACATTAGCCGCTTACTGGTTGATCTATCGCGGGCGTTCCGGGGATCAGGCTGCGCCGTTCGCTACGTTCAAAGTGTCGAGGCTGACGACGACCGGCAGGGCCAGCTTTGCTGCCGTCTCACCCGATGGCAAGTACGCCGTTCACGTCATGGGCAGCGCCGGGCAGCCGAGCCTCTGGTTGCGGCACATACCGACAGGCAGCGATAAAGAGATTCTCCCTGCGATTCAGGGGACGCTCTCCGGGCTGACGTTTTCAAAGGATGGCAGTTACATCTATTACGATCAGTTCACCAAAGACGAGGTCATTCTCTACCGCGTGCCGGTGTTGGGCGGCGTCGCGCAAAAACTCGTCAGCGACATTGACACGGCAGTCAGCTTCTCGCCGGATGGCGCGCGCATGGCTTACATACGCGGCTTGCCGATTGAAAATCAGGCGGCGCTGCTGATTGCCAACACGGATGGCAGCGGCGAACAGCGCCTGGCCTCATTTCCCATCCAGTTGGCCTACCCGACTCTGGTGTCGAGTATGATGCAGACCTGGGGACCCGCCTGGTCATCCGATGGCGAGACGATTGTCATGGGCCTGCGCGATTCGGACCCGACCAATTACAACTGGAACCTGATCGCCGTCAGCATCAAGGACGGCTCCACGCGCCAGCTCACCTCACAACGCTGGTCTTCAGTAGGACAGATAGCATGGCTGAAAGATGGCAAGGGCTTGATCGTCGCCGCCGCCGAGCACCCCATCTATTCGCCGCACCAGCTCTGGCACATCTCCTATCCCGACGGTGTAGTGAGGAAGATTACAAACGACCTGAACAATTATGTCGGCGCGAGCCTCACGGCGGATGGCGATTCGTTAATCACCGTACAGTCTGAGCAACTGTCGAACGTCTGGGCGGCGAGCGATGGCGACTGGAGCCGCGCCGCGCGCGTCACGTCGAACAACCACGATGGCGTCTTTGGCGTTGCGTGGACGCCGGACGGGCGCATCCTTTACACGTCGATAGCGACGGGCCGGCGCGAGATATGGACGGCCAACGCGGACGGCAGCGGGCAGAAGCAAGTTACGCCCGACCCCGGACTAGAAGGGCGTCCGGTGACCACACCTGATGGCCGCTACATCGTCTTCGTCTCGAACAGCACAGGCACGTCGCACATCTGGCGGTGTGATATGAATGGCGGCAATTTGAAGCAACTGACGAATGGGGCGGGCGACAGCAGCCCGAGCTGCTCGCCCGATTCGCGTTGGGTCTACTACTCCAGCATGCTGACGCCGCCACGGCGGCAGGTGTTGAAAGTGCCGATTGATGGCGGTGAGTCTGTGCCGCTGAACGATATGACCTGCTCGCGCCCGGTGGTCTCGCCCGACGGGCGGCAGATCGCCGTGACATTCATTGATGAGAAGGCGACGCCGAAACGCTATCGTGTCGCCCTGCTCAGCGTAGCCAGCGGAGAAGTGACGAAGGTATTCGACATGCCGCTGCCGCCGCAACAGGTCATGCGCTGGACAGCCGACGGACAGGCGCTGACTTACCTCGACACCCGTGCGGGTGTGACCAATATTTGGGCACTGCCGCTAGATGGCAGCGCCGCCAAGCCGCTGACCGACTTCAAATCCGACCTCATCTTTTTCTACGACTGGTCACGCGATGGGAAGAAGCTGGCTTATGCGCACGGACTGGTTACGGATGACGCCGTGCTCATCACGAATTCCAAATAGCCGTCAGCCGACTGGCTCAGGATGTTTTGCTCAAGCGTGGGCGGCGCTTTTACCGCGAAGGATTATCGCATCGCCGTCAGCGATTGATTGACATCGCGGGCGACGCGGTCGGCTTCTTTGATCACGTCGCCGGTCGAGACGCCGTGCAGGTAATTGCCGGCCAGATGCAATCCGGGCGTCTCTTTGAGCAAAGCTTCAATGCGAAGAACACGGTCGCGGTGGCCGAGATTGTACTGTGGGATGGCCCGTTCCCAACGTGTAATGCTGATTACGGTCGGCTCGCTGGTGATGCCGAGCACAGCTTGCAGTTCTGAATGCGCGGCGGCGGCCAGTTCGGCGTCAGGCAAGCGCGCCGTTTCCGGTCGTCGCGCGCCGCCGATGAAGACCGTTAGCAACGTCTTGCCGTGTGGCGCGCGGCCCGCGAAGAGGCTCGAACTCCACACGCAGCCGAGTATGTTCATCCCCTCGCTCGGCGCGACCAGAAAGCCGAAACCATCGAGCGGCGTTCGCACGCTCGCAATATCATAAGCAAGATAAACAATCGCCAGCGGCGGGTAGTAGATGCCTTCGAGCAACTGGCTCAACTCGGTTGAAGTGAATTCAAGGATCGAAGCCGCCGCCCTTGCCGGCGAGGCGATGATGATGTGCTCGGCGCTGACCTCGTTGGCAAGGTCATTGCGATTGAAGGCCACAACGAAGCCCCTCGCAGAATCTACGCTCAGCAATCGGCAATTTGCGACACCGTTAATAAGGTCTTCACCGATCAAGGCGGCGAGCCGCAGGGGCAAGGTCGCCATACCGTCTTTGAACGAGATGAGCCGCCGTCGCGTCGGCGCGGCCTTATCAAGCACGGCGCTGGCGGCCTTTTTCTCTCTCCTGGCTTCGCGCGCCTTGGCAATCGTGCCGCGAATCAGGCCGCCATAATTCGCTTCGAGATTCCACAGGCGCGGGAAGGCCGCTTGCACGCTGATCTTCTCGGCGTCGCCCGCGTAGATGCCCGACACGAACGGCGCGACCATCCGTTCAGCCGCCTCACGACCGATGCGGCGGCGGGCGAATGAGACCACGCTCTCTTCATCGTCTGCCGTCCGCTTGCCGACGAACGGCTCGCGCAGGATGCGCAGCTTGCCCGCCGCGCTCAACAGCTTGCTCTTGAGAAAAGCGCCCGCGCCGGCGGGCACGGCGTGGAGCCGGGCATTGAAGTAAACATAAGCCGGCGCTTTCGGATCGCCTTCCAACAACTTGTCCATCAAGCCGATCTCTTCGATCAGCGCCATCAACTCTTCGCTGCCTTGCGAACTGTTCGGGCCACGCTCAATCAGGTAACTATCAATCGCTTCAGTCTGCATCACGCCGCCGACACGGTCGGACGATTCGATCAGCAAGACATCTGCGCCGAGCGCCTTCAAACGATAAGCGCAGACCAGACCGGCGATTCCCGCGCCGATGACGACCACCTGTTTATGCGAGTTTTTCATTCTACTCTACTTGCCCGCGCGGTCGCAGGCACACGCTTGCACGGGATCGCCTGCATTGGCGGGCGTCGGGCAATAAAGGCAGCTCATCTGCGGCGTAGCCTGTGCCTCGAGCGCTATCGCGCGTTCGACCAGTAGGGCCAGCGCGCCAATAAAATCTGCGCGACAATTCATCGTTGGCACGCGCAGGTAATGTTTGATCCCAACCTCTCTGGTCAGCTCGCCATAGAGAATATCCATCTCGTAAAGCGTCTCACTGTGTTCAGAGACGAAGCTCACAGGGACCATCAACAGTTGCTCGACGCCTTCGCCGGCCAGCCGCCGAATCGTCGCGTCGGTTGCCGGCGTCAGCCATTCGACCGGGCCGACCTTGCTTTGAAAAGAGAGTGTGTACGGGCGGTCTTTGCCGAGCCGCTGCATCACCATCTCGACCGTGCGCTCGGTCTGTTCGAGATAAGGGTCGCCCTGCTTGATGTAGCTGACCGGCACGCTGTGCGCGCTGAAAAGAATGTGCGCGCTCGCAGGGTCGGGAAACTCCGCCAGCTTCTCGGCCACTGACGCAGCGAGCGCCGAGATGTAACCTTCATCATCTTCGTAGCTGCACACGACCGACGTGCGCGGCAAGCGATAGCCGTTTTCGCTGACCAGCGCAAGCATACGGTTGAGGCTTGAGCCGGTCGTCGAGATCGAGAATTGCGGATAAAGCGGCAGCACGACCAGATGAGAAATCTCGTCACGCATAATCTGCTCAAGGGCCTCTTCGGTGTAAGGCTGCCAGTAACGCATAGCGACGTAAGCCCGCGCGTTGACCTGGCGGCGAGCGAGGGCCGCTTCAAGCGCGCGGGCCTGCTCGTCGGTGATGCGCCGCAATGGCGAGCCGCCGCCAATCTTCTCGTAATAAGTGCGCGACTTCTTATAGCGTTGAGTCGAGATCATCCACGCCAGCGGCTTCTGCAAAAACCGCCAGGGCAGGCGAATGATGTCGGGGTCGGCAAACAGGTTGAACAGAAAAGGGCGCACGTCATCGAGAGTGTCCGGCCCGCCGAGGTTGAACAGCAACACGCCCACGCGCTCGCGTTTCGATAGGGGATCAGTCATGGGAGTTCCGGTATTGTAGGAGTCTGGCTTATCGGAAAAGCTCGCCTAGTTTTCGGAGAAAAGCGTTAAGCCCTCAACCCCAACAAAATCTTTCCTGTTGTGTGTGACGAGTGGCACCTTGTGCAAAAGGGCTGTCGCGGCTATCCAAGCATCGCCAGGCTGAATAGGTTGGCCCTTCTGCTTACCGCTTTCAACGATCTCAGCCCAGAGATGACACAACATAGCGTTCGAGTGAACAACGAAAAAGCCATCAAGGTATGCTTCGAGTTTGCGCTTCCGTGTTTCGCCCCAACTGCTGGAGATGGCCCAGCGATCTAACTCTGCGAGAGTTACGAAGGAAATCACCACATCTTTTCCTCCAAGATGCGGCTCATAAAGCCGGCCACGAGAATCCTCCTTGAAGATATAGGAGACGACATTTGTGTCGGCCACTACAATATCTGTCAAGGCTCGCTCCGTTCGCTGCCCTCGCGCCGCCATTCCCTCACAGCGGTCAGGAATTCGTCCACTTCTTCATCTTCCGGCCAGAGGTCGCCCATCGAGCGAAGCCGTTCGATAGTCATGGGCTGGATGCCGCGCTCCCTGATCATTTTCTCCAATTTTTCTCGCGCCGCGATTTGCTCGGGCGATAATGCTTCCACACTCGTATCAGGCTCATGCGCTTTCGTCGTCATACTGGCTCCTCCTGACTGGCTAGGTGTTCATCTGTTTAGCGGCGTTGATGAAGGCTTGCGCGTTCTCTACGGGCGTCATCGGCAGGATGCCGTGCCCGAGATTCAGGATGTGACGATGACCGCCGCCTTCGGCCAGCAGCGCCTTCGCCTTTTCGGTGATGACCGCTGGCGTCGAGAGCAGCACGCACGGATCGAGGTTGCCTTGCAGCGTGAAGCCGTCGCCGACACGTTTGCGCGCGTCCGTCAGGTTGACGCGCCAATCCAGGCTCAACACGTCCGCGCCGCAACGCGCCATCTGTTCGAGGAAAGTGCCGCTGCCGTTGATGTACATAATGGCCGGCGCGGCCTCGCGGTTGAGCGCGGCGAATATCTTCTGCTCGTAGGGCAAGGCGAAGGCTTCGTAATCGCGCGGCGACAACTCGCCGGCCCACGAGTCGAACAACTGGATGACCTGCGCCCCGGCTTCTATCTGCGCGTTCAGGTAAAGAATCACAGTGTCGGCGATCTTGTCGAGCAAGGCATGGAAGGTCTGCGGGTCAGCATACATCATGCGTTTGACTTCGGCGTAATTCTTCGAGCCGCCGCCTTCGATCATATAAGCCGCCAGCGTCCACGGCGCACCGGCAAAGCCGATCAGCGGCACTGCTCCATCAAGCTCGCGCCGCAACGTCTTGATGATCTCCATTACAAAACCTGTCTTCTCAGTCGGGTCGGGCACGATCAGCTTTTCGACCTGCTCGCGTGTGCGAATGGGGTCGGGAAGCTCAGGGCCTTTCTTTTCCGTGAGGCGGACTTCCTGGCCCATCGCTTCGACCGGGATGAGGATGTCGCTGAACATAATCACTGCATCGACGCCGAGGATGCGGTACGGTTGCAGCGACACTTCGACGGCGAGGTCAACCGTTTTGCAGAGAGTCAAAAAGTCCGTGTCCTTGCGGATGGCGCGGTAATCAGGCAGGTAGCGGCCCGCCTGGCGCATCATCCAAACGGGCGTGCGCTCGGTGTGCTCGCCCTTTGCGGCTCGAATTAGTAGATCGTTTTTCATGAAAGAAGATTCGTAAAGGCGTCCGTACGGACTGCCACACTTTCTCTGGTTTTCGCGGCGAAGCGAACACAGCAATTCGCTTGTTTAATCATTCTGAAAACAACATCCATTCTAACCGCCGCAACCGGCAGTCTCAAGCAACAGGCTTTTGCGGATGGCGGCTGACGAATGGATTACCCGTCTCGTAAAACCGCCATTCGAGGTCGGCGGCGCGTGTGATGCCAACACGCCGGCTCGCCGAAATCGGCGGCTCGGTTTCGCGGCGGCGGATGTGTATGTCTTTGCCGAGCGGCTGCCCGTTCATCGAGATGTCAATGCCGAAGGCAGCGCACAGGCGGCCCGGCCCGCTGGCCAACAGCTTGATATTCGACGTGCCGCGCCGCCGACTCATCAACTCGAAGCCGGCTGTCGGTTCGACGGCGCGAATCAATACTGCGCCGACACCTTCACACTCGGTCGTGATGTTCAGGCAGTAATGCATCCCATAAATCAGGTAGACGTAAATGTGGCCGTAGGTCTCGGCCATCATCGCGGCCTGGCGTTGGCGCGTGACGGCGTGAGACGCGGCGTCTGTGGTGTAGGCTTCGGTTTCGACGATGCGACCGGCGCAATCGCCGACCGCAAGCGTTGAGCCGATCAGCGCGCGCGCAACCGTCAACGTATCGCGGGCGAAAAATTCGCGGTCGAGGTCAGGCATAAAGAGACTTGATTGTGCAGATCAATGTGTCGATTCGCAAGCGCGGGACGCTGCGCTACATCTTGCGACACGGGACGGTCTTAGACGCAATGTTTGGTGATATGGCGGCGGCGACGATTTCGGCGCGGCGATTTGCGTTTTCGCTTTTTCCGTCGCTCTTGCCTGTGCTATAAAGGTTTGGTTTCACATCGCGCGACTTGGAATTCAGCAATAAAGCTATGTGCAGGTTCGGAGACACGATTGATGCAGGAACAACGGCTCAAGCTGATACTGGATTCTGTCATCCGACTGGCCCGTCGCGGCGCGATGTCGAACGCCGTCAACCTGCTGACCAAGCTCCGCCCCGTTGACATCGCCCAGATTCTTTCGCAACTATCGCAGTCCGAGCGCGAAGCCATCTTCAGCGGACTGGTTGGCAGCGACCTTACGAAAGCCGCAGAAGCCGTTTCCGAGATGGACACCGAAAGCGCGGTGTCATTGCTGGCCGCGCTCAACCGCGACGACGTGTCGCGCCTGCTGCAAGAGCTGCCTTCCGATGACGCCGCGCTGCTCGTGGCCGAGATGCCCGAAGACCTGCGCGACGAGTTGCTCGAAACAATGAAGGCCGAGCACTCGGTTGTCGTCAACGAGTTGCTCGGCTTTGCCGATGAGACCGCCGGGCGCATTATGACGCCCGATTACTTCGCGCTCGACGAAGACTTGACGATATCCGAAGCCATCACGGCGCTGCAAAAGCGCAGCGAAGAGTTCGAGATGGCTTTTTACATTTACGTGGTCGATCCGCGCAATCATCTGCTCGGCGTCGTCAGCCTCAGGCAGTTGTTGTTGAACCCGCCGTCCACGCCGTTGCGTAAGATCATGATCGGCGATGTAATCAAAGTCACTACAGATACCGATCAGGAAGAAGTCGCGCGACTGGTGGCGACTTACAACCTGCTGGCCGTGCCGGTCGCCGATCAGGAGAACAAGCTGGTCGGCATTATCACCGTTGACGACATCATCGACGTGATGCGCGAAGAGGCGACTGAAGACATCTACGCGCTGGCCGGTGTCGAGGCCGATGACCGCGCAATGGGGCCGGCGATGAACTCGGTGCGGCGGCGCTTGCCGTGGCTGTTGCTGTCGCTCGGCGGCGCGTTGATCGCGGTAGCCATTGTTCGCTGGCTGCTGCCCGCGCGTGATCCACAGGTCGCTTTGCTTCTGGCCATCCTCATTCCCATCGTCATCACGATGGGCAGCAATGCGGCGACGCAAACCATGACAGTGGTGGTGCGTGGCATTGGCCTGGGCGAAGTTAGCTGGGAGACGCGCTGGCGCGTGACACTGAAAGAGGCGTTGGTCGGGCTGACGAATGGGCTTGTCATCGGAGTGGCTGTGAGCCTCATCATCGCGCTGTGGTTCAACCCGGCGTTGGGCGGCGTCTTGGGACTAACGATGATTTTGAGCCTGTTGTTTGCCGGCATGCTCGGCACGCTGGTTCCCGTGCTGCTCAAGCGGTTCAAGGTGGACCCGGCGCTGGCTTCGTCGGTTTTCGTCGTGACGCTCACGGACATCGTGACGTTTTTCTTCTATCTCGGAATAGCGGCGCTGCTGTTGAGTACCTTTAAGCTGTAGCGCGGCTTCTGTCATCTGACCGATTGGCAGTTACCAATTTACGAATGACGAAGGAGGGAATGAATATGAGCAATCAACCGCCGTATGGAAACCCGCCGGGCGGGGGCTACCCGCCACCGCCGGGTGGAGGCTATCCGCCGCCGCCAGGTGGAGGGTATCCACCGCCGGGAGGCGGCTATCCGCCGGGAGGTGGTTATCAAGGAGGCGGGGGCGGCTACCCGCCGGGTGGCAACTATCCGCCGCCTGATGGCAACAAGACGAAGACGTTCGGCATGGCCTACAACACGGCGGCGTTATTGTCCTACCTGCCAAGTTGCCTTTGCTGCGTGAACGCGGTCTTCGGAATTATTTGGTTGAGTACGGAACCAAAAGAAAACCGTTTCCTTCGTTTTCACGCAATGCAGGGCCTCTTCCTTTTTGGTGTCTGGGTTTTGGTTTGGTTGGTTTTTACGATTCTTGGTCTCGCACTGGGAGTGGGCATGTCTTTCTCCCCCGACACAAATCTCGCCGGTCTGGGTGGCCTGTTGGTTCTGAGACTCATTCAGCTAGTTGTGTACCTTGCTTTGCTCGGCATTCACATCGTGGCCATGGTTAAAGCCGGCCAGGGCCAGCTTTGGAAGATTCCTGTTATTGGTAACATCGCCGAGAAGAATGCGTAATCGGTGGTGAAGAGATGAGGCGAATGATCGGGGCGGTGGCAATGCGCTGCCCCGATCAAGCCTGTCATCCGTTCATAGAATGCGACACGCGATGGCTGGCGAGCCAGCCTTCATCTGCTTGCTGTTTCTCCATCAGCAGTGATTGAGAGCGGGCGCTCAGGCTTGCCATGTTCGACGGCGGCGAGCATTTCAGGCGTGGCGCGAAACCAGCCGCTCCTCCATATCACCAGCGTTACAACGAGCAGCGCCAGCGTAGCCGCCGCGCCGGCTTCGGGGCCATATTCGCCGCCCGAAATCCACACCGGCGGGCGCGACTCGCTACGCCACCAAGCCAGATGTTGAAAGGACGTGATGCCGCTCACCGGCAGTCCGAAGACGAAGACCATCACCAGATTCCACGAATAGTGCAGCGCCGTCGCTAACCACAGGCTCCGCGTCATCAAGTAAGCGACGCCCAGCCACACGCCCGCCAGGATGGTGTTGATCGTCGAGAAGGTAGAGGCATTCGCATTCTTGATGTGCGCCAGTCCGAAAAAGACAGACGTGATGGCGATGGCCGCGAACCCGCCCAGATTATACACTAATGCCTGAAAGGCGAAGCCGCGAAACAACAACTCTTCAATCGCCGCCGCCAGCACAAAGAACGCAAACAGGTAAGCAAAGTCAATTGCCAGCGCGCCTGCATCGGTGATTTGACGAGCGAGACGAACCGCGCCTGTCGCGGCTTCGAGGCCGACTGCCAGGGCGAGCGCCGCCGCGCCCAACAATGATCCCAACGCGAAGTCTTGCGCCCATCCGCGATGTAGCTTGAACCCTACAGACGGGAGCGTTCGTCGTTCGAGCCAGCGCGCACAAATGAATGAGGCGATGAGAGCGACCACTAACGTCTTTCCTTGTCCGATGAGCGCCGCAAGCAACTGGTAACGATTGGCCAACGGTGTATCCGGCAGCGGTTCGCCGGCAAGCACTCTTAGCGACGGAATCAGCGTAGCTATCGTCGCGGCGATGCCATTGACGAACATCGCCGCGAAGGCGAATACGAGCACGAAGACGAGTATGCGCCAGCCAGAGCGCAATTCAGATTCATCATTGATGAAGACTGCGATGAGCCGATCAGTGAGGCGGGGCGGGCCATCGGGATGATTGCTCATAGAAGCGACTCTATAAACCGCAACTGTCAGTGTCAAGGTATCGCGCCCGGCAGTGGAAAGCAGCGCGATGCACAAAAAGAATCGCCGCGCGAGTGCTGCTTTGCGCGGCGAATCAAAGGAGGGGTGAGTTGCTTCGGAGGAGAACAGAAATCAATCGTCGATATCCATTGCGTCATCCTGGGAATGCACGCGCCCCGCGTGCGGCAGGCTTGCAGCCTGCGCTCCCAGGCTCTAGTTCGTGCGCGGCTTCGCCGTAAATGTGGGCCGCGCCTTCGCGGCAATGTAACCTCGCCGCGTGCGAACGACCAGCCGATCTTCGGGCTTGACTGACGGCTGCGTCACGTCGAGCTTGACCTTGCGGAACGTGCCGTCGCGTTTCGCATTCGTAGACACAAAGCCGATGACATAGCGTGTACGCAGGTGATCGATCAGATCATTGAACACGTGATTGAGCATTTCGGGTTTATCGCTCAAGACCTCGCCGCCGGTCTCTTCGGCAAGCCGGTTCAGGTTGGATGTCTTCGCTTTGAAGACGCCGCCGATGCCTGTGACGGTGCGCATAATGCCGCTTTCGAGGCGCTGTTCGGCGGTCTTCGGAATAATGCCGCAGACGACCGCGCCGCTTTCAAGGATGGCCTGACGCGCCTCTTCGCCGGTCGGCCCGGAGCAATCAAAATTGACCGTGATGCCTGTGAGCACGATGATCACGCGCCGTCCATCGGGATTGGCTGCGTGCTTCATATAATTGGCCGCTTCATCAAAGGCGCGATTAAAGCAATGGCTGGCTTGCTCGTCGTGCGGCGGGATGCGGTGCAGCGCGTCTTCGATGCGCCGGCGGTCTCGCGTGAAGCCGGCGATGAGGTTGACCGTGTCGTGAAAGGCCATCAGCGCCACTTCGTCCTGCGGGCGCAAGCGACTGAGCGCGGCCATCGTTGCGTTATGGACGCTGTCGCTGAATGGGTCGAGGCAGCCGCCTCGATCTATAAGCAAAATTACAGAGAGCGGCAGGGTGTCCTGGCTGAAATGTGTGATGGTCTGTTTAACACCATCTTCGTAGAGCGCGAATGAATCCTTCGTCATATTGCCGGCGATGCGGCCCGTCTTCTGGTGCAAGACCTGTGCGTCGAGCTGTACGAGATCAACGGCGAGCTTAACGGCTTCTGATTTGTCGTTGCTCGTCGGCATCGCGCCGCTTACGGGCCGCTCACGAGGCGGAGCAGGTTGCGCCGCTGATGGGCGGTCAAAGGGAAGGTCGGCTGGTTTCGGCTTGCTTGAGTTCTCCTGACTTGCCGATTCGTGTTGCTGCGCGGCAACGCCGACGAGTCCAACCGCAGCGATGAGGAAGTGGAGCAATAGTGTGCCGATTCGATTTCGTTTCATCATCGGTCTCCTCAAGTTCAGATCGGGCAGTGGCGGGTAAAGCGGATGGCCGGTGGCACCGACCAGGCAGATGACCGAGCGAAGGAGGATGAAGCAGATGGGGTGTTACCTTTCTAACGGTTCGTCAATCATCCGCCCAGTCCGTGCCACCGAAGCGTAACAAGTGAGCCGTGACAAGTGACAAGAAGAAATTAAAACTGGGATGATCTTGTCACCCGTCGCTTGTCACTTGTCACGGCAGCTAGGGTTTCTTTCGTTGCTCAGGCTCGGCGCGGCGCTCCTCTTTGGTTTGGCGCTGCTCCTGGTTCTGCGCGGGTGGCTTTTCGCGTGGCGCTTGATCGCGCACGCGTTCTTCGTTGCGTTGCCGGTTGCGCTCTTCGTCATTGCGATGCTGGCGTTCCTCTTGCGGTTGGCGAGCGCGGTCGGCCTCTTGCTGACGCTGGTGCTCCTCCTGTTGCTGTCGAGCGCGCTCTTCGTTTTGTCGCTGCTGACGCTCGGCCTCGTGTGGACGCTGGCGTTCTTCGTTACGTTGACGATTCACCTCTTCGTCACGTTGGCGAGCGCGGTCTTCTTCGGCTCGACGCTGGCGTTCTTCGTCGCGCTGGCGGGCGCGCTCTTCATCGCGCTGGCGAATCTGTTCTTCGTCGCGTTGCTTGCGCTCGCGCACGCCCGCCTCGCTTGTGCCGGCGGCAGGGTCTTGCGGCGGCGGCGTGTAGGCCGGGCGCTTGTGACGTTCGCCTGACGAATCATTGCCTGAGCGGTTGTCAACGGGCTGAGCCGAGTCGTCGCCACCTCGCCTGGCTTTGCGTTCCGAGCGGCTGCTATCGCCCTCTGCGCGGTCAGCCGGCATAATGCGCGGCTTTGCCTCACCGCTTTGGCGATTCGGCTTTTGGTAGGAAGGATTACTATTCTCCCCCTCCGCCGGGCGAGCGACCGCAGGCGGCTTCGTGCGTTGCTCGTCGCCGCGTTGACGTTTTTCGCGCCGCGTCAGGTCGTCACTCGACAATGCCGGCGCACGCGGCGTAATCAAGCGACGCTCGCGCGGCGAGTTGACCGTCGCTTCTGAATCAGTAGGCCGGTTGCGCGTCACCACAGGCCGGCGAATGATCTCATTGGGAGGGATGGCGATGCGGTAGCGCCGCTCGTCTCGCGTCACCGGCGCAATGGCCACCGGAGCCGGTTTGATCTCAGGCAAGCCGGGCCGCGCGCCGCGTTTGATCCAGTTGCTCAAGTCCTGATCGGGCGTGACCGGACGCAGCTTGGTGCGGTCTGAGCGATTGAATCCTTCGACCGGCAGCAGCGTCACTCCGCGCCCGTCGTGCGGCGGAACCGCGAAGGTGCCGCGACCGGGCCGCCGCCAGGTGTCACCAGCGGTCGGGTATTGCAGATGCGAGCGGTCGCCGCCGAGCCGCTGCCCGTCAGGCCGATGCCAGCGCTGGCCGGGCGCGAGCGGATACCAGCCGACGTAATGCCCGCGCGGAGACGGCGCGTCGAAGAATCCGACCAGCGCCGGTCGCCAGCGATAATACGCTCGCCATTGATAATTGTTATAACCGCCTGTTGATCTGCCGTAGCCCGGAACCCACGCCCATCCGAACGACGACGTGAAGACCCATCGCCCGTAGTGATAAGGCGCCCAGCCCCAAGGTTCACTCGACACCCACGTCCACCCGGCGCGCGGCGTCCATATCCACTGGCCTTGTCGATAAGGCACCCAGCCATAACCCACCCCGTAAGGCCGCCAACAGTTGCCATAGGTCGGGTCGCTGGACCACGAGCCGTAGGATGACAGGTCGCTCACGCCATAGAAGTCGCTGTAGGTCGTTTCGTATTGAGTGACGTAATCCGGCGCGGTGTTGATGTACTGGCTGTTGATTGTCGCATCGCGCGTCGTGCTCCAGATGTCCCAATCGTCCTGCGTCGTGTCGTACGCGACTTCGAGTCGGCCACTGGCCGACGTGTCAATCAGCAGGCGGCGACCCTCGCGCAATTTGAAGCTGCCATCGTCAGTAGCGACTTCCGCCGCGCCGCGTCGCACGATGACTTCGCTGTCGTTGTCGCCGCGCACATTGACGCGGTAGAGTCCGTCCTGTTGAAGCAGCAGGGCGGCATTCGGCGTGTCAACTTCAAAGCGCTGGAATGCCGTGGCCAGTTGTTCGACGCGGACGAAGGCCATGCCGGCGGGGATTTCAAACTGCACGGCATCGTCACGCAGCTCTGTGACCGTCAGCGCGGTGTTTTCAGAGAGTCGTATGTAGCTGCCGCGCCCAATCTGCAATTCGACGCGGGCGTCTTTGCCCGCATAAATCTGATCGCCCGCAAACAGCGGCAAGTTCTCAATCACCGCCGCCCATTCAGTGGTTCCGCCGCGCTGAAACGACACGTCGCCTTCGACGAAGCTTACGCGGATGACGCGACCGGCAGCCACATCGTCTTCAGCTTCAATGGCGTCGGAATTGGCTTCGGGCGTCTGCGCGAAGATTGGGTTGGCGAACAGGAAGAAGCAAAGGAGTGTGAGGAACACGGGGAGAACGCGTTTCATGACATTACCCTCAAACGAAAAGCTGTTTAACTCTTTTGGCGATTCGCTCAGGAGCAATGCCTGTGCCGCACCCCGCTGCTATGACCATAGCTTACCACAGCTTCGGCCAAATGCATCAATCAATTCATCAGGCTGTAAAAAAAGGGCCGCGCTGATCTTCAAATCACCATCATTAGAGAGAAGGGCGCTATACGAATTAGTGTAGCGGCTGCTTGATAACGGGCAGGGAATTAAGAGAAGTGAGCGGCAAGTGACGCCGCTCACTTCCTGATGTCGCCCTTCGGCGTCTGGTAGCCGGAGCGGGCGCGAACGCGAGCCTCTTTGCGAGCGACTTCGACTTTGATCTTATGAAGCTTGCCGTCGCGCCGGTTCACCGTCGGGTAGTAACCGAGCATATAAAGGTTGTGCAGCTCGTCGGCAATCGCGGCAAAGGCGGCGCGGGTATTCTCGAAAGTCTCGGCGTCGTACACGCGGCCCCCGGTGCGTGATGTGATCGAGAGCATGAACTTATCGGCTTCGCCATACAGGTTGTCGAGGTTTTCGGTGATCGGGTCGGCCTCGGTATGCTGCGGCAGGGTCAGCGGCGGGCGACCGCTCGGATCATAGACCACCGGCGGCTGGCGGCTCGATGTGCCTGAGCCGCCCATCGTGATTTCGATCTTAGGCTTCTGCGGGGAAGGAATCTCAGGGTTATCGCTTGAGACATCCGGCCCGCCATAATCGGGCGGCAGCGGGATGCGCCCATCCACATCAAAGGGCAAACGCTTCTTGGGTTGTTCGGCGGCGTGCTTGCGAGCTTCAGCCTCGATGAACCAGCGCGTATCAAAGCGCACGATGTAAACCACTGCGCCCACTTCGTCGGCCATCTGCATAGTCTTTTCGGCGGTCGCTTCGATGCTCTTCATATCAACGCCGTCGCTGAAGAGAATGACGGCGCGGCGGCCTTCGGTGTCGTGGAGCTTATCAAAGGCGCGGACCATCGCTTCGTAAAGCAGCTTACCAAAGCCCGACTCAGCGCCGCGAATGGCTGACTCCAGTTCTTTCTGATCGCGCGTGAACTCGGTCAGCTCGCGGACTTCATTGTCAAACGAGATGACCATCATGCGATCATCGCCGGCGAGCTGTTTGGTGAAGATCGCGGCGCTGTTTTGAATCGCCCGCAACCGATCCTGCGCGCTGTTCGAGGTGTCGAGAACGAGCACGGCATTGAAGGGTTGCTTGATGGCCGTGAACAGCGCGACCTCCTGCCGCTTGCCGTCCTCGAAGACGGCGAAGTCCGGCTTTGTAAGATCGGTAACAAACTTGCCGGCGCGGTCGGTGACGATGGCCGGCACTTGCACCAGTGTCGAGTTGAGCCGCACTGGCGTCTGGTCGTCATCCGGCTTATGCGACTCCTGCGCGGCTGCGCCGGTCGTGACGGAGATCACCAGTAACAACATCGCGGCGAGCTTAAAGCGAGTAGATGATGCTTGAGTCATACTGTCAGTCCAGATCGATCAAGATAAATCATGAACGCGGTCAAAGGGAATTATTGCAGTTGGCCGAGCGCCTCAACAAGCGCCTCGACCAGCGCGATAGCATTGTAGGCTTGCGACTGAATGATCTGAGTGATGCCGCGAGCGCGCAGGGCCTCAGTCGTAACCGGGCCGATGCTGGCGACGATGAGGCCGCGTAACGTGTCCGACAGGTCTTTGTTGCCGATCAGCGCCGCGAAGTTTGCTACCGTCGAAGGACTCGTAAAGGTGATGGCGTCAACGTGATTATCCGTCATCAATCGGATCAAATCGGCCCGGTCAATGTCGGGGCGTAGGGTCTGATAAGCTTCGACTGCGTCAACGTGCGCGCCGAACCGAATCAACTCTTCCGGCAACAAGTCACGAGCGACGCGGGCGCGCGGCAAAAGAAATCGGAGGCCGGCGAGATGTTCAACGCCGCCAACTGCTTCGATGAGCGCAGCCAGCACGCCTTCGGCTCTCGACTCCCCGGCGGTCACATCGACGCGACCACAGGCCGATACGAGCGCACGCGCCGTCGCGGGGCCGACGGCACAGGTGCGTACGTGTGACAGCAGACTCATCGCGTCGCCTTGCTTTTCGGCGAAGCGGCGGAAGAAGTGCTCAACCCCGTTTACGCTCGTGAAAATCAGCCAGTCATAACCCTCAAGGTTTGTGAGTGCCGCATCAAGCGGCCCCCAGGTGGCCGGCTCGGCGATCTCGATAGTGGGGCAATGGATCACTCTCGCGCCCGATTCGATGAGCCGAGCGGCCATCTCCCCTGATTGCGCTGGCGGGCGCGTCAGCATCACCGTCTTGCCGCCGAGTCGCCGCAGGCTCGTTCTCTCTGACTTTTGAGGCAGAAAATGCCCAGTCTCGTCCATTTTTTTGCGCCCTTCCCTTTGCGTTTTGGGGCAAAATGACCTAAATGCAGGTAGATTATACAGTTAGCCGCGACTGGACGGCAATCTTCCACCGTGCGGCTGACAGTAAGTACTGAAATAATAAGGATTGTGAGCTTGAGCGCGAAAATAACCGCCTTTCCGAACGCCGTGTTCCGCTAAGTGGCAAGACTCTCTCAGTTACACGAGGTGAGAGCGGATTTTGGCTGCCACGCTCCGGTTTAAATGCCGTTTCCGATCCCTCATCCAACTGTGTCGGCGTCCAGCTATTTTCTTGACTTTGCCCATAATTACTTGATATAAAAGACCCATCAACCCAAGCGCGGGCTGGTCTTGACGCATGGTTCGTTGATTCACCACTTTTGGGGGAACGATGAGCAGCCTGATTGCCAAAACTAACAAAAGCCGCTCGCCAGCGTCTCAAAAAGTCCGCACGACCAAAGCCAAGAAGGTTGCCGATAAGAAGCCTCAACGGCCCGGCAAGATCACCGCTTCGCCGAAATCGAAAAAAGCCGCTCCCGCAAAGAACAAGAAACCGGCTTCAACCAGCAAGAAGACCACTGCCGCTAGCAAGAAGATGCCGCCTAAGAAGACCGCCAAGGTCGTAGCGGCCAAGCCCGTCAAGAAGCCAGCCGTTAAAGCCGCACCGCAAGCTCCGGCGCGGCGGGCGACACCTGCTCCGGCTGCGAAGGCTGCTCAATCGCCGCCGAAGAAGACGGCTTCTTCTAGTTCTCTGCAAGCCGTGAAAGCGTTCGAGCAAGCCCTGCGCTTGTTCAATCGCCACGATTATTCGGGAGCCAGGGAAGCCTTCGAGAACCTGCTGACCCGATTCAGCGAGCAAGGCGACATTATTGCGCCGGCGCGCACCTACATAGCGATCTGCGACCAGCGGATGGCGCGTGCGCCAGTCGTGCCTCGCAATGCCGATGCGCTTTACGACCAGGGCGTCGTGCAATTGAACAAAGGCAATTTCGCTGAAGCAGTCGGTCTATTTGAAAAGGGATTGAAGGTCGAACCCCGCGCCGATCACATCTGGTATTCGCTGTCTGTCGCTCACGCGCGAATGCATCAGCCAGCCCTGTCATTAGACGCCTTGCGTCGCGCCATCAGCATCCGCTCGGTGAATCGTTCCCACGCCCGGCGCGACCCTGACTTTGCCAGCCTCCACACCAACGAAGAGTTTCAACATCTGACCGGCTTCGGCTTTGATTTCGACGACGAATAAAGCGCGATGTCGTGCTAGGGGATAACGTGACAGAAGGGAATCGCGGATTGCGCATTGTGTCTATCGGTGGGGGCACGGGGCTGTCCAGCCTGCTGTCGGGATTGAAGGCTTACGTCGGCGAAGATAGCGTGACTGATTCCGCGCCCGATGCGCCGTGGGTCGAGACGCTCACGGCTGTCGTCACCGTCACCGATGATGGCGGCAGTTCGGGCCGCCTGCGCGAAGAGTTTCAAATCCTGCCGCCCGGCGACATACGCAACTGCATGGCGGCGCTCGCGGAAGACGAGCGCCTGTTGACGCAGCTTTTTCAATACCGCTTCAAGTCCGAAGGCGACCTCGCCGGTCACAGCTTCGGCAACCTCTTCTTAACCGCACTCACCGGCGTCACCGGGGATTTCTTTGAGGCGATCAAGGTCAGCAGCGAAGTCCTCGCCATCAAGGGACGCATCTTTCCGTCAACCGTCGAAGATGTTGCGCTGGTCGCGGAGCTTATCGATGGGCGCACGATTAAAGGCGAGAGTAAGATCGTCGCGGCCCGCACGCCTATCCGCCACCTGCGACTCTCGCACCGTTGCCGCCCGCTCGCCGAAACGCTCGACGCCATCGCGCAGGCCGATCTCATCACCATCGGTCCCGGCTCGCTTTACACATCGATCATCCCGAACCTGCTGGTTGACGACATCGTCGCGGCGATGAATCAGTCGCCGGCGATGAAGGCATACATCTGCAACGTGATGACGCAGCCGGGCGAGACCGATGGCTTCACCGTCGAAGACCATCTGAACGCGCTGTTCGAGCACAGTCCTGGTTTGAGACTCGATTATGTCATCGCCAATTCGGCGTCCATTCACGCGGAACTGCGCGACAAGTACCTGGCCGAGGGCGCGGTGCAGGTCGAGTTCGCGGCCCGCTCGCTTTGCGATGCCGATCTTCCGGTCGAGATACGTATTGGCCAATCACCAACCGTGCGCAGCCTGTTGGTCTTGTGCGATAACCTGATTAGCGAACATAGCGTTGTGCGTCACGACCCGCGCCGGCTGGCGCATTTATTGTTGAACATTCATCAGCGCCATCTGACCCCGCCGCTCAGCTTCAGCGATGCCCGCCGCGAGTTGATCGCTTCAGCGCCTCGCAATGATCCTTGATTATTTTGGATTTTAGATTTTCCTGGCCTGGCGCTTCGCGCCGGCGATTTGGATTAAGAACCTCTGTCGGATTTCGGTCTTTTCTGTCAATCTAAAATCCAAAATCCAAAATCCAAAATGGGGAGATTCCATGACTGACGTAATGATAATGGCCGCTGGGCTGGGGACGCGGATGAAGTCGCGCCGCGCCAAAGTCCTGCACGAGATCGCCGGCCTGCCGCTTGTCGCGCACGTTTTGCGCGCCGCCTTCAAACTGGCTCCTGAGGCTGTTTTCACCATCGTTGGGCATCAAGCCGACGAAGTCGAGCGCGCCGTCCGCGACGAGGCGGCGCGGCTCGTCGAGCGCGGCGCGGCACAGACCGAACTGCAATTCGTTCTACAGGCCGAGCAGCGCGGGACCGGGCACGCGGTGATGGCGGCGCGTGAACAACTGAAAGGACGCAAGGGGCCGCTCATCCTGCTGGCCGGCGACGGGCCGATGATAAAAGCTGAGACCCTTCGCCGCCTCGCCGAAACACACAAGGCCGAAGGCAACGCCGCGACCGTTCTCACCGTTGAGATGGACGACCCCACCGGCTACGGGCGGATCATACGCGATGCGCAAGGTCGCTTCTCGCGCATCGTCGAGCAGAAGGACGGCTCGCCCGACGAGCTTGCCGTGCGCGAAGTCTGCGTCAGCATCTACTGCTTCGAGGTTGATCGATTGCTTGCCGCGCTCGACCACCTGAAGACGGATAACGCGCAAGGCGAATATTACGTCACGGACGTGCCCGCCATCCTGCTTGAACAGGGCGAGCGCGTCGGCGTCTTCTGTCACGATAATCCCGAAGAAGTGCCGGGCATCAACACCCGCGTCGAGCTGGCCGAACTCGACCGCAGGCTGCGCGCGGCCAAGCTGCGCGAGTTGATGCTGAACGGCGTGACTATCGTTGATCCGGCCTCGACCTACATTCATCTGGACGTTGAAGTCGGGCAGGACACGATCATCCATCCGCAAGTGATTATCGAAGGCGCGAGCCGCATCGGCGCGAACTGCACGATTTATTCGTGGACGCGACTTCGCAACGTTACGGTTGAAGATGAGGTGACGATTCGCAATTCAACGGTGATCGAAGACAGCGTGATTCGCACGCGGGCAACCGTCGGCCCCTTCGCGCGGCTAAGGATGCATGCCGAAGTCGGCGAGAAGGCCGCCATCGGCAACTTCGTTGAAGTTAAGAAGTCGAAGATCGGCAAAGGCACGAAGGCGTCGCACCTGACCTATCTCGGTGACGCGACGCTTGGCGATGACGTGAACATCGGCGCGGGAACGATCACGTGCAACTATGATGGCGTGCGCAAACACGAGACGGTCATCGAGGACGGCGTCCGCATCGGCAGCGATACGATGCTGGTCGCGCCGGTGCGGGTCGGGCGCGGCTCGAAGACGGGCGCGGGCGCGGTCGTCACCAAAGATGTGCCGCCCGATTCGCTGGTCGTCGGTGTGCCTGCCGTCATCAAGAAAAAACTACAGTGAGGCGGCGACGCGGCTGCTATAATTGAATCGAGCGGATGCCTCAAGCCATCACAATTTGAATTTCGCAAGGCGTTCAGCGTTTACTTATTATGTCTGCATCTTGCTGAAGCAGGAATGGCAATCTCTGGTCTCGGAAAGAGGAAAAGCGATGTGTGGAATTGTCGGTTATGTGGGTGATAAACAGGTCGTCGGAGTGATCCTCGATGGCTTGCGCAAGCTGGAATATCGCGGCTACGACTCGGCGGGCATTGCCGTTGTCGATGAGCAGGGCGCGCTGACGATTCGCCGCGCCGAAGGCAAGTTGCGCAACCTCGAAGAGGCGATTCGCCTGAAGCCGCTCGATGGCACATACGGCATCGGCCACACGCGCTGGGCGACGCACGGGCGGCCCACGGAAGAGAACGCCCACCCGCACCGCGATTGTTCGGGCAAAGTTGTCGTCGTGCATAACGGCATCATCGAGAATTTCATGCCGCTCAAGCACAAGCTACAGTCCGAAGATCACGTCTTTGTCACCGAGACCGACACCGAAGTGATCGCCCACTTAATCGAGAAATATTTGAAAGAAAGCGACGGCCATCTTGAATCTGCTGTCCGTCGCGCGGTGATGGAATTGCGCGGCATCTACGCGCTGGCCATTATGTCCGCCGACGAGCCTGAGAAGATCATCGCTGTCCGCCAGGGGCCGCCGATTGTGATCGGGCTTGGGCAGAACGAATACTTCGTCGCTTCCGATATTCCGCCGGTCTTGAATCACACGCGCGACGTGTTCTACCTCGGCGATGGCGAGATGGCCGTGCTCAGCCGCGATGGCGTCGAGGTGACGGACTTTGAAGGCAACTCGATAGCGCCCAACGTGCAGCGCATCACGTGGGACCCGATTATGGCCGAAAAGGGCGGCTTCAAGCATTACATGCTCAAAGAGATTTACGAGCAGCCGCGCGCCGTGCGCGACACTGTGCTCGGGCGGGTGTCGCAGACGACGGGCCGCGTCTATCTCGATGAGATGGAGATCAGCGAAGCCGAGTTCCGCCAGTTCACGTCGATCAAAGCGATAGCTTGCGGCACGAGCTTGCACGCGGCGATGGCCGGCAAGTATATGCTCGAAGAGCTGGCGCGCATCCCCGTTGAAATTGATTATGCGTCCGAGTTCCGTTACCGCGACCCTATCCTCGACGAGAAGACGCTGATGATTGCCATCTCGCAATCAGGCGAAACGGCGGACACCATTGCCGCGGTGCGCGAGTCGAAAGAGAAAGGCGCGAAGATTCTGTCGATCTGCAATGTGCAGGGTTCGATGCTCACGCGCGAATCGCACGGCACGGTGCTCACGCACGCCGGCCCTGAGATCGGCGTTGCTTCAACGAAAGCCTTCACCAGTCAGATGACCGTGCTCTACCTGCTGGCTCTTTATCTCGGCCAGCAGCGCGGGGTGTTGAGCGAAGCGCAGTCGCTTGAACACGTGCGCGCGCTGAACGGCCTGCCGGTGAAGATGGAGACGCTGCTCGGTTGTGACGATCAGGCCGACCGGCTGGCGCGCGAGTTCCACCGCGCGCAGGATTTTCTTTACCTCGGTCGCGGCATCAACTTCCCCATCGCGCTTGAAGGTGCGTTGAAGCTGAAAGAGATTTCCTACATCCACGCCGAAGGCTACCCGGCGGGCGAGATGAAACACGGGCCGAACGCGTTGATTGACGAAGACCTGCCGGTTGTAGTGATCGCTACAAAGGATGAGGACAGCGACGCATCACGGCTGCGCTACGAGAAGACGCTGTCGAATATGGTTGAAGTGAAAGCGCGCGACGGCAAGGTGATCGCAATCGTCACCGAAGGCGATACGCAGGTGCGCGAGGTCGCCGACCACGTGATCGAGATACCGCAAGCCAGCGACCTGATTTCGCCGATCCTGTCGATTGTGCCGCTGCAACTGCTGGCCTATCACATCGGCGTGCGGCGCGGCTGCGATGTAGACCAGCCGCGCAACCTGGCCAAATCCGTCACGGTCGAATAGCCGGTGGCCGCTCTGCCAGACAAGCGCAGGATTAAGGCGGAATTGCTCATGGCCGACGAGGCGCTTAATCAGGCAATAGAAATCTTCTACTCTTACTCACACCGGGATGAGCGGTTGAGAAAGCAGCTAGAGGATCATCTATCTGTCTTGCAGCGGCGCGGCTTGATCGCGGGTTGGCACGACCGCGACATTGACGCCGGGACCGAGTGGAAGACGCAGATTGATTCTCACCTGCAAACCGCGCAGATCATCTTGCTGCTGATAAGCGGCAGCTTTCTGGCGTCGGATTACTGTTATGGGCTTGAGATGACGACCGCGATGGAACGGCACGAGCGGCGCGAAGCGCGGGTGATCCCGGTCATCCTGCGACCGTGTATGTGGCAGGATGCGCCGTTCGCCAGGTTGCAGGTGTTGCCGCGTGACGGCAAGCCGGTGACGAAGTGGCCAAGCCCCGATGATGGTTTTCTGAGTGTCGCCGAAGGCATCCACGCCGTTGTCAAACACATGAGCGGCGGAGTCATCTAGCCGATTTCGCCCCTATAGTGACCTCTTCGTAGGCTGAGAGGCTAGAAAAACCATTCGCGCCTGAGGGCTTGGCTGCGAAAAACGTATAGTGGCCCGGAGCCAGCCTGATGGTCGAAGGAGATTGGGTAGGCAGCTTGCGAGCCTGCCTGCCGGAATCTCCATCGATGTAATAAAGATCAATCCCCTTCAGTTCTTCACCGGTCTTAACGTTGAAGGTTTTGACCACAACATCGTAAAGCTCTTGTTGCCCGCTCTGTTGCACGGCTGGCCCGTAGAGTTGGTCCTGTGCTGCTTCTGCTAATGGCTTTGCCCGCGAATAGGTCACAGCGACTTTCACTGGATAGGTTTGCACCTGCGTCGCCGCGTCAATCGTCAACGCTGAGGCATTGTTGTCGGTGCGGAAGTATATTTGAGAAGAGATGCCTGTATTCGCTTTCGGAGATATTAATAGTCTATACAGCCCATAAGGAAGATCCTCTAAGGTCACTGCTGGCTGTTTATTCAACTCCACGTTCGTAAAAGACCGTGCCTCGAAATCCATCAGGTCGAACACCTGCAAATCAACTACACTAGCTCCCGGTATCCTGTCAGTGTTTTGAAATTCGATCTGGAACCTGCCCTTTCCCGCAATGATCCCTCCGCCTACGGAACAAGACCGCGAAACCGACAATGGGCAATTGTAGCCGGTCACTGTCAGGCTGATCTGCCAGAGAGCTGTGATTGGCAGCGCGTAAGGGTAGGTGACTGTGACCGAAGGGTCATCCGTCGCCTGATCTATTACCGTGTTGTAGGCAACATTAGGAGTAATAACAATAGTCGCTTTCCAAATATATCTGGGTTTCGCTACTAGGTGTCCGCCGGTCACCTTTGCCGTCAGAGTAAGCGGGTTGCCGGGCTGCACTCCTGAAGGGCAGGAGACGGTGAGGGAAGGACAATCCGGTTTCGCACGCTGATTAATGGTGAAGGGAATCGGAGCCGTTAAGCCGCCTCTGCTCAGCGTCAGATTCACCGTCCCGACCGGCGCATTCGGCGCAATGCGCAATGAGGCCGTCATCTCGCAATCTTGCATCATTAGATTGCGAATCGTTATGCCGCTCTCCGGCGGCGCTGACAACGTCGCCGTCTTCAAGCTATTCGTCGTGCAGTCCATCCCTTTGTCGCCGAAGATAGTCAAGCTAACGGTTTCGCCCTGCGTGCTCTGGTTGGGCATATAGAAGAGTCGCGGGAACGGCTGGTCGATGACCTCAAACGGGAACGAGCCAATGTTCGTGTCACCCTTCTTGATTGTCAATTCGGTTGTTCCGGTCGGCGCGTCGCTTGCGATGTTCACCTGTGCGGCCATTCGACAATCTTCATCTTCCAAGTTCAAAGCGGCGATGGTGATGCCGCTTCCGGCGGCGGCTGTCAGCACCGCTCCCTTCAGGCTGTAGGCGTCGCAATCCGACCTCTCGTTTGTGTTTGTCACTACTAATGGCAGACTCTCGCCGCGCGTGCTGACGGCGGGCTGCGCTTTGAAATCAACCGACGGGGTCTGCGGCGGCGTCGGCGTCGGGAAAGCGGACCAGCCGACTGCCGACAGCAGACCGGCCATCAGTAACAAGACCAGTGGCCGCACGCCGCGTATGGCTTGGCCGCCGGGGAACAAGAGCCGCCGCAGCCGCTTCGGAAGATTCACTGCCAGCTGGTCAGGCTTCTGGCCCGACAAGAAGCTGAGAAAGACGTAGTCGCGCAGCGGGCTGTCTGCGGGCGCGGCGTTCAGGAAGGCGCGCCGCGAATGCTGGTTCCGTATCTCCCTTATTCGATCTTTGATGGAACCGAGCAGCCGCCCGATCAAGCCGCGCGGCGCAGTGGTGTCTTTGCTCAGTTCGTTGGCAAGCTCCAACTCGAACCCTTCCGGGTTCTCAAGCGCGCTGAGCAGCAACTGGTCGAGGGCCTTGCGAATCTTCTTCTCCTGTTCCGCAGGTAGCGACAACACCAGCGCCGAGCGCAGCCATTCGGGCATCGTTCCGTGACGGAACCACGGCAGCCGCACCAGCGCCACGAGCCGCTGGTTGAATTCCTCACGGTTGCTGAGCTGCTGTCCCAGAAAGAGCGTGATTCCCCAAAGCACGCGCGGGTAGAGCGCACAGGCCGCCAGCCAGTAGTAGCCTTCGAGGCCGAGATAATATTGCAACTCGACGCGCAGCATCTCGATCTCTTGCGCGGGCGGCGTCTCGTCTTCCACCCAGCGGTCGGGGTCTGACCGCAGCATATCGGGATACAGCAGCGGCGAATTGTAGCCTTTATTCTGCGGCGCTCTGCCCGTCTGCAATACTCTGACGAAAGCGGCGATGCCATCCTCGGTCGCCGGTAAGATCGTGAAGCCTGCCTCTTCGAGGGCGCGTTCTCTGCGGTCCCACTCGTCGGGCGGCTGATGCGTAAACAGCGCTCGCTCAGGCCAGGCGGCGAACATGTCAAGCCAGGGCTGTGGCCGCCGCGTGAGCGGTTGGATCAGGTGCGCCCCATCGCTGAAGATCAGCAGCCCGTGATTCGGATGCAGAGCTTCCAGCGTCTCTAATCTCAAGGCGGGCGCGCCGGGCGCTTGCCGGCATAAGCGTGGGTCGCCGTTGAAGTAGTATCTGGTCAGGATGACATCATAGTCGCTCAACTGATTAATCAACTCGTCATCGAGCAGCCCCTGGTGATCGGACAGGCTGGCGCGGTCTATGAGTACGAGGTACTCGGGCAGCGCCTTGCGCGGTGTGTAGACAGGCGTGAACCAGCCGGCCTTGCGCGTCGTCTCGTGGATAGTCGCCTCAACGGACAACTCGCGCAGAGAGGTCAGCCGATGCCTGCGTAGTTGCTGTGCCGCCGCCCGCAAAGCCGCTCGGTTGAAGAAGCGCTCGGCCAGTCCTTTGACGCGCAAACGTTCCAGCGGCGGCGTGCGCCTCGTGTAGTTCCGTTTGAGTTGCAACCGCCGCACGGCTCCCCAGAGTAGGAGGCCGCCGATGAATAAGCCGGGCAAAGCGGTGGCGGCGATTCGGCGGTAGAAGCGGTTGCTTGTAAAAGCCGATTGCGACGTGTCCGGTCGCTTCAGGGCGAGCAATCCTTCGGGGTTCAGGCTGATCGTTGCAGGGGCCGGGCTGGGGGAAGGTATTGGAACAGGTATCGGCACGGGGCCAGGCTCAAGCTTCGCCGGCTTCGAGGAATCGGCGCGCACTTGTTGAGTGATTGGAAGCGAGAGAAACTCCGGGCGAACAAGACGATCAATTTCAGCCGCGCTGGCAGCGATGAGTTGCGCTTGCTGAGAAAGGGGGAAGAGGCCCCGGCTCGCCAGCAGCAATACGGCGGCGAGAGCCAATAACGCGCTCACGCCGAGCGCGACTTTCAAGATCATTGCGCGGCGATGGCCGGTTGCGCCGCCTGCGGGATGCTCCGGCGCTTCCTCGCGCCGTGACTGTGATAGCGTTGTGACGTGGGCATCTTGCCAGGTATCAACCCAGTCGGAGAATGCCGCGTAGAAACCTTCTTGCTCTTCCGGCGAGCTACACAGGATGGGCGCTAGCCAAAGGGCTAGGCGCTTCGGGTCGTCCGGCCATTCATCATTATCGAACAGGTGCAAGAGCAAACGATGGGCAGCGATATACTGATCTATGCCGATGCTGTAATCACGACGGCGTAGTTGATCAAGGAAACCGGCCAGGGTCTCGAAGCTGCGCACCCGGTCGCTCATCATCCTCTTTGTTTCAGCCATTGTTGCAACAGCGGGGCCGATTTGGCCTGGTCATCGGGACTCTTGACCATAATATTGAGGCTGGCTCTCATCAATTCCTCGTACTGGCGCAGAGGCTTGTCAACCCGCGCGCCACGGTCGCGCAAAAAGAGGAGCCAGGCCAGCAGCTCTGCCGTCGCCGGTTTCTTGGTCAGCCCGGCGCTGGCTTCACGCAGCCTGTAGAAGAAGTCCAGAGCTTCGGTCAGCAGGGGCGAATGCTCGGCTTTGAAGTCGGCGATGCGGGCTGCGACGATCTCTTGCAGGCGGGTCGTCTTTGGGTCAGGGAAAGGAATGTGATAATAGACACAGCGCCGCAGGAAGGCATCAGGCAGTTGCTTTTCCGAATTGCTGGTGATGATGACCACTGGCTGCGTTCCGGCTTGGGCCTTGAACTCGACGTTGCCCAACTCAGGCACTTTGAAATACATCGCCTCGATCTCGTTGAGAATATCATTCGGGAAATCGCGCGGCGCTTTGTCGATCTCGTCGATCAACACGACCGAGCGGCCCCTGTGGCCCAGCACGAAGCCTTCGGGAACCCAGGCCGACAGGTCGGCGATGCCGCAGGCCCGCAAAATAGCGACGCCGAGCGCGTTGTAGGTCAGGTAGTCTTTACTACTCTTGCTGCCGGTCTGAGATTGCGCAGAGTGAAAGCGGGCCAGCGAGTCGTAGGTGTAGAACAGGTCGCGGGCGGTGCTGGTGGACTTGGTGACGAAGATCATCGGGCGGTGGTTGCCGTCCTGCTTACTGCCCAGCGTGCCGGCGACGCTATAAGCAAGTTGCGTCTTGCCCGTGCCCGGCTCGCCTGTCAGCAGGAGCGGCTGGCCGAGGACCAGCGCCGCGTTGACGGCAGCCAGAAGACCGGGGTCGGGCGCATAGCCGGCTGGGTTCTCCATCCCGGCTCGCGGCGATTCAGGCAAATTGTCCAGATAGTTCTTGCCATCGCCGTTTCGCGGCTCGCCAGTGTAATAAGGGAATGTCATACGCCGTCACCTCCTGCATCGGTAAGTCTCAAGCAACGTGTCGAGCCGGGCGGCGAGCAACTTCATCGGCTGAACCGCCTCGGCTGATTCATAAATTTCGTCACGAATGTAGTCCTCACCACTTTCGGTGTCGCAGAACTCCGCCGGATGTTGATCGCAGAAGCCCTCGAAGTTGATGCCTTCGCGCACCCAGTGCAGAGCCTCGCCGCGTGGCACGGGAGCAAGCTCCGGCAGCTTGAGGACGGTCACGCCGGGGTATGACGATAAGTCGAGGTCGGCGATGAACTGCCGCGCCTTCTCTTTCCTGGCCGCCCATTCTGGATTGCGGGTGTTGTGCTTGAGCAGCAAGCAACAGATCAGTTGCGAAGTCGGCGGCAGCGGCGACATACGGTCCCAGAAGCTTAGAAAGGTGCGAATGACTGCCGGCGCGTTGTCGTCCCACAACTCTGTGTCGAGCGACGAGTGAATAAAGACGGGCGCGCCCGACCGGGCGATGTCCTCAGTGATCTGCTCGCGGGACAGGTAACGGCTGTAGGTCAGTTTTTCGGCCAGGTCTCTCTGGAAGTCCTCAAGACAGTCCTCGGCCTTCGACACCGCGCCGGGCAGCTTCAAGTAGTAGCTGCGGATGGGGCGGCGCGTGTCTGCACGCAGAAACCGGCGCAGCGAGAATTCCTGCAAGCGCCGCTTGTACATACTGACGCACTCCTGTTCGTCGCCTTGCACGATGCCGACCAGCGGTTTGCGCGGGCGCGTCGAAGCCTCGGCGTCTTCTCGCTCCTCGAACCATTTCTGTATCTCTTCTTCCAGGCTCTTGTCCTGAGCGGCGCGGTCGCAGAGAAAAGGGATCAGGTTGTCAGACTGCCGCGTTCTATTGTCCTTGACTCGCTTGATAATAGCGCCGATCTCTTCGGATATGTCGATATCCATATCACCCGCGACGGCGCGGATTGCCTCGCCGCTGTGCAGGCGTTCAATCACTTTACAGATGACCTTGACGACGAACACGAACGCTTCATTGCGGTCGCTCCACTTGCTAACGGCTTTAGGTTCGGTGCTCGACTTGGGATCACGCGGCAGGATCACCAGGCCCTCAAGGTCTTCCTCTTCTTTCCACACAAAGGGTCTGACGAAGATGGGGATTACGCAGACCTCGCCGGCCCGGTGTCGCCTGATGGCCTGCCTCATCTCCGTCCCACAGTCGCTAGAGGCGAAGAACTCGGCGCTGATCAGCGGCACGATGATATCAGCGCTGTTCAAGTTGTCGCCGATCACTCCATCCTTCTCGTCGCCCGCCAGGCTCTTGCTCTCGCTCCACTCAGTGATCAAGCCTTTCCGGCTCAACACACCCATGTGAGTCTCCAACTCTTGCAATAGCTTTCGGTCTTTCGGATGGTTTATATAGAATATGCGAATCAAGAGTAGAAAGTGAGCAGCAAACAGGCCACAGCCAGTTTGCCGTAGCAATGAACTAACAAGCCTTGCGCTGAACGCACCCGCGAGGCGTTCTGCACATCGGTTCTTTGAATCAGCCATCCGAACAAACTTTCTATCGGTTGCCTGATGCTTGAAACAAAGCGATTGAACAATCTCGGCACTGCCGTCTCCTCCTCGTTGCGTTTTCGCTTGTAGGGCGTCACCAGATAGACACCGCGT
>JBJMGV010000084.1:0-35397 GCA_045807725.1 Blastocatellia bacterium | reverse complement strand
GCAGGCGACTTACCAGTCCACCAGAGGACTTGGCAAAGATTTCGCGCCCGACCTGCCGGCGCTGAACACGGAAGGCAGCGTCGATAGCGTGCTGGGCAGCGGCGCAAAGAGCGGCTACGCCTTCGCGACAGCCGGCACGGCTTCGACCGCGACGACACCGTCCTACTTCGACACGCTCTCTAACCCGCAGTCGAGCGGCACGTTCGGCACAGGCAACCGTGCCTTCTACTCCAACGAGACGTTCGTCATCTACCAGAACTCGACCGGGACGGCACTCACCGCACCGGCGTTCCCGACCCGCACGCTGGCCTCGAGCGTTGCTATACCTCTCCAGTAAGCTGGATCGTGCGTCTCTCTTGGCTGGCGAGCCGGCAAGGTTTCGCAAAGACTCACACGGTTGCAGAATTTTTGAAGGAGCTTGACATGAAGAATGAAAAAGGTTTTTCGCTGATCGAGTTGTTGATCGTGGTGGCCATCATCGGCATCATCGCCGCCATCGCCATCCCGAACCTGTTGAAGTCACGCCAGGCGGCCAACGAAGCGGCGGCCATCAGCGCAGTGCGCACCATCGGCACGGCGCAGGCGACTTACCAGTCCACCAGAGGACTTGGCAAAGATTTCGCGCCCGACCTGCCGGCGCTGAACACGGAAGGCAGCGTCGATAGCGTGCTGGGCAGCGGCGCAAAGAGCGGCTACGCCTTCGCGACAGCCGGCACGGCTTCGACCGCGACGACACCGTCCTACTTCGACTCCACCGCACGCCCGCAGTCGAGCGGCACGTTCGGCACAGGCAACCGTGCCTTCTACTCCAACGAGACGTTCGTCATCTACCAGAACTCGACCGGGACGGCGATCACTGCACCGACGTTCCCGACCCGCACGCTGGCCTCGAGCGTTGCTATACCTCTCCAGTAGTTCTGGCTTGCGTATCACGTTTGTTTGGCAAGCGGGTGAGTCTTTGCGAAGGCTCACCCGCTTGTGTTATAGTTCCCTCGATCAGCTCAAAAATAAAATGAACTGCCCTAGTCGGGCAGCGTTCGATTTCGCAAGAGAGCACACCAGGCTTCCCCAAAGCGGGAGGCTCATACTCTGGAGCTGAGAGAGGTATTTATGGATCGCAAGACGCAGAAGCAGAGGGGATTTTCGCTGATCGAGTTGTTGATCGTGGTGGCCATCATCGGCATCATCGCCGCCATCGCCGTGCCGCGTTTGCTGGTCGCGCAACAGGCGGCCCACGAGACCGCCGCCCTGGCTGAGATGCAGACCATCGGTAAGAATCAATTCCTTTTTTCACTGTCGAGCTCGGGCCACAAGTATGGCTCGCTGGCCGACCTGATCGCTAAAGGCATGACCGACGGCTTCCAGAACGGCACGACGAAGAACGGTTATACCTTTGCCACCACTCCTATCAATATCGAAGGCTTGCGCCCGATGTTCGATACAACCGCCAAGCCGTCCTCGGTCGGCACCTTCGGCACAGGGAATCGATCTTACTATTCCAACGAGACCTTGCAGAATACGGTGTATGAAGCGGAAGGAGGCGAGCCGCCTTCTGCGACACCGCAAGACCGGCTGCCGAAGAACGGCGCGGCGCGCAGTGAATAAGTCCTGACGTGCGGGCCGGGTACGCTTTTGCCCGGCCCCGCCGTTTTTCAGTTCCGCCCCCAAGCCCTTTCGCCCCACGAGCCGTTCAATCGAAATCATTTTTTCAAGACCGCTGAGAGGTCCCCCAACTTCTTTGTCCGCCCAGCCCCCACAAGCTGAACGAGCACGACGCGAGCCGCGAGGTTTTTAATCAACCGGCCCTAACCAACGCTCCCGGATGAGAATTGGAAATGCCTGACTCCGCCAACTCCTTTGATCTCATGGGCGAAACGCCTGCGCCGCCGCCGGATGCTTTGTCCGCACCCGCGAAATCTCCCTCTCGCTTGCGCATCGCCGCGCCCGATCTAGCTCGCGCCGTCACCTCTGAGCGAGCGCTCGTTCTCGCCCTGATCCTGCTGGTTGCTGTCGCTTTTGCTAACTCCGTCACCGGCGACTTCGTCCACGACGACACGGCCCAGATCACTGGCAATCCGATGCTGGGCCATTGGGATGGCGAGACATTGAAGCGTGCCTTGACGCGCGATTTCTGGGCCGGTATGCAACCGGAACTGGCCGGCGACAAGGTCAACAGCCTGTATTATCGCCCGGTCTTCAGTTTGTTTCTGATGTTGGCCTACGAAGTGGCCGGTCATCAGGCGGCGGCCTGGCACCTGATCGTAATGATGCTGCACGCGCTTTGCGCGGCGCTCGCTTTTATGGTGCTGGATAAAACCTTGCAACAGGCTGCGGCGCTCACGCAAAGGCGGCGACGGCTGCTTGCGGCTCTGGCCGCTGCGATATTCGCCGTCCATCCGGCACAGGCTGAATCTGTGACCTGGATCGCCGGCCTCGTTGGCCCTTTGAGTACCGTCTTCATGCTGGCGGCGTTTTATTGTTATCTGGATTACAAAGAAAAAAAGCGCGCAGCAATCTTGCTGCTGATGATGGGGCTATTTGCGTTGGCGATGCTGGCCAAGGAGAGCGCCATCGTGCTGGTTCTCATTGTCGCGGCGCACGAGTGGTTGATCTTTAACAAGGGTGCGCGGGCTGTCGCGCGACTTCGGCGGGCGGCGCTGCCGGTCGGCGTTTGCGCGATGGCCGGAGCCGGGTATATGGCCGTTCGTTATCTGGTGCTCGGCATGTGGTTCGGGCACATTAGCAACCTCAATTTCCCTGACGACGCGCTGCTGACCTTTGCGGATGTAGCGCGCACCTGGCCGGCGCTGATCGTTGCTTACGGAAAGCTCATCTTCTTCCCTGTGGATCTATCGTTGATGTACGGCTTCGGTTACGTCAAAGCCCTGAGCTGGGCGGCGTTCTGGATGCCGCTGCTGATCTTGCTTTCAATCGCTTTCATCGCGCGGCGGTTCGCTGCGCGCAACGCCGTGGCGCAGGTCGGGGCCATCTGGCTCGTGCTGCCGTTGCTGCCGCATCTCAACACGCGCGTTTTCGTAAGCGACGAGATCATCCATGACCGCTACCTTTACCTGTCGTTGCTGGGCGTGGGCGTGCTTGTGGGCGCGTTTGTAGTACAGGCGGCAGGGAAGGTGCAATGGTTTTCACCGCGCGCGGCGGTCGCGCTGACGGCAGCGTGCCTGACGGCGCTAGTGCTGCTGACCTTGTCAACGAATCGGCGGTTTCAAAACGGCGACGTGCTGTGGGCAGACATCGCAACGCATGCGCCGCAATCGCGCATCGCGCTCATTGCCGCCGGCCTTATGGCCGAAGAGCGCGGCGATGCCCAGGCCGCGTTGCGTGCGTATGAAGCGACCCTCGCCATCAATCCAGACATTCTGGACGCGCTGAACAATTCGGCGTTCATCTACGCGCGCGGCGGGCAGTGGCAGGAGGCGACGCGCCGTTTCGAGCACATCGTCGAGTTAAGCCCTGACCGAGCAAACGGCCACTTCAACCTCTCGTTCGCTTATGCCGTTGCGCGCCGCTACGACGACGCGATGCGCGAGCAGCAAATGGCTCTTGATCTCGCGCCGCATCACCTTCGCGCCGATGAATGGCGGGCGCGGTTGGAACAACTGAAACAGGCTGCCGTCGCAACTGGCCGTCAGGGAGGGAATCATGGTAGCCAGTCACATGAATGATCTTCAGGAAATCTCTACGCCGAGCTTCCGGGCGCTGCCCGGCTTGAGCCGGGTTGGCGTTATCGCCGTCAACACCTTCCGCGAGTCCGTGCGCGACCGCGTGCTTTATAACCTCGCGTTATTTGTCCTGATCCTGGTCGGCGGCTCGATCTTCATCAGCGAATTGTCTGTGAGCCAGGAGGCCAAGTTCATCGCCACGCTCGGCCTCAGTTCGATGCTCATCTTCGGGGCGCTGATTGCCATCTTCATCGGCGTCGGTCTGGTTTATAAAGAGATTGACCGGCGCACGATTTACAATCTTTTGTCGAAGCCCGTACACCGCCACGAGTTCATCATCGGCAAGTATTTCGGCCTCTGCCTGACGCTGCTGGTCAACTCTCTGGTGATGCTTCTGGCCATCGAGTTGGCGCTACTGTACGTGAACCGAGGCTTCACGCCGGTGCAATGGCCGGTGCTGGCAGCGGGGCTGTTGATCTACCTGGAGTTGACGGTGCTGGTCGCCATCGCGCTGTTGTTTTCGAGCTTCTCGACGCCGATGCTGGCGGCGCTGTTCACCTTCGCGCTCTACGTCATCGGCCATTTCAGCGCTGACTTGAAGCTGACCGCGTCGCTATCGCAGTCTTTCGTTGTGCGTGCCTTGTTGAGCGCCGCTTACTACCTGTTGCCGAATCTGCGCATCTTCAACTTCATCACGGCGGCCTCGCACGGCGACCTTGTGGATGTGGCCAGAGCCATCTGGGCGCTCGCCTACGCGGTCATCTACGTTGGCATACTGCTGTCGGCGACCGTGCTGATCTTCCAGCGGAGAAACTTCAAATGAGCGGCCCCGGCAATCGCTATCGTCACGGATGCAGCGCCGCGTGCGTGCCCGGCACGCAACGCCCGGTCGCCAATTCAGCAACCGATGCCAGCGCCCACTTCGGTTATCGCCCATGCTCCCGCAGGCTTGATTAGTGGTCTATGTTACGGAGGATTGCCAGATGAGCAATGGAGTTGAAGCTAGCCAGTCGCCGGCCTATCTGTTGGCGTCGCAGCCGCCGGCGAAGGCGACGGCCTTCGGTCTTTCGCGCCGCGTGGGATTGATAATCGTCCTGGCGTTGACGGTTTTGGTTTACGCCGACACCGCGCGCTATCAATTCACCTACGACGACCGCGCGCAGATCGTTGAGAACTCGGCCCTGCGGTCGTGGGCCTACGCGCCGCGCTGCTTCGTCGAGCATGTCTGGCAGCCGATTTATCCTGAAGAGCGGCGCTTATACCGTCCGCTGTTTACGCTCTACCTGCTGGTCAACTATCAACTATTCCACCTGAACCCCGTGGGCTGGCATTTGTTGATGATCGTCTGGCACGCGCTGGTGACGTTGCTGGCCTTTATGCTGGCGCGGCGGTTATTGAAAGACGAAGCGGCGGCGCTCATCGCGGCGCTCATCTTCGGCCTGCACCCGGTTCACATCGAAGCGGTGGCCTGGATTTCCGGCGTGCCGGAACCGATGCTGGCACTTTTCCTGCTAGGGGCGCTGCTCGCCTATCTGCGCTGGCGCGATGGCGCAATCGCGGACAATCCGGCGGCAACCGCAGCCGTCTCTGAAGCGAGGCCATCAAAACCGGCGAGATGGCTGGCCCTGTCGCTTGGCCTGTATGCGCTTGCATTACTTTCTAAAGAGACGGCCATCATCATGCCGGCGCTGGTCTTCGCTTACGAATGGCTATTCAACGAGCGCTCCTCGCGCCGGTCTGCGGCCATCAAACGCGCCCTCCCGTTTCTCGCCCTGGTCCTTGTTTACGCCGTAGTCCGCACCGCCGTGTTGAAGAACATCAGTTACGTTTCCTGGAACCTGCCGCTCTCGGTGACGCTGATGACTGTGCCCTCGGTGTTGTGGTTTTATGTAAGGCTGCTCGTCTGGCCTGTGGGCTTGAGCGCGTTTTATGACACGCCGTACGTCACGCATATGGAGACGACCTTCTGGCTGACGATCTTTGGGATCCTCGTCGCAGCGGCATTGCTCTGGCTGTGGGGCCGCAGGTCAAAGGCCATAGCCTTTGCCGCCGTCGTTCTTGCCCTGCCGATTCTCCCCGTGCTGAATTTTTCCGGGTTGGTCGAAAGGGAAATCGCCCACGACCGCTACCTCTACATCCCTTCCATCGCCTTCGCCATAATACTGGCGGTGGCCATTCGCAAGCTGGGGCAGGATCAGCCGAAGGTCGCAGGCTTGCCGGCCTGGCAGGCCGTGGCGACGCTGGCGCTGGCGCTCGCGGGTGCAAGCTCTACCGTAGCGCAGGCTACATATTGGACTGACGACTTGCAGTTATTTGCGCGTGGCGTGGTGATTGCGCCGAACAACGACATCGCGGTGACGGATTACGCCAACGAATTGTTCAACCGCGAGCGTACTGACGAAGCGATCACGGGGTTTTCAGTAGTCGTCGAGCGCAACCCGACCTACTGGCTGGCGGCCTTCAATCTCGGCTCCTGTTACCTTCGCCAGGGCAACACGGAAGCGGCGCTCGTCTACCGTGCGCGCGCAAAAGAGATGCATAATTTGATGAATGAACTGACCGGGCGCACGGCGTTCGTGCAATTGCGCCTCGGTCGCTTTGCAGAGGCCGAAGCCATATTCCGGCGTGCCATCGCCGCGCATCCAGAGATCCCCGCTTATGAATACGGGCTTGGCGTCGTGCTCAAAGAGAAAGGCGATTTTGAAGGCGCGCTCGCCGTTTTCAAGGCTTCTGCCGTCGGCAACCCCGACCCGCTGCCGGCGAAGTCACAGATTGCCGAGCTTGAAGCTCGCCGCTCGCAGGCCGATGCCAGCGCGAAGTAGTTCGTGAAATTTGAGAGATGAAAAAATCTATTCCAGTAACCATCCTGCTCGTCGGGCTTGGGCTGCTCTATCCGATGCAGCGGCACATAGACGAGGCTGTGCCGCAAGAGATCATCAGCGACGAGATGCTCTACTTGTCCGGTGACACTGTGAAGCGGCTGAGCCTGGGGATGGAAGGGCTGGCGGCTGACGTTTACTGGATACGCACGGTGCAGTATTTCGGCGGCAAGCTGATGGAGAGCGATCAACCGCTGTCGTCGTCGGCCTCGACGAACTTGCGTATGGACTTGCTCGCGCCGCTGCTGAATATTGTCGTTACGCTCGACCCGCATCACATCCCGGCCTATCGCTTCGGCGCGATCTTTTTGCCCGAACGCGATCTGCCGGCGGCCATTGCGCTGCTTGAGAAAGGGATTCAAGAGAACTCCAACGAGTGGCGTTTATATCAAGACCTCGGTTACATCTACTGGCAAGCCGGTAATCGAGCGAGCGGCGACGAACGCGCCGCCGATTATGCGAAGGCCGGCGATTGGTACGAGCGTGGCGGAAAAGTGGCGGGTGCGATGTGGTGGATGCGCGACCTCGCCGGTTATATGAAGATCGCCGGCGGCAGCCGCGAGGCCGCTTACGCGATCTATTCGAGTTACCTCAACAGCGACGATGAAAACATTCGCAACCAAGCCGCAACGCGCTTGAAACAACTGCGGGCGCTTGACGAGATAGACGCGATCAATAAGCTGCTGGCGCGTTACAAATCTCAGACCGGCCAGTGTGTGACCGACCTGCGTCAGCTCGCTCCTCAATGGCGAGCCATGAAACTGACGCTGAATGACGAGCAGCGCCCGGTTGACCCGGACGGCGTCGCTTACGAGTTAAAGCCGGAGGCGTGCAAAGTTCAATTGGCCTGGGAGTCTAAGATTCCGCAATGAGGTTGGCGAGGCCGTTCAACGAGCACTCTTCAAATCTACGTTGACGGTCGCGCCTGAAGTTTTAATGCGAGCGCGAACCGGCAGGCGTCGCGCGTCGTCGCTGATCCACAACAACATCTCGCCACTGCGGCGAAGGAAGCGCCCATCAAAAATCTTTGCATTTAAGCGAATCGCTTTGAATTTGCCGGCGCTCGACTTCACCTCTTCGCGGCCTTCGACAATCACTTCAATTTCATAGACCTCGCCGATGTCGCTGATAGGAATTTTGATTACATCGCCGGGATTGAGCGGCTGCGTGCGCACGAAGTAAGTCGCCGACAGCATATCTTGAATCCACGCCGGCGACGATGCCTCTTTAATCTTCGGCTCAGCGTTCTTGTCGGCCAGATTGCGCTCGGTGAAGGTGACGCGCCCGGCATCGCGGTCGATGAGCGATTTTTGCTCGCGCCGGTTGCTGCCTTCTTCGATAGATTTGTGCGACTCGTGCAGGCCGAAGTCCTGCGCGCTGACAATCGAGCTAAAGCTATCTCGTACCTTGATGCCGAAGAGTTTCGGGAAGAACCCCTTTGACGTAAGTTCAGCTTTGAGCGCGAGCCGCGAGTCCTTTGCGGCGTGCTCGGCATTTGCGACTGACAACTGCACGTCGCCGACCGCGCCGCCAAAGATCAGCTTCGAGAAGGTGACTTCATAGCGCAGCTTTTCACCGGCCTTGAACGGCAGCGGCTGGGCGATCTTTGGCGCGTCGAGAGACGCCAGTCGCTCAGGCTGCGCCTGCACATTGATGAGCAAGGCGACCAGCGCGACGAGTGTGAGGATTCTCCAACGCGACTTCTTCATGATTTCATTATACCTGAGCGGCAACCGGCGATTAGTTGCATCCGATGGCAGCCCGGTTGTCTGAATCGACAAGCCTTCAGCGGACAAAGAAAACGTACTTGGCGACGAGCAAGAGAAAAGCGAAAGCCACGCCGATCAGGGCGCGATACTCACGGTGCCTGGCGTATTGAGACCACGCAAACCGCCGCGCGCCATCTCTCTCTCTTGAATCAGGCTTGTGGTAGGGCGTCACGCGCGGCAAGAACAACGGAACCTGGCGACTATAATCCGGGTACTCGGCGGCGAAGAGTTGATCGAGCGTCTCGGCTTCGGCAATCATCACCGGCACGTAGATCAGCAGGTAACAGATACCGTAAAGCGCCGCGAACCACCACGCGCCGCTCGCCAGCGCGATGCCGCCACCCATAATGAATGTGCCGAGATAAAGCGGATTGCGCGTGTAGGCGTAAGGCCCGGTCACGGTCAATTCCATGTTCTTTCGCAAGTAGCCCGACGCCCGGGCGCGAATCCATAAGCCGATGGCCGCGATGACCGCGCCGATTATCAGCAAGCGCAGTGACGGTCTGGCCGCGATGATGAGCAGCGGCGCAAGCACAAGCCCTGACGGCACGCGGATGCGCTGCGCCAGGTGTAACAGACGAAGCCGGTTGCTCCTTCTCGCTTCAGCCATAAATCGCAATGACCCGCTCAGCCATCTTGTCGGCGCTTGATCGACGCGCCTCTAGACGTGTTGATTTGAACAAGCGCAGGCGCAAGCTCGACGCGGCGGCCCGTGCCTTCTAATCGAATGGCAGCGGCGCGTGCGACCGCGCTCACCGCAATCTCCATACATTCCCAATGCCAACAGCTTCGCCGGTGGCAATCGACGCGGCATGCGAGGTCGCGGCCCAGGCTGATGTCTTGTGGGTTGAAAGGGCCATTGCGCGCTGGCGAAGTCGGCCCATATAGACCGACGATAGGAGCGCCCGCCGCCGCCGCCAAATGTAAGGGGCCGGTGTCGCCGCCGACAAACAAGGCCGACCGCCGCGACAGCGCAACAAACTGCTTGAGCGTTGATGCAATCATCTGAGCCGCGCCGCTGCGTGCCTTCATCACAACGCGCTGCGCCAGGTCTTCTTCGCCCGGCCCGAAAGTGACGTAAGATACAAGGCCGTGCTGTTCGTACAAAGCATCGGCCAACTCGCCGAAGCGGTCAGCCGGCCAGAGCTTCGTCGGCCACCCGCCACCCGGATTGAGAATAGCGAATCGCGGCGCACGGCGGCTCACGGCTTCATCCGCGAATCGCTCGTCCTCAGCCGACAGCGCGATTGGAAATTCATAAGCGTTCGCCGCAACGTATTCACCTGATTTTTCAGGATCATTCGTGACGACGGCTGCGGCCAGCGCGAGGTTCTTATCAATGATGTGGGCGTACCGCGCGGTTGCCACTTGTTCGGTGAGAAACAGCCGGCTCAAAGGCTCGCGCAGGTCAGCCGTTGCAAATCCTACGCGCCGTCGCGCTCGCGTCGCCTTCACCACGAGGCCCGATTTCAGCAAGCCCTGAAAGTCAATTGCTACGTCAACAGGCACGTCGCCGCGAAGGCTTGTCAGGCATTCGCGCACCTCGGCCAGCGTCACGCGGTTGAACAACCGTCTGCGCCACACCCGCGTATCGAGTTCGATTAACTGATCAATTGCCGGCGAACCTTTCAAGATCGCGGCGGCGCGCTTTTCGACTACCCAGGTGATGTGCGCGGCAGGCAGAGCGCGACGAAGCGCGGCAACCGCAGGCAGCGCGTGAACTACGTCACCGATGGCGCTTAATTTGACGATGGCGATTCGCATCCGAGAGGCGCAATCCTTGATTGCGAGGCAAAATTATAACATCACGCCGAGCCACGCGGCGATGCAGCGGCGCGTGAGGCCGCGATGAGGCGTCTTTGATTATGCCAGCGAGCGCGTGCTAGAATGCGGCTTCAATCGGGCCTTTATGAAAAGCATCAGCATTCTTGGATCAACCGGCTCCATCGGACAGAGCACGCTGTCGGTCGTTGATTCGCTCAACGATTACTTCGTGGTCGCAGGCATCGCTGCCGGGCGCGACGTTGCGCGCCTCGCTGAACAGGTGGCGCGTTACCGCCCGCAGCTCGTTTCTGTCGCCAATGAAGAAGACCTGCCGGCGCTAAAGAACAGGCTGCGCGAGCTGGGCGTCAGCCGCTTGCCGGAGTTCGTTTGCGGGATCGAAGGGCTGGTCGCCGTCGCCACGATGGACGGCGTTGATATTGTTGTTTCGGCTACAGTCGGTGCGGTCGGCTTCCTGCCGACCTATCGCGCCTTGTTGATGGGCCGGCGCGTCTGCCTCGCCAATAAAGAGACGCTGGTGATGGCCGGCGAGCTGATGACCTGCGCGGCGCGTGAGTCGGGCGCTGACTTGCTGCCCGTAGACAGCGAGCACAACGCGCTGCATCAATGCCTGCGCGGCGAGCAGATCAATGAAGTCAAGCGGCTGATCCTGACCGCGTCGGGCGGCCCGTTTCGGCAAACGCCCATCGAGCAGATGCGCGCCGCCACGGTCGAGCAGGCGCTGGCGCATCCGACGTGGCAGATGGGAGCCAAGATCACCATCGATTCGGCGACGCTGATGAACAAGGGGCTTGAAGTCATCGAGGCGGGCTGGCTCTTTGGCTTCGGCGCAGAAAAGATTTCGGTCGCCGTGCACCCGCAGTCCATCGTCCATTCAATGATCGAGATGATTGACGGCTCGATAATCGCGCAGCTCGGCGTCACCGATATGCGCTTGATGATCCAGTACGCAATGACCTACCCCGACCGCCTGCCGACGGAACTGCCTCCTCTGGGCCTTGATAAACTGGCCAGGTTAGAGTTTTTCGAGCCGGACTTCGAGCGCTTCCCCTGCCTGCGACTGGCTTATGATGCGATGCGCGAAGGCGGCACAATGCCTGCGGCGATGAGCGCGGCCAACGAAGTCGCCGTCGCTGCCTTCCTTGATCGACGGATTGAGTTTATGGATATTCCGCGCCTGATCTCCGAAACGATGGCCGCTCATTCGACGCAAGCCTGCTCCAGCATCGAGGCGGTGCTCGAAGCCGACCGCTGGGCACGCGCGCACGCGGAATCCGTGGCCACCGGCCAGTAGGCAGGAAGCAGGAAGCAGGAAGCAGGATGCAGGATGCAGGATGCAGGATGCAGGATGCAGGCAGCAGGCAATATGTAGTCCCGTAGGGACGACCTGTTTATAGCCAACGGATCGGTTTCATGTTCAAGCTCCGTCAGGAGCGGGATGTCAACATTGCGCCCCTACGGGGCTTCGTCACATTCTTCAGCCATTTCTATAAACAGGTCGTCCCTACGGGACTAACTGGTCACTGGCAACTCACAACTATCAACTCACAACTATCAGCTCACAAGTATCAACTCACAACTCACCACTATCAACTCACCACTATCAACTATCAACTCACAACTATCAACTGACCACTGACCACTGGCCACTATCTGTAGACACTGCCATCTGCCTGAGATACACTTAAATCGTATCGGCGGACTGATTCAGGTGACTTCAGACTGGACGGGCCGCGAATTTGGTTTCTCAGAATCATTCGAGGAGAGCAGAATTTGAGCACGTTATTATTTCAGGCTGTTGTATTCGTCCTCGTGCTGGGGGCGATGATCGTCATTCACGAGTTCGGCCATTTCATCGTCGCCAAGTCATTCGGCGTTCGCGTTGATGTTTTCAGCGTCGGCTTTGGCAAGCGGCTTTTCGGCATCAAGCGAGGCGATACGGATTACCGGCTCAGCCTCATCCCGCTCGGCGGCTACGTCAAGATGGCCGGTGAAAATCTGGACGAAGCCGTGACCGGCGCGCCTTATGAGTTTCAATCAAAGCCGAAATGGCAGAGGCTCTGCGTTGCGGTCGCCGGCCCGACAATGAACATCCTGACGGCTCTGTTTATTCCGGCGGCGCTGGCGATGGCGCATTACGAAATGCCGACCTTCATCGAGCAGCCGGCGGTGGTCAACGCGGTTGTGCCGGGTTCGCCCGGCGAATCGGCAGGCATCCAGCGCGGCGACGTGATCGAACAGGTTGATGGAGTCAATAAGCCGAACTGGGGCCAGTTCAAAGACATTATCGCACTGAATCCCGGCCACGAAGTGCCGGTCACTGTGCGGCGCGGCGGCGAGACGCTTAATCTGAAGCTCAACGTCGGCACGACACAGATAGACACCGAGAAGATCGGCGAAGACGGCTTGCAAGCCTTTCCGGGGCCGAACACGAAGATCGTCGTGATAGCCATTCAAGCCGGGATGCCTGCCGAGCAAGCCGGCTTGAAAGTAGGCGATCAGATCATCGCGGTCAATAACCGGCCCGTCGAAGCCGGCGCTGAACCGACAACCCCAACAGCGACGAACTCAGCCTCAGGGCCGCTCTACACCAACGCCGACATCATCCGCCTCATCCGCGCCAGCAACGGCCAGCCGATCACGATGACCGTCAAGCGCGGTGACGAGACGGTCAACGTCACAGCGACTCCGAAGGTGGAAGAAGACAACGTGCGGCTCGGGTTTAGCCCGGGCATTAAAGATGCCGACGTGATCGTGACGCGACTCGGCCCGCTTGCCGCGCTCAAGTATTCGTGGAACGAGAACATGCGTTACGTCTCGCTGACGAAGACGGCGCTGGGGCAAGTCTTCGCCGGCAGGCGGTCGGCGGGCGACACCGTGACCGGGCCGGTCGGCATCGCGCAGATCGTCGGCCAGGCGGCAGAGCAGGGTTCCGCCGAAGTCTTCCGCTTGATGGGCTTGCTGTCGCTGAACCTTGGCGTCTTCAACCTGCTGCCGATTCCTGTGCTCGATGGCGGCTTGATCTTTATGATCTTGCTCGAAGCGATGCTTGGCGTCTTCGGCCTGCCGCTGACGATACGGGTGAAAGAACGGATGATGCAGGTCGGCCTGGTGATGCTGATGTTGCTGATGGGCTTCGTCATTTTCAATGACATCTCGAAACGATTCATTAGTCGCAACAGCGCGCCGCAGACCGTTGAGCAGCCGAAGTCAGGCAAGTGAGAAAGGGCTGCATCAAAGCGCTGGCCACAACAAAGGCTGCCTCTCATAACGAGGCGGCCTTTTCTATTTGCCAGGTCGGAACAGCGTTCCAGAAAGAATGCAAGCCGCGCGGCCCTGTGCTACATTTCTAACGAAGCAGACCGGGTAAACTCCTACGGCCCTGTTGAGCGTCACGCGAAGAAACTACTCGACGATACGGGCTGGAATCATTCTTCCTGCGAGGCATTATGCAATTCAAACGAATCAGCATTCTCTTTCTTGTAACGTTGCTCGCGCTTTCAAATGCCAGCACCTATTCGCAAGACAAATCCGACAAAGACAACGTCAAGCTGCGCGCCGAGCTTGTGCAGATTGACGTGATCGTTACGGACCAGAACAAGAAGCTCGTGCGCGGTCTCACACGCGAAGACTTCGAGTTGCTCGACAATGGCAAGCCGCAAGCGATCACCAACTTTGTGTTTGAAGACAGTCAGGCGAAGGGCGCGGAGCCGGGCGCGACCACCGCGCCCCCCACGTCGCGCGCCCTCGCGCCCGGTGAACTCAAGCGGGTTATGGCTTTCGTTGTTGACACGCTGCATATGAAACAGGAGAACGTTTATGCTGCGCGCCGTCTGCTCGCGGACTTCGTGGATAACCGGATGCAGCCGGGCGACCTCGTATTGATCATCGCCACGGCTGGCGGGTCGGGGCTGACGCAGCAATTTACTTCTGACCGTCGCTTGCTGAAGCGTGCGATTGATCGTCTGCACCCGATCTACTTCACGCGCGAAACCGCGCCGCACCGCACTCTTGAGGCGCGCAATCCGGGCCTGACGCGGGATCGCGGGCAGACGCGAACCGTGCCCGGCGGGCTTTCGATGCCGGACGCCGGGCTGACTCACAATGCGGATGATGTTGACCCATTAGAGATGGCCGATGTGCGCACGACCTTGAGCACGATGGACGAAATGATTCGCGCGCTGGGCAAGATACCGGGGCGCAAACTGGGCGTTCTGATCTCTGAGGGGCTACGGATGGACGCCGTCCACGCCTGGCCTTTTCTGGCCGACACAACGGCGCTGGCGGCGCGCGCCAACGTCGTCTTTTACACGATTGATCCGCGCGGGCTTGAGTACGAAGGACTGGCTGCCGACGACGATTCGACGGCATTAGCCGCCGCCTTTGGTGTGTCAGTATCCGACGTTGCCGGTCTGGTCGGCGCATCGAGGAAGCTGGATTTCGTCGAGACCCAGGAGAGCCTCAAGCGCATCGCCTATGACACGGGCGGGACATTTTTCGGCAACAACAACGACATCAAGCGCGGCCTCGATAACCTGCTCGACGAGAACGCCGCTTATTATATGCTCGGCTTTCAGCCCGAAGGCCGCGCCTGGGATGGCAAGTATCATAAGATCAAAGTCGCCGTGCGCAATCGCCCTGACCTGACGGTCGCCTACCGCAAAGGCTACCTGGCGAAGTCCGACAAGGCGGCGACCCCGCTGTCTACGAACCCCGACGTAGCCGAAGCGTTAGACGCCATCTCTTCGCCGTTCGTTCATCGTGATATCGATCTGCGGCTGACGCCGCTCTACGTCTTCAACCCGCAGGGCGAAGCGGTCGTTACCGGCCTGCTGCATATTGACGCGAGCAAGCTGCAATTCAAGCAGGTCAACGGCAATTACCAGTCATTGCTTGAACAGGTCGGCTACATCTATGACGCGAATGGCAAAGCGGTTGATACCTTTGCCAATCAGGTGTCGCTCGATCTTAAACCGGAAACTTACCAGACCGTGCTGAAACGCGGGCTGGTAGCGACGCGCCAGTTGAGACTGCCGCCCGGCCTGTATCAGATGCGGCTGTTCGTCCGTGAAGCCGAGACGCGATTGATCGGCACGGCCAACAACATCTTCGTCATCCCGAATATCAAGGGTAGCACGCTGGCCTTGAGTAGCGTCTTCATGCACGGCGGCGCGATCAAGGATGGCAAAGTCGTTCCGGCAACAAGCGAAGGCGACACCCTGTCGCAGCGCCACTTTCATAAAGGCAGCATCTTCTCTTATGAAGTCGTCATCTACAACGCTAAATCGGATGATAAGATCGGGCATCCGCAGCTTGAGATGCGTGCGCGCGTTCTGCGCGGGAATCAGGTCGTGTTCAAAGGGGAATTCAAGCCGGTCGCCATTGCGGCGGATGCCAAAGCGCCCACGCCAATCGTCGCGGCTCGCAGCTTTCAACTCGGCAATCTGCCGCCCGATGAATACACGCTTGAAGTCACGGTGATTGATCGCCAGCGAAAGAAAGAGGCGCTCGTTCGCCAGGAGACTGACTTCACAATTGACTGAACCGGGCCGTCTGCTTTACAGCGCCCCGCGCACCGTTTAGACTCAGTTCGCCTCGTCGTGACGGCGCAGGCGGTTGTCATTATGCCCGACCAGGAGGCCCGCGCGGATGGATGATTCAACCCTAGGCAGCGCCAGCGACGTGCTCATACGCTTGCTGCGCGCTTCGCTCACGCCCGACGGCACGCAGTCGTTCAATCAACTCGTCCTTTACACATCGTTCGGCGTCGTCCGGGGCCGCCTCGGCTATGGTTTTTCTCAGGAGCTTCTTAAAATGGAACAGACCGGCCAGCGCCTCTCCGAGACTCTCGTCGAGCTGAATGCCGTCACCGTCGAGCACTTCTCGAATCATCTGGCTAACGCCGCCTTCGAGCGCCTTTATGTGCGTCTGGATGAAGTGAAGGGCTTTGCCCTGGTGGGATAATCGCGGGCCGTTGCATCCTTGCGCTTCATCGACCGATGACAAGGGTCGCCCCAACGAAGCGTAATCTGCCTTACTTAACTTTCATCACAACGAGCGTCAGGTCGTCGTACGGCGGCGTGTCGCCGCTCCAATCGCGCACGGCTTCGACGATGCGCTCAGTCAGCTCACTCGCCGACAGGTGAGCCGATGCGCCGACGATCTCTTTCAATCGCGCCTCGCCGAACTCTTCGCCCGCCGCGTTGAAGGCTTCGCTGACGCCGTCGGTATAGGCAACGAGAATGTCGCTGCTCTGTAGGGCAATCGTCTCCTGTTCGTAATGACACTCTTCAAACGCGCCGATGACCGGGCCGCCGCAGGTCAATTCGCTGATGGTGATACTCTGATTGTGGCCCTTGCCCGTTAGCTCTGATTTACCGTCGCGCGCCACTGCGCCCGCGCTGACGCCCTGCGCCTTTGAGACGCCGGCGGCTCGCACCAGCAGCGGCGGGTTGTGGCCGGCGTTGACGTAAGTGAGCGCCCGCTGCGCTTCATCATACTGCGCGTAAAAGAAGGTCGCGTAACTCGCCGCGTCGGTCGAGACGTGGAGCAGGCGATTCATTGACGATACCAATTCGGTCAACCGCCCATTCACCTGCGGAGCCTGGCTTCGCAAAGACGCCTGCACCGTTGACATCAACAGCGCCGCCGAGATGCCTTTGCCCGCCACGTCGGCCACAGCGATGCCGACGCGGTTGTCGCCAAGCAGAATGAAGTCGTAATAGTCGCCGCCAACGCCGCGCGCCGGATGGCAGACGCCTGCCAGGTCAAGCGAATCAACATCGGGCGGCGCGGCAGGGAAGAGACGGCGTTGGACAGCGGTGGCGATCTCAAGCTCGCGGCGCAGGCGCTCTTCTTCGGCGGCCTGCTGAACCAGCTCGGCGTTCTGAATCGCAAAGGCGACCTGGAAGGTGACAGCCATCAACATCTGCCGGTCGTCGCTTGAAAATGGCAGATCGCCAAGCCGCTTGCCGAGCGACAACACGCCGAGCAACTCATCTTTGGTTGCGATGGGGATCAATAGCTCTGTGCCCATCGCCCGCAACGTCTCGCGCTCGCGCCGCCGCGCATCGTTGACTTCGACGTTGGATGTAGGAAAGCCCTGGCCCCACGTTCGGTCTAAATCGACGCCGAGCGTATTGGCCGATAGCCGCATACGCATCGCGGCGTAGCCATTGCCGGGCAGCGCCAGATGGCGCTCAACATCGACTGCGCGCTCGCCGTCTTCGTGCATACGCGAGCGCAGCGCGCAGCGGTAATCGTCGCTGGCGCGATCAATCAAAAAGGCCGTCACGTTCTCGACGTGCAACGCCCGCTGCACCTTGCCCAGCGCCAGGTCGAGTATCTGACGGATGTTGGTGACGCGGCGCATCTCCATGCCAAGCTCGCTCAACAACTGCTGCGCGTCGTAAGCATCGCGGAAGAATTTGCGGTCGATGATCGGCAGCACATGCTGATTGACAATCGTGAGCGCGCCGATGGCCAGCGCCGTCGCCATCATTGTCGCTACGATGTCTGCGCGCGGGCCATACTGGTCGATGAATTCGAGCCGCGCGCCGGTCAGCAGGAAGCTCAGAATCAGGAAGACCACCAGCGCTTGCACGATGATGAAGCCGCGCGAGACTAGCAGGTAACGGACGCCGCGCCGCAGAATCAGCCGCACGGGAATCACTTGATGGCGGATGATGGCGTAAGCGAACGAAAGCGGGAACAGCAGGAAGCAGAAGATGGCGACCACCGATACCAGTTGCAATTGCTGGTGCGGCGGGTTGAAGACGACCGCGATGATGAAGACCAGAAACAGCGGCAGAAAGCCGGCGATGCTGCCGGCGACGACTACGCGCATCTTGCGACGCGATGTGCGGCCAGCGCCTCGGTAATTCCACATCAGCGACAACAGGCCGGCGGCAATGTAAAGCGTCATCACCGCGAAGCCCAGCCGTTCAAGGCCGGCGTAGTCGATGCGGAAATCGTAAAAGCGGCGCGGCCAAAATGCCGCGAGCAGGTTGAGGATGGCAAAGTAAGGCACGAAGGCCACGAGGTGCGGCAGGTAGAGCAGCTCTTCAAGCTTTGGATATTTGCGAATGGGGGCCGACGGCTCAGGAAAAATTTGAAAGAAGTGCAGAAAGACCGGCGGCAGAAACAGCGACGTGATGTTGACGGCAAGCATCACGAGAACGAGCCAGAGCGGGCGGCCTGCGAACGACGGCGCGCTGGCCAGCATCAGGCCGGGAAACATGCCGAACATCAAGGCCAGCAAGCGCGCCTGCTTGTCGTGCGGCTTGAGCAGGAAGACGACCAGCCCGGTCAGCAGAAAAATATTCGGAATGATAATGCGGACGGCGATGCCGATGATCCACAGCCGCGTCGGCATAACTTGCGAGGGCAGCGTGAGGTCGATCACGCGCGCGGCCCGCCGTATGCGAATCGAGTAAGGCGTGTTCGGCTCGATCTTGCGGAAGGCTTCCGAGATGTCGAAGTCCGAAGCGACGGGCAGGTTATTAATAGCGAGGACTTCGTCGTTGAATCGCAGCAGTGAAGCCGCTTCGGGCGTCATCGCGCCGCCGATGAAGAGTTGATCGCCTACCTGATAATGCACCCAGCCCGGCTCGCTGTGCCGGCTCAACGTCACGGCGCTCTGAATGAACAGCGCGCCGGCGTAGACCAGCGACAGGCCGAAGAAGACGGCGGTCAGAATGAATGGGTATCGTTTCTTCATGCTCACCAATCAAGCAGTCACTATAGCATAGCGCCTTGAGCGGCTCGAACAGTACCGGCGCGGGTGAAGGATGGTTAAACCGCAGAGGACGCTAAGGACGCAAAGGTTTCATCATACCTTGGCTCCTTAGCGTCCTCTGCGGCTATGAATGCGGCCACAGTTAATACGGCCACTTCCAGTCGCGCACTTCGGGCATATCGTCGCCGTACTTCTCGATGTACTGCTTGTGATCAAAGAGCCGGTCGCGCATCGCCTGCTTGACGTAGGCAGCGCGCGCGCCGAGCTTCGGCACACGATCAATCACATCGTTGACGAGGTGGAAGCGATCCACGTCATTGAGCACCGTCATATCGAACGGTGTCGTCGTCGTGCCTTCTTCCTTGTAGCCGCGCACGTGCAGGTTATCGTGATTGGTGCGCCGATAGGCGAGCCGGTGAATCAGCCACGTATAGCCGTGAAAGGCAAAGATGATCGGCTTATCAGGCGTGAACAGCGAATCGAAATCTTTGTCGCTCAACCCGTGCGGGTGCTCGCTCGACGGTTGCAGCGTCATTAGATCAACCACGTTGACGACGCGAATTTTAAGATCGCTGAAGCTCTGGCGCAGGATGTCAACAGCGGCCAGCGTCTCAAGCGTCGGCACGTCGCCGGCGCAGGCCATCACCACATCCGGTTCGTTGCCTTCGTCGTTGCTGGCCCACGGCCAGATGCCTATGCCGGTGGCGCAATGACGGGCGGCGGAGTCGATGTCGAGCCACTGCGGCGCGGGCTGCTTGCCGGCGATGATGACGTTGACGTAATGTCGGCTACGCAGGCAGTGATCCGTCACCGACAGCAGCGTGTTGGCGTCGGGCGGCAGATAGACGCGCACGATCTCAGCCTTCTTGTTGATGACGTGATCGATAAAGCCGGGGTCTTGATGGCTAAAGCCGTTGTGATCCTGCCGCCAGACGTGCGACGACAGCAGGTAGTTAAGCGAGGCAATCGGGCGACGCCACGGGATGTGGCGCGTCGTCTTCAACCATTTCGCATGCTGGTTGAACATCGAATCAATGATGTGGATGAACGCTTCGTAGCACGAAAACAGCCCGTGCCGCCCGGTCAACAGGTAGCCTTCGAGCCAGCCCTGACACAACTGTTCGCTGAGCACTTCCATCACGCGGCCATCGCGCGAGAGGTGATCGTCGGTCGGCAGAATCGTGTCGGTGAAGACGCGGTCGGTCACTTCGAGAAGCGCGCCGAGCCGGTTCGAGACGGTTTCGTCCGGGCCGACGACACGGAAGTTGCGGCTCTCCATATTGAGCTTCATCACGTCGCGCAGGAACTTGCCCATTACGCCGGTCGCGCCGGCTTCGACCGCGCCGGGTTTCTGCACGTCAACGGCGTAGTCGCGGTAATCCGGCATCTTCAAGTCAACCAGCAGCAGGCCGCCATTGGCGTGCGGGTTGGCTCCCATGCGGCGAGCGCCTTGCGGCGCGAGGGCGCGCAGGTCGGGCAACAACGCGCCTTTCTCGTCAAAGAGCGTTTCGGGTTTGTAACTTCGCATCCACTCTTCGAGCTGGCGCAGGTGGTCTGTATTATGGATAACATCGGCGAGCGGGACTTGATGCGAGCGGAACGAGCCTTCGGTCGGCAAGCCGTCAACCGTCTTTGGCCCGGTCCAGCCCTTCGGCGTGCGCAGCACGATCATTGGCCACTGCGGGCGCTGCTTGAATCCATTGCGCCGCGCGTCGTCTTGAATCGCTTTAATCTCATCAAGCACGGTGTCCAATGTCGCTGCCATCAACTGTTGCATCGTTGCCGGGTCGTCGCCTTCGACGAAGTAAGGCTTGTGGCCATAGCCGATCATCAAGCTGCGCAATTCGTCTTCGCTCATCCGCGCAAAGAGCGTCGGGTTGGCGATCTTGTACCCGTTCAAGTGCAGGATCGGCAGCACTGCGCCGTCGCGCGCCGGGTTGAGGAATTTGTTCGAGTGCCAGCTTGCCGCGAGCGCGCCGGTCTCGGCTTCGCCATCGCCGATGACGCAGGCCGCCAGCAGGTCGGGATTGTCGAAGGCCGCGCCGTACGCATGGACTAAGGCGTAGCCGAGTTCGCCGCCTTCGTGAATTGAGCCGGGCGTTTCGGGCGCGACGTGACTGGGAATGCCGCCGGGGAAGGAGAACTGCTTAAACAGCTTTTGCATGCCTTCCGCGTCCTGCGCGATGTTGGGATAGAACTCGCTGTAGGTTCCTTCGAGATAGGTGTTGGCCACCAGCCCCGGCCCGCCGTGCCCCGGCCCTGTAATGTAGATAACGTTGAGGTCGCGGGCTTTGATAACGCGGTTGAGGTGAACATAGATGAAGTTGAGGCCCGGCGTCGTCCCCCAGTGGCCGAGCAATCGCGGCTTAACGTGTTCGGGGCGCAGCGGCTCGCGCAGCAGCGGGTTATCGTAGAGATAAATCTGCCCGACCGACAGGTAGTTCGCGGCGTGCCAGTAGGCCGTCATTTGGCGCACTTCTTCATCGCTAAGCGGCTGTGTTTGTCCGGTATCGACAGCGGTCATGTTGTCACTCCCTCAATAGTGTCGTCCCCCTTCATTTCTACACGCCGGCAATAGTCAGCGCAAATCGAGTGGCTTAATGAAAGCGGCAAGAAATGATTACGTGCGAATCCAGGCGGGCGAGCCGACGGTGATTGAACGTTGGTTTCGCGCGATTCAAACGCTGTGTTAGCATTCCACCATTCACTAAGACAATTGACAGGGAGAATCAGTGGCCGAGTCTTCGGAGCCTCTCGCAATGATCGAAGCGCATAGCGAATCGCTTATATCACTCGATCAACAGAATAGAAGCAAACGTTGGCTCGCGGCGTTTGTGGTGGGCTTACTGGCCTTCGCCTTGTCGGCGATTGCGGTCGTGCCTTTCTTCTTCATGGGGCAGAACGAATCGGGCACGGCGTCGGGGCTGAGGATGCCGACAACACACGACATGTTTCTCCACTACGATCAGATGCGGTCGTTTGAAGAAGGGCTGAGCAGCGGCGAGGTCTACCCGCGCTGGGAAGCCGACACCAATCGCGGCTTCGGCGCACCGACGACGAGCTACTATCCGCCGGGCGTCTACTACCTGACGGCGCTCGGCTACCTCATCACACGAGACTGGACGCGGGCGTTGCTAGCGGCGCAGTGGCTGATGATGCTGGCATCGGCTATGGCGCTGTACGTCTATGCGCGGCGGCTGATGAGCCGAGGCGCGGCGGTGGTGGCGATGGCGGTGTATGTGCTGGGGCCGTATCACCTGCTGGATCAGTATCAGCGCGGCGCGCTCGCCGAGTTGCTGGGGTTCGTGTGGATGCCGCTGATGCTGATGGCCGGCGAGCGGCTGCTGAAGAAGACAAGCGTAAAAGGTGAAGAGGCAAAGGCCGAGGGAGAGGGAAGGGCGAGAGCGGCGCGACGTTCTTACCTAAGGGAATGGAGAGATGAGGGGCGATGGGTGGTGGTGCTGGGATTGAGCTACGGGTTGTTCATCTGGAGCCACCCGCCGACAGCGTATCAGTTCAGCCTGGGATTTATGGTGGGGATGGCGGCGCTGGGGCTGGTGCGGCAAGAGTGGCAAGGGCTGGTGAAAATTGGGCTGGGCGTTCTGCTCGGAGTGGCGTTAGCGGCGGCTTACATTATCCCTGCCGTCGTCGAGCAGGACTTGATTCATAAGGATTACATCCTCACCTCGTGGCCTTATCACAACACCTATGTCTTCGTTCACGACATCTTCAACGCGCAGAGCTTCGTGGACTTTTACCACCGCATCAACGCGCTGTGGGCGCTCGGACTCGCATCAATTGTCCTTTGCGGCGCGGCATTGCTGTGGGCTGGCAAAGATTCACAAGCGCAGCCAGTGACGGGAGAGGCGCGAGGTCTTCGTCGCCTCTTTGCTTTCTTTGAACGCGACGGCGCAGTGAGCGCGGCGCTCAAGCAATCCGTTTTAATGTGGGTGGCTGTCGGCCTGTTCGTGAGTTTTATGATGCATAAAATCTCAAGGCCGATTGGCCAGCATATACCAAAGATCGAGATCGGCATATTCACATGGCGTATGCTTGAGATGACTGCGCTGGTGGCGGCGCTGCTGGCCGGCGCGTGCTGGCAAGCCGCATCCGTCGCGCGGCGGCGACAACAGAGAAAAATGATGGCGGCCTTCGCCGGCTTGAGCCTCTTCGTCTTGATCGGCAGCGCCGCCTTCAGCCTGTTGTCGGTCTGCCTGCCGATGAAACAAGCGCCAGTCTTTGTGCCGGAGCAGGAGCATTTGAATAATGCGACGCTGCCTGCGACCGCGCCGGGTGATCCTGAAGAGATGCCCGACGACGTGCCGCCCGCCGAGCTTGCCGAAGAGAATGGCACGGTCGTCATCGAAGCGTGGAAGCCTGAACACCGCGCCGTTCGCGTCGAGTTGAGCGAGCGCGATCAATTATGGATTCGCGCCTTCAACTTTCCCGGCTGGACAGCAACCGTAGACGGCAAGCCCGCAGAGATCATCACGGGCGAAGACCTCGGCGACATCCAGATCAATCTGGAAGCCGGCGTTCATGATGTGCAAGTTGATTTTCTCGATACGCCGGTGCGACGTAATGCCGAGCGCGTAACTCTCGTTACCTTCGCGCTGGTCATCGTGATGGCCGCGATGTCGCTCCTGTTCAGGCGAAAACCAATCGGCGCGACGCCGTGAAAAGTTGATGGTCGAAACTACAAACGCAAAACCAGAGACGAAGAGGCGACGCGGCGGGGCGCTACGTCACCTGTGGGTGTGGGGCGCTTGCATATTGTTATCCGCCATTGCGGTGATTCCTTACTTCTTCATCGCCAACCCGCTGCCGGGCCAGTCGCGCTGGTCGCTGCGTATGCCGGGCACTCACGATATGCACGCGCATTACAACCAGATGCGGTCGTTTGAAGAAGGGCTGAGCAGCGGCGAGGTCTACCCACGCTGGGAAGCCGACACCAATCGCGGCTTCGGCGCACCGACGACGAGCTACTACCCGCCGGGCATCTACTACCTGACAGCGCTCGGCTACGCCATCACACGAGACTGGACGCGGGCATTGCTAGCGGCGCAGTGGCTGATGATGCTGGCATCGGCTATGGCGCTGTACGTCTATGCGCGGCGGCTGATGAGCCGAGGCGCGGCGGTGGTGGCGATGGCGGTGTATGTGCTGGGGCCGTATCACCTGCTGGATCAGTATCAGCGCGGCGCGCTCGCCGAGTTGCTGGGGTTCGTGTGGATGCCGCTGATGCTGATGGCCGGCGAGCGGCTGCTGAAGAAGGCAAGCGTAAAAGGTGAAGAGGCAAAGGCCGAGGGAGAGGGAGGGGCGCGAGCGGCGCGACGTTCTTACCTATGGGAATTGAGTGATGAGGTGGGATGGGTGGTGGCGCTGGGGATGAGCTATGGGTTGTTCATCTGGAGCCACCCGCCGACAGCGTATCAGTTCGGCCTGGGATTTATGGTGGGGATGGCGGTGCTGGCGCTGGTGCGGCAAGAGTGGCAGGGGCTGGTGAAGGTGGCGGTGGGCTTAGGACTGGGATTCGCGGTGGCGGCGGCTTACATTATCCCTGCTGTTGTCGAGCAGCCGCTCATCAACAGTGACAACGTCGCGCAAGATTATCCGTATCACGACAGCTACGTCCTCGCACGGCTGGGCGTTTACGCCGGGAAACAAAACTACTATCTAGACCTGATTGATCGGCTGTGGATACTCAACGCGATTCTGATGGTCGTTGCTATCGTCGCTCTGTTGGTGATGAAGCCGCGCGTGATGCGCCGCCGGTCGTTGCTTAAAGAGCAGGTGATGATGTGGCTGGCGCTCGGCACATTCGCGTTGTTCTTTATGACGCGGTTCTCTTATCCGATTGGCCGACATATCCCGAAGATAGAGGTCGGCGTTTTCACGTGGCGTATGCTCGGCATAATGACGCTTGTGGTTGCGCTGCTCGCCGGGGCCTGCGCCGAAGTCGTCGCGCGTATGCGAAAGTCGCGGCGCTGGTACGAAGCCGGGCTGGCCTTCGCCGTCGCGCTGTGGATTGTTGCAGGCTGCGCGTGGTTCAGCCTTGAAGAAGTCGTCAAGCCTTATTCAAACGGCACGCCCTTTACGCCTGAAGCCGAACCGTTCAACTTTGCTCTGTTGCCGCGCACCGCTTATCAAGACATCTTTCGATTGCCTCGCGTCGCGCCGGCTGAATTGGAACACGGCAACGGCAGCGTCGAGGTCGAACGATGGTCGCCGCAACACCGCGCCGTTCGCGTTGAGATGACTGGCAATGACCGTCTCTTGTTGCGCGCCTTTGCCTTTCCGGGTTGGGAGGTCAAGGTTGATGGAAAGCCTGCGGCTATTGAAACCAGCCAGGCAATGCGCGTACGCACAGCAAGCGGCGAAGAGGCCGTCATCCGCCGAATGGACTTGCCCGGCTGGTCTCCCTCCAGTAATGGCGAGCCTGTCGAAGTCATTGAAGCAGTCAGCCTCGGCGACATCGCCGTTCCCCTTCAAGCCGGCACGCATGAAGTTCGCCTCGACTATGGGGCAACGCCCGTGCGTCGCGTCAGCAATCTTTTAACGCTGGCCTCGCTGATCTTCATAGCCGTGTGTAGCGCGGCGATTGTCGCTTTGCCGTTACGCGCGCAAGGGAAGCGTTGATGCGAAGCCAGCCCGATTCGCTACCGTTTAATCGAGCCGATGCCATTCTGCTCGGCTTGATTGCGGCAGTCGCGCTGGCGTCGGCGCTGCCCTTCTTCTATGCGGCAAACGGGCAATTGCCCGAAGCCGGTGACATGGTCATTCACTGGCCGCGTATGCTCGCCTTTGACGAAACCTTGCGTTCCGGCGTCTATCTGCCGCGCTGGCTCGGCGGAATGAATGGCGGCTATGGCGCGGCGACGACGCTCTTTTACGCGCCGCTGTTGTATTACGCGCTGTCGGCGGCGCACGCCCTAACAGGTGACTGGGTTGCCGCGCTCGAACTGGTTGTTGCGCTTGCCGCTGTCGGCTCAGGCATCGCAATGTATGTGAGCGCGCGGGCGCTGTGGTCGCGCGGCGCGAGCGCCGTCGCGGCGTTGCTCTACGTGCTGTCGCCTTATCATCTGATCGACCTTTACCATCGCGGCGCGTTCGCCGAGCTGCTCGCGTTTATGTGGATGCCTCTCGTGATGTGGGCATTCATCAAGCTCACGCGCGGCTTCAACCCGGCAGCCTTAGCCGGTGGGGCAGTGGCGATGGCGCTGCTTGTCCTGACGCATCCGCCGACTGCGTATCTGTTCGCCCTTGCCTATATGGCATTCGTGATCTTCTACGCCGCGCGCTCAAAGCGTCGGCCTCTGCTCATCAATGGTATGGCCGTGCTTATTATGGGCGGAGCGCTCGCGGCTTTTTATGCGCTGCCGGCGGTCTTAGAAAAATCGCTGGTCAATCAAAGCGTGACCGACCTCTTTCATCAGCGCATCGGTTTCATAAACGAACTGCTGACCGGCAATCGCTTTGAAAAATTGATCGGCGCTATCGCCGTGAGCTTTGCACTGCTGAGCGTTGCGTTCGGCTGGATGGCGCGCGGACAGAGCGATGATGGAGAAAACGATGATGGAGAAAACGAGGCAACCATCAACCGGCGTAGACACCTTGCCGCCTGGGAATTAGTCACCGCGTTGTCGCTGGTCGCGCTGTTGCCGATAATCAGGCCAGTGATCGACGCGATGCCGGGAATGGCAGCGGTCGCATTCGTATGGCGATGGCTGGCCGTCTCGACGCTGGCCGTGGCGATGCTCGCCGCTGCGGCGACTGATTGCTGGTTTCAGACGTTCAAACCAATGCGCCATCGCCCCGGCAGCGGCTCTAGTGTTTATCGAGCGAAGCCGGTCGTTACGGCGTTGTTGCTCATCCTAACCGTGACTTTCGGCATTATCGCGGCAGCGCGAGCGTCGAACCTGCATAATGGTTTTGTCGCCCCTGCGGAGAACTTTGAGCAGGATTTCACGCCTTTGGGAACGCCAGGCGTGTATGATCTGCCGCGCGGCAAGAGCTGTGAATTCATCAATGCTTCGTCCGGTGATTCGGCCCGACTTGTCGAATGGCATCCTGAGCGGCGTGTAATCGAAACCACTTCGGCAACAGGCGGCCCGCTGCACGTCTACACGTTAATGTACCCCGGCTGGATAGCAATGACAGATGACTCGCCCGCTGTTATCGAAACAAATCCATCCCTCAAGACCATGCTGATCGCCATTCCACCGGGCAATCACCGTTTGACTCTGTTGTTCACAGAGACCGCGCCGCGCCGATTCGCTCGTTGGATCAGTGTGACTGCCCTGGCGGCGTTGGCGCTCTCACTGGTTGTAAGCTGGCTTACTCTTTGCACGTCGCGCAATGCGCGCGCAACGGCGCGATAAGCGCGGCAGTTTGCGCTTGACAGGTTATGCGGCGTGGCTGACAATGCGACCAGCCCAAGGTTCCCCATCCAAGAAAGGACGCCTATGCAGCAAAACGTGGTTGACTTGGCGTTGTTAGAATCGCTCAGGGAGACAGGCGATTATGAGCGCATCGCCGCGCTGACGCCTGCCGGTTGGCAGTCGCTGAGCGAGTTCGACGCCGAGGCGATACGTATGCGCCTGCTGGTGGCCGAACTCTGCGGGCGTGGGGGCCGGGTTGATGAGATGGAAGCGGCGCTTGCTCCTTACCTCGAAGACATTGACCGCGTGCCGCTGGGGCTGGCCGCGCGCGTGATGTTGATGACGGCTACTTACCGCTATCGCCGCCACGAGCCGAGCGAGGCGTTGAGGTTGGCGCAATCGGCGAAAGTCATCGCCAGCGCCCGCGACGATGACTTTACGATGGGCGAAGCGTTGCAGCTCGAGGGTCAGGCGCTCTGGTCGCTTGAACGGTGGGGCGAGGCGGTCGAATGCTTCAAGGAAGCCATAGCGGTTTACGCGGCGCAGGCGCGCTCTTATCGCATGGGATTGGGCTACCTTTGCCTGGGCGCTGTGCTGCATCGCATCGGCAAGACCGAAGAGGCGCGCACCATTCTTGAGCGCGGCATCCGCATCCTGCTGAAAAGTCATGATGAATACAATCTCGCCGTGGCGCGAGTGAATGTGGCGCTGGCGCTGAACGTGCTGGGCGAGCACGAGACGGCGCTGCGATATCTGGAATACGCGCACGATACTTTCGAGCAGATACGCCACGACCAGTATACGTATCTGGTGATGAATAACATCGCCGCTACGCTGGTACAGATGAAAGAGCTGGACCGAGCCGGCACGTGCGCCGACCGCGCGCTTGAAAAAGGAGCGCTGGCGCGCAGCACACAGATCGCTTCAACCTACGAGATCAAAGCCCGCATTCATATGGCGCGGCGTGAATTTGATGAGGCGCTGCGCTTGCTGGCGACGGCCTGGGAGATTGCCGAGCAGGCCAACAGCCAATCGCAGAAGGCGGAGATTCGCCGCACCTACGGGCGGTTGTTAATCGCGCTGGAACGCGATGATGAGGCGGCGGCGATGCTGTGGGAGGCGCTCGACATTGCGCAGAAGTTGCAGGCGTCGCTGCTTGAAGTCGAAATCAAAGCCCTGTTATCGCAGTCGCTCTGCCTGACCGACCCGGTTGAGGCTTGCAACCTGCTCAGCGAAGTCGAATCGGCAATCGGCAACCGCCCGCTGCCGGAGTTGCGGCGCGAGATGCAAGCGGCGCGGCGGCGCATCAATGCCTTGGACCAGGAGCGCTTCTTCATCCTTTCCGACGCGCAGATTCCGCTGCTGGCCGACGCCAAGATCGCCCTGCTCAAGTGGCTGTGGGCGCGGGCGCTCTACAAAGCGCGCGGCAATGCACGCGACGCCGCCTCAATTCTCGGCGTCACCCCAACCTATATACGAAAGCTCACCAAGGTGATCCCGCGCGACCTGTTGCGCCCAGGCAAGAAGAGATCGAAGAAGAGTTGAAAAGATTCGTTGCGCCGGCCATCCCGTCAGGCACGCGGATAGCCTCTGGATAGGAAGCGCAGCGCTAAGCGCGCTTGCGACCCGACGAGCGGCGCGCCGATGTTCGGCTCTTCAAAATGGCATCGCTCACTTTAGCCACCATCTCGCGCTCTCTCTGTGTCATCTCCACCAGTTCCTGAAGCATCTTCATAATGGTGGGATTCATTGCGGCGTCCCGCATAACGCCCAATATCCAGTGCAGGTCGGAATGCGGGTAAGCGGAAGCCGCGTCTGTCTCTTGCGCGGTTTCGCCCACCGCCGCCGAGAAGAGTTCGTGGACATCTACCTCAAGGCCTTTCGCCAGAGCCTGAAGCTTGCTCACGCTGATATTGCTGATCTGGCCATTGATGATGCCGCTGATATAGCCGTTGGTAATATCGCCGCCCGACCGCCGTTCAACCTCGCGCAGCTTCAACTGCTTCTGCTTCATCACCCGCCGTACATAATCGGCCAGTGTCTCTTTGCCGACTCGTTTCATCACTCACCTCCACTGCTTAAAATACTGAGCCACTGCTCAATATTTTATTTGACATCTTCAGCCCGCTAGGCTAATATCGCCTCGGTTCAAGATATTGAAATTAATCGCTTTTTGACACTTAACTTACGATGTGCCGTTTAGATTCGCTTAAAATATTATGCGAGTGAAAACGACGCACCTGCTCTTTTATCACACTCCGTGGAAAGCCTCAATAGCATAAAGAGCAATCGAGGCAAAAAGAGCGATTAATTTCGTGTGAGCTATTCTAATTTGATTGCAAAGGCAGATAAGTGGAAGCAAGCGGAGAATCCTATTCATGCATGCGTTGCCACGGCACAGGCGTTATCCAGGGGCCGGGCGATTCTCCTTGCCTTGAAGTTGGCCACTACTGCCTGTCGTGCGAAACAGGGCGTCGCTATGCAGATCAAATCGCCGCCATTGTTTCGCGGACATTGCGCCTGAGCCGCACGGGCACAGCCGGCCATTATTGATTTAATTTCTCCTTTAGCGGCTTGAGAGGAAAGTCGGCAAGGATCACTTACCCAGGGGCCTTGCCGACCTTCCTCTCTTTTTTTCGCTGCGCGCTTGCCTTCACGCCTGCTTCACTCTGCCCGCGTCAGCCAAATCTGGTCAGTCTCGCCTCGCAAATTCGCCTTGATTCTCTGATAGAGAGAAGCGAAATCCTTCTTCTGCTCGGCAGTCAAAACGGGTGTTCCGATGGCAACCTCGTCGCTTTCAATTACGCCGTCGAGCTTCAGCGCATGTTTGAGACAGGCAATCATACGAGAGGTTGACTTGCCGCTTTCGGCGAATTGACAGGCGCGCTCGAAATCTACGAAGGCCCGCCGATAGATCTTCATCAAACGATCATCGGCGGCATAACAGGCACGCCAGGCGCGCTGCCACTCGCGCGGTAAGCAATTGGCCGGGCCTGAGACGACACCGACCGGCAACTCGTTGTGCAGCAGGTATCGATTCCAGTATTCACGCACGCGCCCGACGAGGCCATCGTCCATCCTGAACACCTCAAACATCAACATCGCATTGCCAACGTAGATGCCGAATTCGCCTTTGTCTTTGAAGTGGCCTGCGCCTTTTGTGTAGTTGCCGAGCACGCGGCGCGAGGCCGATACTTTGACGCCGAAAATGAAAGGCAGTCGGCTTAAACGCTTCACGTCGCGCGTGCGCAGATGCGCCGCGCGTGGGTTCGCCGCGATGTCCGCGTTGTCATAGAGGAAGATCGGCAACCATCGCCCGGCGCAATCAAAGAGGTCGCTGACATCGCGCTGAAAGAATTCAACGATGTCGCTCACATCGGCAATCGACAGCGGCGCAATGACGGCGGCATCGGCGCGGGCGTCGAGCGCGCATTCGAGATTGGCCAGCGTCTCAGCGCGAGTCGGCGCAGTGACGCCGGCCCACGCTTCCATCGCCGGCTTGTTCTGTTCGCCAATCTCCGCGTTGATGCGAGCAATCTCATCGCTGTGAATATGGATTAGCCGCTGGCGCTCGCGGTTCGTCAAACGGTTCCATTCGCCGGTCGTGCCGACGCCGAAGATAATGTCCGCGCCCTGCCCGTTCTGCGCGAGGTGGCGAAGCAGACGGCGCTGCTGGTCTTCGATGACATTCCCCGCTGCGTCCAGCACTGTGATGCTCGGAATGCTCAGGCCGCGACGCGGCGCGTACGGCCAGGCCGTCGCGTGCGTGCTTGACGGCGCGCTTCCGGCCTCGAAGGCGTGCGGCGGGTTAAACGAGTTCATCGCTTAAATATGTTCAAGGTCGGCGACGGTGCGGTCGTTGCTGACGTTGCCGGTGTTGAGCGTCGTCTTTGGTTCGAGCAGCAGGACGTGACATTCGTTTTCGGCGATGGGCAGGTGCTCGACGCCGCGCGGGATGATAACGAACTCGCCTTCGTCGAGGTGAAGGTCGCGGTCGCGCAGGCGCATCAACAAGTGGCCTTTGACGACCAGGAACATTTCGTCCTCGTGGTCGTGATGATGCCAGACGAATTCGCCTTTGAGCTTGACGAGCTTAACGTAAGCGTCATTGATCTCGCCGACGACTTTCGGACTCCAGGTATCAGTGAAGCGCGTCAGCTTATCGGCGATATTGATTTTCTCGATGGTTGGTTCTTCGCGCATTGCAGATGTGAGCGTAGGAATGTGGCCGGGAGTTGTCAAGCGTTTGCTATAGCTGAAGTGGGCGGCGGTGATTGTCGCCGAAACGCTGGCGTTTCGCGGCTCTTTCTTGACAAGCAAAAGCGCGTTAGATAGCCTTGTCTGTTGCTTTAGAGGCAGCACCGGAAGCCATGTAGGTGGCGAGCACACATCATAAGGAGATTGATAAAGATGGCAATCAAAGTTGGTATTAATGGGTTCGGGCGAATCGGGCGCAATGTCTTGCGCGCCGCGATGGGAAACAAGGACTTCGACTTTGTCGCGGTCAACGACATCACCGACACCAGGACGCTGGCGCACCTGCTGAAGTACGATTCGGTGCTCGGCAACCTCGACGCAGACATCCACGCCACCGACAACAGCATCCGCGTCGGCGACGACGAGTTCCGCGTCTTCTCCGAACGCGAGCCGGCGAAGATTGATTGGGCGTCGGTCGGCGCTGAAGTCGTCATCGAATCCACAGGCCGCTTCACCAAGCGCGACGACGCCGCGCAACATCTGCGCGATACGGTGAAGAAGGTCATCATCTCGGCCCCCGCCAAGAACGAAGACGTCACCATCGTGCTCGGCGTCAATCAGGACAAGTACGATCCTAGAGAGCATCACATCATCTCGAACGCCTCCTGCACGACGAACTGCCTCGCGCCGGTGGCCAAGGTGCTGCACGACAACTTCACGATTCGGCGCGGCCTGATGACGACGGTGCATTCTTACACCAACGACCAGCAACTGCTCGACCTGCCCCACAAAGACCTGCGCCGCGCCCGTGCGGCAGCGCTCTCGATCATCCCGACCTCGACCGGCGCGGCCAAAGCCATCGGCCTGGTGATGCCCGATCTCAAGGGCAAGCTCGACGGCATCTCCCTGCGCGTGCCGACGCCGAACGTTTCGGTCGTGGACCTCGTCGCCGAAGTCGAGAAGCCCACGAGCAAAGAGGAGATCAACGAGTTGATGAAGCAAGCCGCCGAAGGGCCGCTGCGTGGCATCCTGCAATATTCTGATGAGCCTCTCGTCTCGGTTGACTTCCGCAAGAATTCCAACTCCAGCATTCTCGACGCGCCTTACACGAGCGTGCTCGACGGCAATATGGTGAAGCTGCTGTCTTGGTACGACAACGAGTGGGGCTATTCGTGTCGCGTCGTCGATCTGATTCGCTTCCTCGCGGAGAAGGGACTGTAGGAGACGCGGAGAAAGGGCGACGCGGCGACGCGGTGATCTGGCAATGCATGCCATAAGGATGCGTTGGCGAACCCACGCCCTTCTGCGTCTCTTTGTCTCTGAGTCGGAGGATACCTATGCCGAAATTGTCCATCACGGATCTGGATTTGAGCGGCAAGCGCGTCTTTATGCGCGTAGACTTCAACGTGCCGCTGGACGAGACTCGCAACATCACCGACGACACGCGAATCCGCGCCGCCTTGCCGAGCATTCAGTACGCGCTTGAAAATGGCGCGCGGTTGATTCTCGCTTCACACCTCGGTCGCCCAAAGGGGCAGGTGAATCCGAAGTACTCGCTCGCGCCCGCCGCCCGCCGGCTTTCGGAGCTGCTCGGCAAAGACGTGAAGCTCGCGCCTGATTCGGTCGGCGAAGAGGTGCGCGCGATGATTGATGCGCTTGCGCCCGGCGAGGCGGTGATGCTCGAAAACGTGCGCTTCCACGCTGAAGAAGAGAAGAATGACCCGGCGTATGCCGCCGCGCTCGCCAGCCTGGCTGATGTTTATGTCAACGATGCGTTCGGCACAGCCCACCGCGCACACGCTTCGACCGAAGGCATCACGCACCACGTCGAGAAATCTGCCGCAGGATTCCTGATGGAAAAGGAATTAAAGTATCTCGGCAAGGCGCTCGAAAACCCCGACCGCCCGTTCGTGGTGATCCTCGGCGGCGCGAAAGTTTCTGATAAGATCGCCGTCATTGAAAACCTGTTGAAGACGGCGGACGCGATCTTGATCGGCGGCGCGATGGCTTACACATTCCTTAAATCACAGGGCGTCGAGACAGGCCGCTCACTGGTCGAAGACGATAAGCTCGACCTTGCGCGCGAACTGCTCCGGCGGGCGAGCGATAGCAGAGTTGAGTTCCTGTTGCCGGCAGATAATCTGGTCGTTGACAAAGCCGCGTGGGATGCTGATCCGACCACTGCGCCGCGCGCTTGCTCGGTCAACGAGATCAAACCCGAAGAAGCGGGCCTCGACATCGGATTGCAAGCCGCGCAGGATTTTTCGGATCGAATCGCCACAGCGAAGACGATTGTTTGGAATGGGCCGATGGGAATGTTCGAGCGCCCGCCATTTGATCAAGGCACGCGCGCCATCGCTCAAGCGGTCGCTTCGGCGGAGGCGATCACGATTGTCGGCGGCGGCGATTCTGTGGCGGCGATTACAGAGGCTGGCGTGGCTGATCGGATCACACACGTCTCGACGGGCGGCGGCGCGTCGCTCGAATTCCTGGCCGGCGACGTATTGCCGGGCGTTGCCGCGCTCACCGATAAATGATCACCCGCAATCGGCGTTGAACCGATGGGAAGGATGTGAATGAAGCTCTCGCTTATTTGCGTGGCGCTAGCAGTAGCCTTGAGCGCGGCGGCCTGTGGCCCGCGCCAGCCGGCGTATCGAGACATCAACACCAATCAGCCCGCGCCTTCGGTCAATCAAACACCGGATGGTACGATGGCGACGCCGCCGTCCGGCAACAATAACGCTCCGCCCGCGCCGACGGGACAGGCTGCGCCGATGGGAGCCGCACAATTGCCGGCCTTCAGAATGCCGGCCTTCATGGATGCGGCGAAGGGATCGCCCAAAGACTTACCGAATTATCCGGGCGCTGCCATTGTCAGCATCCAGTATGGCCCGCGTGAGGACACCGACACCTTTTCTGTCGCCATGCAGACGGGCGACTCAATGGACAAGATCGCGGCTTTCTATGACAAGGTCGTCAAGAGCAATGGCTGGGACGTAACGCAACGGCAGATCGATCCCGAATACTCTGAGTGGCGAATGAAGAAAGGCGTGAACGATGAGGCACAGGTGACGGTACGAAAACCCCCACAGGGGAAGACGCTCGTTATCGCCGCCGCGCGTACCGCAAAGCCTGCACCGCCACAAACGCCGAAGCCCTGATCTCTAGACTGGACGGATAATGAGAAGACCGCTGATCGCCGGAAACTGGAAGATGTACAAGACGATTGCCGAAGCGCTCGCCTTCGCGCAATCGTTCAAGCCGCTGGTCGTCGCCGCGACCCATTGCGACATTGTGCTGGCCCCGCCTTACACGGCGCTCAAGGCGCTGGCCGACCGCCTCGACGGGTCGAACGTCGAAGTCGCCGCGCAAGACGTGGCCGCAGAGACGGGACCGGGCGCGTTCACCGGCGAAGTATCGGCGACGCTGATTAAGGACGCGGGAGCGCGTTACACGATCATCGGCCATTCCGAACGCCGCCAGTATTATGGCGAGACCGAAGCATCCGTCAACCGCAAGCTCACTGCCGCGCTTGGCGCAGGACTATTGCCGATTGTCTGCGTTGGCGAGCGGCTTGAAGAGCGCGACGCGGGCCGCGCCGAGAGCGTTGTCGCCAAGCAACTGGCTGGCGGGATGCATAACTTGACAGTCACAGATGGCTCTCGTATCATCATTGCTTACGAGCCTGTGTGGGCAATCGGCACAGGGCGGACGGCGACGCCGCACTTAGCCCAGTTGATGCACGCCTTCATCCGATCTCGAATCCGTGATATCTTCGGCGACAACGTTGCGGCGGGGATGCGTATTCTCTACGGCGGCAGCGTCAAGCCGGATAACGCGGCGGCGCTGATGAGCGAATCGGAGATTGACGGCGCACTGGTCGGCGGGGCGAGTCTTGAAGCCGAATCGTTCGCACAGATTGTGAACTATAAGATGAACAGGTAGGAATTGCTTGTGTACTACGTTTTAATG